>NZ_VIVQ01000001.1:1232580-1848870 GCF_007829035.1 Rudaeicoccus suwonensis
GACAAACTCGCCGTATCGGCGACTTTCGTGTGACCGCTGGTACCAATGGGTCTTGTGATGTATATGAGGCGGGAAGGTCGACCGAATCGGCGACTTTCGTGCTCCGCAATCTGGTGACGTGTGTCGGGTCGTCCGTCCTGCGTGCAGTTTCTCGCTGTGTCGGCGTGTGGATTGGCGCTGGTCGTGAGAATGTCGGTCTTTGCCGGTTCCGGGGTGTGCTGCGCGCACGAGATGTCGATCTTTACCGGTTCCCGGGTGTGCTGCGCGCACGAGATGTCGATCTTTACCGGTTCCCGGGTGTGCTGCGCGCACGAGATGTCGATCTTTACCGGTTCCCGCTAGCGGTTCCGACCAATGCCGACATCTCGTGGCTCATGGCCTTCGTCCGCAGTGGCCAGACCAACGCGCGTCGCCGCGTCGGCGACTTTCGTGTGACTGCTGATGCCAATGGGGCTTGTGATGTACATGAGGTGGGAAGTTCGACCGGATCGGCGACTTTCGTGCTCCGCAACCTGGTGACGTGTGTCGGGTGGCCCGTCCTGCGTGCAGTTTCTCGCTGCGTCGGCGTGTGGACTGGCGCTGGTCGTGAGATGTCAATCTTCGCCGGTTCCGGGGTGTGCTGCGCGCACGAGATGTCGGTCTTTGCCAGCTCCCGCTCAAGTCGCGCTTACGAGATGTCGGTCTTTGCCGGTTCCCGCTGGCGGTTCCGACCAATGCCGACATCTCGTGGCCCATGGCCTTCGTCCGCAGTGGCCAGACCAACGCGTGCCGCCGCATCGGCGACTTGTGGATGCCGCCGCATCCGCTTCGAACGGATGGCCGCCTCGGTATGGCCTCACACGGGTGAGTTCGCTGCCAGCGACGACTGGGAAGCATCCGCCGAGCCTGCTTGTTGTGAGCAAGGAATCGCAACCGGATTTCTCGGCGCCGACTCGGCGTGGACTCGGCGCCGATTCGACGCCGACTCGACGCCGACTCCGGAGGCAACGAATCCAACGCGTTGGCCGGATTCGTCAGAGACCCCATCCCACCGGAAGACTTGATCTGTGACCGAGCAAGCCGCCCTCCACGACATCTGCGACGACGAAGCGGCGGATGCAATCGGTCCGGCTCCGGCCGGCAGTCACGTCAATCTTGCCATCCTCGCTCTCGCGCTCGGCGGATTCGCCATCGGCACAACGGAATTCGTGACCATGGGGCTGCTTCCGCAGATCGCTGCCGGGGTCGGCATCTCGATTCCGACGGCCGGGCACGTGGTGTCGGCATACGCGCTCGGTGTCGTCGTCGGTGCGCCCACCATCGCCACGATCGCGGCCAAGGCTCCACGCAAACACGTGCTCATCTGGCTGATGGTGGCCTTCGCCGCCGGCAACATCGCCTCCGCGCTCGCGCCGAACTACGCCACCTTGATGATTGCGCGCTTCGTCGCAGGGCTGCCACACGGTGCCTTCTTCGGCATCGGCGCGGTGGTCGCCGCGGGACTGGTTGACCGACAGCGACGCACCTGGGCGGTGTCGATGATGCTGACCGGTCTGACGGTCGCGAACATCGTCGGCGTGCCGGTGGCGACGCTGCTGGGTCAGCAGTTCGGGTGGGAGTGGCCCTATGGGCTGGTGGCACTGCTGGCCATCACGACTGCCGCCGTCGTCGCGTTGTGGGTGCCGAAGCAGGACGGCGATTCGGCCGCATCCGCCCGCAGCGAGCTCAGCGCCCTGGCCAAACCGCAGGTCTGGCTCACCCTCGGCATCGGGACCGTCGGATTCGGTGGGATGTTCGCCACCTTCTCCTACATCGCGCCTACGATGACCAAGCTTGCCGGATTCAGCAGCGACGTCGTGCCGCTGATCCTGATGGTCTATGGGGTCGGTATGACGATCGGCACCGTGCTGTCGGGCCGCGTTGCCCGTATCGGCATGCTGCGCGGAATCTTCCTCTCGCTGATCGCGATCGCCGTCATGCTCGCGGCATTCGGACCCTTGGCGCAGCACAAGGTCACCGCAATCGTGGCGGTGCTGCTTCTCGGCCTGCTGCCGTCGATCTTGGTGCCGATGTTGCAGACCCGCTTGATGGACGTCGCACACGAGGGGCAGTCACTCGCCGCCGCGCTGAATCACTCGACGCTGAACATCGCCAATGCGCTCGGTGCCTGGCTGGGCAGCGTGGTGCTGGCGTCGGGTTTGGGTTACGAGTGGCCCAGCAGGTTCGGTGCGATGCTGGCCGTCGGTGGGCTGTTCGTCACCGCGACGTCGGCGTTGGTCGCCCGGCGCAGCGTGGCGGCCTGACCGCAACGTCCCGAGCGCGGATCGCCCGGCTGCGGCATACCGAATTTCCAACAGAACTGAGTTGCCCCCGAGATCTCTCTCGGGGGCAACTCAGTTCCGGGGAGGAATCCGGTCACCCAGCGGCCGGCGTGAAGGTCGCAGTCACGGTGTTGCCCGAGCCGGAGGTGAGGCTCGTGATGACACCGGTCAGCAGACCACAATTGGCGAAGCTCGGGAGGGTGTACGTCGTGTGCATGGAGAACGGCGAGAAGATGTTGGTGATCTTGCCGGTCAGGTGCATCGAGGCCGGTGTGGCCGTCTTGCAGGTGTCGGGAACCAGATTGACGAAACTCAGCACCGGGGGAGTCAGCTTGGTCACCTGCACATTGAAGTACTGCGTCACGTCGATGTTGCCGCTGTCGAAATTGCCCTTCGCGGGGCCGGTCGGCTCGATCTGCAGGGTCGCCGTGGCGATGCCCGGAATGGTGACCAGACCCGGGATCAGCGGGAGGTCGACCGTCATGGTGCCCGGCTTGAGGCTCAGAGCCGCGCTCACGTTGTTCTTGAGAGCGCCGATGTCGACCATCGTCGTCTGGGTGCCAGTGAAGTTCACGGTCTTGCCGGGCTTCTTGACGTAGGTGGAGACCTTTGCCGTGTAGTGCAGCGTCCAGATCGGTGCGGCGCTGGCGCCGGGGGACGCGGCCACGGTGGTGGCAACGGCGGTTGCGGCTGCTGCAACCGCGAGGATGCTTCGTCGGGCGGCCAATCGCATGATCTTCAGAACCTCTCGTCACTGGGACAGCGTGATTTCGGTCACGCTAGCACGGAATGACTGCTTTCGCTACCGGTCGGTAACAAGACGAGCCCGAGCGACGGAGGTGACGAGCGCTCGCGATTGGTTGACGTGACTGGGGTCATGGGAGACTGGCCCAACCCGATTTCAGCTCTACCCCCGAGGTATGTCTTGTCACCCATGGCCCGCACTGCGCTGCCGCCTGCCGCGACGCCGCCGGACCTGATCCGCAACTTCTGCATTATCGCGCACATCGACCACGGCAAGTCGACGTTGGCCGACCGCATGCTGCAGATCACCGGCGTGGTGCAGGAGCGCGACATGCGTGCGCAGTACCTCGATCGCATGGACATCGAGCGCGAACGCGGCATCACCATCAAGAGTCAGGCGGTGCGCATCCCGTGGGAAGCCTCCGGAACGACCTACTGCCTCAACATGATCGACACCCCGGGGCACGTTGACTTCACCTACGAGGTGTCCCGGTCGCTGGCCGCCTGCGAGGGCGCCGTCCTGCTGGTCGATGCGGCCCAGGGGATCGAGGCGCAGACGCTGGCCAATCTCTATCTCGCGATGGAGAACGATCTGACGATCGTGCCGGTGCTGAACAAGATCGACCTGCCGGCGGCGCAGCCGGAGAAGTATGCCGAGGAGCTCGCCGGCCTCATCGGCTGCGATCCGGCCGATGTGCTGAAGGTGTCCGGCAAGACCGGAGCCGGCGTCGAGGAACTGCTCGACGAGATCGTGACCAAGCTGCCTGCGCCGGTTGGCAACGCCGATGCGCCGCCGCGCGCAATGATCTTCGACTCCGTCTATGACACCTACCGCGGTGTCGTGACCTACGTGCGGGTCGTCGACGGCCAGCTGAACCCGCGCGAGCGGATCCAGATGGTGTCGACCAAGGCGACCCACGAGCTGCTCGAGATCGGTGTCATCTCACCGGAGCCCGAGCCCGCCAAGGGTTTGGGGGTCGGCGAGGTCGGCTATCTCATCACCGGTGTGAAGGACGTGCGCCAGTCGCGCGTCGGTGACACGGTGACCTCCGCTCGCGACGGCGCGACGAGCGCGCTCGGCGGCTACCGTGACCCCAAGCCGATGGTCTACTCCGGGCTGTATCCCATCGACGGCTCTGACTACCCGATCCTGCGTGATGCGCTCGACAAGCTGAAACTCAACGACGCGGCGCTGGTCTACGAGCCCGAGACCTCAGCTGCACTCGGGTTCGGCTTCCGGGTCGGCTTCCTGGGCATGCTGCACCTGGAGATCGTGCGCGAACGCCTGGAGCGCGAGTTCGACCTCGATCTGATCTCCACCCTGCCGAGCGTGGTGTATGACGTGACTCTCGACGACGGTCGGGTGGTCGTGGTGACCAACCCCAGCGAATTTCCCGAGGGCAAGATCGCATCGATCACCGAACCCGTTGTGCGCGCAACGATTTTGGCGCCCTCGGAGTTCATCGGCTCGATCATGGAGCTGTGCCAGTCGCGCCGCGGGATGCTTCGGGGGATGGATTACCTGTCTCCGGAGCGCGTCGAGATGCGCTACACCCTGCCGTTGGCGGAGATTGTTTTCGACTTCTTCGATGCGCTGAAATCCAAGACCCGCGGATACGCCTCGCTGGACTACGAGAACGACGGTGAGCAGGTCGCCGACCTGGTCAAGGTCGACGTGCTGCTCCAGGGCGACAAGGTCGATGCGTTCTCCACGATCGTGCACAAGGACAAGGCCTATTCGTACGGCGTCATGATGGCGACCAAGCTGAAGGACCTGATCCCGCGACAGCAGTTCGAGGTGCCGATCCAGGCCGCGATCGGTGCGCGGGTGATCGCCCGCGAGACCATCCGCGCCATCCGTAAGGACGTGCTTGCCAAGTGCTACGGCGGCGACATCAGCCGTAAGCGCAAGCTGCTGGAGAAGCAGAAGGAGGGCAAGAAGCGAATGAAGATGGTCGGTTCGGTCGAAGTTCCGCAGGAGGCCTTCATCGCGGCGCTCTCCCAGGACGGCGGTACCGGCGGCAACGCCGAGAAGGCGAAGAAGTAGGTGTCAGAGCAGGATTCGCGCCCGCAGGCGCGCACGCGATCGTTCACGCGTCGTGGCGGGCGGATGCCCCCGCGGCATCACCGGGCGATGGAACGACACGCTGCGGCATACCTGATCGACGTGCCGATGGACGGTCAGGGGACCACTGTCGATCCCGGATTCCGGCTCGAGGTCGAGGCGCACTTCGGGCGCTGGGCTCCGTTGATCGTCGAGATCGGCTCTGGCTCCGGCGACTGCGTGGTGCACGCGGCGGCCCGGCATCCCGACCACGACTTCCTGGCCATTGAGGTATGGCGACCCGGTGTCGCGCAGACGATCGCCAAGGCGGTGCACGACGGTGTCGGCAACCTCAGGTTGATCTGCGCCGATGCCGCGCAGGCGCTGCCGACGATGCTGGATGCCGGCAGCGTGCACGAGGTGTGGACGTTCTTTCCGGACCCATGGCCGAAGACCAAGCATCACAAGCGGCGCCTGGTGCAACCGGAGTTCGCCGACCGGATCGCCGATCTGCTGGAACCGCAGGGTAGTTGGCGCCTTGCCACCGACTGGTCCGACTACGCGTGGCAGTTGCGTGACGTCGTCGAGGGATGCCCACGTCTGGTCAACCCGTATGCCGGGCGGCTGGCCGACCCCGGGGACGTCGAGGTCGATCCGCGCGGCGAGCACGGCGGCTTCGCGCCACGATTCGACGGCCGGATCCGCACCAGGTTCGAGGCCAAGGGGCTGAACGTCGACCGGGTCGTGCGCGACGTGGTCGGCGTCCGGGTATGACGCTGCGTCGGGTAGGGAGCGACCGCATGGTTACCGGGCAGTAGGGTCGCGGTCATGAATCCGACCTACGCGATGTACCGCAAGGCGAGCCGCAAACCGTTCGGGCGGCGCTTGTTCTCGCTGGGCTACATGTTCAAGGCCCCGTACTTCGCCTCCGTGCAACCGCAGGTCGTCGACATGGCGCCGAACCGCGCGGTGGTGCGGATCCGTAACTGGAAGGGTGTGCAGAACCATCTCGGCACGATGCACGCCATCGCTGTCGCCAACGGCATGGAAGCCGCGATGGGTCTGCTCGCCGAGGCCAGCGTCAAACCGCGAACGCGCTGGATTCCCAAAGGCATTCAGCTGGAGTATCTCGCCAAGGTGACGGCAGCCGTCGAGTGTGTGGCGCAGACCGATCCGGCGGACTGGGACAAGCCCGTGCCGCACCAGGTCGACATCCGGGTCAGCGGAGCGTTGCCCGATGGCACCGAGGTCGTGCGCGGCGTCATTCCGGTCTGGGTGACTGCGGTGCGCGACTGACCGGCGGCGCCGAGGCGACCGAGACCAGATCCGCCACCACTCCGGAGAGCCTGCGAGGACCACTCCAGACAGCGCGCAACGAGCGTCGCAGGGCGAGTCCCTCCATCGGCACCTCGCACAGTGTTCCGGCCGCGACGGCGTCGTCGACGGCCAGCCGGCTCAAGACCGCCGGAGCACTGCCAGCTGCGACACTCACCCGGACAGCGGCATTGCTCGGCAGTTCGAGCAGAGGCCGGACAGGTGTGCCGAGAGCCTCGTCGAGGGCTACCCGCGTGCCCGACCCCACCTCCCTTGTCACCAAAGGTGTTTCGCGCAGTTCGTCGGCTGTCACCGGCTCGCTGCGCGCGGCCCACGGGTGGGCCGGGGCGACGACGAGCACGAGCTCGTCTCGCGCAACGACCAGATGACGCACACCGCGTGGCGGATTCGGACCTTCCACGAAGCCGACCGTGCAACGGCCGGCGAGCAGGTCCTCCACGACGCCGAGCGTGTTGCGGACGCTGACCTTCACCGTGACCTCTGGATGGACCGACCGGAACCGCGACAACCACAGCGGCAGCAGATGTTCGGCCACCGTCTGGCTCGCCGAGACAGTGATCTCGGCTGAGTGGTCGACGCGCAGGGCAGCAGCGCCATCCGTCAGTTCGGTTGCGGCTTCGAGCAATCGGCGCGCCCACTCCACGGTGAGCAGGCCCGCTGGAGTGAGTGTGGAGCCCGCGGTCGAGCGACGCAGGAGGGGTATCTGCAGTTGCCGTTCCAGCCGCGCCACGGAGCGGCTGGCGTTGGGTTGCGCCATACCGATGGATCGGGCGCCGGCCGACAAGCTGCCGTGGTCGGCGACGGCCACGAGCAGTTCGATCGCCACGAGATCGGGCCATCTGCTCATATGCGCAGGATATAGCACCATGCCGGTTCAGTGGCTACCGAGAGCGACCGACGGCCAGGACGATAAAAGATGTGACCACCTCAGCCGTGACCGGCGCACATGACGTCCGGATGCCGGATGCCGGCGGACGAAGGCAGGCTCGGGTCCGCGCCCTGCTGCCGGGCCTGCTCTTGTGTGTCGCCGTTGCGGCGGTCGCGACCGGACTCGGACGCGAGGTGCCGGTGATCGGTGGACCGGTGCTGGCGATCGTGATCGGGATCGTGCTCAGCACGTTGGTCCCGTGGGCGCGGAACGAGTCGCTCACGCCGGGTCTGGTGTTCGCATCGCGGCCGGTGCTGCAGACCTCGATCGTGGTGCTCGGGACAGGTCTGTCGTTGCAGGAGGTGCTGCGGGTCGGCGGTGCGTCCCTCCCGGTGATGTTCGGCTCGTTGGCGGTGTCGTTGATCGGTGCGCAGCTCATCGGCCGAGCGTTGGGAGTGAGTCGGGACGTTCGCACGCTGATCGGTGTCGGCACCGGCATCTGCGGCGCGTCGGCGATCGCCGCGTCGACGGCTGTGATGAAGCCACGTGACAGTGATGTGGCATATGCCATCGGGACGATCTTCACCTTCAACATCGCCGCGGTGTTGCTGTTTCCGCCGCTGGGACACCTGATCGGCATGTCGGGTCATTCCTTCGGCCTGTGGAGCGGCACCGCTGTCAACGACATGTCGTCGGTGGTGGCAGCGGCCTACAGCTTCGGCGACGGTGCCGGGCCCTACGCGATCGTGGTGAAGCTCACCCGGTCGTTGATGATCATCCCGATCGTGGTCGTGCTCGCGTGGGCGACCTCCCGGCGCACCGGCGTGGGTGTGGCCGAGCGTGGCGCTCTGCCGTGGCGCAAGGTGGTGCCTGCCTTCCTGGTCGGCTTCGTGATTGCTGCAGCGCTGGACACCGTCGGCGTCATACCGCACTCGTGGCACGGCGGTCTGAGCCAGCTCGGCACCTTCCTGATCACCGTTGCGCTCGCCGGCATCGGCCTGTCGATGCGCCTGCGGCAGCTG
This sequence comes from Rudaeicoccus suwonensis, assembly GCF_007829035.1. Taxonomy (NCBI): domain Bacteria; kingdom Bacillati; phylum Actinomycetota; class Actinomycetes; order Micrococcales; family Dermacoccaceae; genus Rudaeicoccus; species Rudaeicoccus suwonensis. Next base: position 1,240,894 of record NZ_VIVQ01000001.1, read on the forward strand.
CGTCAGGCGGGATTGCGACCGCTGGTGCTTGGCGGGATCCTGTGGATCTGCGTGGCGGGCACGAGCCTGGGGCTCCAACTTGTCACCGGCACCATCTGACACAGGTCGTTCACGCAGTTCCTGGCGACGCCGGTTGCCTTCGTAGGATGGCGGGATGCCCAGCGTGCTGCCCGACGGCGACCCAGTGCCCGTCGACGGCGCGCTGCCGCAGGCGGCTCTTGCAAGCCTGCAGCGGCGGCCGTTGAGCGTCTATGTGCATGTGCCGTTCTGCTCGGTGCGGTGCGGATACTGCGACTTCAACACCTACACGCTGACGGAGTTGGGTGGCCGCGGTGCAGGCATCAGCACGTATGCCGATGCTGTTCTCGCCGAACTCGATCTGGCGCAGCAGGTGCTCGGTGCAGACGGGAGTGAACCGCCCTCTGTGTCAACGGTGTTCGTCGGCGGTGGCACCCCGACCATGCTTGCAACGGACGATCTCGTGCGGATGCTCGACGGAATTCGGTCCAGGTTCGGGCTGACTGCCGACGCCGAGATCACCACGGAGGCGAACCCGGACACGATCGACGGCGATGTCGCGGCGACCCTGGCTGAGGGCGGGTTCACCAGAGTCAGTCTCGGGATGCAGTCGGCCGTGCCGCACGTGCTCAAAACCCTTGAGCGCACGCATGATCCGCGCAATGTGCTTCGTGCGGTGGACGCCGTCCGGCAGTCCGGAATGCAGGTGAGTCTCGACCTGATCTATGGCACGCCGGGGGAGTCGTTGCAGGACTGGCGCACCAGCATCGAATCCGCCACTGCGATGAGTCCGGACCACATCAGCGCCTACGCCCTGGTCGTCGAGGACGGCACGAAGCTGGCGGCCCAGGTGCGGCGGGGTCAGGTGACGATGCCCGACGACGACGACGAGGCCGACAAGTACGAGCTGGCCGACGAACTCCTCTCGGCGGCGGGTTACGAGTGGTACGAGATCAGCAACTGGTCGCGGACGTCCGCCGACCGATGCCGACACAACGAAGCCTATTGGCGCGGCGACAACTGGTGGGGGATCGGCCCGGGTGCGCACAGTCACATCGGCGGAACCCGGTGGTGGAACGTCAAACATCCGTCGCCGTATGCCGACCGGGTGCTCGCCGGGACCAGTCCCGGCGCCGGTCGGGAAGTGCTCACCAAGGCGCAGCAGTATGACGAGCGGGTGCTGCTCGGCATACGTCTCGGCTCCGGGCTTCCGTTGAATCAACTTGATGCCAAAGGGCATTCGGCTGTCGCCGGATTGATCGCGAGCGGCCTGCTCGACGGCCCTGCGGCACTACGTCGCGATGAGCCGGTAGCCCGGTTGACCCTGCGCGGACGGTTGCTCGCCGACACCGTGGTGCATCAACTGCTCCACGGCTGAGCGGCGGCACCGACGGAAGGCGCCGTCAGGTCGTCCGGTTGGTCGCAACCGTCACGACACGTCGAGGTCGAGGCCGAAGTCATGACAGGTGACGCTGTGGGTGAGGGCACCCACCGAGATGGCGTCGGGTCCGGCTTCGGCCAGCGCACGCACGGACGTCTCGGTCACTCCTCCTGACACCTCGACGATCACCGGCGCCGGGTGGGCGCGCACCTGTTCGACTCCGGCGCGCACGAGCTCCGGTGTCATGTTGTCCAGCAGGATGGCATGTGCCACCGGCGACTTGTCGCGGGCGATGCGCTCTGCGTCATACGTGAGGATCGTGCGCAGTTGCTCAAGGGAGTCCACCTCGATCTCGACGCGTACAAGGTGACCGGTGTGTTCGGCCAGCCGGTCGAGCACCGGCACGAGTCCGCCGCCGAGCCCGATGTGGTTGTCCTTGACGAGGATTGCGTCGAACAGGCCGAACCGGTGATTGGTGCCGCCACCGTCGAGCACTGCCTGCTTCTCCAGCGCGCGCAACCCCGGTGTGGTCTTTCGAGTGTCGACGATCCTGGTGCCGGTGCCGTCGACCAGGGCCACGAATGTGCTGGTGCGAGAAGCGATTCCGGTCAGATGCCCCAGCAAGTTAAGAGCCGTGCGTTCGCCGGTGAGGATCGACCTGGCTGAGCCGCTGAAGGTGGCGACCAGATCGCCGCCGGCCACCTTGTCGCCGGACCGACGGTGCCAGGTGACGCGCACGGCCGGGTCGACCGCTGCGAAGACGGCCTCAACTGCGGCGGTGCCCGACAGCACCCCGGGCCCCCGGCTGACAACGTATGCCGTGCCGGTGGCGTCCTGCGGAACCGTCACCGTCGTCGTGAGGTCTCCGGCCATGCCGAGATCCTCGGCCAGGGCGCGTTCGACGACGAGTTGCAGATCGGGTGTCATGCCGGAACTCCTTGTGCGGTGGTGTCATCGGTGCGCCGATGCGCTCCGATGCTGTGCGGGTGCGCCAGCGCCGATCGGGCGACGAGCCAGGCGACGTATGCCGCATCGTCGGCGGCGATGTGCGGCTCCAAGGCATCGACGCAGTCGCGCAGGTCCCGACCGTTGCGCAGCACCCCGCAGCTGGCACCGACGAGACTGCGGATCTGCCCGAGGCCGAGCGCGGGCCCGCTCGGGAGTGCGACATTGCGTGTGACGTCGTGGCGATCTCTTGCTTCGGCGGGCGTCGACACCTGCGCCGTCGACCAATCTTCAATGGTCGTGCTGCTGCTGACAGCCGCCGCCTGACCGGTCACGACTGCTTCGAGCAGCGAGTTCGACGCGAGACGATTGGCGCCGTGCAGGCCGGTGCGCGCCACCTCGCCCACCGCCCACAGGCCGCGCACGCTCGTGCGGCAGTCGGCATCGACGGTGACGCCGCCCATCGAGTAGTGCAGTGCTGGGCGGACCGGCAGCAGGTCCTGTGTCAGGTCGAACCCGGACTCACCGACCAGGTGCTGCACCGCCGGGAATCGTTGCGCGACATCGGGCACGTGTCGTGCGTCCAGGTGTACGACGCGTTCCAGCGTGAGCTGCTCCCAGACGGCCGCGGCCACGACGTCACGGGGTTGCAGTTCGTCGACGAACCGTCGGCCGTCGCTCAACAGCCGAGCGCCGGCGCCGCGGAGCGCCTCGGTGAGCAAGGGCATCGGATCGCGCGGTACGTCGAGACCGGTCGGGTGGAACTGGACCAAGTGCAGGTCCTGTGTCCGGGCTCCGGCACGTGCGGCGAGGGCGACACCCTGGCCGAGAGCGGTGCGAGGGTTCGTGGTGTGCGGCCAGAGCCCGCCCATGCCTCCAGTGGCGAGAACGACCCGTTCACAGGCTAATTCGAGCTCTCTGCCACTGTCGTCGCGCATGCGTATCCCGTTGATGCGGCCGCCGGCATCGATCAGCAATCGGGTGACGGTGTGGTCTTCCAGGACGGTGATGTGGGACGCATCGCGCACCGCCGCTGCCACAGCAGTGGTGATCGCGGCACCGCTGCGGTCACCGGCGTGAGCGATCCGATGCCTGCTGTGGCCACCCTCCAGCGCCAGATCGAGAGTTCCGTCCGCCTGCCGGTCGAACGGGACAGCGAGATTCTCCAGATGCGCCACCACGGAGGGTGCGGCGGCGGTGATCGCGCGAATGGCGTCGCGGTCGCCGGCATAGGCCCCGGCACGCCAGGTGTCCTCGGCGTGCAGATCGACGCTGTCGCCCGAGCCGATGGCCGCCGCGATGCCACCTTGCGCCCACATGCTGGCAGCCGCTTCGGTGAGCGAACCCGCAGTGATCAGAAGGCAATCCGTGGTCGCCGACAGTGCGCAGGTCAGGCCGGCCAGCCCGGAGCCGACGACGACCAAAGGTCCAGCTGGGCGTGTGGCCATCACCGCACCGCCAGCATCGCTTCGATGGCTGCACGGGCCGCCGGAGCAGTCGCAGCATCGACGTGCACCTCGTGGCGGCCGGTTTCGAGCGTTGCCCGGATCGCGGCCAGCGTGTTGCGTTTCATGTGCGGGCACAGATTGCACGGCCTGATGAACTCGATGTCCGGATGATCCGCCGCGACGTTGTCGCTCATCGAACACTCGGTGATGAGAGCGACTTTCGCGGGCCGGTTGTCTTCGACGTAGTGCTGCATGTCGGCGGTCGAGCCGGCGAAGTCTGCCTCGGCGACGACCTCCGGCGGGCACTCCGGGTGCGCCAGGACGGTGACGCCTGGGTGTCCTTCTCGGATCTGCACGATGTCCAGCGGGCTGAAACGCTCGTGCACCTCACACGAACCTGGGTGGGTGACGACCTCGACACCGGTCTGCGCGGCGATGTTCCGTGCGAGGTACTGATCCGGGATCATGATGACCTTGGCGACACCGAGCGAGCGGATGATCTGCACCGCGTTGCCGCTGGTGCAGCAGATGTCACTTGCCGCCTTGACTGCTGCCGAGGTGTTGACATAAGTCACGACAGGTGCGCCCGGATGCTGTGCTCGTAGCTCCGAAATGTCTTGTGGCGTGATGCTTTCGGCGAGCGAACAACCTGACCGGAGGTCCGGCAGCAGGACTCTCTTGCCCGGGTTCAGCAGCTTCGCCGTCTCGGCCATGAAGTGCACGCCGGCCAGCACGATGGTGCCGGCGTCGACCTGCTGGGCCTCACGGGCCAGCGCGAGCGAGTCGCCACGGATGTCGGCGACCCCGTGAAAGACCTCGGGCGTCATGTAGTTGTGCGCCAAGATCACCGCGTCCTGCTCCTGCTTGAGGCGCTGGATCGCGGTGACGTCATCCTCGTAGATCGCCCACTCGACCTCGGGTATGACGTGCCGGACCCTGGCGTAGGCGGCCTGATGGTCGTAGCCGTCGAAGCCGGTGGTGGTGGCATCGTGCGGCGTATCGGTGATGGTCATGGCGTGGTCCTCAGGTCCGCTTCTTAATACTCATATTGAGTAAATGCTGAGGTTGAGCATAACAGGAAACTGAGGAGGTGCTCACGCTCGTCCGAAGAGGCGCCGTGCGTTCTACCCGCGGCCGAGCCGCGGTCCACGCCGCTGGGTCTCAGCGAGGTGAGCGCGGCAGCGGCAATTTGGTGCCGACCTGGCCGCGTTCGTGCAGCACCTCGCGGCGGAACCGGTACATCCGCGCCGGGCGGCCGCCGGTGTCGCGGGACAGTTCGTCGGTCGGCTCGACCAACTCGTGCTGCACCTCGACCGTCCGGCGAAAGTTCTGCTTGTGCAGCGACTGGCCGGCGATCGTCTCGACGGTCTCCTGCAGTTGCCCCAGAGTGAAGGTGTCATCCATCAACTCGAAGACGACCGGGCGATACTGCAGCTTGGCGCGGACCCGTGACAGTGCCGTCGCGAGGATGCGGCGATGGTCATGCCACATCGCCGCACCGGTCAATGCGGAAACCCTTGCTGCAGATGGCGATTCGGCGACGAGTTCGGCCTCCCACAGCAACTCGTAGCGTTGCAGTGCGAGATCCGGGCGCCACGGTTGATCGTCACACCCGAACAGGAATTTGCAGCGCTCCGAGCGCTCGCGATCAGACCCCGCCCACCTGCGCAGTGCGGCTTCGATCTCCTGCGACAGGCGGTCGACCGGCGCGTCCTCGCTGACGTGCCGCCGGTCCTCCCACGGCAGCAGGTCGTACAGCGCCGACCACTCGCCGTCGCCCGTCGAGGCGTCCGCCTTGGTCAGGCCCAGATACGAGATCGACACGACGCGGTCGTCGTTGTGACTGCGAGCCCCGTCGGCGAAGGTGTAGAGCTGCTCGACATACCCGAGACGAAGCCCGGTCTGGTCGAGGACGAAGTCACGCGCCCCGGTCTGCAGGGAGTCCTGGTCCGCCCCGAGGGGCCCGGCCGGCAGGTGGGCCGGATCTCCACTGGCGAGCACCCACGCGCGACCGGCGGCCACCGTCAGCACGACCGCGACGAGTTCGGCGCGAAGCTCCGCCGCGCGATGCGTCATACCTCTGCCGTCACGAAGTCGATGAGTTCCTCGACGCGTCCGAGCAACTCCGGTTGCAGATCCGCGTAGCTGCGCACCTGGCGCAGGATCTGCTTCCAGCCGCGGGCGACATCAGCTTGCGAGTCGTGCGGCCAGCCGAGTTCGGCGAGGACCCCGTGCTTCCACGACGTGCCGCGGGGGATCACCGGCCACTGCGACCAGCCGAGCCGCTCGGGCTGGACGGACTGCCAGACGTCGACGAACGGGTGACCGACGACGAGCACATGATCGCGAGCCTCAGGTATGCCGAGCGCCTCGTCGACGATCCGCTGCTCTTTGGTGCCCGGCACGAGGTGGTCCACCAGCACGCCCATCCGCCGCTGGGCCGAGGGGCGGAAGTCGCGGATGACGGCGCGCAGGTCGTCGACGCCCTCCAACAGTTCGACGACGACGCCCTCGATGCGCAGGTCGGCGCCCCAGACCTTCTCGACCAGTTCGGCATCGTGGCGACCCTCGACGAAGATGCGCGAGCCGCGAGCGACCCGCGCCGGCGCATCGGCAACAGCCCGCGAACCGCTGGCGGTGCGGGTCGCGGCCTCGCGGACGGCGGCCAGTGCGGCGCGGTCGCCGGCGCTGGGTGCCGGAGGCACCAGCTCGACCGGTGCTCCGTCGATGAGAAATCCGGGGCCGAGCGGGAACGCGCGGACCCGGCCGTGCCGATCCTCCAGGTGCACCACGTGCATACCGCCGGCCTTCTCGACACGCACGATCATGCCGCACCACCCGGTCTCGACTTCCTCGACGACGAGCTCACGTTCGGCGGGGATCTGCTGCGAGCGCCCCCGCGCGGGAGCGCGCCAGTCACCGGCGAGGACGTCGGCGGAATATCTGTCGGTCACGAGGCCTGAGATTAGTGCGCGCGACGCGCTGAGGTCGGCAGGCCGGGCCATGTCGGAGTGCACGTAGACTTGGCACTCGGCATACGTGAGTGCCAGGCGCTGTTGTCGGCAAGGCAGGGTGGTTGGTGAGTCGGGCCCGTTGGCAGGTCAATGTTGGTGACGAGGACGGAAGAGGTGAGGACATGAGCGACGAGCGTCGGTTGGACGTCCTGCGCGCGATCGTCCAGGACTACGTCTCGACATCGGAGCCGGTCGGCTCCAAGGCGCTGCTCGAGCGCCATCACCTGGGCGTCAGCGCCGCGACCGTGCGCAACGACATGGCGGCGCTGGAGGACGAGGGTCTGATCGCTGCACCACACACCAGTGCAGGGCGGATCCCGACCGACGCGGGCTATCGGTTGTTCGTCGACAAGCTCAGCCAGATCAAACCGCTGACACGCGCCGAGCGATCGGCGATCGAGACCTTCCTGTCGCAGTCGGTCGATCTTGACGACGTCGTGACGCGCACGGTTCGCCTGCTGTCCTCGCTCACCGGCCAGGTGGCGGTCATGCAGTACCCCTCGCTCAACGCCGCGACGGTGCGGCATGTCGAGCTGGTCTCGCTCGCTGCGGACCGACTGATGCTGGTTGTGATCCTGTCGACAGGTCAGGTTGAGCAGCGCATCCTCGAACTCGGGTCGCCGACGCACCTTGACGACGAGGCGGCTGTTGCCCAGTTGCGCTCTCGCGTCAATGAACTCAGCGTCGGCCGACGACGCGCCGAAGCTGCAGTGGCGCTGGTTGCGGCGGTGGCCGAACTCGAAGCACCTCCGGGAGACGCGCAAGGCCAGTCGCGCGCCGCGGTTCTCCGGGCGGTCGCCGGGGTGCTCGCCGAGCAACGGGAGGATCGCGTCGTGCTCGCCGGCACCGCCAACCTGGCGCGCTCCAGCAACGACTTCCCGCTGACGTTGAGCCCGGTGCTGCAGGCGCTGGAGGAGCATGTCGTGCTGCTGCGTCTGCTGGCATCGATGGACGGCGAGTCACGCGAGAGTGTGGCGGTCCGCATCGGCGCGGAGAACCCGATCTCCGATCTGGCGAGCACGTCGGTGGTGACGGCGTCATACACCGCCGGCGGCGTGGCCGGTCTGGGTGTCCTCGGCCCGACCCGGATGAACTACCCCTCGACGATGGCCGCTGTGCGGGCGGTTGCCCGCTATGTGACCGAGATCCTGAATCAGTAACGACCACAGTACTTTTCGCCCCTGACAAGGACAGTTGTGAACGACTACTACGGCGACCTCGGAGTCGCGCAGAACGCCACGCCCGAGGAGATCAAGCGGGCCTACCGCAAGATGGCGCGCAAGCTGCACCCGGACGTGAACCCCGATCCGGACGCGGCCGACCAGTTCAAGAAGATCTCCCAGGCGTATGACGTTCTCGGCGATGCCGAGAAGCGTCAGGCGTACGACATGGGCAGCGACCCGTACGGCGGTTCCGCAGGTTCCGCCGGCTTCGGCCAGGGCTTTTCGTTCAGCGACATCATGGACGCCTTCTTCAGCGGTGGCGTCGGTGGCCAGACCGGCCCACGCTCGCGGGTGCAGCGTGGCCAAGACGCCCTGATCGGTGTCGAGATCGACCTTTCAGCAGCGGTTTTCGGCAGTACGGAGGACCTCACGTTCGACACTGCTGTCGTCTGCGAAACCTGCCACGGCGACGGTGCCCGGCCAGGCACCGGTCGTCATACATGCGACATCTGCCACGGATCCGGCCAGGTGCAGCAGGTGCAGCGCTCCTTCCTCGGTCAGGTCATGACGACCCGCCCGTGCAATGCCTGCCGCGGCTTCGGCGAGATCATCGACAGCCCCTGCTTCGACTGCTCTGGCGAGGGCCGTGTGCGCGATCGCCGCACCATCTCGGTGAAGGTCCCTGCAGGAGTCGACAGCGGCACGCGAATCCAGCTGACCGGAGAGGGTGAGGTCGGTCCGGCAGGTGGTCCGGCCGGTGACCTGTATGTCGAGGTGCGTGTTCGCAAGCACCCGACCTTTCAGCGACAGGGCAACGACCTGCACTGCTCGGTCGAACTCCCCATGACAGCAGCGGCTCTGGGCACGACGCTGTCGCTGGAGACCCTTGACGGCAAGCGCGATGTCGACATCCGTCCGGGAACGCAGCCCGGGGACGTCATCACGCTGCGCAACCTCGGGGTCACGCAGTTGCGCAGCAGCGCCCGTGGTGACCTCATGGTGCACGCAAACGTTCGCGTACCCACCAAGCTGGATGCCGAGCAGGAGCAACTCCTGCGTCAGCTCGCCGACCAGCGCGGCGAGGATCTGTCGCAGGCGCGTTTCGACCGGGTCGAGAAGGGCTTGTTCGGCAAGTTGCGCGACGCCTTCCAGCAGAAGTGACCGCTCCGCTGTTCTTCGTCGACGACGGCGCGCTGGCCGTCGCCGAGGTGCACGGTGAACTCGTGCTCGCCGGGGCAGAGGCCCGGCACGCTGTTGTCGTGCGTCGCATCGGCGCCGGAGAAGTCGTGCACCTCGCCGATGGCAGCGGACGTGTCGCAGAGTGCCGTGTGGTCGCTGCGGCTGCCGACGCGCTCACCGTCACGGTGCTCGCACTGCACGAAACCGATGCGCCCGCAGTGCGATTCGTGTTGATGCAGGCGCTCGCCAAGGGTGACCGCGACGACCAGGCGATCGAGGCGGCGACCGAACTCGGCGTCGACGTGGTCGTTCCGTGGCAGGCCGAGCGCAGCATCGTGCAGTGGCGCGGCGAACGCGGGGCAAAGGCGCATCGCAAGTGGGCCGCGCTGTTGCGCGCCGCAGCCAAGCAGTCGAGGCGGCCGACGGTGCCCGATCTGGAAGATGTCGTCAGCTCTCGTATGGCGGTGGACCGGCTTGCTGCAGCGACGACAGCGCTGGTGCTGCACGAGGAGGCCACGGCGCGCCTCACCGACGTCGACCTTCCGGGTGAGGGCGAGGTCATGGTCGTCGTCGGTCCCGAGGGCGGCATCACGCCGGGAGAGGTGGCAGCGTTCGAGGCGGCCGGCGCCATACCGGTGCGCCTGGGGCCGACGGTGCTGCGCGCGTCGAGCGCAGGACCGGCTGCACTGGCTGTGCTTGCGGCCCGATGCCGTTGGTGACGGCGGGCGGACGGTATGAAGTCGCCGCCTGTCACGGGCCGACCGTAGGATGGCGGGACGATGACACGTGACGATCAGGCCCATCTGCCCGCAACGACCGCCAGCGCGGACGCCACCGAGTCGAGTCCGGTGAGCCGATCCGCCGACATCGAGGCGGAGCACACCATCGAAATTCCACCGGACGTCGCGATGGTCACCCTGCTCGGCCCGCGCGATGAGCTCTTGCGCACCATGGAGCGTGCCTTTCCCCGACTGCGACTGCACGTGCGCGGCAACGTCTTCCACCTGGCCGGTGCGCCCGCGGACATGGCGCTGGTCGAAGAACTCATCGACGAGCTCCTGGTCATCATCGACGCCGGTCAGCCGCTCAACCGCGACGCCGTCGAGCGGTCGATCGGCATGCTGCGCGGCCGCACGCGCGAGCGTCCTGCGGACGTGCTGACGATGAACATCGTGAGCAACCGCGGACGCACGATCCGTCCCAAGACGCTGGGCCAGAAAGGGTATGTCGACGCGATCGACGCCAACACCATCGTCTTCGGGATCGGCCCGGCCGGCACCGGCAAGACCTATCTGGCAATGGCCAAGGCGGTCGCGGCGCTGCAGGCCAAGCAGGTCAACCGGATCATCCTGACCCGTCCGGCGGTCGAGGCCGGCGAGCGGCTGGGGTTCCTGCCCGGCACACTCAACGACAAGATCGACCCTTACCTGCGCCCGCTCTACGACGCACTGCACGACATGGTCGACCAGGATTCGCTCTCCCGACTCATGGCCTCCGGCACCGTCGAGGTCGCTCCGCTGGCCTACATGCGCGGCCGCACGCTCAACGACGCGTTCATCATCCTCGACGAGGCGCAGAACACCTCCGCCGAACAGATGAAGATGTTCCTCACCCGGTTGGGCTTCGGGTCCAAGATGGTTGTCACCGGCGATGTCACCCAGGTCGACCTGCCGGGGGGCACCCAGTCAGGTCTGCGGGTGGTGCAGGACATCCTTGGCAACGTCGACGACGTGCACTTCTCCCGACTCACCGCCGACGACGTCGTGCGGCACCGGCTGGTCAGCGCGATCGTCGAGGCCTACGAGGAATTCGACGCCGCAACCACGGCCACCTCCGGTCATCAGCGGCCCGCGCGCCACGGCGCCCGTCGCAGCAGCGGTGGCAGCGCGACCGGCACGAGCAGCGAACGCGGTGAGCGCTCGTGAGCATCGATCTGCGCAACGAGACCGACGCGGTCATCGACCTCGAAGAGTTGCACGACTGCGCGGCCTTCGTGCTCGACCAGATGCGCGTTCACCCGGGCGCCGACCTGTTCGTCGGGGTGATCGACGAGGCTGCGATGGAGACACTGCACCGGCAGTGGATGGATCTGCCCGGGCCGACCGACGTCATGAGCTTCCCGATGGACGAGTTGCGCCCGGGCTCCGCCGACGAAGAACCCGCCGAAGGCGTGCTCGGTGACATCGTGCTGTGCCCGACGGTGGCGGCTCGCCAAGCCGCCGACGCCGGTCACACGATGGACGAAGAGCTCTTGCTGCTGACGGTGCACGGCATCCTGCACCTGCTCGGTTTCGACCACGCCGAGCCGGACGAGCGGCGCGAGATGTTCGAGTTGCAGCGCACCCTGCTGCTGACCTTCCTGGCCGGCCTTGGGCGCAGTGGTGCCGCGGTGCGGATCAAACCGCCGTCGGGGGAGTAACTCGCCATGGTGCTGCTGCTCGTCGCTGCACTTGCCTCTGTCGTACTCGGATTCCTCTTCGCAGCAATCGAATCCGCGCTCAGCCGAATCGGGCGCCATGGCGCAGATGCGCTCGTCGACGAAGGTCGTCGTGGCGCTCCGGCGCTGAGCCGACTGGTCGACGACAGCGCCGCGGTTGCCATGGTGCTGACCTTCCTGCGCGTCGTCACCGAGGCGACCGCGGCTGTGCTGGTGACCTTCGCCTGCCGTGAGGCGCTGCACGACTTCTGGGCCGCGTTGCTGGTGGCGATCGCTGTCATGGCGATCGTGTCCTTCGTCCTCGTCGGCGTCTCGCCGCGCACTCTCGGGCGGCAGCACTCTGCGGCTTTCGCCCTGTCGACAGCACCTGCGGTTCTGTGGTTGCACCGGTTGCTCAGCCCCGTCGCCCGAGCGCTCGTCGCTCTCGGCAACGCGGTGACACCGGGTCGCGGATACCGCGACGGGCCCTTCGACTCAGAGGCCGAACTCCGCGAATACGTCGATCTGGCAACTGATTCCGATTTCATCGAAGACGACGAGCGCAAGATGATCCAGTCGGTCTTCGAACTCGACGAGACGGTCGCACGCGGGCTCATGGTGCCACGCACCGACATGATCACCGTCGACCGGCGCAAGACACTGCGCCAGGCCATGTCGCTACTGCGCCGCTCCGGTTTCTCCCGGATCCCGGTGACGGACGGCAGTCCTGACGACATACAAGGCGTCATCTACTTCAAAGACGTGGCGGCCCGCGTGATCGGCCACGAGGCGATGCTCGACCACCCGGTGGCCGAGGTGATGCGCGACGTGTGGTTCGTGCCCGACAGCAAACCGGCCGATGACCTGCTGCGCGAGATGCAGACCGCGCGCACCCACTTCGCGATCGTGATCGACGAGTACGGCGGCACCGCCGGCCTGGTGACCCTCGAGGACATCGTCGAGGAGGTCGTGGGTGAGATCGACGACGAATACGACCGTGTGACACCGGGTTTGGAAGATCTGCCCGATGGCACCACCCGGGTGCCGGCCCGCATGTCACCACGCGACCTGGCCGAACACTTCGACGTCACCATCGACGATGACGACGACGTCGAGACCGTCGGCGGTCTGCTGGCGAAGCTCGTCGGTCGGGTCCCGCTGCCAGGCGCGTCCGCGCAGGTGGCCGGCCTGCAGCTCACCGCCGAACGTATGGCGGGCCGCCGACATCAGCTCGCCACCCTCATCGTCGAGCCGGTCGACACCGAGGGCCGTGATGACCCCAATTCCGTCAGCCACGGCTCCGACGCGCGTCCCGAGGAGAGGGCGAGCGAGCGGGAGGCCCGCGGCATACGCGATGATGGCGCACGCGGGTCGGATGAGGAGAGAGTGTCGTGAGCGAATATCGAGCGGGTTTTGCCTGCCTGGTCGGCCGACCCAATGCGGGCAAGTCGACGTTGACCAATGCGCTGGTCGGACAGAAGGTGGCGATCACCTCCAGCAAGCCGCAGACGACCCGGCACACCATCCGGGGCATCACCACCTCGGACGCCGGTCAGCTGATCCTGGTCGACACCCCCGGACTGCACAAGCCGCGCACTCTGCTCGGCCAGCGGCTCAACGACGTCGTGCGCGAGACCCTGCTCGACGTCGACGTGATCGGATTCTGTCTGCCGAGTGATCAGCGCATCGGCCCCGGGGACCAGTTCATCGCGGCCGAACTCGACGAGATCCGGCGAGGCCGTCGCCGGCCAGTGGTAGCCATCGCGACCAAGAGCGACACCGTCGACAAGGACCGCCTCGCCGAGCATCTGCTGGCGATCGACCAGCTGGGTCAGTGGGATGACATCGTTCCGTGCTCGGCCACACGTGGTGACCAGGTCGAGACGGTGCAGCAGGTGCTCACCAGCCATCTGCCGGTGTCGCCGCAGCTGTATCCCGACGGCGTGCTGACCGACGAGCCGGACGACGTGATGATCGCCGAACTCGTGCGGGAGGCCGCCCTGGAGGGTGTGCGCGACGAGCTGCCGCACAGCATCGCCGTCGTCGTCGAAGAGATGACACCACGCGAGGACCGTCCCGCCGACAAGCCGTTGATGGACATCCGTGTCAACGTCTTCGTCGAGCGATCCAGCCAGAAGGCGATCATCATCGGCCGCGGTGGCTCGCGGCTGCGGGAGGTCGGCACCAACGCGCGCACTGCCATCGAGGAGCTGCTCGGGCAGCGGGTCTACCTCGACCTGCACGTCAAGATCGCCAAGGACTGGCAGCGCGATCCCAACCAGCTCTCGAAGCTGGGATTCTGAGCGCGTGAGTGAGGATCCGGAGAACCTCGCCTGGGCGGAGTTCAGTGATGTGCTGCGGCTGTCCGGTCTCGAGGAGGACGGTGAACCGCACCAGATCCCTTGGGACGCAGCACGATTCAACACCGACCACCCACTGGTCGATATCGGTTGCGGCAGCGGCCTGTCCACGGTCGGCCTTGCGCAGCAGTTTCCTGATGCCGAGATCCTGGCCGTCGAGCCCGACGATCGGATGCGCTCGCTGCTGATGCTGCGGGTCGCCGAGCGGGCGGAGCTCCGCGACCGCATCACCGTGCTGCCCGAGTCGATTCTCGACGCCTGGCTGCCGACGCAGTGCGGGGGAGCGCTGCTGCTCAACGTGATCTACTTCCTCGGTGGCCGCGCCCGGGATGAGTTCTGGGCACGTATGGCGCAGGTGATGGTCCCCGGAGCGCCGATCCTGATGAGCCGCTCGTATGGCGGGGTTCCGGACAAGCCGGTCGAACTGTCGATGATCCGCTCGGCGCGGATGGGCCGCCATGAGTACCAGCGGTGGTTCCAGTCCGAGCCGGTGCGCGACGGTCGCGTCGAGATCACCAACATCTACCGGGTGCTGCGCGACGGTGAGCAGGTCCGCGAGATCGTGACCCGTGTCGCGCCGCTGGGTCTGGACGAGGACCTGGTGCTGGGTGAGGTGCCGATCGGCACGTTCGGCATCGAGGAGATCGACGAGCGGTATTTCGCCATTCGCCGGCAGCCGGACATCGTCCGATGAGTGCCGAGCCTGCCCCCGGCTGCGCCGGCGCCGGGAGCGATCGGTGCGGCGACACCGATCTCGCCATACGGACTCTTTGGTCAAAACGTGGACGCACTCAGGACCACCGGCCTACAGTCGCTGACGTGCGTGCGGCATCCTCGCTTCTCCTTCGTTGCCGCGGCGGGGCCTGACACTTCGGCCAACCTCGCCGCGGAGAATTGTGCTGCCCAGGCCGAGCCCGCATACACTCGAAGGCGACAGAAGTGAAACACCCCCAGCAGAACACTCAGATGCCGATCGGCAAGTACGTCCCGTTCCACGAGCAGATCAAGGTCGACCTGCCGGATCGCCAGTGGCCGGACACCATCATCACCAAGGCTCCGCGGTGGTGCGCGGTCGACCTGCGCGACGGCAATCAGGCTCTGATCGACCCGATGAATGCCGAGCGCAAACTGCGAATGTTCAAACTGCTCGTGCGGATGGGCTACAAGGAGATCGAAGTCGGCTTCCCCAGCGCCAGCCAGACCGACTTCGACTTCGTGCGTGAGCTGATCGACGGCGGACACATCCCCGATGACGTCACGATCCAGGTGCTCACCCAGTGCCGTGACGCGCTGATCGAGCGCACGTATGACGCGATCCGCGGTGCCAAGCAGGCGATCGTCCACTTCTACAACTCCACCTCGGTGCTGCAGCGCCGCGTCGTCTTCGGCCTCGACCAGGACGGCATCATCGACATCGCCACCCAGGCGGCACGGCTGTGCCGCAAGCTGGAGGAGACGGTCCCCGACACCGACGTCTACTACGAGTACTCGCCGGAGTCCTACACCGGCACCGAGCTGGAGTTCGCGGCGCGGATCTGCAACGAGGTCATCGACATCATCGACCCGACGCCCGACCACCAGATGATCGTCAACCTGCCTGCGACGGTCGAGATGGCGACACCGAATGTCTACGCCGACTCCATCGAGTGGATGAGCGCTCATCTGCACCGGCGTGAGTCGGTCGTGCTGAGCCTGCACCCACACAACGACCGCGGCACCGGGGTCGCCGCTGCGGAGCTGGGCTATCAGGCCGGCGCCGACCGCATCGAGGGCTGCCTGTTCGGCAACGGTGAGCGCACCGGCAACGTCTGCCTGGTGACATTGGGCCTCAACATGTTCGGTCAGGGCATCGACCCGCAGATCGACTTCTCCGACATCGATGACATCCGCCGCACCGTCGAGCACTGCAATCAGCTGCCGGTCCATGAGCGCCACCCGTATGGCGGGGACCTGGTGTTCACGGCCTTCTCCGGCTCGCACCAGGACGCCATCAAGAAGGGCTTCGACGACATGCAACGTCAGTCCAAAGAGACTGGCAAGCCTGTCGATTCGTTGGTGTGGGGCGTTCCCTACCTGCCGATCGACCCGCACGACATCGGCCGCTCCTACGAGGCGGTCGTGCGGGTCAACAGCCAGTCCGGCAAGGGCGGGGTCGCCTATCTGCTCAAGACCGAGCACCAACTCGACCTGCCGCGTCGCCTGCAGATCGAGTTCAGCGGGGTCGTGCAACGGCAGACCGACGAGTTCGGTGGTGAGGTGTCGCCGGCGCAGCTGTGGTCGGCTTTCGAGGACGAATACCTGCCCGGCACCGGCGAGGGCGCGAAGGCGTGGGGCCGCTTTGCGCCGATCACGCACAACATCAGCTCGGGTGACTCCGGGCGCGACCACATCACCGCAACGATGACCGATCGTGGCGAACAGATCACCATCGAGGGCGAGGGCAACGGTCCGATCGACGCGTTCGTCGGCGCGCTCGGCTCGATCGGCGTCGACGTTCGCGTGCTCGACTATGCCGAGCACGCGGTGTCCGCCGGTGGCGACGCACGTGCCGCGGCATACCTGGAGTGTGCGATCGGCGATCGCGTGATCTGGGGAGTCGGGGTGCACTCCTCGATCGTCAAGGCGTCATTGACCGCGATCCTGTCAGCGGTGAACCGCGCCGAGCGCGACGCTGAAGGTGTTGCGACGCAGGATGATTCGACCGCTCAACCGGTGCGCGTCTGACGATCTGTCACTGCAGGCCCGCGGCGAGGATCTCGTCGAGGGCCTGCAGTGCGTCGCTGTCGCCGGACCGCGTGAGCTGACCGGATGTAGGGCGATTCCACAGCCACAGGTCAAGGTCGGCGACGGTCCCGCTGACGGTCGCAGCAGAGGCGATGTCGTCGACAGGACGGAAGTTCGCGTCGTCGATGTGTTCGCCCGACTCAGGGATGACGCCGCGCTCCCGACCCAACTGCAGAGTCCATGCCACAGAAGCATCCGTTGCTGCGATGCGGACGACCTGACCCTGCGTGGGTGCAAAGGTGAGGAGTGCGTGTTCTCGGCCGTACATCACGTGCACCACCTCATCGATGCCGTCGGCTGCGAGAGCGGCATCGATGACTGAAACCGGTTGTCTCGCAACAAGTTCGGCGTCGACCCGGTGAACGAGAGCCTCGTGTGCCTGGCGACGCCGGATGTAACCAGCGGTGTGCAGGGCCGGGTCCGCCGTCCACATCCAGCGTTCGGTGGCGTCGGGCAGCGCTTGCAGAGCCGCTTGCAGATGTTCACCGGCATCGTCATACATCGCGAACAGGTCGGCCAGATCCGCCGGACGTTCGGGGCGGTCGAGTGACTGCGGGTCGCGTACGTCGTGCGCCACGACCTGCCCCCAGAACCACTGCACCTCGGTCAGATGCCACAGCAGATCGGTCGCTGACCAGTCGGGACAACTGGGCACCGGCGCATCGGGCTCGGCTGTCTGGAGTGCGGTGCGGAATGCGGCCGATTCGGTTCGCAGCGCTGCGGCGAAATCCGGCGTGATCGTCATACCCGACGACGATAGGTCCGGGTGAGGTCGGCGCACCAGGTAAATTCGAACCGGATCGAGTTTCTGTGAGCAAATGAGGTGTGCGGTGGGCGCGTTCTGGCATCCGTTCTCGGACATGGGCGCGGTCGAGCGCGCCGGTGACTTCGTGATCACCCGGGGCGAGGGGGTCCACGTCTGGGACGACCAGGGGCGGCGATATCTCGATGCGACAGCGGGACTGTGGTTCACCAATGTCGGGCACGGTCGTCGCGAGCTCGCCGACGCGGCTGCTGCGCAGATGGCGCGGCTGGCGCACTACTCGACCTTCGGTGACTACACCCCCGACGTCACCCTCGAGCTCGCCGAGCGACTCGCCGGCATCGCACCCGTGCCCGGGTCGAAGGTCTTCTTCACCTCTGGTGGGTCGGACTCAGTCGAAACGGCAGCCAAGATCGCCCGGAGATACTGGGTCGAGACGGGGCAGCCCAGCCGCCGCATCATCATCGGGCGCGACAAGGCCTACCACGGAATGCATTACGCCGGAACATCGCTCGGAGGCATTCCCGGTAACACCCAGGGATACGGCGAACTGATCGCCGATCAGGCGCACGTCGCATGGGATGACCCCGAGGATCTGCGTTCCACCATCGAAGGTCTCGGCGCCGAGAATGTCGCAGCCTTCTTCTGCGAGCCGGTCATGGGGGCCGGCGGGGTCTATCCGCCCCCGGCGGACTATCTGATGGAGGTCCGCAAGATCTGCACCGAAAGTGAGGTGCTCTTCGTCGCTGACGAGGTCGTGACCGGTTTCGGTCGGATAGGTGGATCGTGGTTCGCATCAACCCGATTCGGCCTCGAGCCCGACTTCGTCACCACCGCGAAGGGCCTCACGTCCGGCTACCTGCCGATGGGTGCTGTCCTGGTCGCTCCCAAAGTTGCGGCACCGTTCTTCGAGCCAGACGCCGGTCGCTGGCTGCGGCATGGGTACACCTACTCCGGCCATGCGGCTGCCGCCGCAGTGGCTCTGGCGAATCTCGACCTCATCGAGCGCGAAGGTCTGATCGACGAGGCGTTGCGTCTGCAGGACTCGCTGGCAGCCCGGCTCTCACCCCTCGATGTTCACGAGTCCGTGTCCGAAGTCCGTTGCGGCACAGGCGCGCTCGCCGCCGTTCAGCTGAACGACGCGAGCGCCGCCGCGGGCCTGGCGACGGCCCTGCGCGGCCACGGCATCGCGACACGCGCCGTCGGGGCCGGCGGCATACAGATTTCACCCGCCTTCACGATGACCGATGCGCAGGTCGATGAACTCGCCTCGGCGATCGAGGCGGCGCTGGGCTGATGGCAGGATCTCGGCTGGCTGACGGCGCGGGTCAGGTCAAGCAGGCTGCCCGATTCGCCACCGCCCTGTATGCCGATCGGGTGGGTCGCTTCTATGCCGCCAACATGCGCGGCAACCTTCCGGCGAAGCTTGCCGGAAGGCCCGGGCGGGCCGACCCCTATCCGATCTACGAGCAGATGCGTGAGCAAGGAACGTTCTGCCGCAACAGGTTCGGCAGCTTCGCGACCGTTGAGCACGCCGTTTGCGACCAGGTGTTGCGCAGCAGGCGATTCGGCCCACGACCGGAGCTGCCGGCCTATGACCCGGCCAAGACCGAGGACGCCGAAGCGACGATCCTGTCGATCAACCCGCCCGACCACACGCGGTTGCGTCGGATCGCAACTCCGGCATTCGGCCCCAAGGCGATCGGTGCGTTCGAGCCGATGGTGCAGGCGCGGATCCATGAAATCGTCGACACGGCAGAGCGATTGGGAGAGTTCGATTTCGTGGAGCAGATCGCCGCACCGTTGCCGATTGCGGTGATCACGACGTTGCTCGGCATACCGGGTGACCATCGACGCGAGTTCGAGAAGTATGGCGCGGTGATCGGCGGCGCGCTGTCGGGAATCCGCGGCCTGCGCCACGCGGCTGCCTTGCAACAGGCGGACCGGGCGCTGAACGCGATGTTCACGCAGTTGTTCGAATTGCGACGTAACGAACCCGGTGACGATGTCATCAGCAGACTGGTGGCGGTCGAGGGGGAGCAGATCGAGCCGGCGGAGATGGCGCCGATGTGTCAGTTGCTGTTGATCGCCGGATTCGAGACGACGGTGAACGCGCTGGGCAACGGCATGCTGGCTTTCGACCGGCACCGCGATCAATGGGAGCGGCTGGTCGCCGACCCGACCCTCGCGGCGGGCGCGACTGAGGAGGTGTTGCGCTTCGACTCGTCCGTCCAACGCACAGCGCGAATCTCCTTTGACGACACCGAGATCGCCGGGCAGCCGATCCGCGCCGGGCAGTTCGTGCAGTTGATGCTGGGTGGCGCCAATCGCGATCCGGCTGTCTTCGACGCGCCTGACACGTTCGACATCACCCGCGCCAACGCGGCCAGCCACCTGTCGTTCTCCAGCGGCATCCACTACTGCCTTGGTCAGCCACTGGCCCGACTCGAACTCACGACGGCCTTCGGCATCCTCGCCGAACGCCTGCCTCGCCTGCGTCCGGTGGCGGCGCCGCGATACCGAGCGTCGACTTTGTTGCGCGGGCCGCGGTCCCTGCAGGTGACATGCCGCTGAAGAGCTGTTGTGCTCTCGTCAAGGCATCGGCGTCGCAAGGGCGTCGTAGATCAACTGCGAGACGCCGTTGATCGTGGTCTGGCCGTAGTAGAACCCGGCCGGCGCCTGGGTCAGGATCACCGCGGTGTAGTTGCGGCCGTTACCAGTGATGTGACCCGCTGAATTCAGCACATAAGCGCTACCCAGTGGGCCCCAGCCGTTCTTGGTCGCCCACGTGTTGCTCGTCGGCAGCGGTGGCGCGCAGACGCCCCAGCGTTCGATGGCGATCACCTGCGACATCAAGGTGAGCACATAGGTGCGATGCGCCGCGGTGAGCACGGTGGTGCCCCAGACCAGACCGTTGATCAGCGACAGCAGATCTTTGCTCGTGGTTGTCGAATAACCCCACCAGTTGGAGCTACCGGCGACGATGCCGCCTTGCACGTGCGTGCTGGTCATGCCGTAGTACCCAGCCACCCGCTGCACGTTCGCGACGCCTGCCCAGGTGATCAGCGCGTTGGCGGCGTCGTTGTCGCTCTGGGTGATCATGGCGGTGGCCAGTTGCATCTGTGTTGTCGACAGGTTGATCCGCAACTCCTGACAGCGCCGCAGCACGGTCGCCATGATCACCATCTTGACCGTGCTGAGGGTGTCGTTGACCCAGGTGTCGCGGTAGCCGTAGTAGCCACCCGTCGTCCTGTCGTACACCGCGCACGCGATCGTGCCACCACGTGACTTCTGGTAGTTCGTGATCGCGGTGGTGAGCCGGGTGCCCCATGCGGTCGTCGTGGCGGCGGCCGTGGTTGCCGCCACCGTCGGGCTCGTGATGGTCGTGGCAGGTATGTCGGTGGTGATCGCGGTCGATGCCACGCGCCCGGCGCCCCCCGCGGTCGATTGGCGCGCTTCCGCGCGAACTCCGATGGCAGTGAATCCGGCTGCGAGCGTGACGCCCGCACCTCCGATGAGCAGGTTGCGCCGGCTGGGTTCGATCATGAATGAGGAACCTAGAAAGCCGCGGTATCAGCGATGCATGCGAAACGTATGCTCAGGCTGTGATCGCATCTTCCACCGGTCCGGTGTTCGTCGACGACGTCATCATGGGTACTGGCAGTCTGCGACTGCGCGCATTGGATGAAGCGGATGCCGAGGCAGTCGCCGAGGGTTGTGCCGATGCGGAGACGCTGCGCTGGTTGCCGCTGCCGACCCCCTATCCGCGTGATCTGGCGGCAGAGTGGATCAGAGACGATGTGCCGTTACAACGCACGAGTGGCCGAGGCATCGTGCGGGCCATCGAGTATGACGGAGCCTTCTGTGGCGTCATCGATCTGAAGAAGACCAACTGGCGGGCGCTGACCACGGAGATCGGATTCTGGGTGATGCCTGCCGCGCGTGGGCAGGGTCTGGCCGGTCGCGCATCGCGATTGTTGTCCGACTGGGCGATGGAGATGGCGGGCATCGAGAGAGTCGAAATCCGTTCGGCCACAGGAAATTTCGGCTCGCAACGCAGCGCCGTCGCTGCCGGCTTCACCCAAGAAGGCGTGTTGCGCTCGGCCGGGATCGTGCACGGCGGACGCGTCGACCTGGTGGTCTTCGGCCGCACGCGCGACGACGTCTGACGAGCGGCGCCACTGTCGAAGTCGCGGGAACGCCGAGGTCACGCGACCTCCGCAATATTTGACGCCAAGGCGGTTATTGCGGCCGTGCCGTCGAATATCGACGCTAGGGATGGCGCGATTTTCGACGTGAGGGCGGCAATTACGGTCGTGGCGCCGAATATCGGTGGGTGGGGTGGCGCAGGGCGGGCGTGGAATGTCGGACTGATCTGCAGCGGTCGTCAGCGAACGCCGTGCGGCCGGAACTGGATGCTGATCCGCGGACCGACCGGCTGACTTGTCTTGGGGATGCAGTGCTCCCAGGTCCGCTGACACGAACCGCCCATCACGAGCAGGTCGCCATGGCCGAGGGTGTAGCGCAGCGACTCGCCGCCACCGGCCGGACGCAAGGCAAGTACGCGCGGCGCGCCGACCGACACGATCGCCACCATCGTGTCCTGGGTGCGGGACCGGCCTTCGCGGTCGCCATGCCAGGCGACGGAATCAGACCCGTCTCGGTAAAGGCACATGCCGGTCGTCGCGAACGATTCGCCCAACTCGCGCCGGTAGTGCGCCGAAAGCTCCGAACGTGCTTGTAGAACAACAGGATCCGGCAGTGTTTCCGATGCTGAATAGAAACGCAGGAGGCGTGGCGTCGCCACCTCGCGGTCGTACATCATCCGCCGCTCGGACTCCCACTCGACACCGGCGCTTCCGCCCAGTGACAGTCGCGTGAACAACTCGTCGGCGCCGGTGACCCAGCCGGGCCGCAGGTCGATCCACGCCCCGCGAGTAAGGACGGTTCGTCTCACCGCCCCCTTGAGCGGACGCAGCCCGACTTCATCGACCTGGTCCAGCAGCGAACCCTGCAACGCGAATGCCATATGGCGATTCTAGACATATGTTCGAATAACGTCCAGGGTGTCTGGCACGTCGGCCGCCCGCCGTCAGCGCGAAGCCTGGCTGCGTCCCGGCGGCGTCATGTGCCCTCGACGACTTGTCCGGCCGCGTGCTGTGTCCCTGACGCGGCCGTCGACCGCGTCACGCGTCCTCGAGCACCGCCCGAGCCGCGTGATAGCCGCCCAGGCCGCTGACGCCGCCACCGCGGCGACTGCCTGCGCCTGCCAGCAGGATGCTGCCGTAGGGAGTGGCGACCCCCCAGCGCTGCGCCGGTGTGGTCAACGGCTCCTCGTCGTCGGCGAACGGCCAGGACAGTGGTCCGTGGAAGATGTTGCCGCCAGGCATCGCCAGGGTGTCCTGCAGGTCGCGCGTCGTCTTGGTCTCGATGCACAGCGCGCCCGAGGGGCCGCGCATCACGACGTCCTCGATGGGTTCGGCGAGCACGCTCGACAGTGAATCCAGCACTGCCTGCTGCAGTTTCGCGCGTTCTGCATCCGATCCGTCCAGCAGCCGATCCGGGGTCTGCAGCGAGAAGACCGTCAGCGTCTGCGCACCCGACTCGCGCAGCGCAGGCGACAGGATGCTCGGATCGGTGATCGAGTGGCAGTAGATCTCGGCCGGCACCGGTGTCGGCACCTGACCGGAAATCGCTGACCGATAAGCACTCTCGAGCTGCGTGTAGGTCTCGTTGATGTGGAACGTCCCACCGAAAGCGGCCTCAGGTGCCAGTGCGGCGTCCCGCAGTCGAGGCAGTCGCGACAGCAGCAGATTCACCTTGACCTGAGCGCCTTCTGCAGCGCCGGGGGAGGTGGCCATCAGTGAGTCGAGCACCGCCGGCGCCGCGGCCCAGAGCACTCGCTTGGCGTGCACGGTGTGCAAGTCGTCACCGCTCACCCAGGTGATCTTGTCGTCGGCGACTGCCGTGACCTGCGCGTCGGTGCGAAGGTCGGCACCGGCCGCGGTCGCGGCCGCCAGCAGGGCACCGGAGACCTCGCCCATCCCGCCCACGGGGACGTCCCACGCGCCGGTGCCGCCGCCGATCACGTGATAGAGGAAGCACACGTTCTGCTGCAGGTCGGCGTCATGCGCAGAGGCAAACGTCGAGATCAGGCCGTCGGTCAGGATCACCCCACGCACCAGATCGTGGGCGACGCTGCGTTCGATGACCTCACCCAGGGGCCGTTGCAGGAAGTCGCGGACGATCGTGTCGTCGCCGATGCGACGCGAGACCTCCGACATACGTGCCAGAGGTTCGGTCACCGTCGGCCACAACGCGTGCGCCAGGTGCGCGGTGCGGGCATAGAACCCGTGCCAGCCGTCCACGTCACCGCCGGCGCCGATCGCTTCGAACGACGCGCGGGTCGCCGCAGCGTCGCCGTTGTCGACCAGCAGGCCGAGGTCACCACCCGGTACCGGGGTGTATGACGCAAACCGCCTGCGGGCCAACGTGATCCGCAATCCGAGGTCGTCGATGATCTGCTGAGGCAGCAGGCTCACCAGATAGGAATAGCGGGACAGCCGGGCACCCATTCCCGGGAACGCCTCGGCCGACACCGATGCGCCGCCGAGGTGGTCTTGGCGCTCCAGCAGCAGCACCGACTTGCCGGCTCGAGCGAGGTAAGCGGCTGCGGTCAGTCCGTTGTGACCACCACCGACGATGACGACGTCATACGACTTGGTCTGCATGGGCACGCAGCCTACGAGGCGCGCCTGCAGTCGGTCCGTGGCCCGATCGGCGACAATGGAGCCGATATGGCCACCTATCGAGACGTCGGCATCGTGCTGCGCACCCACAAGCTGGGTGAGACCGACCGCATCGTGACGCTCCTGACCCGCAATCGGGGCAAAGTCCGTGCCGTCGCCAAGGGCGTCCGGCGCACCAAGTCCCGCTTCGGCGCCCGGCTCGAGCCGGGCATGATCGTGGATCTGCAGTGTTACGAGGGTCGTTCGCTCGACACGGTCACCCAGGCCGAGATGCTCGCGCCGTATGGCGATCAGATTGCCCGCGACTACCCGTCGTTCACGGCGGCAACCGCCGCCCTCGAGACCGCCGACCGTCTCAGCGAGGAACACGAGCCCGTCCTGCAGCAGTTCAACCTGCTGGCCGGTGCGCTGGCGTCGCTGGCGCACCGCGAGCACGCGACCGATCTGGTGCTCGACTCGTATCTGCTGCGCGCTCTGTCGATCGCCGGCTGGGCGCCCAGTTTCGTCGACTGCGCGGGATGCGGGGCCACTGGGCCGCACCGGGCATTCAACCTGGCCAGCGGCGGAGCAGTCTGTTTCAGCTGTCGCACACCAGGCAGCTCCGCCCCTGATCCGCGCACCTTTGCGCTCCTGGCCGCGCTGCTGACCGGTGACTGGGACGCCGCAGATGGTTCCGACCAGCAGACGCGCCGCGAAAGCAGCGGCCTCGTGGCGGCCTACCTGCAATGGCACCTCGAACGTGGCGTGAGATCGTTGCGACTCGTGGATCGCACCAGCACCGGGGCAGTGTCATGAGCAGCCTCAGCGGCGTCGTCGCGCCTTTCCCACACGCGGGCGGCGCGACACCTCCCGTCATACCGAACGGTCTGGTGCCGCAGCACATCGCGATGGTGATGGACGGCAACGGCCGCTGGGCGAACCAGCGCGGCCTGCCCCGCACTCGTGGGCACGAAGCCGGTGAGGCGCAGCTGATCGATGTGATCGCCGGCGCGATCGAGGTCGGCGTGCCGAATCTGTCGGCATACATGTTCTCCACCGAGAACTGGCGACGGTCGCCCGACGAGGTGAGATTCCTGATGGGCTTCAACCGTGACGTGATCCGGCGCCGGGTGGACCTGTTGCACTCGTGGGGTGTGCGCTGCCGTTGGTCCGGTCAGCGACCGCGGCTGTGGCGCTCGGTGCTGAAGGAGTTGCAGCGCGCCGAGGAGATCACCGCCGGCAACACCGTCATGACGTTGCAGATGTGCGTCAACTACGGCGGTCGCGCTGAGATCGCGCAGGCCACCCGTCGCATCGCCGAGCAGGTGCAGGCCGGCAAGCTCAAGGCATCCGCCATCGACGAGCGCACCATCGCGCGCAATCTCACCTGGCCGGACATGCCGGATGTCGACCTGTTCGTGCGGTCATCGGGGGAGCAACGCACCAGCAACTTCATGCTGTGGCAGTCGGCGTATGCCGAGATGGTCTTCCTCGACACGCTGTGGCCCGACTTCGATCGGACGCACCTGTGGGAGGCGATCAGGATCTTCGTCGACCGCGACCGGCGGTTCGGCGGGGCGGTCGACGCATCCGGCAGTTGACCGTTGCCGCAGCGGTCTGCTCGGCTCAGGCGTTCTGAGCCGAGCATTCGGCACACATGCCGAAGATCTCGACGGTGTGCTCGACGTTGGTGAAACCGTGCTCCTCGCTCACCTTGGCGGCCCAGCGCTCGACGGCGGGACCCTCGACCTCGACGGCGCGACCGCACTGCCGGCAGACCAGGTGGTGATGGTGACCGGTGCTGCACCGGCGGTAGATCGACTCGCCCTCGGGATTGCGCAGAACGTCGACCTCACCGTCGGTGGCCAGCGTCTGCAGCACGCGGTACACCGTTGCCAGTCCTACGGATTCGCCGTTGTCCCGCAGCGACGCATGAAGCTCTTGAGCCGAGACGAAGTCGCTCAACTCATCGAGTCGGTGGGCTACAGCCGCCTGCTGTTTGGTGCTGCGGCGCACCGGTCCGACGTTTCCAGACATGCTCATCGCACTCCTGATCCTCGACGTCAGCCTGCGGCGCACACGACGGTGAGGGCGACGGCGAGCAGCAGGACGGCGGATCGCATCATCCGTTCTGTCGAACCTGCCCGTGGCCATGCCAGATAGAGCAGCCACGCGAGCACCACGGCGATGGCGCCGAAGCAGATCGCGCCGGTGGCGCCGCGGAAGATGGCTCCGACCACGATCAACAGCAGGTCCACCACAGCGGGCACGGCGCGCGGCACCCGGGCCAACGCCTGCACGGCCGGGTCACTGGCGTGCTCGACGCGCGCCCGCAACGGCGACACGGACACAGAAGGCTGCGAAGAACTCATCGGGACAAGCGTAAGCCGTCCTGCCATGACCGATGTCATGGCAGGGACATGACGCTCGCCGGGTGTGGTGAGCCGCGATGCCCGCCAGAGTTGCTGTCATGACAACGACACCAGGCCAGGCGCCGGCCGTCACCATGGCGCCCACGGGACAGAGGCCGGCGATCGACCTGTCGTCGGTGACCAAGAGTTTCGGCAAGGTGCACGCAGTTCGCGGCATCGACCTGCAGGTCCAGCCCGGGGAGGTCGTGGCCTTCCTCGGACCCAACGGCGCAGGCAAGACCACCACGATCGACATGCTGCTGGGCCTGTCCAAGCCGGACTCCGGCACGGTCGAGGTCTTCGGTATGCACCCGCGGCAGGCTGTCGCACGCGGACTGGTCGCGGCCGTGATGCAGACCGGCGGTCTGCTCAAGGATCTCAGCGTCCGTGAAACGGTTCAGTTGACGGCGAGTCTGTTCGTGCAGACTCGGTCACCGCAGGAGTGCCTCGAGCGGGCCGGGATCGCGGACATCGCGGACCGCAAGGTGAGCAAGTGCTCCGGAGGTCAGCAGCAGCGGCTGCGGTTCGCGATGGCACTCGTCTCCGATCCGGCGTTGATCGTGCTCGACGAACCCACGACAGGCATGGACGTCACCGGTCGCCGCGACTTTTGGAACGCCATACATCGAGACGCAGAACGCGGTCGCACGGTGCTTTTTGCGACGCACTACCTCGAAGAGGCCGACATGTATGCCGATCGCATCGTGCTGCTGCGGCAGGGCCAGATCGTGGCCGACGGCACCGGGCCGCAGATCAAGGCGATGACCTCCGGCCGCACGGTGCGTGCCACGCTGCCGGGCGCCGACGAGCACGCACTTGCTGCGTTGGCGGGCGTGGATTCGATTGAGGTGCGCGGAGATTCGGTCATGCTCCACTCACGCGACAGCGATGCCGTCGCGCGCTTCCTGCTCACACAGACACCCGCAAGGGACATCGAGATCGAGGCCCGTGGCCTGGAGGACGCCTTCATCGCCCTCACCTCGGACGACTCGGACAACAACGGACAAGGAGAACAGCGATGAGCATCGAGGGTGCAGCCATTCATCCGCTCGACACACCGATCAACCTGGACAGGAAGGTTCCACCCAGGGGCGGATTCAACGGGGAACTGCTGCTGATCGAGTTGCGGCGCGTGTTGCGCAACCGCCGCACGATGATCTTCACGGTGGCGTTGCCGGTGATCTTCTTCGTGGCCTTCGGCCTGCCGCAGAAGGGCAATCTGACCGGCTCGATCAACGCTCGGGCCTACGAGATGATCAGCTTCGCGATCTACGGGGCCTTTGCGGCCTCGACCGCGATCGGAGCCTCGGTGTCGGTCGAGCGGGCGCAGGGCTGGTCACGGCAACTGCGGCTGACTCCGTTGAGCGGCGCGGCATACATCGCGGTGAAGGTCATCGCAGCGATGGCGGGGGCGGCGCTGCCGGTCATCATCGTTTTCGCGATCGGGATGGGCTCAGGCGCCAAACTCGGCACCGGGGCGCTGATCGCCTCGCTGCTGCTCACCTGGATCTGCGGCAGTGTGCTGGCCTCGCTGGGGCTCTTCGTCGGCTACGTCGTGCCCTCGGAGAACGCCATGCAGATCCTCGGCCCGGCTCTGTCGATCCTGGCCTTCGGCGGCGGCATCTTCTACCCGCTGGCCGTGATGAGTCACACCATGCAACAGGTCGCGTCGTTCACGCCCCTGTGGGGACTGTCGCAGATCGCGCGTTACCCGCTGCTGGGAGGCAGTTTCGATGTGATGTGGATGGTCAGCGGTGTCGCCTGGGTGGCCGCCTTCACCCTGGGAGCCATCTGGCGGTTCCGTTCCGACACCAAGCGCGTCTGAGCTCCCTACGGTCCCTCGAGATGGTGCAAGGATGAGCGACATGAACGACCGGCGAACCCGATTCGGCATCGTCCGGATCGGGTCCGCCGGCACGACACCCGAGGACGGGCGAGGCAGCTACGACCGTTGGATGGCCTACTTCTGGGGCGGTGTCTGGCTCTTCTGGCTCCTCCAACCGCTGAGCGTCGCCTACGACCGCCGGGCGACCTTCGGCGGCGCGAGCGCGCTCGTGCTGGTTCCGGCCTTCGTGGCGGTGTATTTCTGGCACTTCGGCAGCCGGATGGCTGCCTTCGGCGGCGAGAAGCTGACACTCACCGGTTCTCGTCTGGTGCTCGACCGGTGCCGCTACCTCGTGCAATGGGTGATCGCCCTGGCCACCGTCGTCGCCATCGGACAGATCGGATTCACGCCGGTCGTCTTCGCGGCCATCTCGACGATGTGGACCTTTCGCGTGCGCATCGGCTTCATCGTGGCTCTGGTGACCGGGGTGCTCTACGTCGTGGCCTGGAGGTCATTCGCAGGATGGACCTCCGACCCAGGGTCACTCGTGGGTCTCGGCTTCGGCACGCTGGCGTGTGGTGTGGGCAGGGTCGCGGGGGAGCGTCAGCATCAACTGCGACAGGCCCGCTCCGAGAACGCCGCTCTGCTCGTGCAGCAGGAGCGCAACCGGATGGCTCGCGATCTGCACGACATCCTCGGGCACTCGCTGACGGTGATCACGGTCAAGGCCGAACTCGCGGGTCGGTTGCTCGACGCCGATGCGGTCGATCGGGCGCGGGCCGAACTGGCCGACCTCGAGCAACTGTCCCGCTCGGCTCTCGGCGACGTGCGTCGCGCGGTGGAGGGGTACCGAGAGATCTCGTTGTCCGGCGAACTGACCCGGTCGAGGGACGCCTTGCGCGTCGCAGGCATAGAGGCACGTATGCCGACCGCACTGGGCCAGGTGTCTGCCGACCTGGTCGAGGTCTTCGCGTGGACGGTCCGTGAAGGGATCACGAATGTGTTGCGGCACAGTGAGGCGACCACCTGCACGGTCAGCGTCACCCCACGTTCGATCACGATCGAGGATGACGGGATCGGCTGCCGGGCCGGCTCGTCGACGGGCAACGGACTGCATGGACTCACCGATCGTGCCAATGCCGCCGGTGCTGTGCTGCTGACGTCGTCAGTGCAGCCACATGGTTTCCGGATGGCGGTGATCGCCCGAGACGCGCTGCAGGACGGCTCATCCCCGCGGTCCGAGCCGTCGGCAGCGGCCGGCGAGCGGAACACCGCACGGTCCGGCGCGGTCACAGAAGGCGAGGCGCTGGCGTGACGATCAAGGTCATGCTCGTCGACGACCAGGCACTGGTCCGTGGCGCGCTGGCGGCTCTGTTGGATCTCGAGACCGACTTGAGTGTCGTGGCAGAGGTGGCCGACGGCACCGAGGTGGTCGAAGCCGCCAGAACTCACCAGCCGGACGTGGTCGTGATGGATGTGGAGATGCCCGGGCTGGACGGCATCTCGGCCACAGCTCAGTTGCGCCGCGCCTATCCGGATGCGCGCGTTCTCATCGTGACGACCTTCGGGCGCCCGGGTTACCTGCGCCGCGGGTTGCAAGCAGGGGCAGTTGGATTCGTCGTCAAGGACACTCCCGCGCGCGAACTGGCGGATGCCGTGCGGCGGGTACACCGCGGCCTGCGTGTGGTCGACCCGGCGCTCGCGACCGACTCGCTCATCGCGGGGGAGTCGCCGCTCACCCCGCGCGAGACCGATGTGCTGCGAGCGGCACGCAAGGGAGGCACGGTCGCTGACATCGCGGGTGAGCTGTACCTCTCCGAGGGCACCGTGCGCAATCACCTGTCCGCGATCATCGGCAAGACGAACGCCCGAACGCGCGCCGAAGCTGCGCAGATCGCGGAGTCGAACGGCTGGCTGTGACGGCGCCCGACCCGGCTGTCCACCCGGATGGCGAACGCCCGGATTTGCGCCGTGCTGAGACGATGGAGGGGTTATGACCCAGACCCTCACCGACTCCGCCCCGCGCATCGAGGCGCCGACAGCAGTGCTGCCTGCGCTGCACATCGGGCGGCACACGATCGAATCACCCGTCGTGCTCGCCCCGATGGCGGGCATCACCAACCGTGCCTTCCGGCGCCTGTGTCGGCAGTATGGCGATGCCGGTTCGGCTGCCGGCGGTGCGAGCGGCGCGACGAGCCTTTATGTGAGCGAGATGATCACCTCGCGCGCTCTCGTCGAGCGCACACCGCTCACCATGCGACTCATCGAGCATGACCCCGACGAGTCGCCGCGCTCGATCCAGCTCTACAGCGTGGACCCCGAGACCACCGGTCGGGCAGTGCACATCCTGGCCAGCGAGAACCGTTGCGATCACATCGATCTCAACTTCGGCTGCCCCGTGCCCAAGGTCACCAGGAAGGGCGGCGGCGCCGCTCTGCCGTGGAAGACCGAGCACTTCCGCAGGATCGTCGCCAGCGCCGTGCGCCAAGCAGCGCCGTATGACATCCCCGTGACGGTCAAGATGCGCCGCGGGATCGACGAGGACCATCTGACCTTTCTCGAGGCCGGCCGGATCGCTGAGGGCGAAGGCGCGGCGGCTGTCGCGCTGCACGCGCGCACCGCCGCGCAGGCGTACTCCGGGACCGCACAGTGGGAGGCCATCGCCCAACTCAAGCAGGCCGTGACGTCGATTCCCGTGCTCGGCAACGGTGACATCTGGTCGGCGGAGGATGCCGTGCGGATGGTGCGCGAAACCGGCTGCGATGGCGTCGTCGTAGGGCGTGGTTGCCTGGGGAGGCCGTGGCTGTTCACCGATCTGGCCGCCGCCTTCGCCGGTGCACCCACCCGCGTCCAGCCCACCCTGCGCGAGGTCGCGACCACGTTGCGACTGCACACGGTCTACCTCGCTGAGTTCTTCGAATCCGAGACCAAGGCATGCCGCGACATCCGTAAGCACATCGCCTGGTATCTCAAAGGCTTCCGCGCCGGGTCCGAGATCCGCAGCCGGCTGGGTCTGGTCGACTCGCTGGCCGCGCTGGACGACCTCATCGACTCCCTCAATCTCGACCAGCCCTGGCCCGGTGCGCCAGCGGAGGGTCAACGCGGCAGAGCCGGTTCGGAGCGCCATGTCGTGTTGCCCGAACACTGGCTCGAGTCGCGCGAACTCGACGACAGTGCACGCGCCGAGGTGGCACAGGCAGAGGTCTCGGCCTCCGGCGGCTGACCGTCGGGGCTCAGGCGTCTGCCTCTGCCGCCGTGGCTGCTGGCAACCTGGTCAGGCTTCGCACCGACGGCACCAGCAAGGTGCTGAGTGCCACGACGGCATAACAGGAGCCGGCGATGATCAGCAGGGGCCGGATCTGGACGTGTGACGCCAGGTAGCCGAATGCCATGGTGCCGACAGGTATGGCGATGAACGAGCCGAGCATGTCGTAGCTCGACACGCGCGACAGCACCGCCGAGGGGATCCGCTCCATCATCGCGACGGTCCAGGCGGTGCTGAACACCTGCGTCCCTGCGCCGCCGACGAAGGCCGCGACCGCCAGCGGCACGGTGTGCGGATGAATCCCCAGCAGCAGCAACGGTATGGCGATGAGCGAGACTCCCGCCATACCGTCGAGCAGCAGCCGGTGGATGTGCACCCGCATGAGCACGACCGACATCACGAGCATGCCGATGGCCTCGGCCCCGAGCACGATTCCCCAGCCGCTGATGCCCAGCGACGGGTTGTTCTTCGCGACGGTCGGGCCGACGACCACCCAGACGCCGATCTGGATGGCGTTGAGCACACCGAATGCGAGCACGACCACCCACAGCCATGACCGTGACCTGAATTCGTTCCACCCTTCGCGCAGTTGTCCGAACAGCGACGTCGCAGCGCGGGCCGCCGGTGGCAGCATCACCCGGGCCAGCAGCGCGGCGGCAACCAGGAACGACGCGCCGTCCACCGCCAGAGCCAGCTCCAGCCCGAGTGACGCGACCAGCAGGGTGCCGATCACAGGGCCGATGAACGTAGCGCCGTTGCGCACGAACGACATCAGCGAGTCGGCCTGTTGCAGATGCTCGCGCGCCACCAGTTGTGGGATCAGCCCCTGTTGCGCGGGCATCGAGAAGGCCGACGCGCCACCCGCAACCGCGCCGAGAAGTGACATCCAGAGCACCGTCGCCCAGCCGCCGGCCAACAAGGTGACCAGCGTCAGCTGGACAGCAGCCATCACGAGATAGCACGTCTGCATCACGGTCCGGCGTGGCAGCCGGTCGGCGATGACGCCACCGAACAACAGGCACAGCACGTTCATGCCCATCTCGGCGGTCACGACGATGCCCAACGCTTGTGGCGAGTTGTCGATCGTCAGCACAGCGAAGGCGATGGTGACCGGCGTCATCATCCCGCCGATCGTGTTGATCGACCGGGACAGGAAGAACCACCGGAAATTCCGCTCGCGCAGCACCGGCAGGGCGGCAGCCCACTTGTTCACGACCGCGCCACTCCTCTTCTTCGTCGATGTGCCGCACCACGCGGTCTTGTCCGATGCCCCGGCCCAGATGTACCCCGACCGGTCAGCGTGCCACGGGTCGTGCCGGATCGGTGATCCAGTGCGACCAGGACCCGACATACACCTCGGGCCGCGGGGCAACTCCGGCGATCTGCAAGGCCAACGCGAGGTGGGCCGCCTGCACCCCCGAGCCGCAGTAGACACCGACGCGTGAATCCTCCGTCACGCCCAGTTCGCCGAACCGGGCAGCGAGCTCGTCGGCCGGCAGGAAGTGCCCGTCCGCCGTCACGTTGGTCAGCGCAGGAGCCGACACGGCACCCGGGATGTGGCCCGCGACGGGGTCGATCGTCTCGTTGTGTCCGGCGAAGCGGTCGGCAGGGCGCGCATCCAACAGGATTCCCTCGGCTGCGATCCGGGCAGTGTCGTCGGCGTCGATGAGGTCGATTTCGCCGACCGTCGCCGTGAAATCACCAGGTATGACGCTGCCGGCCTCGTCGGTGACCGCTAGTCCGGCATCGACCCAGCCTGCGTAACCTCCGTCCAACACCCGCACGTCCTGCTTGCCGAAATGCCGCAGCAGCCACCAACACCGACTCGCCGCAAGGGAATTGGCTGCGTCATACACCACGACGGGCCGGTCGTCGCGCACTCCGGCTTCCCGCATCGCGGCCTCGAACACGTGACGGTCCGGCATCGGATGCCGACCGTCCTTGCCCGGCTCTCCGGAGCAGGCGGCCTCGAACTCCACCCAGGCCGCCCCTGGCAGGTGCCCCTGGTCGTATGCGGGTCGTTGCGAAGGCGCGCCCAGTTGCCAGCGCACGTCGAGAACGGTCACGTCGGTGAGGATCTGCGCAAGTGCGGAAGCCGTGATGAGTGGATTGCTGCGATCGGTCATGGGTGGAGTCTGGTCGGCCGCCGGTCGGCGCTGCAACGCGCACTCATCCGCGAGGGTGAACCCGATGGCCGACCCCGCATGGGTAGGCTCGGAGGAAAGCCGCAGTTGTGGCAGACAAGTTCCCGACCTCGAAGGAAACGCCCGATGCTGATCCGCCGTCTCGCCCGCCCGATGCTCGCCTCGATCTTCATCGCAGGCGGCATCAAGTCGCTGCGCAACCCCGACGTGGCGGCGCCCCTGGCGGCTCCGGTGGTGGACAAGACCCGTGCGCTCCTGCCCGAGCCGGTGGCGTCTTTCGTCCCTCGTGACCCGGCCGCCGCCGTGCGTCTGAACGGAGGGGTGCACGTCGTGGGCGGCCTGATGCTCGCGACCGGGCGGTTCCCGCGAGTGTCATCCTTCGTGCTCGCGGCCTCGCTGGTGCCGACGACCCTGGCGGGCCACCCGTTCTGGCAGGAGCAGGACAAAGCCAAGCGTGCGCAGCAGCAGACCCAGTTCTTCAAGAACCTCAGCCTCATGGGCGGCCTGATCATCGCCGCAGTCGACACCGAGGGTCGTCCCGGCGTGGCCTGGCGCAGCAAGAAGGCCGCAGCTGCTGCCGGCTCGGCGGTCGCCGGCGCGTTGCCGAGCGGCAGCGACGGTTCCGACACGGTCGAATCGTTGAAGTCCACGGTCGGGCACCTGGCCGAGGCTGCGAAAGAGCACTCCGCACATCTGGCGGAGGCCGCCAAGGAGCACGCACCCGAGTTCGCCGATGCCGTCAAGACGCAGGCGGCTTCGGTCGCCGAGATCGCCAAAGAGCACGGCCCCGGCATCGTCGAGGCCGTCAAGACCCAGGGCGCCGACCTTGGTCGCCGTGCTCAGAAGCGCGCCGCCAAGGCGTCCAAGCAGGCATCGAAGCAGGCCGCGAAGGCGCAGAAGCAGGCGCGCAAGCAGTTCGCCTGAGCCGCCACACAGCACGTCCGAACCGCACGTCGGGACCTGTCTCCGGCGTGCGGTTCGCCATACCTGCTCATCGGTTCGACCCATCGTTGGTCGGACTAGGCTGTTGGCATGTGCCGCAACATCCGCCCGCTGAACAATTTCGAGCCGCCCGCCAATGACGACGAGATCCGTGCTGCCGCGGTGCAATACGTCCGCAAGGTGAGTGGCACCACCAAGCCGTCCGCGGCCAACAGCGACGCCTTCGACGCGGCGGTGGAGGCGGTGACGGCGGCTACTCGCGAGCTCATCGACGCACTGGTCACGACTGCTCCGCCCAAAGATCGTGAGGTCGAGGCAGCCAAGGCGCGCGCTCGTTCGCAGCAGCGCTTCCAGACCGCCTGATGGCAGACGGAGACATCACGGTCCGGCCGCTGGACCGCATCGCACAGCGCGCGCTGACCGGCTGGCTGGGCGACGCCCACGCCGCCGGAATCGACGTTGACGACATCGATTCGATCGGTGGCGCCTACGACGATTACGTGCACGAGATGCTGCTCACCCCGGCCGACGAACGCTCCGACCCGACGGCATTCCTGACGATGATCGGTATGGCGCTGGGCGAACACCTGCGACGCAATTCCAGCTTGCACTGGCGGATCGTCTCCGACTCGCACGGCACCGATCTGGCGCTCGCGTCGGCCGATGACCTCGGCGTGCTTTACCCGGTGGATCCAGTCGCCGAGGCATGGTCGGCACAGCAACGCGGCTGGCTGCCCGAGTTCGCGACCGGTGTCCTCGGCCAACTCGGAGCTGCCTGGTCGTGAGCTACTCGACCGAGGACCGGCAACGGTTCGTGCGTGAGGATCCCGCGCTCAAACGCGCCGATCGAGACGACTTCGCCCGTGATCGTGCTCGCGTGCTGCATTCCGCCGCTTTGCGGCGGCTGGCCGCGAAAACTCAGGTCCTGCAACCGGACTCGGATGACTTCATCCGTAACCGGTTGACCCATTCTCTCGAAGTCGCACAGATCGGTCGTGAGTTCGGGCAGGCGCTCGGCTGCTCGGCGGATGTCGTCGACACCGCCTGCCTGGCGCATGACCTCGGCCATCCGCCGTTCGGCCACAACGGCGAACGTGCCCTCGACGAGCTCGCCCGCGACATAGGTGGCTTCGAGGGCAACGCCCAGACGCTGCGCATCCTGACTCGTCTGGAAGCCAAGCGTGCCCGCCCCGACGGCACCTCCGTCGGGCTCAACCTCACTCGCGCCAGCCTCGATGCGACATCCAAATATCCATGGTTTCGTGGCGCCAACGACGCCAGCCCCGCGAAATTCGGCAGTTACGTCGATGATCGCGAGATCTTCGAGTGGATCCGCTCGACGGCGCCGGCCGACCGGCATCAGCAGCGCTGCGTGGAGGCGCAGGTCATGGACTGGGCCGACGACGTTGCCTACTCGGTCCACGACGTCGAGGACGGCGTGATCGCCGGGCTGATCGATGTGGGGGTGATGCGTTCGTGCAGCGAGGTCGACCACCTGGCTGACCTCGCCCACGACTTGTACGCACCCGGTTTCGACACGGCCTTCCTCGCTGCAGCCTTCGAGCGGCTGCTCGAGTCCGGCGTCGTACCAAGCGAACACCGCCCTGACCGGCAGGGTGTCGCAGCGCTGAAGGACATGGCCAGCCGGCTCATCGGGCGCTTCGTCGGTGCGGCAGAGACCGCAACCCGTGACCGCTTCGGCCAGGGCCCGCTCACCAGGTATGCCGCGGACGTCGTCATACCCGACACGGTTCTCGCCGAGTGCGTGATGCTCAAAGCAGTCGCTGCGCGTTACGTGATGCTCACCGACGACCGCATCCACTTGCTCGAGCAGCAGCGCGAGGTGATCCACATGCTCGTCGACACGTACCGCCGCCGACCCGAGCTGCTCGACCCGATGCTTGCGCCTGACTTCGCGCACGCGCCCGACGATGCGGCCGGGACCCGGGTGATCATCGACCAGGTCGCCTCGCTGACCGACAAGCGTGCGTGGTCGCTGGCCAGGGAGTGGCAGTGAGCGGCGGCTGGGACCTGTCGCGGCAACCGGTGGTGGGTGCTCCGATGGCCGGCGCCGGCACACCGCAGCTTGCCGCGGCGGTCAGTGCCGCGGGCGGATTCGGGATGCTGCCGGCCGGTTATCTGTCGACCGCCAAGTTAGGCGAAAACATCTCGCGCACAAGGGAACTCACCGATCGTCCGTTCGGCGTGAACATCTTCGTCCCCGCGCCCAGTTCCCGGCAGCGGGACGAGGCCGAGGTCCGTGCGTATGCCCATCGGCTCGCACCGGTCGCGGCGGATCTGCGAACCCACATTCCCGAGCCGCGCTGGAACGACACCGACGAGTTCGACGCGAAGGTCGATCTGCTGGTGGGGGAGCGGTTGCCGATGGTGTCGTTCGTCTTCGGGTGTCCGCCGCAGGACGTCGTCGAACGGTTGCACTCGGTCGGCACCCGGGTCGTCACCACCGTCACCGACGCCGACGAGGCGCTGGCAGCCGTCCGCGGTGGTGCTGATGCGCTGTGCGTTCAGGGCTGCGACGCGGGCGGTCACCGTGGCACCCACACGGTCGCCGGCATCCCGAACGAGCATTCCTTGCACCACCTCTTGCGCGAGGTGCGCAGTGTGACCGGTGTGTCGCTCATCGCGGCCGGCGGAATCATGGACCCGCACGATGTCGACCTCGCGATTCGGCTCGGAGCCGTGGCCGTGCAATGCGGCACTGCTTTTCTGCTCACCGATGAGGCGGGCACCACGGTTGCCCACCGCGCCGGGCTGACCGACCCGGCCCTCGACTCACTCGTTGTCACCCGGGCGTTCAGCGGCCGACCGGCACAAGGCCTGCGCAACCGGTTCGTCGACACCTTCGACGAGCACGCCCCGTCGGTCTTCCCCATCGTCGACCAGTTGACCAAGCCGCTGCGCGCCGCCGCCGCGGCCGTGGAGGACCACCACTGGGTGAGCCTGTGGGCCGGATCGGGATGGCGTCGTGCCCGCACCGGTTCGGCGTCCGACGTCGTCCGCCACCTGTGCCCGTGAGCAACGCAGCCGCCGTCGCAGCACCGCCATACACTCGGTGATCATGGCGGGTCGGATCAAAGCGGAGGACGTCGAGCTCGTCAAAGAGCGCTCGTCGATCGAGGACGTCGTGCGCGAGCACGTCACACTCCGTCGTTCCGGTGCCAACCTGATGGGGCTGTGCCCGTTCCACGACGAGAAGTCGCCGTCCTTCTCGGTCAACCCCGGCGCCGGTTTCTACCACTGCTTCGGCTGCCAGAAGGGCGGCGACGTCATCTCCTTCGTCATGGAGGTCGAGCACCTGACCTTCACCGAGGCGATCGAGCGACTCGCGGGCAAGGCCGGGGTCGAGTTGCACTACGAAGACGGTCCGCGGCCCCGTGACGAGTCGGTCGGCCGGCGCGGCCGGTTGATCGAGGCGCACCGGGTGGCTGCGGAGTTCTACGCCGAAGCCCTCATCGGTATGCCGGAGGCGCGTGCAGGGCGAGACTTCCTGCGCGCGCGCGGATTCGACAGTGGCGCGGCGGCACGGTTCGGTGTCGGGTTCGCCCCCCGCGGCGGCCAGGTGCTGGCAGATCGCTTGCGGCAGAAGGGTTTCAGTGAGGAGGAGCTGGTGCTCGGCGGGCTCGTCGGGCGTGGCCAGCGGCGCATCTACGACCGATTCCGTGGCCGCCTCGTCTGGCCGATCCGCGACATCACCGGCGACACCATCGGGTTCGGTGCCCGGCGGTTGTATGACGACGACCGGATCGAGGCGAAATACCTCAATACCGCCGAGACCCCTGTCTACAAGAAGCAGCAGGTGCTCTACGGCCTGGATCTGGCGAAGAAGTCGATCGCGGCAGACCGCAAGGCGGTCGTCGTCGAGGGTTACACCGACGTGATGGCTGCCCACCTGTCCGGCGTCGAGCAGGCCGTCGCCACCTGCGGCACCAGCTTCGGCGTCGACCACATCAAGTTGCTGCGGCGGCTGATCCGCGACGAGAGCAGCGGTGTGCCCGCGCGCGTCGTCTTCACCTTCGACGGAGATGCCGCTGGTCAGAAGGCCGCGCTCAAGGCCTACGAGCAGGACCAACGGTGGGCCTCACAGTCCTACGTTGCCGTCGCCGCCGACGGGCAGGACCCGTGCGAGTTGCGCCAGAGTGGCGGCGACGAAGCCTTGCGTGCGCTGATCGACGGCGCGGTGCCGATGTTCGAGTTCGCGGCACGTATGACGATCGCCCGATTCGACCTGGATTCGGTCGAGGGTCGCGTCTATGCGACGAGGGCGGTCGCACCGATCGTGGCCGGTATCCGCGACGATGCGATGCGCAACGCGCAACTGCACGAGGTCGCGCAGTGGCTGGGCGTCTCTCTCGAACAGATGGCGCAGGAGGTCCGCAAAGCGCCCAAGGACGGATTCGCCAAGGCAGCCGCGCAGGCAGGTCAGCGGACCCGTGACGCCGACCGCGCACCGGAGCCCGCGCCATACGAGAGCGGTATGCCGATGCCGGATCTCAGCGACCCCATCGTGCGGGCCGAGCACATGCTCCTGCAGTGCCTGGTGCAATTTCCGAGCACGATCCCCGTGCAGCAGTTGGAGCTGATCGACCCGGCCGCCTTCACTGCGCCGGCGCATCGTGCCGTCTTCGAGACGGCGCTCGCGGTCGGCATCGACACCGGCCGGTCCCAGGCCGGCTGGGTGTCGGCGATCAGCGACAACGTGCCGCAGGTCGTGCGGCCGATGGTCGCTGCGCTCGCCGTCGAGCCGTTGCCCACCAAGCTCGACAGTCAGGGTGTGCCGGACTGGCATTACGTGCGAGCGCTCATCGTCCGGGTCCGCGAGATCGCGCTGCGCCGGCAGATCGGTGAGGCGATGTCGGCACTGCGACGCAGCGACGACGCCGAGCGAAGCCGAGCCATCTCGGTGCGGCTGACGGACCTGCAGCGCACCGTCACCGAATTGCTGGCATCGCTCGAGTGAGACGATGGGCGTTCTGTTTGCCGACACGAGGAGTTGCCACCGTGCCCGACCACACTCCAGGTCGTCGTACCGTCCGCCGCGCACTTGCCCGCTGATGGCCTTGTTCAAGGCGCGCACCGCGTCACTGCCCGCCGACGTCGAGCACGCTCTGGCGCTGTCGCGCGGCGAGCGGGTGCTGGCATTCGGTGTCGATGACAACTCCGGCCAGTTCGTGGTGGCAACCACCTTCCGGTTGCTGGCCGTCGGCGACAACACGCTGCGGCTGGATCGACCTTGGCATCTCGTCGACGTCGGGCAGTGGCAGTCCGAAACTTTTACCCTCACGGTCACCTGGGTCGATCACGCACGTGGTGACCAGTGGACTTTCGCCCGGCAGGCGACCCGTCTGCCGGAGGCATTCCGCGAGCGGGTGCAGGCGAGCGTGGTGCTGTCCGAGCCACTGCCGCTGACCGGTCCTCGCGCGAAGGGCCGTGTGGTGATCCGTCGTGAGCTGAGCACGGGGGAGTTGCTTGCACAGACCGTTCTGGGTCGGTCCACGCGCGGCGACGATCCGCAGGTCCAGGCCGCCGTCGAGCGCCTCACCGCGGACCTCAAGGAGCAAGTCGGGTTGTGAGGAAGCGACATTCGATGAGCCTCGACGCTTCCTGATGCGCGTGCAGGATCCGCGGAAAGTGTTGTTTGCCAACGTGATTCGAGGACAACGCGCGCCTGTCCGGGCTCTGTGATGCCCGACGAGTGTTCTGTTTTGGCAACAGCTGTGCCCAGGCTGGATTCGTCGCACGCTGACTGGAAGAGCCGATGCAGCAGAGGTCAACGAACGCTAAGAAGTAGCCGGCGCACCCGTCTCATCGACGCCGACAGGAGGACGCATCGTGGCCATCTCGACCACGAGGCGGCGCCCGATGCGCAATCGACTACGGGAACTACGCACGCAGCATGGGCTCTCGCGCCGCGAGTTGGCGGACCGGATCGGGTCAATGTGCAGACGGTCGGTTCGCTCGAGCACGGGCAATATTCCCCGACCGTCTATCTGGCGCTGGTGATCGCCGAGCAGTTCGGCACCCGGGTCGACGAGATCTTCTGGCTCGACACTACGGATCAATAGGACCGGCGGCCCGCCGCCGGTCCTAGTCGGGGCGTGCCTTGACACGTCAGGTCGATTCGGAACCGGTGAGGGTGTTTGCTATATTTTCGGACGCGCCGCAAGGTGCGATCCCCTGTAGCTCAATTGGCAGAGCATTCGGCTGTTAACCGGAGGGTTCTTGGTTCGAGTCCAAGTGGGGGAGCAACACCGGGGACCTGCTCGAACGTGATCGGCATCGGACGCGTCTGTCGTATGACGCAGGTCGTCTGCCTTCAGCGCCCGCCAGGTTCACGTGCTGGTTGCGACCCGCACCATCGCGACCACGGGGCGGTAGCTCAGCCGGTTAGAGCAGCGGACTCATAATCCGTCGGTCCTGGGTTCAAGCCCCAGCCGCCCTACGTTTGCCCAGGTCAGAGCGTTCTCTCTCGTCATTGTCATGACTTTCAGGACCACAGTGACCGCAAGAAACTGGGCTTGCCGTCGCGCCCTAGGCGCATCCAGTCAGTGCGAGTCGGTCAGTGTGACTGGGCAGACGCCTGGATCAGGACGACACCGCCGATGATCAGCGCCATACCGATGCCGATCTTGGCCGTCAGGGCCTCGTGGAAGAACAACGCGCCGAGCAGGGCGGTGAAGGCGACACCGACACCGGACCACACGGCATACGCGACGCCGATCGGCATGCCCTGCCGCAGCACCACCGACAGGCAGATGAAGGACCCCAGGTAGCCCACGCCCACCGGCGCCGCCCAGATCCATTTCTGCATCCCGTCGGAAGCTCGCAGCGACAGGGTGGCCATCACCTCGAGCACGATGGCCCCGCCGAGGGTTGCCCAGGTGCCCCACGAGATTCCTGAATTCATGGCGTCACAGTACGAAAGGGCCGAGTCAGCGGCGGTGAGTGTCCACCACCGACTGACGGCCGCGGCTGTCACGACGTGCTAGCGACTTCGTCAGTCAGGCGCGTGTCGCCCCATGGCGATCCAGCTGTACGACTGTCAAGCTTGAGCTGTCAGTATGCCCAGAACCTTTCAGGAGTCGTCATGTCCAGCTTGCGAACCACCACATCGCTGGGGTCGAGCCCCATCGTGGACGCCGTCCGGCCGGCGGTCGACGACTCGCTCGCAACTGGAGCCGACGTGAGCCTTTCGCCGAATGCCGACGATCGTCGCGGTTACTTCGTCCAGGTGGCGTTGGAGCAGTGGGCCGAATCCGGCTACCACTCCGTGACGATGCGCAATGTCGCCGGCCGGTCGGAGTTCTCCCACGGTCTGCTGAGTTACTACTTCGGTTCGCGCGAGCAACTGGTGCGCGAGTGCCTTGACTTCAGCTGCCGCAGTCTCGCGGACAGCTTCGCCCAGGTGCCGGCCGGGCCGTTGTCCGTCGACGAGGTCGCCCACGAGATCGCCGGCTCCGTGATCGAGCGGGAGGTGCACCATCGGGTGCGCCTGGACCTGCGTAACCTGGCGATGTTCGATGAAACCGGCGCCGAGTTCAGCGAATCCTGCGACGGTGCCTACGAAGCGTCGCTCGGCGCCTTGCTGGGCCGCATCACCGACGAGAATGGTCAGGCCGCCTTCACAGTCGATGCCACTGTGCACACTGCGATAGATGGTTTGGTGCGTCGTCAACTGAGCGAGCACGCGCCTCCGATGGTCGAGGATGGCTTGCTGGAGGAAGAGTTGGTGCGGCTGCTCAACGCTCTCGCCGACTGAACCTCAGGACAATTCGCAGTGGCCCGGGACGCTCACCTCTAGGCATAAACTTCAGCCATGTCGAATCAGCCGATGTCCGGCGGTCTCAGCCGCAACCGCCAGGTCCCGCCCGGCGGTCTCAACCTCGAATACCCCATGTCACTCGGCATCTTCGGTGAATACCTCGACGCGCAGCGCGCCGTGGACTATCTGTCCGACAACGAGTTTCCAGTGCAGAACTGCATGATCGTCGGCACCGAACTCAAACAGATAGAACGCGTCATCGCCCGGTTGACGTGGGGTCGCGTGCTGGCCGGAGGTGCGGCATCCGGTGCGTGGTTCGGCGCCTTCATCGGACTGATCCTGTCGATGTTCTCCAACGTGCACGTGGTGCCGGCGGTCCTGTCGACCATCATCTTCGGCGCGATCTTCGGTGCCGTGTGGGCAGCCAGCGGCTACAGCCTCACCCGTGGCCAGCGCGACTTCCAGTCGGTGACACAAGTGGTGGCGACGAAGTACGAGGTCCTCGTCGAGCACAAGTTTGCTCAGCAAGCTCGTGAACTGCTGGATCGGATGCCCGGAGCAGGCCCGACCTTGACCAACTGAAACTCCCGGGGCGCCGCTGTGTGGTACCGCCCAGCGACGCAGCCGGGTTACAGCCGCAGGTCCGAGTCCTGTGCGGTGAAGCGATCGCGGACGAATCGGTAGTGACTCAGCATCTGGTCATCGCGGGTTGCACTCGCTGACGCCATCACCTCGTTGACCGCGCCGTGCAGCAAGGTCAGTTG
This sequence comes from Rudaeicoccus suwonensis, assembly GCF_007829035.1. NCBI lineage: Bacteria > Bacillati > Actinomycetota > Actinomycetes > Micrococcales > Dermacoccaceae > Rudaeicoccus > Rudaeicoccus suwonensis. Next base: position 1,284,224 of record NZ_VIVQ01000001.1, read on the forward strand.
TTCCATCAACAGGTCTTCGCCGGTGCGGCCGGCGTCGAGCGGCCGTGTGCGCGCCGTGTGCGCGGGGAGGGCGAGATAGGTCCGTATGGCGTTCGGGGCGAAGTCGTCACGGATCTGCTCCACCTCGAAGGTTTCTCGGCCGGTCAATCCGCCGGCGCTGAGATGACTCAACGTCTCCTCGCAGCGCCAGAACAATGCGTCCGCACTCTCTCGGGCGGGTGCGGGCAGGCGTGGGTCGGCCAGCATGGCAGCCACCGTGGACATTGCTTCGGCTGCTGCAGCATCGCTCGTCGGGGGCACGTCGACACTGGGCACTCGCAACGCATCGAGACGGGCCTTCTTCGCCTCGTGGCGCAGACGCCTGCGGCGGTTGCGTGCAACACCACCGGTGATCCACCACACGAACACCAGCGTTGCGAGCGGGATGAACACCCACGGAAACCGCCCGAGCGCGGCGGCTGTGATGCCGAACGCGACAGCTCCCGCGACGGACTCCAGCAGGGCCGAGCGCACCTTGAAATAGGACCGGAAGATGAACGATGCGGTGGCCGCGAGGGTCAGCGCCATACCGACCTCGACCGTCCACCAGCTGTTTCGGAACAGCACTGCGGCGGCCAGCAGCAGCACGATCGCCATCCGTGCGGGGCGGCGCCGCGCCGGGCGCCGGGCGAAGCCCGTCGCGCACAGCGCGACAATGCAGAATGCGCTCAGCAGCGACGCCATCCATTCGACAGCAGCTGGAATCTCGAACATGTGCGGGGCTCCCGGGGTGGCGATGCGGCGCTGACGGCACCGCGTCCGACCACCGTACGCCGATCCGGTCCATGATGCGATATGTCGCGAGTTGACGGCGGTGCCCGTCGCGTGAATTTCTCTCGCCTAACGTGCGGCTGGTTCACAGTTCTCGCACGGCAAAGTCTCACGAAGGAACTTTACGATCGTCCTTCGGCCCGGGTACGGCAAGCTGCCCCTTCCCGGCCCGGGCCCACCAACGCAGCGCGCCGCCAGCGACGAATGAGGAGAACTGATGTTGGAGCGTTACGACCGGTCGTACCTCGATGACTGATCGCCACCGTCTCCCAGGTCAGCCGCCGTTGGGGCCGTCGGATCGACCACAGGGGCCGTCATACACCTCAGGCGTTCCGAGTGGATCACCCGGTCCTGGACGGCGCCGCAGCCAGCTTCAGCGCCAGGCCGCACGGCGCAAGGTTCGGCGACGCCGCATCCTGGCGGGAGTTCTCGTCGTAGCGCTCGTCGTCGTCGGTGCGGGCATCGGCTTCTACCTGCATCTGGACAAGAACCTGCACACCGTGAAACTCACCAGCGGCGGTGGCAAGGAGAAGAAGGACAACCAGGGCCGCACGCCGATCAACCTGCTGATCATCGGATCGGACACGAGGTCCAGCAGCGAGGACTGCAAGATCGGTGGTGACTGCTCGACATCGACGGAAACTGCTTCAAGCTCAGCGCCGGCAACGTCGTCGGCAGCGAATGCCGACGTCGAAATGCTGGTGCACATCTCCGCCGACCGCAGCAACGCGACCGTGATGAGCATCCCGCGCGACACCTACATCAAGGTTCCGGCCTGCACTGATCCTTCGACGGGTGCGACTGAGACGCCGCACATGGACCGGATCAACAGCACTCTGCAGTACGGCCCGAACTGCACCGTGGCCGCTGTGCACCAGCTGACGGGTGTGCCGATCGACCACTTCATGGTGATCGACTTCGCCGGTGTCGTGAAGATGTCCGATGCCGTCGGCGGTGTGAACGTCTGTGTCGACAACAACGTCTACGACCCGTACTCCCACCTGAAGTTGACGAAGGGGGACCACACGCTCAAGGGCCTCGCCGCCTTGGAGTTCCTGCGGACCCGCCACGGCTTCGGTGATGGCAGCGATATCGGACGCACCGTCGCGCAGCACATCTTCTTGTCCTCGATGCTGCGGAACATGGAGAGCGCGTCGACGCTGACCAACCCGGTGAAGGTGGTTGAGCTCGCGGACGCTGCGACGTCGGCGATCACTGTCGACACCGGCCTGGGCAGCGTGGCCGACCTGACCAGCCTGGCCTACCAGATGAACCAGGTGCCCGGCGACCGGACCACCTTCGTGACGATGCCCAACGTGCCGTACGCGCCGAACCCGAACGTCGTGGTGCCGGCGGGCAACGCTCAGGCGTTGTTCACCAAGATCGCCGACGACGTGAGCCTGTCCCAGCCCAAGGCCACCGCTTCGGCTTCGGCTTCGGCATCGCCGTCGGCCAGTGCGTCAGCCAGCACCTCTCCGTCCACTCCAGCCACCACGACCCCGTCGTCGGCCGCGCAACCGTCGGCAACCGACTACGCGATGACTGTCGACGGAGCCCAGGGCTGTGCTCAGGTCAGTCATGCGTACACGGTCGAGGTCAACGGCGTCATCATGAATCCGATCGAGGCCTTCTCGGCCAGTCCGAACGTGCCGCTTTCGGCGCCCTGATCTCTCGCGGCGTCCGTCACACCGACCCGAGGGTGGTGCTGGTGTGACGGATGCGGCACAATAGCTCTCGCACGCGAGTGCACAGGCGATCGAGTCTCAATTCGTCGATCGAGGTCGTTGGGGAAGACGTCCCTCGAGATGACAAGGAGGCTCGGATGTCTGCTGCACATGCCCGTGCCGTGACACGCGGGGTGGTGTTCATTCACTCCACCCCGGCAGCGCTGTGCCCGCACATCGGGTGGGCTATCGAGAGCATTCTTGGCGTGGCGGCTCCCGTGGACTGGATCAAGCAACCTGTCTCGCCTGATCTGGTGCGTACGGAGGTGTCGTGGATGGGCGACCCCGGCACCGGTGCTCGACTGGCCAGCGCGCTGCGCGGGTGGGAGAACGTCCGTTACGAGGTGACCGAGGAGCCCAGCCCCGGCGCCGACGGCTCCCGCTGGTCGCACACGCCGTCGCTCGGTATCCACCACACCTGGACGTCCGCAAGCGGCGATGCGGTGGTGTCCGAGGACCGCTTGCGCTCGGCACTGGCTGCCAGCAAGGGGGACCCCGAGCAGTTTCGTGTCGAGATGGCCGAGTTGCTCGGCACCGCATGGGACCAGGAGCTCGAACCCTTCCGGTATGCCGGCGACGGTGCCCCGGTCCGGTGGCTGCACCGCGTGTCCTGACCCAGACCGGTCTGGCAGAACCTCCGAACGTCATACGTCAGCGGCGCCCACCCTTACAAGCAGAGGGTGGGCGCCGTTATGTATGACGTTCGCGCGTCGCGCGTCAGACGCTCTTGATCACGATGGCGATGTTGTGGCCACCGAAACCGAAGGCATTGCTCATGGCGGCGATGTCACCCTCGGGCAGTGCACGGTGCTTGCCGAGCACCAGGTCGAGATCGATGCTCGGGTCGACCTCGGTCGTGTTGATCGTGGCCGGGACGATGCGCTCCTTGATGCTGAGCACGGTGATGAGGGCCTCCAGCGCACCGGCGGCGCCGAGCAGGTGACCGGTCATCGACTTGGTGCCGGTCAGGCACACACCGTCGACGGCGTCTCCGAACGCGCGACGGATAGACACCGCCTCGGCCTGGTCGCCGACTGGGGTCGAGGTGGCGTGCGCGTTGATGTGCACGATGTCGCGCGGCGTGAGGCCGGCGAAATCGATGGCTTCGTTCATGGCGCGTGCCTGGCCCACGCCCTCCGGGTCGCCGGCCGTGATGTGGTAGGCATCGGCCGACATACCGATGCTGGCGAATTCGGCATAGATCTTGGCGCCGCGAGCCACTGCGTGCTCGTAGGACTCCAGGATCATGACCGCCGCACCCTCTGCGAGCAGGAAGCCGTCGCGGTCGGTCGCCCATGGGCGCGAGGCGGCCGTGGGGTCGTCGTTGCGACGCGACAGTGCCTGTGCCGCAGCAAAACCGGCGATCGGCAGCGGGTGGATCGCAGCTTCGCTACCGCCGGCGATGGCGATGTCGGCGCGACCGGCACGGATCATGTCCGCCGCCATACCCATTGACTCCGCGCCGGAAGCGCAGGCCGACACGGCCGTGTGGGCACCGGCACGTGCCTTGAACTCCAGTGACACCATGCCGGATGCGGCATTCGGCATCAGCATCGGCACCGTGAGCGGGTAGACGCGACGTGGCCCTTTCTCCTTGAGCACGTCGTACTGGTCGAGCAGGCTGTGTACGCCACCGATGCCCGTGCCGATCGCGGCCAGCAGACGCTCGGGCTCGATGTCGGGCTCGCCGGCGTCGGCCCACGCCTCGCGCGCCGCGATCATCGCGTACTGCGAGAAGGGGTCCATGCGGCGGGTCTCGACCTTCTTGAGCACTTCGCCCGGCGGTTGCTTGAGATTCGCGGCGAAGGTGACCGGAAGTTCGTACCGGTCCAGCCATTCCTGCGGGAGCGGACGCGCGCCGGACTCGCCGGCCAGCAGTCCCTGCCACGTCTCCGTGGCCGTACCCCCGACGGGGGTGGTGGCACCGATGCCGGTGACGACGACGCGCGTATGAGCGCTCATGCAATGGCTCCTGTTGTCTGGGATCTGATCGATCGGATGTGCCGCTGCTCGTGCCGCGGGGCCTGGTGGCCCCACGGCACGAGAAGGTCAGCCCTGGGCGTTCTGGATGTACTTGACCGCGTCACCGACGGTGGTGAGGTTCTTGACCTCGTCGTCGGGGATGCGCACGCCGAACTTCTCCTCGGCGTTGACCACGATCGTCATCATCGACAGCGAGTCGATGTCGAGGTCGTCGGTGAAGGACTTCTCGGGCTGCACGTCGGCAGCCTCGACGCCGGTCTCTTCGTTGACGATCTCTGCGAGGCCCTCGAGGATCTCCTGGTCGGTCTGCGCCATGTTAGTTCTCCTTGAATAGTGTTGCTTTTGAACAGTTTTCAATCGGGCTGACCCGGATTTCCCGCCGGGCCGCGGGTGCCTGTATGCCGATCAGGGCAGTTCGATCACTTGGGCGGCGTAGACCAGCCCGGCACCGAAGCCGATCTGCAGTGCGAGCCCGCCGTGCGGCGCCTCACCCTCGCGCAGCATCCGCTCGGTCGCGAGCGGAATCGAGGCCGCCGAGGTGTTGCCGGTCTCGCTGATGTCGCGCGCGACAGGTATGTCGGCCGGCAGTTTCAGTTGCTTGATCATCGCGTCGACGATGCGCATGTTCGCCTGGTGCGGGATGAAGACGTCGAGGTCGTCGGCGGTGATTCCGGCAGCGTCGATGGCTTTCTGCGCGACTGGTGCCATCGACCAGACGGCCCAACGGAAGACCGACTGGCCCGCCATACCGATCGACACTGCGGTGCGGGTGTGACCGGGCTCGGCGGCTTCGGCGGCGCCCTCGGGGGTGTCGAGACGGTCGAGCACGTCGGTCCACGGCGTGCGCTGAGCGATGGTCTCCCAGTGGCTGCCGTCCGAACCCCAGACGGTCGGGCCGATCGCGGCGTGATCGGACGGTCCGACCACGGCGGCGCCGGCTCCGTCGGCGAAGATGAACGAGGTGCCGCGATCGTGCTTGTCGGTGAAGTCGGACAGTTTCTCGACGCCGATGACCAGGACATGCTCGGCGCTGCCGCCTCTGACCATGTCCGATGCCAGTGAGATCGCGTGACAATAGCCGGCGCAGGCTGCCGAGATGTCGAAGGCCGGCACGCCTTCGGCCCCGATGCGCGTCGCGAGCAGTGGTGCTGCGGCCGGGGTCTGGTAGGGATGGGTCACGGTCGCCACGATCACTGCGCTCAGCTGATCCGGGCGGATGCCGGCCATCTCAAGGGCAGGCAACGCGGCGGCCTCGGCCATGTCGATGACGGTCTGCTCGGGCGCGGCCCAGCGACGGCTGACGATGCCGGTGCGTTCGCGGATCCACTGGTCGGAGGAGTCGATCCAGGTGCAGACCTCTTCATTGGTGATCACCCGCTCCGGCCGGTAGCCGCCGACGCCCATGATGCGAGCGAAGCGTGCGCCGATGCTGGCCTGCAGCGTGCCGGTGTTCTTCGGTGAGGGAGCCATCATGCACCTGCTGTCGTGTCGTCGGTGGTAGCCGGTGCTGCGTGGTCGCGGATCATCCGGGCGGCCGCGTCGAGGTCGTCCGGGGACTTCAGCGCCAGAATCTCGACACCGCGCAGCTCGCGCTTGGCCAGCCCGGCGAGGGTGCCGGCCGGCGGGAGTTCGATCAGACCGGTGACTCCGAGTTGCCGCATCGTCTTCATGGTGAGGTCCCATCGCACCGGGCTGCTGACCTGGGTGACCAGGCGCCGGAGAACCTCTGTGCCGTCGGTGACCTCGGCGCCGTCCTTGTTGCTGAGCAATCGGATGCGCGGATCGTGGGTACCGATCGCCCGGGCGTAACCCGCCAGGGTGTCGGTCGCCGATGCCATGTGCTGGGTGTGGAATGCGCCGGCGACTGCGAGCGGGATCACCTTCGCCTTCGCCGGGGGCGCGTCCTTGAGCGCGGCGAGCTGGTCGAGGGTGCCGGCCGCGACGATCTGACCGGCGCCGTTGATGTTCGCCGGGGTCAGGCCGTGGGAAGCCAGCGTGTGCAACACGTCGTCGACCTCGCCGCCGAGAACCGCCGTCATGCCGGTCGGGGTCACGGCGCTGGCCCGGGCCATCAGTCGGCCGCGTTCGCGCACAAAGACCATTGCCTGCTCGCCGGAGATGACACCTGCCGCGGCGGACGCGGTGATCTCACCGACGGAGTGACCGGCGGTGACGCCGACGACACCCGACAGTGCCGTGTCGTGCCCGACGACCGCGGGCAGGGTCACCAGACCGGCGGCCACGAGCAGGGGCTGAGCGACTGCGGTGTCCTTGATCGTGTCCGCGTCAGAGGTGGTGCCGTGTGCCACGAGGTCGATGCCGGCAGTGGCGGACAGCCAGGTCAGCTGGTCGCGCACGCCGGGGAGTTCGAGCCATGAGGCCAGGAAGCCGGGTTTCTGGGAGCCCTGTCCGGGGCACACGATCGCAAGCACAGGACCACTCTCGTGCATGGTCGGCTGTGACGAGGTCACCGAAACCGACCAAGCTGGTGACCAGGTTTTGTAGGAGTTCCACAACTCTGGGCAACGTCCCGGGTGCTACGAGCAGTGCAGTATGACGCAGGTCACAATCGTGACAAAGCCATCGCCAGCCTGATGCTGAAAGCGTCGCGCGGGTTGGTCACGTCATAGCCGGTCAGTTCGGTCACGCGGCCCAGCCGGTAGCGGACAGTGTTCGGATGCACGAACAGCAGGCGAGCCGTCGCCTCCAGGTTGGTGTGGTCGAGATAGACCGCGATCGTCTCGCGCAACGCCGGGCGGTCGGCAAGGGGCCGGGTCACACGATCGATGAGGCCGCGGCGAGCGCGGCCGTCGCCGGCGAGAGCGCGTTCGGCCAGCAGTTCCTCCGCCAGGCACGGTCGTGGAGCGTCCGGCCACGCGGGCGCTGCGGCATACCCGGACAGAGCGGCACGGGCACTGCGGCCTGCGGCATACAAGTGGGGGACCAGCGGACCGGCAACGACCGGCCCGGCGCCCCACAGGTGCTGGATCTGCGCGGCGGTCGCCACCGGATCGCTCACACCGCCCAGAATCGTGACGAGCATGCGGCCCTGCACAGAACCCAGGGCGACGAGTCCGGCGTGGGAAGCACTGTGCCGCAAGCGTTCCAGCGCTTCGCTGCCGGAGCCGGACGGCGCTGATCCGGCCACCACCGTCACGCCGCGCACCTCGTCCCAGCCGAGCGCTGCGACCCTCGAACGCAGCGACTCGTCGGCCTCGCCGCGCAGCACCGCGTCGACCACGAGCGCCTCCAGCCGGGCATCCCAGGCGCCCCGTGACTCCGCCGCCTGGGCGTAGACGTGGGCGGCGGCGAACGCGATCTCGCGCGAGTAGGTCAGCACCGCCTCACGCAGTTGCTGCTCCTCGCCGGGCGCGGCCAGCAAGGGCACCTCTGTCTCGACGACGTCGATGACCGTGCGAACCATCTCCAGGGTCTGCTGCAACGCGATCGAGCGGGTGAGGTCGCGCGGGGCCGTGGCAAAGACGTCGATCGTCATCGGTGCTGCCGAGGTCGGATCGCGATACCAGTCGATGAAGGCGCCGATCCCGGCCTGGGCGATCAGGCCCACCCACGATCGGTCGTCCGCGCTCAGCTCGCGATACCAGTCGAAGCCGGCCTCCAGCCGGGCGATGGCAGCGGTCGACAGCTGACCGGCCTGCCGTTCGAGGCGTTCGCGGGTCGTCGGTGACGTCACGCAGGCCAGCATATTTGGAGAACGTGCACAGGTGGCGCCGCTGGCGCCTGGGCCGGGCTCGGGCGCCGCCGGAGCACCGGACCACGAGTGCGACGAGATGTCGATCGCGGCCGCGCGAGCTGCGAGGTCTGCGACGACCAGCGTTCACCCACTGGTCGGCTCGATGCTGTCTCGCGGATGCCGTGCCGTCGAACCGGAGCAGTCGACTGGTGCTCGCGTACGACGACGATCGACGAACGGGATGAGTGTCAGATGCCAACGACGGCCACGAGACAGCGACGCGACATCGCCTCGACTTTTTCGATCGGCGGTCCGCCGATGGTCGTGGGCCACCGCGGCGCCAGTGGGTACCGTCCGGAGCACACTCTCGCGTCATACGAGCTCGCGGCGCGGCTGGGCGCGGACTCGCTCGAACCGGATCTGGTGTCGACCGGCGATCACGTGCTGGTCTGCGCGCACGACTTGGAGATGTCGGCGACGACGGATGTTGCGCAGCGGCCGGAGTTCGCTGCACGTCGCACGACGCGGCGTGTTGCCGGGCAGGAGAAGTCCGGCTGGTTCTACAGCGACTTCTCGCTCGCGGAGGTCAAGACGCTGTGGGTGCGCGAGCGTTATGCCGACCTGCGGCAGTCGAACACGATCTACGAACGCCGTTTTCGCATCACGACCTTCGAGGAACTGTTGCGACTGCGCGCTCGGCTGTCCGACGAACTCGGACGCACGGTGGGACTCAGCGTCGAGCTGAAGGATCCGGCCCACCACCGTTCGATCGGGCTGCCGTTGGAGGAACCGATGCTGGCCGCACTGCGTGCTGCGGGTGTCGACCGGGTCGGCGGTCCGGTCTTCGTGATGACCTTCGAGCCGACAGCGCTGATCCGGTTGCGGGCGGACTTGGGAATGCAGGCGCCGTCGGTGCTGCTGGCCGCGACGGGCGAGGTGCCGGTGGATCTGCGCGGGGGCGCGGACGAGCCGACGTATGACGAACTGCTCACCCCGACGTCCTTGCGCCGACTCGCGACCTGGATCACGGCCGTCGGGCCTGAGAAGGACATGGTGATCCCGCGACGTGGTGATGGTTCGCTGGGTGGCCCGACCGACTTGGTGCGCCACGCCCACGAGGCGGGTCTGCGGGTGCACGTGTGGACCTTCCGTGCCGAGAACGCCTTCCTGCCGACGAACTTCCGCTCCAGCGACCGAGCCGGCGACTACGGCGACGTGCTGGGGGAGATGACGACGTTCGTGCGGGCCGGCATCGACGCGTTGATCAGCGACCACGCCGACCTTGCGGTGCTCGCGCGGGCCGAAGTCTTCGCCTGACGCAGCAGGCATGAGCCGACAGCCCGGTCAACCACTCCGGATGGTGCGCGCAGGCGCGAGTTGCCGCCCACGTGCTCGTGGCTACTTTCCGCCGCGCATGCGGTGGACGACCTCGTCCAGGAAGTCGTCCACCTCACGCGGGTCGTAACCTCGGCGTCCTCCGGACCCGAATTCGGTCCGGACGACGTCATCCGGCGTCATGGGTCAGGCGTCTCCGCCGGCGTTGCCCGACGTGCCTGCCTTGACGTTGAGCAGGTCGTACTTGCGGGTCGCTTCGACGGGTACACCGGCGTCGAGCTCGCCACGGTCGGCCAGCGCCTGCAGGGCGCGCACCGCCAGCGACGGTCCGTCGATGTGGAAGAACCGTCGTGCGGCCGCACGCGTGTCGCTGAAGCCGAAGCCGTCGGCACCGAGTGCGACATACTCCTGCGGCACCCAGTGCGCGATCTGGTCCTGCAGGTCACGACTCCAGTCCGAGACCGCGAGCACCGGACCGGGTGCGTCCTGCAGGCGCTGGGTGACGTAGGGCGTGCGGCGCTCCTGATCGGGGTGCAGGAAGGCCTGTTCGTCGCATTCCATCGCCTCACGGCGCAGCTGGGTCCACGACGTCACCGACCAGACGTCGGCGACCACGCCGAAGTCGTCCTTGAGCAACTGCTGCGCCTCCAGCGCCCACGGCACGCCGACACCGGACGCCAGCAGTTGCACCCGGCGAGCGTCGTCGCCGACACCCTCGGTGGAACCGGCGGAGATGCGGTGCATGCCGCGCAGGATCCCGTCGACATCGACGTCGTCGGGCTCCTTGGGCTGGTTCATCGGCTCGTTGTAGACCGTGAGGTAGTAGATGAGGTCCTCAGGGTTGTCACCGAACATCCGGCGCAGACCGTCCTGCATGATGTGCGCGATCTCATAGCCGTATGCCGGATCGTAAGCAACGACAGCGGGATTCGTCGCCGCGATCAGGTGGCTGTGGCCGTCGGCATGCTGCAGGCCCTCGCCGGTGAGCGTGGTGCGGCCGGCGGTTGCACCGACCAGGAAGCCGCGGGTCATCTGGTCGGAGGCCGCCCAGATGAAGTCGGCGGTCCGCTGGAAACCGAACATCGAGTAGAAGATGTAGATCGGCACCATCGGCACGCCGTGCGTCGCGTAGGACGTGCCTGCCGCGGTGAACGCCGCAACCGAGCCCGACTCGTTGATGCCCAGGTGCAGGATCTGCCCGTCGCGAGCCTCCTTGTACGCCAGCATGAGCTCGGCGTCGACGGAGGTGTAGTTCTGCCCGTGCGGGTTGTAGATCTTCGCCGTCGGGAAGAAGGAGTCCATGCCGAAGGTGCGGGCCTCGTCCGGGATGATCGGCACCACGTGCTTGCCGAACTCCTTGTCGCGCATGAGGTCCTTCAGGATGCGCACGAAGGCCATCGTCGTGGCGACCTCCTGCTTGCCCGAGCCCTTCTTGGCGACCGTGTAGGCGCTGTCGTCGGGCAGTTTGAGGGCTGCGACAGTATGACGCCGGCTCGGCACCCCGCCGCCCAGCTTGCTGCGCCGCTCGCGCAGATACTGGATGGCCTCGTCGTCCTCGCCGGGGTGGTAGTACGGCGGCAGGTAGGGGTCGCTCTCAAGGCGCTGGTCGCTGATCGGGATGTGCAGCGAGTCGCGGAAGTTCTTCAGGTCGTCCAGCGCCAGCTTCTTCATCTGGTGCGTGGCATTGCGGCCGGCGAAATGGGTGCCCAGGCTGTAGCCCTTGATGGTCTTGGCCAGGATGACCGTCGGCTGACCGTGGTGCTCGGTGGCGGCGCGGTATGCGGCATACACCTTGCGGTAGTCGTGCCCGCCGCGCTTGAGCTTCCACCAGATGTCCTCGTCCGACCAGTCCTTGACCATCTCGCGGGTGCGCGGGTCGCGACCGAAGAAGTGTTCGCGGACGTAGGCGCCGTCGTTGGCGCGGAACGTCTGGTAGTCGCCGTCGGGGGTGGTGTTCATCAGGTTGACCAGCGCACCGTCGCGGTCGGCGTGCAGCAGCGGGTCCCACCCGCGGCCCCAGATGCACTTGATGACATTCCAACCGGCTCCGCGGAAGAACGCCTCCAGCTCCTGGATGATCTTGCCGTTGCCGCGCACCGGGCCGTCGAGGCGCTGCAGGTTGCAGTTGATGACGAAGGTGAGGTTGTCGAGCTCCTCGTTGGCCGCCAGCTGCAGCAGACCACGGGACTCCGGCTCGTCCATCTCGCCGTCGCCGAGGAAGGCCCACACGTGCTGCTGGCTGGTGTCCTTGAAACCGCGACCCGCCAGGTACTTGTTGAACTGCGCCTGGTGGATGGCGTTCATCGGGCCGATGCCCATCGACACCGTCGGGAACTCCCAGAAGTCGGGCATGTTGCGCGGGTGCGGGTAGCTGGGCAGCCCCATCCGCTGGCCGCCGACAATGTGCGACTTCTCCTGGCGGAAGCCGTCGAGCTGGTCCTCGGACAGCCGTCCCTCCAGGAACGCACGGGCGTAGATGCCGGGCGAGGCGTGGCCCTGGATGAAGATCTGGTCGCCGCCACCGGGGTGGTCCTTGCCGCGGAAGAAGTGGTTGAAGCCGACTTCATACAACGTTGCCGCCGAGGCGTAGGTCGAGATGTGACCGCCCACGCCGACGCCGGGGCGCTGAGCGCGATGCACCATGACCGCGGCGTTCCAGCGAAGCCAGGCGCGATAACGACGCTCGACATCCTCGTCGCCGGGGAACCATGGCTCGGCCTCCGGCGCGATCGTGTTGATGTAGTCGGTGGCAGTGAGCGAAGGGACGCCGATCTGGCGTTCACGTGCCCGCTCCAGCAGCTTGAGCATCACATAGCGCGCCCGTGCCTGGCCGCCTTCGTCGATCACCCCGTCGAGCGAGTCCAGCCATTCCTGGGTCTCTTCAGGGTCGATATCCGGCAGTTGGCTGGGGATTCCATTGAGGATCGGTCCTGCGTCCTCACGCGCCATGAGTGGCTCCTCTCACATGGGCGCCGCGTGCGGCTGCGACGGCGGCGTCATTCATTCCATCTTCTACCCGCGAGTCGCTGTGGGCCCGCGGGGGTCCCTGACTTGTGAGTAGCGAGGTGGGTCGGTTATACGGTTGCTGTCACGGCAGGTTGAGCAGGGCGTGGCGGTTGACGTCCTTGTAGAGCAGGTAGCGGAATCTCCCGGGCCCACCCGCGTAACACGCCTGCGGGCAGAACGCGCGCAACCACATGAAGTCACCCGCCTGCACCTCGACCCAGTCACGGTTGAGCAGGTAAACCGCCTTGCCCTCCAGGACGTACAGACCGTGTTCCATGACGTGCGTCTCCGGGAACGGTATGGCGCCGCCGGGTTCGAAGTTGACGATGTTGACGTGCATGTCGTGCCGTATGTCGGTGGGGTCGGCGAAGCGCTGGGTGGTCCAGGCGCCATCCGTGCCGGGCATCTCGCCACCCACGACCTCGCTGTCGTGGGTCACGAAAGCCGGCGGCGCGTCGATGCCCTCGACGACCTCGTAGCGCTTGCGGATCCAGTGGAAGGTCGCCGTCGCGTCGCTGTCGTTGTGCAGTGTCCACTGTGCCGCCGGCGGGACGAAGACGTAACTGCCCGCAGTCAGCGCGTGAGCGTTGCCGTCCAGTGTCAGACGCAACTCGCCCTCGACGACGAACAGCACGCCCTCGGCCGCCGGGTTGAGCTCGGGACGGTCGCTGCCACCGCCGGGGGACACCTCGACGATGTACTGCGAGAAGGTCTCGCTGAAACCCGTGAGCGGCCGCGCGATGACCCACAGCCGGGTGTTGTCCCAGAACGGCAGCAGGCTGGTCACGATGTCGGTCATGGTCCCGCGCGGCAGCACGGCATACGCCTCGGTGAACACGGCACGGTCGGTGGTGAGCTGTGTCTGCGGCGGCAGGCCACCGGCCGGGGTTGCGTAGGAGGTCATGTCAGGAGCCTTTCGTCAGCAGGGTGCCGTGCGGGTCGTCCAGGATCGTGACCTGACGGCCGCGCAGCCAGACGCGCCGGGCATCGCCGTCGAGGGTCAGGTCCTGGTATGCCGTGAGCTTGTTCTTGTGCTCGAGCGTCGCGGCGTCGATGAGGTGGTGATGGTCGGGCGCGAAGGCGATCAGGTCGGCGGCTGCGCCGACGGCGATGCGGCCTTTGTCGGTCAGGCCGACCAGGTCGGCAGGGGCGGTGCTCATCCACCGGACGACATCGGTCAATGCGAAACCGCGTGACCGTGCCTCGGTCCAGACCGCCGACAGTGCCAGTTGCACGCTGGCGACCCCACCCCAGGCCTGACCGAAATCGCCGCTCTGCAACTGCTTGAGGTGGACGGTGCAGGGGGAGTGGTCGCTGACGACCAGGTCGATCGTGCCGTCGGCGAGCGCATCCCACAGCTGAGTTCGGTTGGCATCACTACGGATCGGCGGACAGCACTTGTGCGCGGTCGAGCCGTCGCGGATGGTTTCGGCGGTGAAGGTCAGGTAGTGCGGGCAGGTCTCCACCGTGAGCGGAAGGCCGGCGGCCTTCGCAGCCCGTATGGCGGGCAGCGCTTTCGCGGAGGACAGGTGCAGGATGTGCGCCCGCCCGCCCGTCTCGCGCATCGCGGCGATCACCGACTCGATCGCGGTGACCTCGCTCTCGTCGGGTCGGGACGCCACGAAGTCGGCATACTTCGGCCCGGCAGCCGGTGGTGCCGAGTCCAGTGCGGCGGCATCCTCGGCGTGGACGATGAGCAGCGCGTCGAGTTCGGCGCAGCGGGCGAGGTAGGTTCGCAGCTCCTCGCGAGACAGGGGCGGAAACTCCGGCACACCCGAGTCGACAAGAAAGCACTTGAAGCCGAAAACGCCTGCGGTGTCGAGCTTTTCGAGTTCCTCGAGATTGCCGGGGACGGCGCCTCCCCAGAAGCCGACGTCGACGAACGCCTGAGGTGCCGCCGACGCCCGCTTGATCTGCAGGCCCTCGAGCGTTGTGGTGGGCGGCAGGCTGTTGAGCGGCATGTCGATGATCGTCGTGGTGCCACCGCGCAGGGCGGCTCTGGTGGCGGTCGTGAAGCCCTCCCAGTCGGTGCGCCCCGGCTCGTTGACGTGCACATGGCTGTCGACCATTCCCGGCAACAGCACCTCGTCGGCAGCCAGGTCGACGCTCGAGGTCGCCGTCCAGCCGGTTGTGTCGCCGCCGAGACTGATCGCCGCGATCACACCGCTGTGTATGCCGATCGTCGCGGGCTGCTCGACGCCGTCGACGACAGCGCGCGCTGCGCGGACGACCAGATCGAAGTGGTGGGTCATGACGTCCTTCGGTCGTGGATGATGGCGGCGCCGATGCGTTCCAGGTAGGGGCCGGGGTCACGCATCGAGGTCTCAGCGTCGGGCGCGAGATCGATCACAGCGTATGCCGCTTGGATTCCGTGCTCGGCCAACGTTTCGTGGTCCAACTCGATCCGGCCGCCGACGACGACGACCGGCACGTGCGCGGTCGCCGCGGCACGGGCGACGCCGATGGGCGCTTTGCCGTTCAGGCTCTGCCGATCCACCGATCCCTCGCCGGTGACGACCAGATCCGCTCCGTCGAGCACGGTGGCAAGATCGCACAGCTCCAACACCACGTCGATACCGGGACGGAACGCCGCGCCGATCAGCAATGCGGCGTAACCGCAGCCGCCGGCTGCGCCGGCACCTGCGAAAGTGACTGCCTGCGAGGCTATTTCGCCGATTCCGGCAGTGGCGGCCAGCACGTTGCTGAATCTGGTCAGAGCGAGCTCCAGGACACGCACCTGCTCGGGATCGGCGCCCTTCTGCGGTGCGTAGATCGCGGCGGCGCCATCGTCGCCCAGCAGCGGGTTGCTGACATCGCTGGCGACGATGAGACGCACGTCGCGCAGCAGGTCGTGGACGCCAGACAGGTCGATACGTGCGATGGCGGCGAGTCCGGCACCGCCGGGGGCGATGTCACCGCCGTCCTCGTCGTGGAGCGCGGCGCCGAGAGCCTGCAGCATTCCGGCGCCGCCGTCCGTGCTCGCCGACCCGCCGAGACCGACGACGACCTCGCGTGCGCCAGCTTCGACAGCCGCACGGATCGCCTCGCCCACACCCCGGCTGGAGGCGGTCATGGGCGCGGATCCACCTGCGGGCAGCAGTTGCAGCCCGCAGGTGGATGCCAGCTCCACGACGGCGCGAGCGCCGAGCATCGCGTAACTGGCGCTGACGACCGCACCGGTCGGTCCGGTGGTCGTGACCGGCACACGCCGGTATCCGGCCGCGACCGCGGCGTCGACCGTGCCGTCACCCCCGTCGGCGATGGGGAGTTCGACCACGTCGAGGCCGGACCGCTCGCGCGTCATACCCGTGGCGAGATGACGTGCGACCGCGCTCGCCGGCATGGAGCCTTTGAACTTGTCGACGGCCAGGACGACTCTCATGACACCAGTGTGGTCGTGCCGGCGCCGGTTGCGCGATCTGTGGTCATTGTCAGTCCAGCAGCGCGATCGTTGCGGTCGGTGCGTCGATGCCGCTCTGCGCGAGATCCTCGAACTCGACGACGTTGTCGATCTCGGTGCCCATCGACACATTTGTCACCCGCTCGAGGATGACCTCGACGATCACCGGCACCTCGAACTCCACGATGAGCTTCTTGGCCTGCTCAAGCGCGGGCCGGATGTCGTCGGGTTCGGTGACGCGAATTGCCTTGCAGCCCAAGCCTTCCGCGACCTTGACGTGATCGACGCCGTAGTTGCCCAGGCCGGGTGAGTTGATGTTCTCGAAGGACAACTGCACGCAGTAGTCCATGTCGAAGCCGCGCTGGGACTGACGGATCAGCCCGAGGTAGGCGTTGTTCACCACGACGTGGATGTAGGGGATGTTGAACTGTGCACCGACCGCGAGCTCCTCGATGAGGAACTGGAAGTCGTAGTCACCGGACAGGGCGACGACGGTGTCGTCCGGGGCGCCGGTGGCGACACCGATGGCCGCCGGCACGGTCCAGCCGAGCGGACCGGCCTGACCTGCGTTGATCCAGTGGCGCGGTTTGAAGACGTGCAGCAGCTGCGCGGCCTGGATCTGGGACAGGCCGATCGTCGACACGTATCGCGTCTCTGGTCCGAAGGCCTTGTTCATCTCCTGGTAGACCCGCTGCGGCTTGATCGGCACCACCTCGAAGTTGGTCTTGCGCTGCAGGGTCGCCCGGCGGGCACGGCAGTCGTCGGCCCACTCCCTGCGGTCCGGCAGAGCTTGTTCCCGAGCGGCCCGGATGAGTGCGTCCAGTGCGGCTCCGGCGTCGGAGACCACGCCGTAGTCGGGCGCGAAGACGCGGCCGATCTGGGTGGGCTCGATGTCGATGTGCACGAAGGTGCGGCCCTGCGTGTAGGTCTCGACCGATCCGGTATGACGGTTGGCCCAGCGGTTGCCGATGCCGAGGACGAAGTCGGACGCCAGCAAGGTCGCGTTGCCGTAGCGGTGCGATGTCTGCAAGCCCACCATGCCCGCGGTGAGCGGGTGGTTGTCGGGGATGCTGCCCCAACCCATGAGGGTGGGAACCACCGGAATGCCTGTCAGCTCTGCGAATTCGATCAGCCGGTCACCCGCGTCGGCGTTGATGATGCCGCCACCGGCAACGATCAGTGGTCGCTTTGCGGCAGCCAGCATCTCGAGCACACGCTGCGCCTGGGCCGAGGTCATGGCCGGTTTCGACACCTGCATCGGCTCGTAGGTGTCGATGTCGAACTCGATCTGCGCCAGTTGCACGTCGATCGGCAGGTCGATCAGCACCGGCCCGGGCCGACCGCTGCGCATCAGGTGGAAGGCCTGCTGGAAGGTGCCCGGCACCTGGCCCGGCTCCATCACCGTCACGGCCCACTTCGTGACTGCGCCGGCGATGGTTGCGATGTCGACCGCCTGGAAGTCCTCCTTGTGCAGCTTGGCCACGGGGGCCTGGCCGGTGATCGCCAGCAGCGGCACGGAGTCCGCGGATGCGGCATACAGCCCGGTGACCATGTCGGTGCCGGCCGGGCCCGAGGTGCCGACGCACACGCCGATGTTGCCGGCTCGCGCACGGCTGTAACCGTCGGCCATGTGCGAGGCGGCCTCGACGTGGCGGGCCAGCACGTGGTGCAGGCCACCGTGGTCACGCACCGCGCTGTAGAACGGGTTGATCGCAGCGCCCGGAAGACCGAAGAGCTGTGTGGCGCCTTCCTTTTCGAGGATCAGGACGGCCGCGTCGACGGCGCGCATGCGGGTCATTCCGCACCTCCCTCGGACAGGCCGGACAACCGTCGCACGCCGCGCAACAGGGCGCTGTGGTCGAGGCTGCCGTCGCCGTTGGCGCGTGCCGAGGCCATCAGCTGGGCGACATTCGCCCCGAGCGGGATCACGACTCCCGCCTCGCGTGCGGCGGAGGTGACGATGCCCATGTCCTTGTGGTGCAGGTCGATCCGGAATCCGGGCTCGAACGAGTCCTGCGACATGTTGCCGCGCTTCTGCTGCAGCACGGCGCTGCCGGCGAGACCGCCGCCGAGCACGTCGAGCGCCGCGCCGAGGTCGACGCCGTAGGCCTGCAGGAAGACCACGGCCTCGGCGAGGACCTCGATGTTGCAGGCCACGATCAACTGATTGGCAGCCTTCACGGTCTGCCCTGCGCCGGCAGGGCCGACGTGGACGACGGTCGTGCCGACGGCGTCCAGCACGGGTCGAGCGGCAGCGAAGTCGTCGGCCGCGCCGCCCACCATGATCGACAGCTTGGCGTTCTTGGCACCGGCCTCACCACCGGAGACCGGAGCATCGATCAGCCGAAAGCCCTTCTCCGCGGCGACTTTCGAAAGGCCGGTCGTGACATCGGGGCGGATCGAGGAGAAGTCGATTACCAGGGTGCCGGGTGCTGCGTGGGCAAAAACGCCGTCCTCGCTGAGCAGCACATCCTGCACGTCGGGGGAGTCCGGCACCATCACGCAGACGACGTCGGCGCCCTGCACCGCCTCGGCCAGCGAGTCGGTGGCAGTGCCGCCGGCCTCGACCAGTGCGTCGGTGCGTGCCGGTGGTGGGTTGTAGCCGCGCACCGTGAAGCCCGCGCGTTGGAGGTTGACGGCCATGGGATTACCCATGATTCCCAGGCCGATGAAGGCGATCGTCTGTGACATGACTGGCTCCTGGTGGATCGATGAAACGATGGGTGGTGACGTCAGCGGCCGGCGCGAGCCTCGCGCGGCAGCCACTGATCCAGACCGTCCACGGTGGTGGACGTCGTCTTGTATTCCAGGGCGATCGCCCCGTCGTAGCCGGCCGCGACGAGTGCGTCGAGATGCCGGTCGAGGTCGAGTTCGCCGGTGCCGGGTTCGCCGCGCCCGGGCAGGTCGGCGATCTGCACGTGAGCCGTCCGTGCGGCATACCTGTCGATGACCACGTCGAGGTCGTCGCCGTTGGCGGCCAGGTGGTAGAGGTCGCACAGAAAGCCGAGATTGTGCACGTCGTGCTCGGCAGCGACACGGTCGATGACTGCGATCGCGTCGGCGGCGGTCTTGATCGGGTATGCCGGGCTGCCGCTCACCGGCTCGATGAGCACCGTGCCGCCGAGCGGTTCGACGACTCGGCCCGCCTCGGCGAGCGCACCGGCGGCGTAGGCGTCGGCTGCCGCTTCATCATCGGCAGGCAGGCGGTTGCCGTAGAGCGCGTTGAACGCGCGGCAGCCGAGACGCTCGCCGATGGAGGCGACGATCGGCAGGTTGGCGCTGAGTTCGGCCTCGCGGTCCGGTTGGCAGAAGAGCCCACGCTCACCGCCTGGCATGTCGCCGGCGAAGAAGTTGAGCCCGATCAGCTGCACCCCGGCGTCCTGGATTGCTGCGACGAAGGCGTCGACGTCGGCGGGCTCAGGGGTTGCGGTCGCCCATGGCCACCAGGTCTCGACCTCGGTGAAGCCTGCCTCGCGGGCCGCGGCCGGCCGGTCGAGCATCGGCAGTTCGGTGAACAGGATGGACAGGTTGACGGCCCACCGTCGGTCGGGATTCATCTGATCTCCTGATATTCCGTATAATGGAATCATAATTCCGTATGACGAATAGTGGCACTGGATCCATGGAAGGTCAAGAGGGGTCCGTCAGTGCGTGAAAGCGGTCAGTCCGGCGAGGTCGAGTCCGCTGGCTGCCTCGACCTCCGTGAGGTCGATGGCACCGCAGTGGATGCCGCGCAGCAGCGCGAAGGCGAGCATGCGCGCCGTCGCGGGTTCGTCCATCACGTCGCCCTCGATGCGCTGCAGGTAGGCGCGCAGTCGCGAGCAGGCGTCCGGCATCGCGCGGCGGAAGAACAAGTACGTCGCCAGATAACGCGACACCAGGTGGCCCGGATGCATGTCCCAGCCCTGGTAGATCCCCCGCACCAGAGCACGGTCGACCAGATCGGTGTGCAGTCGCCACGTGGCGTGCGCGGCGGCCTCGTCGCCGAAGGCCACGACATTGGTCGATCCGTCGCACACGGTGGCTCCGGTCTGGGCCGCCGCGACCTGCATGACGGCCTTGGCGTGATCGGCGGCCGGGTGGTCAGCCGCTTGATATGCCGCAGCCACTCCCATGCCGGCGCTGTAGTCGAAGGTGCCGTAGACCAGGGCAGTTGCCCGGCCTCCCGCCGCATGGACCATCTGGGCAACGGCCGCCTCACCGGATGCGGCCATGATCGCCTGCGCGGTTTCGACCTGGATCTCGAAAGTGATGGTGCCGGAAGGGATTCCGTAGCGCTCTTCCAGGACCCCGCATGCTTCCGCCATGGCTTCGACCTGCGCGACCGAGGTCACCTTCGGCAGGGTCAGCGTCATACCGGCCGGGCGGCCGTCCTCGGCCCAGCGATCAAGGAAGTGCACCAGCGTGCGCAATCCGCGCGCCCTCGTCGGCCCCTCGAACGACTTGAACCGGATGCCCCACCAGGCCGGCAGGGATCCGAGCTCCCGCAGCGACCGCAGGCCCTCGACGGCCGCAGTCAGATGGGCGTCCTCGATGTCGTCGGAGCGGCGCCCGTAGCCGTCCTCGAAATCCACGCGAAGGTCTTCGATCGGATCGTTCTCGAGTTTCGCGAGCAGTCGCGGATACACCTGCTGCACCTCAGCTTCGGCCCGGCCGGTGGCCCTTGCCAACGTCGCGGCATCGGGCGCGAACCGCTGCAGCAAACCTCGCGCAGTCGGCCCCCAGGTGGCGACGACGTCCGCGTCGAAGCGGTCGGCAGGCAGGTAGACCGTGTGCACGGGCCGGCGCGTGACGGGATCGCCCGGGTAGGACCGCCTGTATGCCGCATCGTCGGTGTCCAGTCGCGCGTTCATGCGGTCGGTGAGATCGGTCAGGAAGTCGGTCATGGGGCCGGGCCTCTCAGCTGGAAGAACCATTTTGTGATGTGGACTTTACATTCCGCATTATGGAAACGCTAGTGAAACCCGTGTTGCCAAAAATGTGCGTAAACTTCCGCACAGTGGAATCGACAGGTCGGTCGCCCCGTGGCGCCGGCGAAAGGGAGAGACGATGACGCAGCAGACGCGCACTTCGGGCGTGCAGTCGGTCGGACGTGCGCTGGACATCTTGGAGATCATCGACGCCGCCGGCGGCCAGATGGCTCTGATCGATATGAGTGCCGCGTCGCAGCTGCCCATGCCGACGATCCATCGCATCGTGCGCACCCTGGTCGACCGTTCCTATCTGCGACAACTGCCCGACCGGCGGTACGCCCTCGGGTCCCGGTTGATCCCACTGGGCAATACTGCCCGCGATGTCTTCGGATCGCAGAGCGATGCCGAACTGGCCAAGGTGGTCGACGAGTTGGGGGAGACCGCAAACCTCGCGGCGCTCGACGGCGACATGCTCGTGTATGTCGGTCAGGTCCCATCGCCCAAGGCCATGCGGATGTTCACCGAGCTCGGCCGCCACGTGCACCCGCACTGCCGCGCCGCAGGCAAGGCGCTGCTGTCCCAGCTGACCGACGAGCGCGTCCGCGGCATCCTGCAGCGGGTCGGGATGCCGGCGGTCACCCCCGCCACGATCACCTCGCAGGACGACTTCATCGCCGAGCTTGCCCGTGTGCGTCGCGAGGGCATCGCACGCGAGTTCGGCGAGATGGAGGAAGGCGTCGTGTGTCTGTCGGCGCCGGTACCCAGCCCGAGCGCGCATCTTGCGGTGTCGATCTCCGGACCGCAGTCGCGCATGACCGAGGAGCTGCAGGCGCGGGCTCTGCCGGTGCTGCGCGACGTCGCTACGCGGTTGTCGGCGCAACTGGCCTGACGCGCCGGACGGGTATCTCGCCGCACGAGTTGTCCGAAACCCCTTGACAGCGCCGAATTGGCGCAGCACTATTTCTTCATGCGGAATGATGATTCCATCATATGGAATTCGTTGGACTCGTTCAACGCGGCGGACACGGCGGGCGCTACTGCCGCGCTGCTGAGCCTGTGCGCCAGTTCCCGCTGGGCCACGTCGATGTCGGCAGCTCGACCCTTCCCCGACGTCGATGCTGTGCTGGACACCTCCGACGCCGTCTTTCCGCACCTGGTGGAGAGCGACCTGCGGGAGGCATTGGCCGGGCACCCACGGATCGGCGACCGGGTCGCCGGCTCCGACGCCGGGGCCCGGCTGTCGCGTTCCGAGCAGGCCTCGATGGCCGATGCGGACGGCGCCGTCACCGCAGCGATCCGTGAGGGCAACATCGACTACGAGCAGCGCTTCGACCGGGTCTTCCTGATCCGGGCCGCAGGCAGGACGCCTCAGCAGATGCTGCAGGAGTTGCAGCGGCGGCTGCGTAACGACGACACCACCGAACTCGCCGAAGTGCGCGAGCAGCTGCGCCAGATCACCCACCTTCGACTGGAAGGCGCCCTGCGCTGATGGCTTCATCACTGTCCACACACGTCCTCGACGCGGTCGAGGGCGTGCCGGCACCCGGCATACAGGTCGAGGTGCTCACTCAAACCGGCGCCGGATCCGATTGGGAATCCATCGGATCCGGGGTCACAGACGATGACGGGAGGATCCCGCGGCTGGTCCCGGACGGGCTGCCCGCGGGAACCTTCCGCATCGTCTTCGCCACCGGTGCGTATTTCGAGCGCGCCGGGGTCCGGGCCTTCTATCCCGAGGTGGCGATCACCTTCGTCGTCGACGAAGAACGGCACTATCACGTGCCGTTGCTGCTCAGTCCGTTCGCCTATTCCACCTACCGAGGGAGTTGATCCACCCATGTCCTATGTCCTGGGCCATAACCAGTACGGCAAAGCCGAGATTCACGTCGTCCGTGTGTTCCGCGACGACGCGAGCGCCCCCCATGATCTCGTCGATTACAACGTGTCGGTGTCGCTGACCGGCGATTTCGCCGACGCGCACATCACCGGTGACCAGGCCAAGGTCCTCACGACCGACGCCTGCAAGAACACCGTGAACTCCTTCGCCAAGGAGGCCGGTGAGGCCGTTCGTGAGCCGGAGTCGTTCGGGCTCGCGCTCGCCAACCACTTCGTCGACGACGTGCCGCAGGTCAGTGGTGCGCGCATCATCATCGAAGCCTTCCCGTGGCAGCGCGCGCACGGCCACCCGCACGCCTTCGTCAAGAACGGCGATTACGTCCGCACCGCCACGGTGACCAAGAACGCGGCCGGTACCACCGTGGTCAGCGGCCTGAAGGAACTCACCGTCCTGAAGACCACCGACTCGGAGTTCCACGGCTTCTACCAGGACAGATACACCACCCTGCAGCCGACGAACGACCGCATCATGGCCACCGCGGTCACGGCCCAGTGGGCCCACGAGGGCGTGGACGTGCAGTGGGCGGAGTCGTTCGCAGCGGTCAAGGACGCCATCACCAGCAGCTTCGCCAAGGCCTACAGTTACGCCCTGCAGGCAACCTTGTGGGAGATGGGCACCGCTGTGCTCGACGCGGCATCCGACGTCTCCGAGATCCGATTCAGCTGCCCGAACAAGCACCACTTCGTGCTCGACCTCAGCCCGTTCGGCGTCGAGAACAACTGCGAGGTGCACCACGCCGACGACCGGCCGTACGGCTTGATCGAGGCAACGATCAAACGCAGCGAGGACGTCGACGCCACCGGGGCATACGATCCCGGCCAGGCCTGGTGAGCTCGTGAACGACGTCGCTGAGACCCAGGCAAAGCACCCGGTCGATCAGACCATGCCGGCGCCCCAGTCGGTGATGTACGGCCTGCAACACGTCCTGTCGATGTATGCCGGGGTGGTGGCCGTCCCGCTGATCGTCGCGGGAGCGCTGAAGCTGTCGGAGTCCGACACGATCTACGTGGTCTCAGCGGCGTTGTTCTGTGCCGGGCTCGGCACCCTGCTGCAAACCATCGGCTTCTGGCGGGTCGGTGCACGTCAGCCGATCGTGCAGGGCACCTCGTTTGTCGCGGTGTCCACGATGCTGTCCGTCGGTGCCACGGCCGGCGGCGGGCACAAGGGCCTGCAGGCGATCTACGGAGCGCTCATCGTCGCCGGTGTCTTCGGATTCCTGATCGCACCGGTGTTCACCCGCCTGCTGCACTTCTTCCCCGAGGTCGTGACCGGCTCGGTCATCACCATGATCGGTCTGTCGCTGATCCCGGTCGGAGTGCAGTGGGCTGCCGGGGGAGTCGGCGCGAAGGACTTCGGGTCCGGCAAGAACCTCGGCATGGCACTGGTCACCTTCGTGATCGTCGTGCTGATCTACCGGTTTCTGCCCGGCTTCTTCGGGCGCATCGCGATCCTGCTCGGCCTGATCGTCGGCACCGTGATCTCCATGCCGTTCGGTATGGCGGATCTCGGCGCCATCAGCCACGCGAAGACGTTCCAGTTGCCGACGCCATTCCACTTCGGCACCCCGACCTTCACGGTGAGCGCGGTCATCTCGATGGTCGTGGTGATGCTGGTGATCATGACCGAGGCGACCGCGGACGTGCTCGCGCTCGGCCAGGTCTGCGAGAAGCCCGCCGACCGCGACACGGTCACCGCAGGACTGCGCGCGGACACGATGGCGACCGCGGTCGCGGGAGTCTTCAACGGTTTCTCCCTCAGTGCTTTCGCGCAGAACGTCGGACTGGTCGCGATCACCGGTATCCGCAGCCGGTTCGTGGTGGCCGTCGGTGGCCTGATCCTCGTGCTGCTGGGGTTGTTCCCCGTGCTGGGTGCTGTGATCGCCGCCGTACCTCTTGCGGTGCTCGGTGGCGCGGGCCTGGTGCTGTTCGGCACCGTCGCGGCCTCCGGCATACGAACTCTGCGTGAGGTGGATTTCTCCGGCAACGCCAACATCGTGATCGTCGCGTCGGCACTGGGTTTTGGTCTGGCGCCCATCGTCGAGCCGACGGTCTACGACAAGATGCCCATCTGGTTCCAGACCATCTTCGGATCCGGCATCACGTCCGCGGCCATCGTCGCGGTCCTTCTCAACGTGATGTTCAACATCCTGGGCCGTCATGACGAGGAGGAAGGCCCGGTGTTCAGCCATGCACCGGCGCCCGCGACGATCTCCGACACCGATGAAGAACGCCTTTCCGGGCGGCTTTCGGTGTCTCCGGTTGCAAACCCGAGCCGTTCCTAGTGAACTACGGCCATGGCTAATGGGGACCCGCAACGGGGACTGCTCGAGAAGTTGGGTTTCGAGGCGGACCAAGTGGTCCTCGAGATCGGCTGGGACGAGGACTGCGATGAGGCCGTTCGGGTCGGGATCGAAGAGGTCGCCGGCTCGGCTTTGGAGGACGAGGACTACGACGGCGTCGTCGACGCGGTCGTGCTCTGGTGGCGCGACGGTGACGGCGACCTGATCGACGACTGCGCCGACGCGCTCACCAATCTCGCCGACAAGGGCTTCGTGGTGCTGCTGGTGCCCAAGGCCGGTCACCCGGACCACGTCGACGCCAGCGACATCAAGGAAGCCGCCCAGACGGCCGGTCTCAATGCCGGCACGTCCACCAAACTCGGAAAGGACTGGATCGCCACCAGGCTCGTGCAGGGCGGCGTGGCGAAGCAGCGATGAGCCCGACAGCGACCGACACACCACGGGTCGGTGACCACGCCCCCGACTTCACCCTGAAGACGCAGTATGGCGAAGACCTCTCGTTGAGCGCCGTCACCGCCACCCAGCCGGCCCTGCTGGTGTTCTATCCGTTCGCCTGGAGCGGCATCTGCACCGGCGAACTGTGCGCGATCAGGGACGATCTCAGCGGATTCGAGGGCGGAAAGGCCAAGGTTCTGGCCATCTCCTGCGACCCGATGTTCACCCTGCGCGCCTGGTCCGACGACCAGGGTTTCGCGTTTTCGCTGCTGTCCGACTTCTGGCCGCACGGGCAGGTGGCATCGTCATACGGCGTGTTCAACTCCGACGCGGGTCTGGCGATCCGCGGCACCTTCCTGGTCGGCACCGACGGTCTGGTCGCGTGGGAGCAGGTCAACGGCCCGGGTGAGGCGCGAGACTTTGCCGGTTATCGCGAGGCGTTGGCGGCGCTCTGAGGCTGCCGATCACAGCCACCCCGCACACTGCTGGCACAATGTGCGGCCGGGGCCTGTAGCTCAGTTGGTAGAGCACCGCGTTTACACCGCGGGTGTCGTCGGTTCGAGCCCGGCCGGGCCCACCGATCGCAATACTGCTGCAAACACACATCATTCGAGAACACTGCCGCTCCGAAGGAGGCCCGCCGCCATGACTGCGATCCTGGCCGACGTGGTGGCGGTGCTCGATTCGTTCTACCCACCGCAGACGGCGGCCGGCTGGGACCAGGTCGGTCTGGTGTCCGGTGATCCCGCCCAGCCGGTGCGGCGGGTGCATTTCGCCGTCGACCCGACGCTGTCGGTGATCGAAGAGGCCCGTGACACCGGCGCCGACCTGCTGGTGACACACCACCCGCTGCTGCTGCGCGGGATCCACTCCGTCGCGACCACCACGGCCAAGGGTGCGGCCGTCACCACGCTGATCGTCGCCGACGTGGCGCTCTACTGCGCACACACGACCGCGGACGTCGCCTCCCCGGGCGTCAACGATGCGCTTGCGCTCGCCGCGGGGTTGCCCGAAGGCTGCGCCGCGCTCGACACCGAGGACGGCCAGCCCATCGGCCGGGTCGGCGACCTGGCCAGGCCTGTGCCGCTGCGAGAGTTCGCGCAGTCCTTGGCGGCAGCACTGCCCGCTGCGCCGGTCGGCCTGCGGGTGAGTGGTGATCCGTCGGCGATGGTGCAGCGGGTCGCAGTTCAGGGCGGCGCTGGCGACGGCCGATTCGATGCGGTCCGCGCCGTGGGCGCCGACGTCTACGTGACCGCGGACCTGCGCCACCACCCGGCGCTGGAGGCGCGTGAGGAGGCGCGGGGTGCTGCGCCATACCTGATCGACGCCGGGCACTGGGCCACCGAGGCACTCTGGCTGGCTGACAGTGCCGACCGCCTGCGGGCAGCTCTGTCCGAGCGCGGCGCCGACGTCGAGACCTATGTCTCACGGCTGTGCACCGACCCGTGGGACTTCCTCGTACCGACCACCGACGACCAGGAGAAGTGAGCATCCCGTGAAGGCTGACCTCGTGCGCCAGTGGCGCCTGTTGGATCTGCAGAAGCTCGACACCAGGCTGGACCAACTGGCGCACAAGGAGCGGCAGCTGCCTGTCACGGCGCAGCTTGAGCAGGCGACCGCCCGGCGCGCCGCGCTCGCCGAGGAGGTCGTGCTCGCCGGCATCGCGGTGCAGGACAGTGAGCGTGCCGTGACCAAGGCCGATGCTGCCGTGCAGCTGGTGCGTGACCGCGCCGCACGAGACAAGCAGCGGTTGGAGTCCGGTGCCGGCTCGGCCAAGGACCTTCAGGGCCTGCAGCACGAACTGGAGACCCTGGCCCGTCGGCAGGCCGAGCTCGAGGACGCCGAGCTTGAAGTGATGGAGAACGCCGAGGCGCTGAAGGCCGACCTGGCGACGAAGCAGACCGCGGAGGCCGACGCCGAGGCCGAGGTCGCGCAGCTGTCCGTTCGCCGCGAGCAGGAGGTCGCCGAGATCGCGAGCGAACGCGAGCAGGTGCAACGTGATCGGGCCAATGTCGCTCCCGGCATCGGCGCCGAACTGCTCGGCCTCTATGAAAAGATCCGCGAGCAGCAGGGCGGGGTGGGGGCGGCTGCGCTGTCTCAAAAGCGCTGCGGTGGTTGCGGCCTCGAGCTCGGGTCGGCTGACCTGGCCCGGATTCGCGCCGCCGCCGAGGACGAAGTGGTGCGCTGCGAGGAATGCCGCCGGATCCTCATCCGGACTGCCGAATCAGGTCTGTGAGCTGATGGGCCGTCGACTCGTCGTCGAAGCTGACGGAGGTTCGCGCGGCAATCCCGGCGTCGCCGGGTATGGCGCCCTGGTTCGCGACGCGACAACCAGTGCCCTGCTCGCCGAACGCGCCGCGCCGCTGGGCAAGCAGAGCAACAATGTCGCCGAATACCAAGGCATGATCGCCGGTCTGCGAGCTGCGGTGGCGATCGATCCGGGTGCCGACATCGCGGTGCGGATGGATTCCAAGCTGGTCATCGAGCAGATGGCCGGGCGGTGGAAGATCAAGCACGCCGACATGCAGCGGCTCGCCGCCGAAGCGCAGGAGATCGTGCGCGAGCTGCGCTCCTGTGGTGGTTCGATCAGCTGGACCTGGATTCCACGGGCCGAGAACAAGGCCGCCGACAAGCTCTCCAACGACGGCATGGACGGCAAACACGTCGACCGCGATGTATGGCGCGAGTCGGGCGCCGCTGCGTCGTCTGCTGAACCTGTCCCGTCGTCAGCATCTGCTTCGTCCTCCGAACCGACACCGGCGACGGTGCCTGGCCCGGAGGATCGGGTGGCATCGACACCCGCGATGCGCCTGATCCTCGTGCGGCACGGGGTCACCGACTTCACCGTCCAGAGCCGCCTCGACGGTCGTGGGGGAGCCGATCCCAGCCTCAACGCCGCCGGCCGCGAGCAGGCAGCTGCTGCGGCAACTGCGGTCGCGGACATCGTCACCGGTCCTGTCGCCGTGCTGACCTCGTCACTGGCGCGGGCCCGCGAGACCGGCGCGGCCATCGCTGCCGAGCTGGGTGTCGCGGCGCGTCAGGACGCCGACTGGGACGAGCAGAGCTTCGGCGAGTGGGACGGCCTGACCTTCCGGCAGATCGGTGAGCGCTATCCGGGCCAGGCAGCGCGGCTGCGAGTCGAGGACGATTTCCGTGCGGCCGGTGGTGAGAGCCACGTCGAACTCGCCGACCGCATCGCGCAGGCGCGGAAGCGGGCCATCGCCATTGGCGGCACCGTCGTGGTGGCGACTCATCGCAAGCCGATCATGACCGTGCTGCAGTCACTGCTCGGTATCTCGACCGGCCACGCGTGGCTGATCAACATCGATCCCGCGTCGCTGACCGCGATCGACGTGCGTGCCGACGGCACGGCAACCGTGACCTGGGTCAACGACACCCACCACCTGCGCTGACTCCCCAGGTCGGCGAGAGCCGGCGCGGAGTGTCGCGGCTGGACGCCGGGCACCGCCGAGGTGGTGCTTGTGCAAGGCTTTCGCACATGAGTTACGCCGGTGATGTGACCCCCGAGCAGGCGTATGACGCGCTGCGCGACGACCCGGACGCGGTCCTGATCGATGTCCGGACCCGCGCCGAGTGGACCTACGTCGGTGTGCCCGACCTGACTGCGTTGAACAAACAGGTCGTGTGCATCGAATGGCTGGACTTTCCTGACGGCCAGGTCAATCCGGACTTCGTCGACCAGGTGCGCTCGATGTGTCCGGGCAGCGGGGCGGCATACCTGTTGTGTCGTTCCGGGGTGCGATCAGTGGCCGCTGCTGAGGCGCTGACCGCAGCCGGCGTGCCCGCGGTATACAACGTGCTCGAAGGATTCGAGGGCGGGCTCGACGAGCACGGGCATCGCGCGGTCTCTGGGTGGAAGGTGGCGGGCCTGCCATGGCGCCAGTAGACGAATCCGGTTGGCAGCCGGACACTCTCGCGGTGCGCGCCGGCCTGAGCCGCAGCGCGTTCGAGGAGACCGCCGAGGCGATGTATCTCACCTCGGGCTTCGTCTACGCCACCGCAGAGGAGGCCGAGGCAGCCTTCAAGGGTGATGTCGACCGCTACGTCTACAGCAGATACGGCAACCCCACCGTCACGGCTTTCGAAGAGCGGCTGCGCCAACTGGAAGGTGCGGAGGCGTGTTACGCGACCGGTTCGGGCATGGGCGCGGTCTTCACCGCGCTCGCGGCGCTGCTCGGTGCGGGGGACCGTGTCGTCGCTGCCAGGGGCCTCTTCGGGTCGTGCTTCGTGATCCTTGACGAGATCCTGCCGCGCTGGGGAGTGCAGACGGTCTTCGTCGACGGCGGCGACAACGAGCAATGGCGCGCGGCATTGTCCGAACCGACGACAGCGGTCTTCTTCGAGACGCCCAGCAACCCGATGCAGGAGCTTGTCGATCTCGAATTTGTTTGTGCAGCAGCGCATTCCGCGGGGGCGAAGGTCGTCGTCGACAACGTCTTCGGCACCCCGGTGTTCTCGCGACCGATGCAGCACGGCGCCGACATCGTCGTCTATTCGGCCACCAAGCACATCGACGGTCAGGGCCGTGTGCTCGGCGGCGCGATCCTGGGGCCGGCGGACTTCATCAACGGCCCGGTGGAGAACCTTGTGCGGCATACCGGCCCGTCGCTGTCGCCGTTCAACGCCTGGGTGCTCCTCAAGGGTCTGGAGACGATGCGGCTGCGGGTGGAGCACCAGGCGCGCTCGGCGATGGCGGTCGCGCAGACCCTGCAGGCGCACCCAGGTGTGCAGCGGGTCTGGTACCCGTTCCTGCCGTCGCACCCGCAGCACGATCTCGCGCAGCGTCAGATGCTCGGCGGCGGCACGGTCGTCACCTTCGAGTTGCCCGGTGGCCGCGACGAGGCCTTCACGGTGATGAATGCCCTTGAGATCATTGACATCTCAAATAATCTCGGTGATTCCAAATCGCTCATCACACATCCGGCGACGACCACGCACCGGCGGATGGGCGAAGCGGCGCGTGCCCAGGTCGGCATCACCGACGGTGTGCTGCGCATCTCCGTCGGCCTTGAGGACGTCGACGATCTGGTGCGCGATCTGAGCGCAGCGCTCAGCAGACTGCCAGCGTGAGGGTGGCTGCCGTCACCGTGACCACGGCGACGGCAGCACTCTCAATCGTGAAGCGCCGCAACGGGATCGACAGGCCGGCGCGCTGGCAGCGCGAGCGCCACAGCAGGGTCGCCAGCGAGCCCCACACCGTGACGATCGGGCCGGCGTTCACTCCGATCAGCAAGGCCATCAACCGGTGGGCGTCCTGGGCGACCGAAGGTTGCAGCGCCAGGAATGCCGGCAGATTGTTGACGGCGTTCGCACCGAGCGCTCCGATGCCCGCGACACGCAACAGGTGACCGGCGCCGGTGCCCTCTCCCGTCATCCGCTGCAGCAGTGAGGTGAGACCGTGCGGCCCGGCTGCTTCGACCAGGACGAACAACGCGCTGACACCGATCACCATCTGCCACGGGACGGCGATGTGGCGCACCCCGGCGCGATCCCGCAATGCGAGTGTCGCCAGCAGTGCAACGGCCGCGACGGTGGCCGGGATCGCCGGAGTGATCCCGGTGACGAACACCGGCCCCAGCGCGACGCACACGAAGCCCGACACGCGCAGCAGCACCGGATCGTGGCCGGTCGGCGCATCGGGTGCCGCGTAGGTTCCGCGTAGTTGGCGACCGTGCAGCGCAGCGATCGTCAGGGCTGTCGCCACCATCGCCACGAGTGCGGGTGCCCAGGCGACCGAGACGTATGCCGCAAAGCCGCCCCAGCGTGAGAAGTCATGCATGGCAAGCAGATTCGACAAGTTGGACACTGGCAGGAGTAGTGATGCGGTGTTCGCCAGCCAGACGGTGGTCAGGGCGAATGGCAGTGCCGCCACGCCGATCTGCCGCGCCATCGCGATGACCACGGGTGTCAGCAGGACAGCGGTCGTGTCGAGGCTGAGGACCGTCGTCGCGGCGCAGGACAGCACGACGACCACAACCCACAGTCGCCAGGTGCGCCCTCTGGCAAGGCGTGCCGCCCAATAGCCGGCGATCTCGAAGACGCCTGCCCGCTGCGAGATCTCGGCGACGACGGTGATCGCGACCAGGAAGACCAGGATCGGTCCGACCCGGTCGATCAGCTCACTCATGCCGGTGTCACGGACAGGTCCCACGGGACGGTCGCCCTGGCAGGCTCCTGCAGGGCCACCTCGAACCGGGTCGCCAGCACGTCACGCAAGGCTGCCGGAGAGCGAGCATCGGTTCCGGTCTCGACCAGGTGGCGGGTGACCAGGCCGCGCGTGTGCTTGGCCATGTGGGTGGCGCCTGGAACGACGATGCGGACCCAGCGGCGGGCCTGCTCCTGACCCGGATGCCAGGCTGCGGCATACGTGCTCGATCTGCAGTCGACGATCACGCCGCGTCCGGCGGCCGCGGTCATCTCGGTATCGAGTTCGGGCCGCCAGATAGCGGCGAGCGGCGCGAGGCCGGGCAATTTCGTCGACATCGACAGCCGGTATGCCGGGACCTTGTCGCCCAGGCGCAGTGCTCCGAACAGTGCGGACTGCACCACGATCCACCGCCGGGCGCGCCGCGTCGCCGCGCTGTCGAGGGAGGCCAGGTCGAGGGCGTCATACAGCACACCGGTGTAGAGATCGGCCACCATCTGCGCGGGCGAGGTCCGCAGATCGACATTGCGCGCGACCTCTGCGGCGACGCCGGGACTGATGCCGAGCCGGTGGCACGCGTCGGGGCCGGCGCTCGCCGCCGCCAGAGTGTCGGCGATCAGGCTGCGGGTCCTGGTCAGGCCGGGGAAGCTGAGTCGCTCCAGCTTCAGCGGCGCACCACGTCGGCGAGGCGTCTTGGTCTCGGAGGGCGGCAGCAGGATCAGCACGCGCCGCAGAATACGGCCTGCGCCGCCGCCGTCGAGGCGCTGGTCATGACAAGAAGCTCCGCCCGTGGACAAATCTGCCGATCCCGGAAATTCAAACGTGTCCGACAGTGACGTCTGAACTTCCGGCGAGGGAGCTGCCCGGTCGGTGTCCGGCACGAGAGCTGTGTCGTGCTGGGCGGAGCACGCGAGACGAGTCACCGCAACATGACGGCCGTCTGCCGGAGCGCGACGGCGGTCGAGCCAGGCAAGGCGACCGGCGGACGTGCCGGCGGAACGACGAGGCCGCTCGGCGGCCGAACGCCTGGGCGTCGGCGCCCGCTGAACCACAGGTCGCGACGCCGGTATGCTCACTCACGGATGAGTCGGCCGGGCGGCCGCGTCGGGAGTGTTCCCGCCGAGGAAAGTCCGGACTCCGACAGGGCAAGGTGGTGGCTAACGGCCACCCGGGGTGACCCGCGGGACAGTGCCACAGAAAGCAAACCGCCGTCGGTGAGAGCCGACGGTAAGGGTGAAACGGTGTGTGTAAGAGACCACCAGCACGCCAGGTGACTGGCGTGGCTAGGTAAACCCCACCTGGAGCAAGATCAGACAGTGTGCGTTCGAGGGCGGCCCGTCCGAGCACGCGGGTAGATCGCTGGAGGCGGCTGGCAACAGTCGTCGTAGATGGATGGTCGCCACGTGTCGCCCGAGAGGGCGGCGCCATACAAAATCCGGCTTACAGGCCGACTCATCCACTTACGTGCCCGGCCATTCTTCAGCGGGCCAGGCCCGCCGACGTGGCCCAGGCCGAGATGTCGGCGACCGTCGGATTGTCCGACAGCTTTGGTAAGTCGACCAGGTCCGGTATGTCGAAGTCGGTCGCGCTCATGCCGGCACCACCCAGCGTCGACGTCTTCGCAGCGCGGAAGTCGGGCTTCGCCGTCCAGCGCACCGCGTTGGCGTTGCTGGAGACGTAAAGGCCGGCGGCGTTTTTGTGGGCGGCGCTCTTGGTGCCTTTTGCGAGGGTGATTTCGCCCAAGGCGAGCGAATTGCCCGTCGAACGTATGGCGACCGCCGCCGGGTTGGCGAACGTGTCGTGCCAGGGATCGCTGATCGTGCCTCGGCCGATGCGGGCGCTGGTGTTGTCGTACCAGAGCGCGATGCCGAACGGCGATGGCTCGATGATGCGGAAGTCGTCGATGAGCACGTGGTCGGTCTGATACAGCTGCACTCCGGCCGCAACCGTCGACGGGTCGCCGTTGGCGCCGGTGTTGGTGCGCCCGGAGCCGTAGCCGATGACGGTGTTGCCGATGATGCGCCCGGTCGCCGCTTCGGTCCGGCGCCCGGAGATGCCGGCGCCGATGAGTTTGATGCCGCTGCCGAGCGACCCGTCCGACACACCCGACTCCACCGTGCAGAAAAGCACGTTGATGTCGGTGGGACCCATGATGTCGGCGCCGGTGCTGTCAGGGCAGGGCACCGCGGCGATCCCGTGATAGCAGCCATGGACCCTGGTGCCCAGTACGGTGATGTGGTCGCCGCCGTGGGTCTCGACGCCTTCCCAGCCGGTGGAGGCGATGAGGCCGCCACGCACATCGCACCACCGTGACCGGGGGTACCTCGCAAGGTCGTCCTCGGTCTGATCCCGAGAGAAGGCGATCGGGTAGCTCTGCCAGTAGTGGTTGGCGTCTTTGCCGTACAACCGCTCCACATGCGGGTCGTCGATCGTCACGTTCCAACAGGACAGATGCTCGAAGCCGGCATACCCGCAGTTGGTGACCTCGCACGAGCGGTACGCCAAGTCGAGGCAATGCTGCATCCACCATCCGGCGGACTGGAAACCGTCGACGCTCACGTCTTCGAACCGCAACCCCCGGATCCACCCTGCTGTGTCGGTATCACCGTCGGCGCCGACCGCCGGGGTGCCGGCGCAGTCGAAGGCGCGGTGCATCGGATTGCCGTAGGGCCGGCCGCCCTTGTCGCCTTGCAGGTGCAACCCGATGAATCGGGAGCCGGAGTTGTCCGGGCCGAGGGCGAAGGCAGGGGTCGTGCCGTTGTCGACGATGGTGGCGCCGCGCGCGTCGAGGGTCACGGCGCCGTTCGGTGTCACCGGTCCGTCCGACAGGTTGATGGTTGCTCCCGCCGGAATGTGCACGACCGAACCGGTCGGGGCGTCGGTCAGCAACTGCTGCAGTGCCGTCGTCGAGCAGGCGACACCGGACAGGTCCACATCCGGTGCCGCGGTGCGCACGTCCAGCGTGGCGGCAGTCATCGCAGGATCACCACGAGGTTTCGCGTGGACGGCCTTCGTCATACCCGCTGGCGCTCTGCACGCCGATGCGCGCGCGCTCGCGGAATGCGGTGATGTCCAGTGCTCCTGCGTAGGTGAAGCTGGAGCGCACTCCGGCGATGATCGAGTCGATGAGGTCCTCGACACCCGGTCGTGCGGGGGAGAGGTACATCTTGGAGGCGGAGATGCCTTCCTCGAACAATGCCGACCGGGCCCGGTCGAAGGCGCTGCGACCCTGCGTGCGGCCGCGCACAGCGCGGGCGCTCGCCATACCGAAGGACTCCTTGTAGAGCCGGCCGTCGGCGTCCTGATTGAGGTCGCCGGGGCTCTCCCACGTGCCGGCGAACCACGAGCCGATCATCACCGAAGAGGCTCCCGCGGCCAGCGCGAGAGCGACATCGCGAGGGTACTTCACGCCACCGTCGGCCCACACGCTGGCGCCGAGTTCGGTTGCGGCTGCTGCACATTCGAGCACCGCAGAGAACTGCGGCCGACCAACGCCGGTCATCATGCGAGTCGTGCACATCGCGCCGGGGCCGACCCCGACCTTGACGATGTCCGCGCCGCCGTCCGCGAGATCGGCGGCGCCGTCGGCCGTGACCACGTTGCCGGCCGCGATCGGAACCCGGACACCGGTCTCCGCCTCGTGGCGGTCGCGGCCCTCGCGCACGAGGGCGAGTGCCTGCAGCATCTTGTCCTGGTGGCCGTGCGCGGTGTCGACGACCAGCACGTCGGCGCCGGCGGCGAGCATGGTGGCGGCCTTGGCGGCCACGTCACCGTTGATGCCGATCGCGACTGCGATGCGCAGCCGACCCTGCGCGTCGACCGCCGGCTGATAGATCGCCGACCGCAGGATCCCCTTGCGGGTGAGCACCCCGGCCAGCGCGCCGTCGGCGCGCACGACCGGTGCGACGTCGAGATGGTGGGCGGTGAGCTCCTCGAAGGTGGCGTCGAGGTCGACCCCGTCGCCGACGGTGAACAGGTCGCGGGTCATGACCTCGCCGACTGTCGCGAAGCGATCCACCTGGCGACAGTGCTTCTCGGTGACGATGCCGATGGGTGCCCGATGTTCGTCGATGACGACAGCGGCCCGGTGGGCGCGCTTGCCGATGAGCGCGAGTACGTCCGAGATGGGCGCGCTCGCGGCAACGGTCACGGGCGTCTCGTAAACCGTGTGCCGTCCCTTGACGTAGTCGATCGTCGCGTGGACCGCGTGATCGGGGATGTCCTGTGGCAGCACGGCGATGCCGCCGCGGCGGGCAACGGTCTCCGCCATACGTCGTCCGGCGACCGCCGTCATGTTCGCCACGACCAGCGGGATGGTCGTGCCGACACCGTCAGGAGTTGTCAGGTCGACGTCGAGGCGGCTGCTCACCGAAGAACGGGAGGGCGCCATGAAGACGTCGTTGTAGGTCAGGTCGTATGCCGGGCGATCGCCGAGGAACTTCACGTTCGCCGATTCTACGGTCAAACCGCCTGGGAGCGGCACGAAGCACAGTGCACCGGCATACGGTGGGCTTATGCAGATCACCCATCTCGGACATGCCTGCCTGCTCGTCGACGTCGCCGGATCCCGGTTACTCCTCGACCCCGGAGCTTTTTCGACGTATGCCGATCTCACCGATCTCGACGCCGTGCTCATCACCCACCAGCACCCCGATCACGTCGAGGTCGACAAGCTGTCTGCACTGCTGGAACGCAACCCGGCCGCCGTCGTGCACGCTGACCCCGAGACGACGAAAATCCTTGCGGAGAAAGAGATTCCGGCTACTGCGACGGTCGTTGACGAGAGCTTCCACATCGGTGACGTCGTGATCATCCCGGCAGGTGACAAGCACGCCGTCATCAATGAATACCTCCCGCGGATCGACAACGTCGGATTGCTGATCACCGCGCAGGACGAGCCGTCGCTGTTCCACCCCGGTGACGCTCTTGATGCGCACCCGGCCGGCGACGTCGACGTGCTCGCAGTGCCGATCAACGCGCCGTGGTGCGCCGCTAAGGAGACCGTCGCGTTCGTCCGGCGGATCGAACCCCGCGTCGTCGTGCCGATCCACGACGCCCTGCTGTCCGACATCGGCCGGACGTTCTACATCACGCAGGTGGGGTCGTTTGGTCGCGAGGGCGGCATCGAGGTCAAGGACCTCAAGGGAGCAGGGGCGACCAACTTCTGACCGTTCGTCGCCGATCGGCACGCCACCTTCGTGATTGAGGTAAGCCTCACCTATGATGGTGACGTGCCCACGGTGTCGACGAAGAAGAAGTGCTGCAAGGACTCACCGCGGTGCAAGAAGTGCCCGGTCACGTTGAACCGGTTGCGCAAGGCCGGGTATGCCGAGCAACTCAGCCGCACCAGTTACGCCGTGTCCAAGGACATCCCCCGCAAGACGCTCAAGGCGGCGCGCGCCGCCTGAGGCCCCCGGGTGTCGAGCTCAGCGGCGAAGTTTGCGCAGCGCCTTGCGCGCCAGCGGCAGACCGCGTGCCCACACCGGATACAGCGGTGACAACGGCCGGTCGTAGCTGCCGACGAGCAGGTTCTCGTGACCGGCGAAGCCTTGCTTGAAGGTGCTGACGCCCTCACTGACCAGGCCGTTGAGGTCGTAGCGCGTCACGCCGCGCGCCTTCATGGCCGTGATCGCGTGCCACTTGAGCGCGTAGTTCGCGCGCAGCTTCTGGCCGAGATCGTTCATCCCGCCATACAGCTCGAAGGTCGTCGCGGCACTCGTCGCCAGCCAGAGGAAAGCGACCGGCTCCTCGCCGGCGTATGCCGCGAAAACCGGTGAGGCGTCATCGAGTTCGGTGAAGACATCGCGGTAGTACGCATCGCCGTGCAATGCAAAATCCGCTCGATGTGCCGTCTCGCGATAGACGTCCAGGCAGCCGTCGAGCGCGGCGACCTCTGTCACCTGCCGGATCTGCAACTGCTCCTCGCGGCCGGACTTGCGGATGTACTGCCGTGTCTTCTTGCTCATGTCCGACATCAGCTCGTCCTCGGACCGGGTGAGATCCAGGATCAGCGTGTGCGGCATGAGGATCGCGTTGTCCGATCGACTCCACCTGGCCGGCAGCGTCGGCAGCTCTTCCCAGTCGGGCTCGATCGTCAGCACGACGGCCTTGAACGTCGTGCGGGCGTATGCCGCAACGGCCTCCAGCAGCTCGCCCGTCTGTGCCGGAACACCGATCGGGCCGCGCGGCAGATAGGCGATCGCGCGCAACGGGAAGGGCACCGACCGTACGAGCATCTGCGCGCCACCGACGGCCGTGCCGTCGCGCATTGCCCGCAGCCGCACCACTCGCCATCCGTGCGCCGCCTTGACCTCGCCCCAGCCCCACAGCTGCAGCGGGTGACCGTCGTGAGCGGTGACCAGGCCGTCCCACTCGCGGTGGTCGGTGCATTCGTCGAGCGTGATCATCTAGGAGTGGTGTCCGTTCGAGTTGACGGCGTGGTCGGCCAGCCAGGCGGCGCCGACGATGCCGGCGGCGTTCTGCAACTGGGCCGCAACGATGGGCGCGCGCAGGTGCAACTGCGGCAGAAACTTGTCGGCCTTCTTCGACACACCGCCACCGACGACGATCAGATCCGGCCAGAGCAGGTCCTCGATGTGGCTGAAGTAGCGCTGCAACCGCTCGGCCCACTTGTCCCACGACAGGTCGTCGCGCTCACGAGCGCTCTCGGCGGCCTTGGACTCGGCGTCGTGGCCGTCGATCTCGAGGTGGCCCAGCTCCGAGTTCGGCACCAGCGCACCGTCGTTCAGCAGAGCCGAGCCGATGCCGGTGCCGAGTGTCGACACGAGCACGAGACCGTCGTTGTTGCGCGCTGCGCCGTAGTGCAGTTCGCCCACGCCGGCCGCGTCCGCGTCGTTGACCACCGTCACCGCTCGACCGAGGCGGTCGCTCAGCAACTCCTCGACATTGGTGCCGATCCACGACGAGTCGATGTTCGCGGCAGTTCGCACAATGCCGTGCGTGACGACGGCCGGCAGGGTGATGCCGATCGGCTGACCGTCGGTCTGTTCGGCGAAGTTCTCCGCGATTTGCTCGATCACCTCGGCGACGGCATCCGGCGTCGACTCGCTGGGGGTCGCGACGCGCATCCGGTCGGCCGCGAACTCGCCCTTGTCCAGGTCGACCGGCGCGCCCTTGATGCCGGTGCCGCCGACGTCGATGCCGAGGGGGTGTGTCTTGCTCATGGTGCGGGCTCCTTTGACCGTTGGCTGGTGGTGCGACCGTGCCCCTGGGATCCGGGCCGGGTGAAACCTTATGGGACGGTGAGGATCTCCGGCCCGGACTCGGTGATGAGAATGGTGTTCTCGAACTGCGCCGACCGCGACAGATCTGCGGTGACGACGGTCCAGTCGTCGTCCCACATCGTCCAGTCGGGCGTGCCGAGGTTGAGCATCGGCTCGACCGTGAACGTCATACCGACCTCGATGACGTCGTCGTATGCCGGTGCCGAGTCGTAGTGCGGGATGATCAGCCCGGAGTGGAAGACCGGACCGACGCCGTGACCGGTGTAGTCGCGCACCACGCCGTACCCGAAGCGGGCGGCATACATCTCGATGACACGACCGATGACGTTGACGGCGCGACCCGGGCGAGCGGCCCGGATGCCGCGCAGCATCGCTTCCTTGGTGCGCTCGACCAGCAGCCGCGACTCCTCGTCGACCTCGCCGACCAGGAAGGTCGCGCAGTTGTCGCCGTGGGCGCCGTCTTTGTACGCCGTGACGTCGATCTTGACGATGTCGCCGTCTTCAAGCGGCCGATCGTCCGGGATGCCATGACAGACAACCTCGTTGACGCTCGTGCACAACGACTTCGGGAATCCGCGGTAGCCCAGCGTCGAGGGATAGGCGCCGTGGTCGAGCATGAATTCGTGCCCGATGCGGTCGAGTTCGTCGGTGGTCACGCCCGGCCGGACGGCGGCGCCGGCTACCTGCAGCGCCTGCGCGGCGATGCGCGAGGAGACGCGAATGCGCTCGATCAACTCAGGGTCACGGATCTCCGATCCGGTCCAGGCCGCGGGCTCGGGGCGGTCGACATACTCGGGGCGGGCGATGCGAGGCGGCACACTGCGACGGGAACCAACCCGGCCGGGCAGCACTGGCGCGGAGGTGACAGGCATATGCAGGAGTCTAGGCGTCGGGCGCTCACGCGGTAGTGCGCGTATAGCCTCGCCTGATGCTGACGCCGTACCGCTCGTTGTTGCAGATCCCCGGCGCCCGCACCTTCCTCGCCGGATCCTTCTTCGCCCGCCTCGGCGGTGCGATGTTCGGTGTGGCCGTCGTGGCGATGATCTCGGGTCGTCGCGGTTCGTACGGCCTGGCCGGTGCCGTGTCGGCGGTCGGCCTGGTGGTGCTGGCTGTGACAGCTGCGCCGATCGGGCGGTTCATCGACGGGCGTGGTCAGCGTCGAGTCACCCTGCCCCTGATCATCTGGTCGACTGCGTGGGGCGGCGCGATGATTCTCGTCTCGTTGCTCGATGCGCCGTCGTGGCTGCTGTTCGTGACCTACGCGATGTCCGCAGTCGTTGCAGCGACCGGCTCGATGAGTCGGGCTCGGTGGTCGTATCTGCTTGACGGGCAACCAGATCGGCTGCACACCGCGATGTCGTTGGAGCAGGTGGCCGACGAGCTGTCCTTCGTGCTCGGGCCCGCGATCGCCGTCCTCCTCGCGACGACAGTGCTGCCTGAAGCCGGGTTGATCGCTGCCTTCGTTCTGTATGCCGCAGGGTCCTGGCTGTTCGTGTCCGCGCGCTCGACGGAGCCACCGGTGCACGTCGACGCATCCGGAGGCACCCTCGTGCTGCGCAATCCCGCCGTGGTCGTGGTGGCGATCGTGATGGTGCTCACCGGCGGCATCTTCGGCTCGAACGAGGTTGTCACGCTTGCGTTCTCGCAGGCGCACGGATACAAGGACATGTCTGGTCTGATCCTTGCGTTGTTCGCCATCGGGTCGGCGACAGCCGCCGTGGTCTTCGGTACACGCGGGGTCCCGGGATCACTGGCGCGGATGCTGCTCCTCGGGACGGCCGCGATGTTCGTCCTCGAGGCGCCGGTCCTGCTGGTCGATTCACTGCCGTGGCTGGCCGGGGTGCTGCTGCTGGCCGGCTTCGCGACCGCGCCGACGCTGATCACCTCGATGAAACTCGCCCAGCGTCTGGTGCCACAGTCGCAGGTCAACGAGTCGATGGGAGTGGTGTTCACCGGCACGATCATCGGCATCGCGGCGGGTTCGGCGATCAGCGGCGCGGTGGTGCAGCACTGGGGCGCCCGCGCCGGTTTCGTCGTGCCGGTCGCCTCCGGATTCGGCGCTCTGGTGCTCGCAGCGCTCAGTTTTCAGCTGCTGCGACGCACGACCGGCGACCCGGCGTCCGAGCCCGCTCTCCAGCCCTGAACGCGCAAGGGCTCAGGCTGAAACGCGTCGGTGACGTCCTCTGGTCGCGTCGCTGCGACAGTGAGCGCGCGGGACACCCCCGGCGATGTGAGCACGTCGGTGTTGTCGCTCAGGTGATCGATGGCACCCGTGACCGGCAGGTCGCGCACGGCAGGATCGGCAATCGATGCCATCAGCGCGCCGGTGAAGCGGGCCGCGTCGAGCACCTGGAAGGGTCGGTCGTGGAATGCCCTGGTCGTCGGTTCGAGCACATTCGTCAGACCGAGGTCGTTGTGCAGGCGCGCGGTGGCTCGGTAGGCCCCGGCGAGTGCGTCTTCTCGTACCTGGTGATCGTCGGCCGTGACGGCGCGACGAAGAACATCGGCCAATGGTGCGATCCCCGGTAGACGGCCGAAGGCCGAACCGAGCCACTTGCTGTAGGGCGGATAGCGCCGGTGCATCAGAAGGGTGAGCGTCATGAGGTCGCGCGCCATACGAGCGGCGAGGACGGCGCTACCCAGCTCGTCACCGACCTCAGCTGTCCGACCGACGAACGGCTCCTCCTGCGCCACACGCATCCACTGGCAGGCGAGCACGTAGCGCCATACGTCGTCGGGGTAGAACTCGAATATCGTTCGGAGTCTTGTCAGTTCGCCGATGTCGTCGTGGTGCACAGCACCACCGGTGAATTCCGCCAGACGCTGCGTCGGGATCGACAACCAGTCGGTGGGAGTCGGCGCGTGGTCAGGGCTGAAGCCCAAGTGGTGCGGCAACCAACGCGCCAAAGATGTGACGAGGACGGAGTGCCGAGGGTGGTCCGGCGGGAGCTGACGCGATGAACGTATGACGGCGAGATCAATCGGCCAGCCTTTGATGGTGGGCGGCAGGTCGCTGGCCAACCGCGTGCGGAGTGCCGGACCGTGGCTCGCCAGGTCATCCGGACTGAGGAAGAGTTGCACGCGCGGTCCCCAGTCGTGATCCCTGGAACGCTCGGTGTCGAAACCGAGCACCTCCGAGCCCGCTCCGATGAGTGCTGCTGCGTGCCGCATGCCCGGGAAGTGCTGCTGCACAAGGGGTTCGACCGCATCGGCATACAGCCTTCGGGACAACTGGACTCCGGACACGAACGGGCGCACCGGATCAGCATGCATCCGCAGGTGCCTTCGGCCCAACCGATGTCCACCGGGCGCGGCCTGTGTCGATCAATCGGGCCTCTGCTCCGGCGGGAAGTGCGCGGCGCCTTCCCAGAAGTACCACCGATAGCCCCATGGATCGGTGACATGGCAGGTGCGGGGTCCGTAGTCCTCTTGGCGCACGGCGTCGATCGTCTGGCCCGTTGCCTGCACGCGCGCAAAGACGGCATCGACGTCGTCGACGCTGACGATCAGGGTCGCGCACCGTCCACTCTCGGCATCCGGGGTCCGGCCGGCGCTGATCGACACGACCGCCGACCCGACGTCGACCTCACCCTCCTGCCACCGTCCGTCGGCATCGGCGACCCGTCGCGACGGGCCGAAGCCGAACGTACGCATCAGCCACGCGGCGGCCTCGTCGCCGTCGGGATAGAACAGATATGGCGAGATTGCCGTGAAGTGAGGTGCGTTCGGGTGCTGGGTGGTGTCCATGAGACTGATCTCAGCACTGGCCGACCATTGCTGTCTTGCAGAAAATCGTCAGGCGAAGCGGATGTGCCCCGGAGACAGCGCGCCGGCGAGGTAAGCCGTCGGGGACATGCCGACCAGTTCGGTGAAGTCGTGCGCCAGATGT
This sequence comes from Rudaeicoccus suwonensis, assembly GCF_007829035.1. NCBI lineage: Bacteria > Bacillati > Actinomycetota > Actinomycetes > Micrococcales > Dermacoccaceae > Rudaeicoccus > Rudaeicoccus suwonensis. The sequence goes on from NZ_VIVQ01000001.1 coordinate 1,327,019, forward strand.
GTCTGATCGGCGTACCCGTGCGACACCGCAAGCTCAGCCCAAGTCGGGCGTGGCGTGCCCCGCACGTGGGTCATCACCCGATTGAGCCGCGAGATCCGTTGGTACTGCTTGCGTCTGACACCGACAGCAGCGGTGGAGCGTCGGGTGAGAGTCGCATGTGACCAACCGCGGTTGCGGGCAAGCTGATGCACCGCTGTTCCCGCGGCAAGCTGCGCCGCGGCGGCATCGAGGCCTGGGTCGGGCAAGGTCGGTTCCCGCAACACCTCGTGAAGCGTGCCGGCAAGATGGGCGCGATCCGACGGCGCCTTCAATTCCAGCCCTGCGGCACACGGGGAATCGACATACCAGGCGTGCTCCACGTTCCCTCGAAGTCGGGCCGGGATCGGCACCTGCCGCATCGTTCCGTGGACCGCTGCCATCAACCCAGTGTGGCCCGGTCACGTTGTGGACGCGAGATCAAGCACTGAGACAAAGTGGTTAGACTAGCTAACAATGAGTGGCCAACCAGATTTCAACCTTAAGTCCCTGGCCATACCCGCATACGGACCGTCGTTGCTGTTCGGTCTGGCCGAAGGCGCAATGCTGCCGGTGCTGCCCTTGTCGGCTCGCAGTCTCGGTGGCTCGGTCGCCGTCGCGGCCCTGATGATCACGCTGATCAACATCGGCTCGTTGATCTTCAACGTCCCCAGTTCGATGATCACCGACAAGTATGGCGAGCGTCACGCGATCATCGGCGCCTCCATCGTGGGAGTGGTCTCCGCCCTGTGCTGCATGCTCGCGCAGGACCTGCTGGTCTTTGCGCTGGGTGCCTTCTTGCTCGGCGTCAGCGGGTCGGTCTTCATGCTCGCGCGGCAGAGTTATCTCACCGAGGCGGTGCCCGCGCAGTACCGCGCTCGCGCGCTCTCGACTCTCGGCGGGGTCATGCGGGTCGGGGTCTTCATCGGGCCGTTCATCGGCGCCCTGGTGATGCAGCTGTGGCCGTTGCGCGGCGCGTACGCCGTATGTGCCGGTGCCTTGGCGCTGGCCGGCATCCTCGGTGCGACCTTGCAGGACCTGCCCGTACAACCGGAGGTGGCGGCGGCTGCTGCCGAGCATCCGCCATCGGTGCGCAATGTGGTGCGCGACTACCGCCGTGTCTTCCTGACCATCGGCATGGGGGTGCTGCTGGTCTCGGCGATCCGCGCGACCCGTCAGGCGGTCATTCCGCTGTGGGCCGAGCACCTCGGTCTGTCGGCCCAGACCGCGTCGCTGATCTACGGCATCTCCGGTGGCATCGACATGCTGGTCTTCTATCCGGCGGGCAAGGTCATGGACCGTTTCGGCCGACGGTGGATCACGGTGCCCTCGATGCTGGTGATGGCGGTGTCGATGATGGCGATACCGCTGACGCACGGCGCGGTCAGTCTGTGTCTTGTCGCCTGTGTGCTGGGCTTCGGCAACGGAATCGGTGCGGGCATGGTGATGACTTTGGGCGCGGACTTCTCACCGACAGTTGGGCGTGCGCAGTTCCTCGGCATCTGGCGCGAACTGTCGGATGCGGGTTCGACGATCGGGCCGGCGATTCTTTCCGGAGTGACCGCCGTGCTGACCCTGGGTGGTGGAGTCGTCATCTCTGGCGCCACTGGTCTGGCGGCTGCGGCGGTCATGTGGCGTGCCGTGCCGACCAGCAGCGATCACACCTCCACGCCGGAGAAGGTGCGCACCGGCTGAGTTGTACGCCGGCTGCCGCCGGTGTCAGCTGAGCGACGAACAACCGCGGGGCACGCCCCGCGGTTGTTCGTCGCTCACGACTCGAAACTGTTTGCTGCAGAGGGAAATTCGCCGGAAGCGACGTCGGCGGCATACGCAGTTGCGGCTGCGCCCAACTCACCACGCAGGTCGGCGTACTTCTTGACGAATCGCGGCGACTTGCCTCCGCGCAGACCCGCCATGTCCTGCCAGACCAACACCTGGGCATCGCATTCGGGACCGGCGCCGATGCCGATGGTGGGGATGTGCAACTCCTGGGTGACGCGTGCCGCCGCCGGAGTCGGCACCATCTCTATGACGATCGCAAAACATCCCGCGGCCTCCAGTGCGAGTGCGTCCTCAAGCAACTGGTCGGCGGCATCGCCGCGCCCCTGCACCCGGTAGCCGCCCAGCACGTGCTCGCTCTGCGGAGTGAAGCCGATGTGGCCCATGACGGGGATGCCGGCCCGGACGAGCAACTCGACCTCCGGGACCATGGCCTTGCCGCCCTCGAGCTTGACCGCGTGGGCCAGGCCCTCCTTCATGAAGCGGGTGGCCGTCGCGAGCGCCTGCTGCGGGGAGGCCTGGTACGAGCCGAACGGCAGATCGGCCACCACAAGGGCGCGAGAGGTCGCCGTCGCCACCGCACGCACCAGCGGCACGAGGTGGTCCACCGTGACCGGCACAGTGGTCTCGAAGCCGAAGACGTTGTTCCCGGCCGAGTCGCCGACCAGCAGCACGGGGATGCCCGCTTCGTCGAAGATCTCTGCGGCATACATGTCGTATGCCGTGAGCATCGCCCACTTCTCGCCGCGTTCCTTGCGTGCCTGCAGGTGAGGGATGCGGACTCGCCGCTGGGGCGCTGCCTGCGCGCCGGTGCCGTACGGGGCGGTGACTTCGGTCGGCCTGTCGCTCATGCCGGGAAGCCTAACCACGGCCGCTGATCGTAGTTCGTAGAGTGGGCGAAACACGCAAACATTAAAAAAAGCTGAGTGTTAACCCCCATTTGCTGTGAATCTGGGACAGACTTCTCGGCGTCGTCGTCCGGACACCCCGGCTGACGCACGACCGAAGGAGAGAAATGAACCGACGCATAGTGGGCGCGGCTGCCGGTACCACCGCCATGGCCGTCACCATGGTGTTCTCGGCCGGCGCAGTCGCGGCGCCGAAGGCCGCCGCACCACACCAGGCAGCCCCGGCAGTGAGTGACCCGGACGGCGTGTCGCAGCGTTCTGACGTCCTGCCGAACCCCAAGGCGGAGGCGCAGGCGAAGCTGCGCAGGGATGCCGTGGATCAGGTCGTCAAGGGCACGGCAACCGTCAAGACGGTCGGGGGCAAGAAGGTGATCGAGGTGCAGGCTCCGGAGGCCGCCACGAACGCCAAGAGCGCGCAGACCGGCAAAGCCACCAGCCAGGGTTCGAAGGGCAGCAAGGGCAAGAAGGGCAAGTACGTCGAATACGACCCCAACCGGACCACGAAGATCTTCACCACGCTGGCGGCGTTCGGCGAGCAGACCAAGCCCGCGACCGGCGGGACGGTCGGGCCGAAGCAGAACCAGATTCCCGAGCCCGACCGCTCGGTGAACAACTCGACATACTGGGTCAAGGACTTCAGCCGTCAGCACTACCTGACCATGTTCAACGCTCCGAACAAGGAGTCGTTCACCAACTTCTACAAGGCGCAGTCGCAGGGTCGCTTCCAGGTCACGTCCGATGTGACGGACTGGGTCACGGTGCCGTACAACGAGGCGCGCTACGGCCACAATCCCGTGGCCGGAGACGGCACCAGCGAGTCCGAAGGCTACTGGGCGTTCGTCGGCGACTCGCTGACCGCCTGGTACAACCAGCAGAAGGCGCTGGGTCGCTCGAATGCCGAAATCACCACGTATCTCAAGCAATTCGACACCTGGGACAGATACGACTTCGATGGTGACGGTAACTTCAACGAGCCCGACGGTTACATCGACCACTACCAGGCGATCCACGCGGGTGAGGGCGAAGAGGCCGGTGGCGGGGCTCAGGGCGATGACGCGATCTGGTCGCACCGCTGGGCCGTGCAGTCCGGCGCTGGCAAGACCGGCCCCGGCTCGAACAAATCCGGTGGGGTGCAGATCGGCAACACCGGCATCTGGGTGCAGGACTACACCACCGAGCCCGAGAACGGCGGTCTCGGTGTGTTCGCGCACGAGTTCGGTCACGACCTGGGCCTGCCCGACCTCTACGACACGGCAGGCGGCGACAACAGCACCGGCTATTGGTCGTTGATGAGCAGCGGGTCCTGGTTGAATCACGGGCAGAACGCCATCGGCGACGTGCCCGGCTACATGGGCGCCTGGGAAAAGCTGCAGCTCGGCTGGTCGGACACCCAGTCGGTGAAGTTCGGCGCCAACACGACCATCGCACTCGGCCCGGCCGATCAGGACAACAAGAACAAACCGACCGCGGTCGCGGTCAATCTGCCCGACAAGGTGCTCACCACTCAATACGTCAAGCCCTGGTCCGGCAGCTACGAGTGGTGGAGCGGGCGTGGAGACGACCTGTCGAACTCCCTCACCCGCGACGTCGACCTGACCGCGGCAACGACGGCGTCGCTGTCGGCGGCGGTGTCATACGACATCGAGGAGGGATACGACTATCTGTACCCGCAGGTCTCGACCAACGGAGGCACCTCCTGGACCGAGGTCGGCACCCCGATCAGCGGCACGAAGTCCGGCTGGTCGACGGTCAACTACGACCTGTCTGCGTACAAGGGCCAGAAGATCAAGTTCCGCTTCCTGTACGTCACCGACGGAGGCGTCAACCAGGCCGGCGCCTTCCTGGACGACCTGGCCCTGACCGTCGGCGACACCACGGTCACCGACAACGTAGAGTCCGGCACCTCGGTCTGGACACCGGCCGGATTCACCCGGATGAACGGCACGACGACCGAGAGCGTCACGCGGTACTACCTGGCCGAGTATCGCCGCTACAACGGATATGACAAGACACTCAAGCAAGGGCCGTACAACTTCGGGTTCGCCGACAAGGCGGACTGGGTCGAGCACTACCCCTACCAGGACGGCCTGCTGGTGACCTACGCCAACAACGAGTTCGTCGACAACAACACGTCCGTCCACCCCGGTGGCGGACAGGTGCTGCCGGTCGATGCCAATCCGGTGCCGCTGAGCTGGCCGAACGGCACCCGGGTGAGCAACCGGATCCAGCCGTATGACGCAACGTTCGGCCTGGAGAAGACCGACGCGTTCGTCCTGCACCGCGCAGGCGGCACGTTGTTCTTCCCCGCCCGCAAGGCGGTGTCGACCTTCGACGACACCAACCCGAACAGCTACTGGTTCGAGTCCAACCCGATGGCATCGACCAAGGTCGCCGGCACCGGCACCAAGATCGCCGTCAAAGCCAAGCAGGGCGACGGTCTGAAGGTCGCCGTGTCGTTCCAACGGTGACCACACGCTGACGCGATCACCCGTGATGCGCCCCGGAGCTCATGGCTCCGGGGCGCATCGTGCGTCCCGGCTGATGCGTGGTCTGCTCCGGTAAGGCAGGATCGGCCCATGGACCGTCAGCAGGAGTATGTCCTCCGCACCATCGAAGAGCGCGACATCCGTTTCATCCGGCTCTGGTTCACCGACGTGCTCGGCACCTTGAAGTCGGTCGCCGTCGCACCGGCCGAATTGGAGGGGGCCTTCGCCGAGGGCATCGGCTTCGACGGCAGCTCCATCGAAGGCCTGGCCCGGGTCTTCGAGGCGGACATGCTGGTGCTTCCCGACGCCGACAGCTTCCAGGTGTTGCCCTGGCGCGGTGAAAACCCCGGCACCGCAAGGATGTTCGCCGACATACAGCTGCCGGACGGATCCGCGAGCCTGGCCGACCCGCGGCACGTGCTCAAGCGGGCACTGGCGCAGGCCAGCGACAAAGGGCTCACGTTCTACACCCACCCCGAGATCGAGTTCTATCTCTTCGAAAAAACCCTCGCGCCCGGGCAGCCGCCGACGCCCGTCGACACCGCCGGCTTCTTCGACCACGTGCCGCATGGCACCGGTCACGACTTCCGACGCTCGGCCATCTCGATGCTGGAGCAGATGGGCATCTCGGTCGAGTTCTCCCACCACGAGGCCGGCCCCGGCCAGAACGAGATCGACCTGCGATATGCCGATGCCCTGTCGACGGCCGACAACATCATGACCTTCCGCACTGTCATCAAGGAGGTCGCGCTCGAGCAGGGCATCTTCGCTTCCTTCATGCCCAAGCCGCTGGCCGACGCGCCAGGGTCGGGCATGCACACCCACCTGTCGTTGTTCGAAGGCGACCGCAATGCGTTCTACGAAGCCGGCGCGCCATACCAATTGTCAACGACGGCAAAGGCGTTCATCGCCGGGATCCTGCACCACGCAGGCGAGATCAGTGCAGTGACCAACCAGTGGGTCAACTCCTACAAGCGGATCTGGAGCGGCGCCGAGGCACCGGCTCATGTGTGCTGGGGGCACAACAACCGCAGCGCGATGATCCGCGTGCCGATGTACAAGCCGACCAAGGGCCAGAGCACCCGCATCGAGATCCGCTCCATCGACGCCTCCGCCAACCCCTACCTTGCCTACGCCGTCGTGCTCGCCGCAGGGATGAAGGGCATCGACGAGGGCTACGAATTGCCGCCCGAGGCCGAGGACGACGTCTGGAATCTCACCGACCGCGAGCGCCGCGCCATGGGCATCGAGCCGCTGCCGGCCTCGCTCGACCACGCCGTCCATCTGATGGAGCGCAGCGAACTCGTAGCCGAGACCCTCGGCGAACACGTCTTCGACTTCTTCCTGCGCAACAAGCGCGCCGAATGGGCGGGCTACCGCGACCAGGTCACCCAGTTCGAACTGGACCACTACCTGACCCGGTTGTGAGCCCGGCTGCCAGCGCGTCCCGCCGCACGTCGTTCGTCCGTGCGGGATTCGCCGACCCCGACCGCGCCATACAACTGCTGGACGAATTGCAGGCGCCGGACGAGTTCGTCGGGGCGCTGTCGAAGGCAGCCTCACCCGACGGTGCGCTGCTCGGACTCGTGCGTCTGCGCGAAGCCCTACCGGCCGACGAGCGAGAGGTTGCCGAGCAGCTGCTGACCGACGACGACACCGGGCGGTGCCGACTCGTGCAGCTGCTGGGCGCCTCGTCGGCGCTGACCGACCATCTGGTGCGACATCCCGAGCAGTGGCGCGACGTCGTGGCCTCCCGGGTCGCCACCCGGGAGGAGTTGTATGCCGCGCTGCGCGGTGCCGTCGGCGAACTCACCGGCACCGAGGCGTATGACGCGCTGCGCGTGGCCTACCGACGGCAGCTGATCCAGATCGCCGCCGTCGACGTCACCAGCGACGCCATCGAGCAACTGCCGGTCATCGCCGAGGCGCTGGCAGATCTGGCCGGCGCAGCGGTCGCGGCGGCGCTGGAGGTGGCGCGGCATACGGTCGCCGACTCCGACGCCTGCCGACTCACGGTCATCGGCATGGGCAAGTGCGGCGGTCGCGAACTCAACTACATCAGCGACGTCGACGTGATCTTCGTGGCCGAGCCGGCCGACGGCGAGGTGGAGGAGAACGCGCTCACGGTCGGCACTGCGCTCGCGACCGAGGTGATGCGCGCCTGCTCGGTGTCGACGGGCGAGGGCAACCTGTGGCAGGTCGACCCGGCGCTGCGGCCGGAGGGCAAGCAGGGCCCGCTGGTGCGGACCGTCGACTCGCACCGCATGTATTACGAGCGCTGGGCCAAGACGTGGGAGTTCCAGGCGCTGCTCAAGGCCCGCCCGATCGCGGGGGATGAGCAGATCGGGCAGGACTATCTCGACGCCGTGATGCCACAGGTATGGCGCGCGGCCCACCGCGAGAACTTCGTCGAGGACGTGCAGGCCATGCGCCGGCGGGTCGAACAGCATGTGCCGGCGGCGGAGGCGGACCGTCAGCTGAAGCTGGGGCCGGGCGGGCTGCGCGACATCGAGTTCAGCATGCAACTGCTGCAACTGGTGCATGGGCGCACCGACGACCGCCTGCGGCACCGCTCGACGCTCGCGGCCATCGAGGCGTTGTCGCGTGGCGGCTACATCGGGCGCGTCGACGCGCACGAGTTGGACGAGGCCTACCGGCGGTTGCGTGTGCTCGAACACCGCATCCAGTTGTCGCGGATGCGCCGCACCCACCTGATGCCGACGAGCGAGGCCGACCTGCGGGCGTTGGGCCGTTCGATGGGCTTGCGGGTCAACCCCGCCGAGGCCGTGGTGACGATGTGGCGCGACCAGGCCAGGGACGTCCGGCGGCTGCACGAGCGCATCTTCTATCGCCCGCTGCTGTCGGCCGTTGCCCGCTTGTCGACCGACGACGCGAAGCTGTCGACCGCCAGCGCCCAGGACAGATTCGCGGCGCTGGGTTTCCGGGATGCTCCAGGAGCGATGCGGCACATCGAGGCGCTCACCACGGGAGTCAGCCGGCGCGCCGCGATCCAGCGGACGCTGCTGCCGGTGATGCTGCAGTGGTTCGCCGAAGAGGTCGATCCCGACCTGGGGCTGCTGTCCTTCCGCCGGCTCAGCGACGAACTGGGCTCGACGCCGTGGTTCCTGAAGATGCTGCGCGACGAGGGACGTGCCGCCGAGATCCTCGCCAAGGTGCTGGCCAGCGGTCGGTATGTCGGGCAGATGCTCGAGCGCGCCCCGTCGGCAGTCGCGGTCTTCGGCAGCAAGGACGCGCGCGTGCCGCTCACCCGAGCCCAGCTGTTGACCACGATGAGCGCGGCCATCACCAGACAGGGCGATGATGAAGCGGCACTGCTCGCCATACGCTCCGCGCGTCGCTCCGAGCTCATCCGCATCGCGGTCGCGGACCTGACGCAGACGCTGGAGCTTGACGATCTCGAGCTCGCGCTGACCGACCTGACCTGCGCCACGCTGCAGGGCGCCCTGGATGTCGCGATCCGGCATGTCGAGAATGACGTCGGCACGCAGCTGTCGACGCGGATCGCCATCATCGGCATGGGCCGTCTCGGCGGGCGCGAGCTGGGGTATTCCAGCGATGCCGACGTGATGTTCGTGCATGATCCGCTGCCCGGCGCGGACGCGCAGCAGGCGCAGTCGCACGCCGAACAGGTGGTGGCCTTCCTGCGGTCCGGGCTGATGGCGAGCGGTCCCGATCCCGCCCTCGGTGTCGACGCCGATCTGCGACCGGAGGGCAAGGCAGGACCGCTCGTGCGGACGCTCGCGTCCTACGCGGGCTATTACGAGCGCTGGTCGGAGGGCTGGGAGGCGCAGGCGTTGCTTCGCGCCACCCCGGTGGCCGGCGACGAGGCGCTCGGCACAGCGTTCACCGACCTGATCGACCCGCTGCGGTGGCCGGAGGGCGGCATCTCCGAGCAGGCGGTGCGGTCGATGCGCCTGCTCAAGGCCCGTATGGAGGCCGAACGTATTCCGCGCGGCGGGGATGTGCGCACCCACTTCAAGCTGGGCCGGGGCGGCCTGTCCGATGTCGAGTGGACGGTGCAGATGCTGCAGATGCAACACGCTCACGAGATCCCCGGGCTACGCCACCCGGGCACGATGACGCCCTTGCGAGTGCTGGCCGAACATGGCTTGCTCGATGCAGAAGAGGCAACTGCGTTGCGCGAATCATGGTGTCTGGCAACACGATTGCGTAACGCGTCGGTGCTGTGGCGAGGACGGCCGGTGGACTCGTTGCCGAGCAGGATGACCGACGCCGACGGCATCGCGCGGATCCTCGGGGGCCCGGTCGGGTCCGGTCACGACTTGGCCCAGCAGTATCTGCGGGTGGCCCGCCGGGCCCGGCAGGTCGTCGAGCGCAGGTTCTACGGAACCGACCCCGAGGACGACCTCGAGCACGAGCCCACCCGCTGCTGACCCGCTCACCGAGGCGCGTCCGGCTCGCAGCCGGTTCAGGTCTGCGCCCACGGCAGCAACGTTGCCGGCGGGCGGTGCACCTCTGGTGCCCGACGAACGGACGTCCCGGCGCCGCTGTAGCGGACTTGCCTAAACTCGGTGACGTGATTTCTCGCCTCGATCTGCGTGGTGCCGCACTGTCCAGCCTGGACGCGCGCGCCCTGCGCACCACCCTGCCCCGTGCCGAGTTCGACGTCGAAGCCGCCTTGGCGACCGTGCGGCCGATCTGCGAGCAGGTTCATCATGGCGGCGTCGAAGCCTTGCTGGAGCTGGGGGAGAAGTTCGACCGGGTGCGGCCGACCAGTCTGCGGGTGCCGGCGGCGGTCATTGCAGCTGCACTGGACCAGCTCGATCCGGCTGTGCGCGCGGCGCTGGAGGAATCCATCCGCCGCGCCCGCACGGTGCACGAGGACCAGCGCCGGATCGACACCACCACTCAGGTCGTGCCGGGGGGCACCGTCACCGAGCGATGGGTGCCGGTGGACCGCGTCGGCCTCTACGTGCCCGGTGGTGTCGCGGTCTACCCCAGCAGCGTCGTGATGAACGTCGTCCCGGCGCAGGTGGCCGGTGTCGGGTCGCTCGCGGTGACCAGTCCGCCGCAGGCCACCAACACCGGCGTGTTCGCCGGCTACCCGCACCCGACGATCCTCGCGGCGTGCGCGCTGCTCGGCGTCGACGAGGTCTTCGCAGCCGGAGGCGCGCAGGCGATCGCGATGTTCGCGTATGGCGCAGCCGACGCCGACGGCACCGTCGTCTGCGAGCCGGTGACGCTGGTCACCGGCCCTGGCAACATCTACGTGGCTGCCGCCAAGCGCCTGCTCAAGGGGCTCATCGGCATCGACGCGGAAGCCGGCCCGACCGAGATCGCGATCCTCGCCGACGACAGCGCCGACGCCGAACTTGTTGCGGCAGACCTCATCTCGCAGGCCGAACACGACGATCTTGCAGCGTCGGTGCTGGTCACCGACAGCACCGACCTGGCCGATCGCGTGGTCGCGGCGTTGGAGCGCCGCTCGGCGCTGACGAAGCACACCGTGCGGGTCAATACAGCCCTCGGTGGCCGCCAGTCGGGGATCGTGCTGGTCGACGGGCTCGACGAGGGCATCCGCGTGGTCGACGCCTACGGCGCCGAGCACCTTGAGATTCAGACCCGCGATGCGTCTGCCGTCGCGGCCCGGATCCGCAATGCCGGTGCGATCTTCGTCGGCGACTATGCGCCGGTGAGCTTGGGCGATTATGCGGCCGGCTCCAATCACGTGCTGCCCACCGGTGGCTGCGCCTGCCACAGCAGCGGGCTTTCGGTGCAGTCCTTTCTGCGTGGCATCCACGTCGTCGACTACTCCCGTGACGCGCTCGCCGATGTGGCGGATGTCGTCGTGACCCTCGCCAACGCGGAGGATCTGCCGGCTCACGGCGAGGCGGTCACCGCACGATTCCCGACGGCGCAGTGAGCGAGCTCGCCGGCCTGATCCGCCCTGATCTGCAGGGACGGACGCCATACGGCGCGCCGCAGTTGGCCGTGCCGGTCGCACTCAACACCAACGAGTCGTCCTATGACGTGCCACCGGAGGTCGTCGACGCGATCAGCGCAGCGGTAACGGCCGAGGCCGCGCACCTGAATCGCTATCCGGATCGCGAATTCGTCCGGTTACGAGAGCGACTCGCGGCATACGTGCACCGCACGACGGGATGCCCGGTCAGCGCCGAGCAGGTGTGGGCGGGCAATGGTTCGAACGAGGTGCTGCAGCACGTCGTGCAGGCATTCGGTGGCCCGGGCCGCGTGGCACTCGGTTTCACACCGTCGTATTCGATGCACCCGATCATCAGCGAGGGCATCGGCACGACCTGGGTGGATGGTCTGCGCGGCCGTGACCCGGGCCGCTTCGATGTCGATGCCGACCTGGCGGTCGAGCAGGTGCAGCGGCACGATCCGGACGTCGTCTTCCTGTGCTCACCCAACAATCCGACCGGCACTTCCTTGGACCTGTCGGTGGTTGAGCGGGTCTACGAGGCAGCGCCACACAGTGTCGTGGTGGTGGACGAGGCGTATGCCGAGTTCGCCCGGCCCGGCACGCCGAGCGCGGTCTCGCTGCTGCCGGGTCGCCCTCGCCTGGTCGTCACCCGCACGATGTCGAAGGCGTTCGCATTCGCCGGTGTACGTCTCGGATACCTCGCTGCCGACACCGAGTTCACCGATCTCATGCGGCTGGTGCGACTGCCCTACCACCTCTCGAGTGTCACCCAGGCGATCGCCTGCGCGGCCCTCGACCACGCAGACCTCATGCTCGCCACGGTCGAAGCCGTCAAGCAGACCCGCGACGAGTTGGTGTCGGGCTGTATGGCGCTCGGCCTGGTCCCGGTGCCCAGCGATGCGAACTTCGTGCTGGTGGGCGGATTCGCTGACGAACGCGCGTCGTGGCAGGCTCTCCTCGACCGGGGCGTGCTGGTGCGCGATGTCGGGATCCGGCACCACCTGCGGATCACTGCCGGCACACCCGCGGAGAACGCCGCCGTCCTGGACGCGCTGCGTGTCGTCACCGAAGGAGAATCAGCATGACCGAACACCGCACCGCACACCTGCAGCGTGCGACCAAGGAGAGCCAGGTCGACCTGTGGCTCGACCTCGACGGAACCGGTGTCAGCGAGATCTCCACCGGCGTGCGCTTCTACGACCACATGCTCGACAGCTTCGCCCGGCACAGCCTGATCGACCTGCGCATCACGGCGACCGGTGATCTCGACGTCGACGCCCACCACACGGTCGAGGACACCGCCATCGTGCTCGGCCAGGCGCTGCGGCAGGCGCTCGGCGACAAGTCGGGCATCTCTCGCTTCGGCGACGCGAGCGTGCCGCTGGACGAGGCGCTCGTCCACGCTGTCGTCGACGTCGCCGGTCGTCCTTACTGCGTGCACGAGGGTGAACCGGACGGCCAGGTCTACGCGATCATCGGCGGCGACTACACAGGTGCGCTGACGCGGCATGTGCTCGAGAGCTTCGCCTTCCACGCGGCCATCGCGCTGCACGTGCGGGTGCTGTCAGGTCGCGATCCGCACCACATCGTCGAGGCGCAGTTCAAAGCGGTCGCCCGCGCGGTGCGCGCAGCGGTCGCGATCGATCCACGTGTCGTCGGTGTACCCAGCGCCAAGGGAGCGCTGTAAGCCCATGCCGTCCGCGAGCGCTGAGCGCCGTGGGGTCGTGCTGGTGCACGGCGACGCCAGGACGACGACGTCGTGGGTGCGCCAGGGCCTGGTGCCGTCATACGTCGTGCCGTTGGCAGGCTGGACGGCCGTGGTGCCCGGGGGAGACGCGCAGGCGGTTGCGCCATACGACGCGACATTGACCGTGATGGCCAACCGGCCTGTGCCCGGTCGGCTGCGAAATGCGTTGGGATTCTTCGAGATCGACAAGCGCGCGGTGGTTGTGGTGCATCCTCGCGGCTGGCGGGCGCTGCCACGGTGGCTGGTGTGGATGCCCGGCCGCGGGGTGACCAAGGTGCCGTCGTTGCCGGTGGCGCGGCCCGGCGATCTGACGACGGCGGCCGGGGTGGTGCCGGGTGCGGCGGGCCAGGTGCGTGAGATTCTGGCCGATCGCGGTGCGGCCGCACTCGATGTGCTCAGCGATCTGATGGCAGCGCTGGCGCTGCCCGGTGGTGAGCTGCTGTTCGGGCGCCTCGCGCAGCAGGCACAGGACGCGACTCTGGTCGAGCCGGACCGCAAGGCGGTGCGGAGGTTTGCCCGAGTCACCAGTGAAGACAACGAGATTCGCACCGAGATGGAGCAACTGTGACCCGCCGGGTGGTCGTGCTGGATTACGGCAGCGGCAATGTCCGCTCCGTCGTGCGGATGCTGCAGCGCGTGGGCGCGCAGGTCGAGCTCACTGCCGATCACACTGCGGCGGTCGAGGCGGACGGGCTCTATGTGCCTGGTGTCGGAGCATTTCACGCCTGTATGTCGGGGCTCGTCGGTGCCGGCGGTGATGCGATCATCGCGCAGCGGCTGGCCCTCGGTCGGCCGGTGCTGGGTGTGTGCGTCGGTTTCCAGGTTCTTTTCGAAGGATCCACCGAGCCGACCACGATCAGCCCGGCGCCACCAGGGCTGGGGTTGTTCAGCGGCGTCGTGCGTCGGCTTGATGCGCCGGTCGTGCCGCACATGGGTTGGTCCGGGGTGCGCGGTGCCGCGGGGTCGGTGCTGCTGGAGGGCATCGCCGACCAACGGTTCTACTTCGTCCACTCGTATGCCGCGACCGAAGCCCCGGTGTCCCGTGAAGCCGGTGCCGACCACATGGTGACCTGGGCCGTGCACGGCGAGCCGTTCATCGCCGCGATCGAGGCCGGCCCACTTGCCGGCACCCAGTTCCATCCGGAGAAGTCCGGTGACGCCGGAGCGCAGCTGCTGCGCAACTGGCTGGCTGCGCTCTGACGCGCCCGGGCCCGAGAAGTCTTGTGAGTAAAGGAGATTCGATGACCGACATCAGTGCCCCACGTCTTCAGCTGCTTCCCGCGGTTGACGTTGCCGGCGGGCAGGCGGTGCAACTCGTCCAGGGCGTCGCCGGGACCGGTGGCCAGTTCGGCGACCCGTTCGAGGCCGCCCTCGCCTGGCAGGACGCCGGTGCGGAGTGGTTGCATCTGGTCGATCTCGACGCGGCTTTCGGTCGCGGCAGCAACCGTGAGCTGCTGGCGAGCATCGTGCGGCGGCTCGACCTGCAGGTCGAGTTGTCCGGCGGGATCCGTGACGAGGAGTCGCTGACCGCAGCATTGACCGCCGGTTGCCGGCGGGTCAACCTCGGCACCGCGGCGCTGGAAAACCCGGAATGGACCGCACGGGCGATCGCGCAGCACGGCGACCGCATCGCTGTCGGACTCGACGTGCGCGGCACGACCCTGGCGGCGCGCGGCTGGACCCGTGAGGGTGGCGACCTGTGGGAGACGCTCGCGCGTCTCGACAGCGAGGGCTGTGCCCGGTATGTCGTGACCGACGTCGCCAAGGACGGCATGCTGCAAGGCCCGAACATCGCTCTGCTGCAACAGGTCTGCGAGCGCACCGACCGCCCGGTCGTTGCTTCCGGCGGCATCTCGACACTCGCCGATCTGACCGCTCTGCGCTCTCTGGTCCCGGCAGGGGTCGAGGGCGCGATCATCGGCTCGGCGCTCTACAAGGGCGCGTTCGCGCTGCCCGATGCGCTCGATGTTGCGGGCCGGCCGTGAGCACCGACTCGGCAGGACAACCCTTCAACGGTCGGTCGCTGACCAGCACTGGTTTCGACGGCGACGACGGCGCCGCCGACCCTGCACTGGTGGCCGCGCTCGATGACCGATCCGACGAACCCGCGCTCATGCGGGTGATCGCAACCGCACGGCTGTTGGTGCCGATCGTGGCGGCAGCCACCGATGTCGACGACACCTCAGGTGTCGCGGTCGAGAAGTCCACCGACATGGCTGTTGTGACGCTGACCTCCCCGACCGGCGAGCGTGCACTGCCGGTGTTCACCAGCGTTGCGGCCCTCGCGCAGTGGAACCCCGAAGCGCGCCCGTCGCCGGTTCAGGCCGATCGCGCCGCGCAGGCGGCCATCTCGGAGCGGTGCGATGTCATGGTGCTCGATGCAGCCGGTGACCGTCCGCTGGTGCTGCGGCCCAGTATGGTGTGGGCTCTGGCGCAACGTTCCCAGTGGCAACCGGCCCACGTCGATCCTCATGTGCAGCAGGCGATTTCGGCCGCTGTGCACGATGAGCCCGCCGTCGCGCGGGTCAGTTGCGAGGCAGGCGGCACACCGGGGGAGTTGCGGGTTGTGCTGGCGGTTGTCGAGGGTCTGACCCAGCCGGAGCTGCAGTCAGTGGCTCAACGGATCGGCGAGCGCATCGCCACCGACGGTGAGACGCGTGCCCGCATCGACGGACTCTCCTTCGCGATCACCGTCGCCTGACCTCGCCCACCGGTTCGCCGGTCGACTCGTCCGAGCCGGCGCGGGTCCATCGGTCGATCGCGGCCCACCGCACCCGCAACCACTGCTCGAGAGCATCGTGGTCGGTCGGCGCGTTGCTGGTGCGCAGCCTGATCTGGACCGGCTCGGTCAGCGGTATGCCGCGCCACACCGTGCTGACGGAGTTCAACAGCTCAAGACCACGATGCGCCGCGATGACGACCTGCAGGTCGGGGCTCTCCTGCAGGAAGAGTGACGCGCCGCCGGCGTGCGGCGGCAGCACGGTGGGGTGCGTGCGCATCCACGTGGCCTCGTCGCCGTCGGCGTCCGCGACCGCGTCCTTCCACCGGTCCGGCGTCCAGTTTCGACCCTCTGGAAACAGCAGCACGGCGTCATCGTCACGGTTGATTCCCCGTGCGAATGCTGCGAGTTCGGCCTCCCGACGATCCTGGGACATCCGGTGCGAGGGTAGGAAGTAGGCGCCCAGCCGCCCGAGCACCAGATCGATCGCGGCATCCCACTGCAGCCAGCGTTTGAGCACCACTCGTGGCGCCCGGTGCAGTCGTGTTGTGATGAGCATTGCCACCAGGGGTGAGTCGCCGACACCACCGTGGCGGGTCAGCACCAGCAGCGGCCCGGTGTGCGTTTGTACGGCGTCGTCGATGTCGACATTCAGCCGCAGCCGCAGGATTCGCTCGGTGCAGGCGACCGCGCGACTGAGGGCACGGCCGAGCAGCGCCACATGGTCGGAGCGCCAGCCCTCGGAGCCACCAGGGCGTGACCGATCCCGCACCGCGGCGCGCAGCCACAGCCACCAGGCGCCCGCGACCACCGACAGATCCACGCCGATCACCGTGGCCATCGTCAGCAGGACCCGCGTGAGTCGCTTTCGCGCAGTGGGCAGTTCGAGCAGCGACGTCACCAGCGACGCCACCAGTAGCACGACCAACAGGACCATGCCGACGATCATCTGGATCGGGTGCAACAGCACGCGCCGCACGATGCGAGGCGGCACCGGCATACTCATCGGTCGTCGTCGGATCGCTGCGCGTCGAGATAGACGCATGCCGCGTTGTATGCCGACTCGATGCGGTCACGCACGAACGACTGCTTCAGATGCAGCAGCGACACCATCGGCGCGTCGTCGGTACCGGTCGGGATCACGTGCAGTCGCACGTCGCCTGGCACCGAGGCGATCTCCTCCATGTACCGGTGGCGGCGGGCGATCTCGAAGGTCACCTGGCCCACCTGCCAGGGCCAGCGCGGCGGTGACAACGGCTGCTCCACACGGCCCACCTGCAGCACATAGATGTCGGTGGCCCCGAGTGCCACAGCACGCCCGACCGGGATCGAATGCACCAGGCCACCGTCCAGGAAGCTCTCGTCGCCGATGCGCATCGGTGGGAACAGCCCCGGAACCGAGCACGAGGCCATCACCGCCTCCGCGAGTGGGCCGCTGTCGAACCAGTGCGCCACGGCGCGCTCGACATTCGCCGCGACGCATTGAAACGGCACCGTCAACTCGTCGAAGTCGGTGACCGGCAGTTGGGCGCGCAAGACGCGCAGGACCGGTCCGGGGGAGTACAGGCTCGTGCGCAGGTGACTCGGGCGCCAGCGCCGGCCGCCTCCGGATCGCGCACCTGACTCGAGCATTCCCCGTCCGCTGCCGAAGGAGGTCCACAGATCAGCGAGGGCGGCGACACCCGAAGCGGTCGGATCGGCGGCGATGAACGCCCCGTTGATCGCGCCGATGCTGGTGCCGAGCACAAGGTCGGGCCGCACCTTCGCTTCGACGAGTGCGCGCAGTGCACCGATTTGGGTGGCGCCGAGAACTCCGCCACCACCGAGCACATAAGCGATGCGCTGTGGCGTGGAGGTCATGATGGCCGACTCTACCGACCCGGTCCAGGGTCGCTGGTGGAGTGGCTGCCGGCGACGAAGTCGGCGATGTTCGCAGTCAGCCGGCCCCACTTGGCATCCCAACGCAACGATCGTGCCTCAGCTCGCGCGAGCCGCTCGGGCCCGTATCGCCGTGCCCACCATGACTGCGGCCGAGCCAGGGTGAGCGCAGCGAAGAAGGCGACCGGTCCGGCGAAGGCACCGATGAGCGCGACGTGGTACTTGCCCTTGGCGACCACCACGATCTCGGCCAGCACATGGACCGGCAGACCAGCCAGAAGCAGGAGGTGTATCCACCGGTGTTGCGGGTCGTGGTCGGTGGGGAAGTGGAACGGCTGGAGCCCGATGGTCAACAATGCCAGGCAGGCCGCGGCAAGTGCGACGAGTTCGACCGACACGCGTCCTTCACCGCTCCAGTAGACATCGCGCAGGTGCAGGATCAGCGCGAATTCGTCCAGCAACAGCGAGGCGCCGATGCCGACCAGCAGACCGGCGATGTCGATCCAGGGGTGGGTGTCGTGACATGCCAGCGCGCTGAAGGCACCGACCAGCAGCACCACCAGACCTGGCACTGCGTGGTGCACGTGCACGCCGTCGGGGGACACGCGGTCGTGGAAGGGTCCCTTCCCCGCGCGGATCAGCCGGGTGATGGTGCGCGTGACCAGAAACGTCATGATGAAGGCGAACAGCGACAGCAGCAGCGGCAGCCGCCCGGGATCCAGGATGTGGCGGTCCACCCAGTGGTGGCCGTTGCCGGTGAGCAGGAGCAGCAACTGCATGACTCAAGTGTCCGTCATGTATGCCGCTGGGTGGTGCGACTCACCGGCCGATCAGGTCCTGCACGCTGGTCGCCGTATGCAGCAGGGTGTGATCAGCTCCGCGACGCGCCTGGATCTGCAGACCTATCGGCAGGCCGTCCTCGTCGGTGCCTACCGGAATCGAAAGCGCGGGTGTACCAGCCAGATTCGCCGGCAACGCAAGTGCACACCAGGCGTCGAAGGACGCGCTCACCGGTCGTCCGCCGAGGCTGGTCGGACCGAGCAGGTTGGCGTCGAAGGCGGTCAGCGGCATCGTCGGTGTCAGCAGCAGGTCGACGTTGTCGAGCAACCGTAGCCACTGGGTGGCGAACTCGCCGCGACGCTCCTGGGCGTCCAGATAGGTGCGGGAGTCGACGGCGCCGGCCGCGATGATCGCCTTCGCGTCGTCACCGACGAGCTGTGGGGAACGCTCCAACAGCGGCCCTTCGGAGGCGTGCCCCTCCGGCAGCGCGATCGAGTCCCAGATCGGGCACGGGTCCGGCAACGTCGCAGCCACGGAGTTGATGTGCAGACCGGCTGCCCGAAGGTCGTGCAGCACCTGCTCGAAACGCTCCGCGACGGAGTCGTCGACTGCTGCGAAACCGAGGTCGAGAGAAGCGCCGATCCGTAGCTCCCGCAACGGTTTTCGATCGGTGGTCGCCAGATGAGCTCCGGCTGCCGGATCACCGTTGGTCGCCCCGGCCATGACTGCCAGGGCGATCTGCAGACCCCGTAGCGAGCCGGCGATCGGTCCGTGCACCGACAACGAGGGCCAGCCGCGGAATCCGGGCCGGGTGGGGATGGCGCCGTACGTCGGTTTGAGGCCGTAGGTGCCGCAGAAGGCGGACGGGATCCGGATGCTGCCACCGCCGTCGGTGCCGACGGCCAGCCCGACAACACCGGACGCCACGGTCGCGGCCGCGCCACCGCTGGAGCCTCCCGCGGTGCGGCTCACGTCATGCGGATTGGTCGTCATGCCGAAGACCTCGTTGGAGGTCGTGCCGCGATAGCAGAACTCCGGGTTGTTGGTCTTGGCGATCACCACCGCCCCGGCATCCAGCAGCCGTTGCACACAGACCGCGCTGCGCTCGGGCACGAAATCCGCCAGAGCCCGTGACCCGTTGGTCGACCGGGTGCCGGCCAGCCAGACGTGATCCTTGACGGTGATCGGCACTCCTGCCAAAGGACCCAACTCGACGCCGGATGCCACCGCATCATCGACGGCTCGGGCTGCTGCGAGCGCCGCATCGTCATACCGGTCGGTGATCGCGTTGATCCGCGGGTCGAGGGAGTCCAAGCGGTCGTATGCCGCTGCGACCGCGGCAACGCTCGACGCGCGGCCGGCCCGGATGTCAGCACCCAGGCCGGCGACGTCGATCATCGGGACATCGATCATCGGGTCATCTGCTCCATCGAGCCTCCTGTGCGCCGGGGTCGAGTTCGGCCTGCTCCTGCTGCGCCAGGCGCACCTCGGCATCGATGTCGAGATTGCGGCACAACGCCCAATACAGGATTCCGGCGACGGGTAGGCCGATGAAGAACGAGATGTCGGCCCCGTCCATCGCGTGGGCGATCCAGCCGGTGAACATTCCGGACACCGAGAAGAAGGGCACCATCGCGCCGAATCCGACCAGATAGGCGACGATTCCGCGCCAGCCCCACCGGGTGTAGATGCCGTTCGGCTTGAAGATCTCGGCGATGGCGTAGTGACCCCGGCGCACCAGGTAGTAGTCGACGAGGTTGACCGCGGTCCACGGGATGAACAGATAGAGCACCAGCAACAGGAACTGGTTGAACCGACTCAGGAAGTCGTTCGTGGCAGTCAGTGCGCCCACGAGCGAGAGCAACGCGGTGATCCCGACGGTCACGATGCGCACTCCGGTGCTGGGCACGACCTTGCGGAAGGAGTCCATCGCGCTGATCAGGGTGAGGGATCCGCCATACATGTTGAGCGCGGTGACCGAGATCAGGCCAAAGGCAGCCAGCCCCAGCACGATCGAGCCGTAACCGTGGAACAGGTGGTCGCCGGCGGCCTTGATCTCCGGGATGCCGGTGCCGCTGAAGTTCTTGCCGGCCCACGCGGCCAGCACACTGCCGACCACCATCATCCAGCCGCCGCCGATGGCGGAGCCGAAGTAGGTCCACAGGAACGTCTTGCGCACGGTGACGCCCGGCGGCAGGTAGCGCGAGTAGTCCGACACGTAGATCGCCCAGCTGATCTGGTAGCCCGCGACGACGCCGAACTGGCCGAGGAAGGGGGTCGCCTGGAAGGTGCCCACGTCGAAGGTGCCGGCCGGGTAGTGCAGGAAGAACAACGCGATCGTGAACAGGCCGAAGATGACGATCATCAGGTAGGTCAGCACCTGCTCGGCGCGGTGGATGATGTCGTAGCCGATGAGTGCGATGACGAAGGCCACGATCGTGACGACGACGATCCACATCTTGGTCGGAGCGTGCACGGTGGAGTGCACGGATTCGGCCGCGAGGATGGTGTTGAAGACGTTGAATCCGGCGTACTGCACGTAGGCGAACAGCCACACCAGCAGCGCTCCGACATACCCGAACTGCGGCCGCGACTGGATCATCTGCGGCAACCCCAGCTGAGGGCCCTGGGCGGAGTGGAAGGCCATGAACAACGTGCCGACGGCGGTGCCGAGCACGATGGAGACGACCGACCAGAACAGCGAGGCGCCCTCACTGATGCTGATCAATCCGACTGCAAGAGTGGCGATCTGGGCATTCGACATGAACCAGAGCGGTCCGAGATGCCACAACTTGCCGTGGCGTTCGTTCAGTGGCACGTAGTCGATGGAGCGGGACTCGATCCCGGCGATGCGCGGTTGCTCCGAAGTGGTCATGCGCCACCTTCCCGCACTCAACGGTGTCGAGGTGGCAAAACGCTGCAATCAGTTCATCGGAGCCGACGCTTCGGATCCACCCCCCCAACGCGCGAGGCGCCGGCCGGGCCGCGAGCGCGACCGACCGGCGCCTCGGGGACGTCCGAACCTGCTGGGTCAGAAGTTGATCATGTGCCCGGCGATGCCGTGCACGGCTTCCTTGACCGCCTCGCCGAGCGTGGGGTGGGCGAAGATGTTGCGCGACACCTCGTCCGCGGTGAGATCCCACTGCTGGGCCAGCGTCAGCACCGGCAGCATCTCGGTGACGTCCGGGCCGATGAGGTGGGCTCCGATGATCTCGTTGTGCGCGGCATCCGCGACGACCTTCACGAAGCCGACCGCCTCGCCCAGGCCCTGCGCCTTGCCGTTGGCCGAGTAGGGGAACTGCGCGACCTTGACGTCGTAGCCCTTGTCCTTGGCCTGCTGCTCGGTGTAACCGAAGGACGCGATCTGCGGCTGACAGTAGGTCGCCCGCGGGATCATGTCGTAGTTGATCTCCATCGTCTCGGTGCCGGCGATCGTCTCGGCTGCGACGATGCCCATCGCCTCGGCGGTGTGCGCGAGCATGAGCTTGCCCGTGACGTCACCGATCGCGTAGACGCCGTCGACCGTGGTGCGTCCGCGGCCGTCGATCGCGATGGCTCCGCGGTCGGTGAGCTGTATGCCGGTGCTCTCCAAGCCGTAGCCGTCGACGCGGGGCGCGAAGCCGATCGCCTGCAGCACCTTGTCGGCCTCGATGACGCGGCTCTCGCCACCCGCGGCGGGGGAAACGGTGACCTTCACCTTGTCGCCGGAGTCGTCGATGGACTCGACCTTGGTCGACAGCAGGACGTTGACGCCGAGCTTCTTGTAGTGCTTCAGCAACTCCTTGGACACATCGGCATCCTCGGTGGGCACCATCCGGTCGAGGAACTCCACGATCGTGACGTCGACGCCGAAATTGCGCAGCACGTAAGCGAATTCGACGCCGATGGCGCCGGAGCCGGCGATGATGATCGAGCCTGGCAGGTTGCTGTCGAGGATCTGCTCCTCGTAGGTCACGACCCGCTCGGACAACGTGGTGCCCGGGATCAGCCGCGTGGTCGCACCGGTGGCGATGATCAGGTTGTCGCAGGTGACCTGCTCGGAGCCACCGTCGTTGAGTTCGACGTCGATGGTGTGGCCGTCGCGCAGCGTGCCCCACCCGTCGATCTCGGTGATCTTGTTCTTCTTCATCAGGAAGTGCACGCCTTTGACGATGCCGGCGCTGACCTGACGACTGCGTTTGTGGGTGACGCCGAAGTCCATCGTCGCGTCGCCGGAGATGCCGAACTTGTCCTTCTCGTGGGTGAGGATGTGCGCGAGTTCGGCGTTGCGCAGCAGTGCCTTCGACGGGATGCACCCGACGTTGAGGCAGACACCTCCCCAGTACTTCTTCTCGATCACGGCGGTCTTGAGGCCGAGCTGGCTGGCGCGGATCGCCGCGACATACCCACCGGGGCCTGCACCGAGGACTACGACGTCAAAGTGTTGTGCCACGCAACCGACGATATCGCCATCACCGACGTCCGCCGTCAAGCGGTCAGTCGGTGCTCGCGCCGCCGGTGCCGTGCGGCGGAGGCACGGTGTGCACCTCGACCACTGCGGACATCTCGACCGGTCCGTAGATGTGCGGGAATCGCTCGCCGGTGACCGGATCGCCGACCTCCCACACCACGGGTGCCGACAGCCGGTCGGGGTCGATGACCAACAGGAACAGGTCGGTCTCGACGTCGGCGTAGAAGCGCTGTCGGGTCAGCGGCCACTGCGCCTCACTGGAGGCATGGATGAACTCCGCGTCAGCGAGCGGCACGCCTCGGGTCGACTGCTCGTAAACGCCGGACTGCTGTGCGCGCGACCAGTGTTCGGGCTCAGCGAGGTGGTAGATCGAGTCCATGTGCCCACTGTCGCAGGGTCCGAGCACGTATGACGACGCGACGACGCATCGTCATACAGAACGGGCCGGACCTCCGTGGTGGGGGGTCCGGCCCGCATAAATCGCTGCGGGTTAGAGATCGCGCGGGTAGGTGCTCGGCGTGGCGTTGCCGTGGGGCGGGCACGGTGTCTGTTACCAGTGTGATTTGTGAGAAAAACGCTGATCATCAGGATGCACCGTGCCCGCGGTCCCATCTTGGCTCATTGACCCGATCTGGGACCAGTTCGCCGCGCTGATCCCGCCGATCATCGACACTCATCCGCTCCGGTGCCACAACCCACGCGTCGCCGACCGGATCGTGGTCGACAACCTGGTCCAGGTCCTGCAGTGTCATGCGTGCCTACTCCGATCCCGCCCACAGCAGTGGGCGTGTCACGGACCAGAAACACCGAAACTGCGATAGTCCGAGTCGCCGATGTGGCGAGAACGGGTGGCGCGGACCGAGGCGGCAGACATAGGTCGCCGACTCGGTTGATCTTTCCGCCTCACCGGCACCACGAAACGCACTAGCCCCACTGATCACACATAAGTCGCCGATTCGGCGGCGACGAGGACCCCTCGCGTGGTGCAGTGACTCCCACCCGCCACATACGCCACGCTAGCAACGCTGGTGTGGTTGGAAAGACGATTACTTCCGGTCGCGGTCGCGATACTGGGAAGTAATCGTCATCTCGACCATGCACTCGCTGTGCCGGGGCAGCCCGGGCACCCGTACGTCGCCGATTCGGCGACGTACGGAGGGCGATGGCGGATACGGTGCACCTACCCGCGCAATCTCTTACTTGGCCGCCTGGCCGGCGGTCTCGACGAGCGGGTCCTCGACCTCCTTGGCGGCATCGGCCTCGCCGCCGGGGTTCTGCGACTTCTGACCAGCCCGCACGGCCTTCTCGATGGCATCGCCGGTCGTGCTGTCGACGTTCTTCCAGTAGTCGAAGGCGCGCTCGAGCACCGGTGACTTCACATCGCCCAGCAGGTGCCCGGCCACGGTCTCGACGAAGGCCGCGCGTTGTTCGTCGTTCCAGACCTCGCGCACGAGCATCCCGGCCTGGGTGAAGTCGTCGTCCTTCTCGCGCGGGGTGTATGCCGCACGCACCATCTCACCGTCGGTCTCCCACGACCCGTCGACCTCTCCGACCTGGTCGGAGTAGCCGCGGCCCTCGGAGTTCGGGGCGTAGACAGGGCGGTCCTCGCCGTCGAAGTCGTAGGCCATCGGGCCGTCCTGCACGTAGCTGTTGTAGTCCTTGACTCGGGGCCTGTTCACCGGCAACTGCAGGTAGTTCGGGCCGATGCGGTAGCGCTGGGTGTCGGCATAGGCGAAGGCACGACCGAGCAGCATCTTGTCGGGAGAGAAGCCGATGCCCGGCACGATCGACGACGGAGCGAAGGCCGCCTGCTCGATCTGGGCGAAGAAGTTGTCGGGGTTCTTGTTGAGCGTCATCTGCCCGACCTCGATCAGCGGGTAGTCGCTGTGCGGCCACACCTTGGTCAGGTCGAACGGGTTGATCGGGTAGGTCTTGGCGTCGTCATATGGCATGACCTGCACCGACAGAGTCCAACTCGGGAAGTCACCGGCGTCGATCGCGTCGCTCAGGTCGCGACGGTGGTAGTCGGCATCCTGCCCGGCGATCCGGGTCGCCTCGTCACCGGTGAGGCCCTCGACGCCCTGGTTGCTGTGGAAGTGGTACTTCACCCAGAATTTTTCGCCGTCGGCGTTGATCCACAGGTAGGTGTGGCTGCCGTAGCCGTTCATGTGACGGAACGTCTTGGGGATGCCCCGGTCGCCCATGAGATAGGTGACCTGATGGGCGGATTCGGGATTGAGCGTCCAGAAATCCCACTGCATGTGGTTGTCCCGCAGGCCGGTCGCGGCGCGGCGCTTCTGGCTGCGGATGAAGTGCGGAAACTTCATCGTGTCGCGCACGAAGAAGATCGGGGTGTTGTTGCCGACGAGGTCGTAGTTGCCCTCGGTCGTATAGAACTTCAGCGAGAAGCCCCGCGGGTCGCGCCACGTGTCGGGGGAGCCCTGCTCACCGGCGACCGTCGAGAAACGCGCGAGCATGTCGGTCGACACGCCCTTCTGGAACAGCGCCGCCTTGGTGTACCTGCTGACGTCGTGGGTGGTCTCGAAGACACCGAAAGCGCCCGATCCCTTGGCGTGCACATTGCGCTCCGGCACGCGCTCGCGGTTGAAGTGCGCCATCTGACTGATCAACTGCACGTCGTGCAACAGGATCGGACCATCGGCCCCGATCGTCAGGGAGTTGCGGTCACTGATCGCCGGTGCGCCGGTGTCGGTGGTCGAACCCAGCTTCGCCTCGGACGACGGCGCGGTTTCGATCGAGGGGGTGGATGAGTCGGTCATACGCGGTGCTCCTCAGGTGTGGATGTGCATCCGGTCACTCCTGCGCATCGCGCAGGGCGTTCTTCAACCAATCAGCTTTTCTGGACTGAGTCAAAGGAAGGGGAGCCTACGATCGGGCATCGAGTATGGCGCGGGCGACGATGCCGCAACAGGAGTTGTGGGGCTGGCCGGCTCCGCTGCGGGTCGCGGCGTCGTGCTCGTCCGGATGCTCGGCCCGAGATGAACGGATGTGGCTCATGGCTCACCTGACGACCTGCCTGTGGTTCGACGACCAGGCGGAGGAGGCGGCGCAGTTCTACCAACGGGTGCTGGGCGCGACGATCGGATCGGTCAGCCGGTGCGGCGAGGGCGGTCCGCTGCCGGCCGGCAGCGTGCTCACCGTCGAGTTCACGATCCTGGGCCAGCACTTTCTGGCGCTGAACGGCGGCCCGCTGTTCACACCCAACGAAGCCGTGTCATTTCAGATCCCGACTGACAATCAGGACGCGACGGACCGCCTCTGGGGAGAGCTGATCGCCGATGGTGGTCAGCCCAGCCAATGTGGTTGGTGTCGGGACAGATTCGGCTTCTGGTGGCAGGTCGTGCCGACGCGCCTGCCGGAGTTGCTGAGCGACCCTGATGCCGGCCGGGCGCAACGTGCAATGGCCGCCATGATGACGATGGGCAAGATCGACATCGCTGCGATCGAGGCTGCCGCCGGCGCGGGATGAGTCGGCCGGGATGAGTCGACGCGGATGAGTCGGCGAGGCTGCCGGGAAAAGAAGTGGCGTCAACTATTTCGATATGGAAGTATTGAGGGCACCGCCATCGCCGACGCCTTCGTGGGAGTGACTTCCGCATGTCCATTCAGCCGTACCAGCGTGTCCTGAGCATCACCGACGCCCGCCGGGTGCTGCTGCTGGGCTTCCTGCTGCGGATCCCGATCTTCTCCGCGGGCGTGATTCTCACTCTGCACGTCGTCGGCGCACTGCACCGCTCGTATGCCGATGCCGGTCTCGTCGCCGCCGGCGCGACGATCGCCATCGCGATCTCCGGCCCCTGGCGGGGGCGCCTGCTCGATCGCATGGGTCTGCGGCGGGTGGTCCTGCCGTCCCTGCTCGTCAGCGGCGTCTGCTGGGCGGTGGCGCCGTTCGTCGGTTACTGGGCGTTGCTCGTACTCGCAACGATCGCAGGCCTTTTCGTCGTTCCGACCTTCTCCATCATCCGGCAGGGAGTCATCGCCGCGGTGCCGGACCCCGATCGCCGTACCGCGCTGTCGTTGGACGGCATGGTCGTCGAGTTGTCGTTCATGATCGGCCCGATCCTCGTGGTCTGGCTGGCGACCTTCATCGACACCGCCTGGGTGCTTTTCGGCATCGAGATGGTCGGTGTCGTCGTCGGCGCACTGCTGTGGTGGGCGAACCCACCGTTGCGGTCCGCCTCCACCGATGCGGCCGATGCCGCCGCGGAGCGGGTGCCGCGCTCGTCGTGGTTCCGTCCCGCCTTCGTGGCCATCTGTGCCGCCGCGGCTGCCGCGACCATCGTGCTCGCGGGCAGCGACGTCGGCATCGTGGCCGCCGTGCGGCATTTCGACGCCGTCGACGAGATGGGCATCGTGCTGGTGCCATGGGGTGCCGGATCATTGTTGGGCGGGCTGATCTACGGCGCGCTGTCGCGGCCGATACAGCCGTTCCTGCTGCTGGGTGGCCTGGCGGTGGTGACCGCGCCGATGGCGTTCGCCGACGGAATCTGGTCGCTCGCCGCGCTGTCGCTGCTCGCCGGTCTGTTCTGCGCGCCCACGATCACAGCCACCGTGGATGCGGTGAGTCAGGTCGTTCCGGCCGCCGCCCGCGGTGAGGCGATGGGCTGGCACGGTTCCTTCATGACGGCCGGTTCGGCGCTGGGTGCTCCCGTCGCGGGGGCTGCCATCGACAGCTGGACCTTCCGCGGTGGTTTCGTCTCCGTCGCGGTGGTCGGCGTGGTCATCGCTGCGGCGGGAGCCGTCGCGATGCAGCTGCGGCAGCGGGTGCGCGACTCCCACGTGCTCGTGGCCTGATCTGAGCGACCGCATCCGGCCGATCAGCTCATCCGCTCGGCGCCGCGTCTGTCGGTGGTGGCATCTAGGCTGCACGTCGTGACATCGGATTCGCTCAGCGTTGCCCAAGCGCGCCGGATCGCGTTGGCTGCACAGGGTTTTCGCGATCGTCGCCATGATCGACCGACCATGCGGACCCTCATGCGTGCGGTCGACCGCACCGGCCTGCTGCAGATCGATTCGGTCAACGTGCTCCAGCGTGCCCACTTCATGCCCCTGCTGTCGCGCATGGGGCCGTATGACGTGGCTCTGCTCGAGCGTGCGGCGCAGCGCCGGCCGCGTCGGCTGGTGGAGTACTGGGCGCACTGTGCGGCATACATGCCGGTCGAACTCTGGCCGGTGATGTATCACCGGATGGCCGACTACGCAGCGCGCGGCCACGCCTGGGTCGGCCTGCCGGACCAGCCCGGTTTGCCCGAAGCACTGTTGGCGACGATCACCGAGGACGGACCCGCGACCGCACGTGATCTCGACGACGGGCTGCCCCGCACACGCAACAACTGGGGCTGGAACTGGTCGGCCACCAAGGGGGCCTTGGAGTACCTGTTCTTCGCGGGCAGGCTCTCGGTCGCGCGACGCAATACGGCCTTCGAGCGCGTCTACGACCTGCCCGAGCGGGTGATCCCACCCGATGTGCTGGCGATGCCGGTGCCGAGCGTGGCGGATGCCACCACCGAGCTCATCCGACGAGCGGCGCGCTCGTACGGCGTCGCCACCGAGTTCGACCTGCGTGACTACTTCCGGCTGCAGACGTCCAAGGTCCACCAGCCGCACCTCAAGCCGGCGATCCAGTCACTCGTCGATTCCGGCGAACTCACGCCGGTGTCCGTCGAGGGATGGCGACACCAGGCCTATCTGCACCGCGACGCCGCGCTGCCGCGTCGGATCGAAGCCCAGGCGCTGCTGAGTCCGTTCGACCCGGTGGTCTGGGAGCGTCGCCGCACCGAGTCGCTGTTCGACTTCCAGTACCGCATCGAGATCTACGTCCCCGAGGCCAAACGCGTGCACGGCTACTACGTACTGCCGTTCCTGCTGGGCGATCGCATCGTGGCCCGCGTCGATCTGAAAGCCGACCGGCACGCCGGTGTGCTGCGGGTCCAGGGCACGTATGCCGAGCCGCACGCTCCCGGGCACACGGCGACGGCGCTGGCGCAGTCCCTCGGCGAACTGGCGCAGTGGCTGGATCTTGATGCGATCGAGGTCAATCCCCGCGGTGATCTGGCGCCGGCACTCACTCGGGCCGTCATACCGATCGCCGGGTGACCTGCGTTCGGACGCTGTCCCCGCCCGGGCTGCGGGTGCGGCAGGGACAACGCCCGATGCGGTCTTCAGGAAGTCCGGTCACGCGAGTCCGGTCGGCAGGTGCGCGGTCAGCAGCCGTCGCTGCCGGCGACGGGCAGCACGTCTCCTTTGCGCGACCAGATGGCGCGCTGGATCAGGCGCTGCACGTCCCAGCTGAATCGTGACGAATACGACGTGTATTCATAACAGCCACCCTGGTGCAGTCCACCGATGACGCCGACCACCGACTCCTTGTTGCCGTGCCAGACCAGCCACGGACTGCCACTGCTGCCGTTGACGTAGCCGTGGCAGTTGAACGACGGATAACCCGCGGTCCAATAGGTCGGCACAGTGCAGCTGACGGCTGTCTGGGCGCCGTCGTTGTAGGCGATGTCGTCGATCTGCTGCCCGGTCCTCGGGGCCCAGCCGACGGTTGCGGCCCCGGCGACCGACTGCAGGGTCCGCCACGTGCCGTTGATCTTCTGCGGTGCGACCTTGAGGATGGCCACGTCCTGCTGGGTGTTGCCGTGGTCGCGCCACCCGCGCAGGGCGTATGCCGCCGTCACCGTCCAGACTCCCTCCGGGGTCGATCCCTGGCTCCAATCGGGCGCGAAGGTCCACCCGGCGACGGTGCCCGAGACACAGTGCGCCGCGGTCATGACAAGGTCACCGGCGGGCGAGGAGATGACCGTGCCGGTGCACGCGTGATCGGGGGAACCTGGCGGGAAGAGTGCGCCGACGAATGGCGACCCGGCGCTCTGCGTTGCGGTCGGCGTGCCAGGGGGTGCACCTGCGGCGTCGGCATAGGCGGCCGCCGTTCCGAAGGCGGTCACCACGATTGTTGTGAGGCTGACGAGAGCCAGACGCGCGGGGGAGAACTTCTTGAACGGGCGCATGTGCTGCCATCCTTGGGGGAGGTTGGTGTTGTCGCGTGATTCAGCGGAACCTTCGGCAAGCTAGGGGGAGCCGTGCAACGGTCGCCATCCGCAACGCGGCGATCCCAGGGATTTGCCAGGTTGTCGCCGCCAGCCCCGATTTCCGGGAATGGCGCACGTCCTGTTACCGTTGTGGTCACCGATCGGGCTGCCTGATGCAGGCCGATATGCAAAGAGAAGCTCCAGTGCTTCCACCCGAGACGGCAGGCATGCCGCCGGGTACCCGGTCTCGCAGAGGGTGCGAGATGTCGCGGCGTCCAGGCGCTCAGCGGCGTCATACACCTGCGGAGCTTGGCACACGTGCCGATCACCCGCTCTGCGTCGCTTGCGCTGAAGGCTTCTCGTTGCACCACAAGGTGGCGAGGAGCCTTTCTTCGTCTCCGCAGGTTTTCACGCACGACGAAGGAGCAGACATCAGCGCTGAGCCCCGTATCAATGACCGCATCCGGGTTCCGGAAGTGCGGTTGGTTGGGCCGAACGGTGAGCAGGTCGGCATTGTGCGCGTCGAGGACGCGCTGCGACTTGCAGCAGAGGCAGACCTCGACCTGGTCGAGGTCGCGCCGATGGCGAAGCCCCCCGTGGCGAAACTCATGGACTACGGCAAATTCAAGTACGAAGCCGCCATGAAGGCCCGTGAGGCACGCAAGAACCAGGTCAACACCGTCATCAAGGAGATCAAGCTCCGACCGAAGATCGACCCGCACGACTACGGCACCAAAAAGGGCCACGTCGAGCGCTTCCTCTCGGCCGGTGACAAGGTCAAGGTGACGATCATGTTCCGAGGCCGCGAGCAGTCGCGCCCGGAGCTCGGTTTCCGGTTGTTGCAGCGACTCGCCGAGGACGTCCAGGAGTTGGGCTTCGTCGAGAGCTCGCCCAAGCAGGACGGCCGCAACATGATCATGGTGCTGGGCCCGACGAAGAAGAAGGCCGAGGCCAGGGCTGAGGGCCGTCGTCGACGCGAGCAGGCAGACGCTGCTGCGGCACCCGCCGAGGAAGCCCCGGCAGCAGCCGACGCCGGCTGAGCCAGGACAAGACCAGATGGCCTTTCGGGGTCATCGAGTGAAGAGCATCGCCGGTGCGGCGATCAGACACCACGCAATGAAGGAGATCGGCTGATGCCGAAGATGAAGACCCACAGTGGCGCCAAGAAGCGCTTCAAGATCAGCGGGTCGGGCAAGGTCATCCGGCAGCGTGCACGTCACGTGCACAAGTTCCAGGAGCGCTCCAGCAGCGCTGCCCGCCGCCTGGTGCCGGACGTCGAGGCGACCAAGGCCGACAGCAAGAAGATCAAGAAGCTCCTGGGCAAGTAAGCCCTCGTTTCACCACATACCACTGATATAGAAGGAGATTCACGTGGCACGCGTGAAGCGGGCGGTCAACGCCCAGAAGAAGCGCCGCACAGTTCTTGAGCAGGCCAGCGGCTACCGCGGACAGCGTTCGCGTCTCTACCGCAAGGCCAAGGAGCAGGTAACCCACAGCATGGGTTACAGCTACCGTGACCGCCGTGCGCGCAAGGGCGACTTCCGTCGCCTCTGGATCCAGCGCATCAACGCCGGCGCCCGCGCCAACGGCATGACCTACAACCGATTCATCCAGGGCCTGAAGGCCGCTGAGATCGAGGTCGACCGCCGTATGCTCGCCGAGCTGGCCGTCAACGACGCCCCCGCCTTTGCGGCGCTCGTCGAGATCGCCAAGGCGAACGTGCCGGCAGCTGCGGACGCCGCGTCCGACGCCGTTGCCTGAGCACCGCACCAGTAGTCACCTTCGTAACGCCGGCCGAGCCGTGCCCGCCGTCCTGACCAACCCGCGCGCTGAGCGGGTCAAGGACATCCGGGCGCTCGGCCGGCGTTCGGCGCGTGAGCGCTCCGGCCGGTTCGTCGTCGACGGCCCGCAGGGCGTGCGTGAGGCGCTGCGGTTCGCCCCGCAGACCGTCACCGAGCTGTATGCCGAGGAGGGGTCCCGGCATACCGAACTTCTCGACCTCGCCCGCGATGCCGACATCCCGGTGTTCCGGTGCGACGCTGCCGTGATGGCCGCTTTGGTCGACACCCAGCACCCCCAGGGCATTGCCGCCGTCTGTCGACCGGTCGATGTATCGCTGGATCGGGCGCTCGCCGATTTGGGCGGATTCGTCGTCGTGCTCGCCAACGTGCGCGATCCGGGCAACGCGGGCACCGTCATACGCGGCGCCGACGCTGCCGGGGCGAAGGCTGTGATCCTGAGCGCGGCCAGCGTCGACCTGTACAACCCCAAGGTGGTGCGCTCGACGGCTGGCTCGTTGTGGCATCTGCCGATCGCCGTCGGCGCCGAGATCGAGCAGATCGTCGCCGCCTGCCAGGCCGCCGGCCGCCGGGTGCTGGCCGCCGACGGAGCTGGCACAACCCTGCTCCCCGATGCCGATCTGAGCAACCCGCACGCATGGCTGATGGGCAACGAGGCATGGGGCTTGGAGCAAGTCACCCGTGATCTCTGCGACGACGTGGTGCGGGTGCCCATCCACGGTCATGCGGAGTCCCTGAACCTCGCGATGGCAGCGACTGTCTGCGTCTACGCGAGCGCCGCAGCTGCCACGCGCGTCGAGCGCGCCTGAGCTGCCTTCGGCGTCGTCGACGGTGGCCGCCGGCTTTGCAGCTTTCCGCCCGAATTCACTTTGACCGGCCCCACTAGACTCGGGCACCGTGTCAGGACCGAATACGTCATACGACCCTGTGGAGGTCGCCGCCTTGGATCCCGCTCAGCTCGACCAGGCCGTGCAGGACGCGCTGAGCGCCATCGCCGCTGCCGGCACCCTCGATGAGCTCAAGGCCGTCCGGATCGCCCACCAGGGTGACAAGAGCGCACTGGCCCTGGCCAACCGCGAGATCGGTGCGCTGCCACCGTCGGCGAAGGCGGAGGCCGGCAAGCGCGTCGGTCAGGCTCGCGGACAGGTGGGTGCCGCACTCAAGACGCGCCAGGCGGAGTTGGAGGCCGAGCGCGACGAGCGGATCCTGGTCGAAGAGGCCGTCGACGTCACCATGGTCCCGGGCCGGCGGCCGCTTGGCCGACGTCACCCCAACGAACTCATGGCGCAACGCATCGCCGACATCCTGGTCGGCATGGGGTGGGAGATCGCCGAGGGCCCCGAGGTCGAGGCGGAGTGGTTCAACTTCGACGCACTGAACTTCGACATCGACCACCCGGCCCGCCAGATGCAGGACACCTTCTACGTCGAACCTGCCGACGGGGGACTGGTGCTGCGCACGCACACCTCGCCGGTGCAGGCGCGCTCGCTGCTCGAGCGTGGTGTGCCGCTGTACATCGGGTGCATCGGTCGCGCTTACCGCACCGACGAGCTCGATGCGACGCACATGCCGGCATTCCACCAGATTGAGGGGCTCGCCGTCGACGAGGGCATCACGATGGCCAATCTGAAAGGCACCCTGGACCGTCTGGCGACCGAGTTGTTCGGTGACGGCATCACGACGCGACTGCGCCCGTCGTTCTTCCCGTTCACCGAGCCGTCCGCGGAGATGGACCTGCGCTGCTTTGTATGCCGCGGCGCCGATCCGGACTGCCGCACGTGTTCCGGCACGGGCTGGATCGAGTGGGGCGGTTGCGGGATGGTCAACCGGAATGTGTTGTCCGCGTGCGGGATCGACCCCGACCGTTACACCGGTTTCGCGTTCGGGATGGGTGTCGACCGTGCACTGATGTTCCGCACCGGTGTCGCGGACATGCGCGAAATCATCGAGGGAGACGTGCGCTTCAACGCGCAGTTCGGGATGGAGATCTGATGCGGGTTCCGTTGGACTGGCTGGGAGAGTATGTCGAACTCCCTTCTGGCACAAGCGGTCTCGACGTTGCCGCCGCGCTGGTCAAGGTCGGCCTGGAGGAAGAGGGCCTGCACGGCCGTGAGATCACCGGCCCGCTGGTCGTCGGTCGGGTGCTGACCCGCGAGCCCGAGCCGCAGAAGAACGGCAAGACGATCAACTGGTGCTCGGTCGACGTCGGCGCGGCCAATGGCACCGGCGAGCCTCAGGGAATTGTCTGCGGTGCGCACAACTTCGAGGTCGGCGACCTGGTCGTCGTCGTGCTGCCGGGGGCCGAGCTGCCGGGAGGCTTCGCCATCGCCGCCCGCAAGACGTACGGTCACGTGTCGGCCGGAATGATCTGTGCCGCGGACGAGCTCGGACTGCCCGATGACGGCTCCGGCGGCATCATCCGGCTTGCGGATCTTTTCGAGGGTGCCGATCTCGAGCCGGGTCAGGACGCCATACCGCTGCTCGGTCTTGATCGGGAGACGATCGAGATCAACGTGACCCCGGACCGCGGTTACTGTTTCTCGCTGCGTGGTGTCGCACGCGAGTACTCTCACGCCACCGGAGCGGTGTTCACCGATCCGGTTGCGGCGCTTGCAGATTCGGCACCGGCGGCGACGGAAGGCGGCTTCGCCGTGCGCGTGTCCGACGACGCGCCGCTGCGTGGCCGGGTCGGTTGCGACCGGTTCGTCGCTCGCATCGTGCGCGGTATCGACGTCTCCGCACCGACGCCTGCGTGGATGGCGACCCGGTTGACCGAAGCCGGAATGCGTCCGATCTCGTTGCCGGTCGACATCACTAACTACGCCATGCTCGCCCTCGGGCAGCCCTTGCACGCCTACGACCTGGCCACGCTGACCGCGCCGATCGTGGTGCGACGTGCTGCGCCGGGCGAGAAGCTGAAGACCCTCGACGGTGTGGAGCGCGATCTGTTCGCCGAGGACCTGTTGATCACCGACGGGTCGGGCCGTGGCCTGGGCATCGCCGGTGTGATGGGCGGCTTCGACTCAGAGATCACCGCGTCGACGACCGACGTGCTCATCGAGGGCGCCCACTTCGACCCGACGACGATCGCGCGGTCCGCGCGCCGGCACAAGCTGCCGTCGGAGGCCTCGCGCCGTTTCGAGCGTGGCGTCGACCCGCAGCTGGCCCCGGCCGCCGTGCAACTCGTCGTCGACCTGCTGGTGACGTATGCCGGTGGCACCGTCGACGCCGAGGTCACCGATGTCGACGCCACGGTCGCGGCGGCCACCATCGAGTTCGACCCGGCACTGGCGACCCGGCTGATCGGAGTGGAGTACTCCGCAGCTGAGGTGTCGTCGGTGCTGACACAGGTCGGCTGCGAGATCGTCGAGCGCGACGGGCTGCTGGTCGTGTCACCGCCGTCGTGGCGACCCGACATCACGACAGGTCCGGATCTGGTCGAGGAGGTGGCCCGCATCAAGGGCTACGACCAGATCCCCTCCATTCTGCCGACGCCGCCGGGTGGTCGCGGACTTACGCACGCCCAGCAGGTTCGCCGGATCCTCACCGATCTGCTTGCAGCGCAAGGACTTTCCGAGATCTGGTCGGCACCCTTCGTCAGCGACGACCGCCACGCCGCGCTCGGTTATCCGGTGGAGGCAGCCAGGGCACGCACCGTCCGACTCGCCAATCCGCTCAACGAGGAACTGCCGCTCATGCGGATCAGCGTGATCTCGACGATGGTCGACGCGCTGAAGCGCAACATCGCACGTGGCATCAAGGATGTCGCGCTGTTCGAGCAGGGGCTGGTCGTCGCGCTCGAGGGTCCGCAACTGTCGGCTCCGACCTCGCCGGTCGGCGTACGGCCCGCGCCGGAACTTCTGGACCGCATCCGGGCTGCTGTCCCTGCGCAACCCCGGCACCTGGGGATCCTCATCTCGGGTGAGGCCGAGCACAGTGGTTGGTGGGGCAAGGGCCGCGCCGCCGACTGCAGCGACGCGATCGCCCTTGTCCGCGCGCTGGGCGAAGCGCTCGCCGTGCCGCTCACGGTGGCGGCTGATCATGAGATGCCGTTCCACCCTGGCCGGTGCGCGCAGTTCACTCTGGCGGACGGCACGCTGGTCGGTCATGCGGGGGAATTGCATCCCAAGGTCGTGTCCGCGCTCGGACTGCCGGCCCGCACGATCGGCGCGGAGGTCGACATCGACGTCCTGGCCGCGGCGAGCGAGTCAGCGGTGACCGCACAGCCGATCGCCAACCTGCCACTGGCCGGCAGCGACGTCGCGCTGGTGGTCGATGCCGGGGTGACGGCTGCGGCCGTCGAGGCTGCCTTGCGGTCGGGCGCCGGTGATCTGCTGGAATCCATCACGCTGTTCGACGCCTACACCGGAGACCAGGCCGGTGACGGCAAGAAGTCGTTGGCCTATCGGATGGGCTTCCGGTCCGCAGATCGCACACTGACGACGGACGAGGTCAATTCTGCGCGCGATGCCGCCGTCGCAGCAGCAGCCAAGGCGACCGGCGCAGTCCAACGGACCTGACAGATCTGAAACACAATGCATGACTATGCGCAGTCGTGTATAGTCATGCATTGTGTTCAAGGTAGCGGTCGCGGGAGCGAGTGGGTATGCCGGTGGCGAGTTGCTGCGGCTGCTGCTCGGGCATCCGCAGGTCCAGATTGGTGCTCTGACGGCAGCGGGTAGTGCCGGTGACGTGCTGGCCCGACATCAGCCGCATCTGCCGGCGCTTGCGGACGTCGTGATCCAGCCGACGAATCCCGACGTGCTCGCCGGTCACGACGTGGTCTTCCTCGCATTGCCGCACGGAGCGTCTGCGGTGCTGGCGGAGCAGCTCGATGCCCGTGTCGTCATCGACTGCGGTGCGGACTTCCGGCTGATCGATTCGGTCGCCTGGCAGCAGTTCTACGGCACCGAGCACGCCGGAAGTTGGGCCTACGGACTGCCCGAGTTGGCAACCGCGGAGGGTCCGCAGCGCGATCACCTGCAGGGGGCTCGCCGCATCGCCGTGCCCGGTTGCTATCCCACTGCGTGTTCGCTCGCGCTGGCACCGGCTTTCGCCGAGCAACTTGTCCAGACCGAGCAGGTTGTCATCGTCGCGGCCAGTGGCACCTCGGGTGCCGGTCGCAGCTTGAAGCCTCATCTGCTGGGTTCGGAGACCATGGGCTCGATGAGTCCGTATGGCGTCGGCGGGAGCCACCGGCACACTCCCGAGATCGAGCAGAATCTCTCGGCCGCCGCGGGGCGTCCGGTCACGGTGTCCTTCACTCCGACACTCGCACCGATGTCGCGCGGCATCCTTGCGACGTGCACTGCGAGCATCGCCCCTGGAGTCTCCGTCGATGACGTGCGGGCCGCCTACGAAAACGCTTATGGCACAGAAGCTTTCGTGCATCTGCTGCCCGAGGGCAGCTGGCCCACGACTGGAGCAGTGCTTGGCTCCAACAACGCCGTGCTGCAGGTGGCTGTCGACGAGCGGGTGGGCCGCGTTGTGATCGTGTGCGCGATCGACAATCTGACCAAGGGCACGGCGGGTGGCGCCGTGCAGAACATGAACCTCGCTCTCGGCCTGCCCGAGACGATGGGACTACCGACGACGGGAGTGGCGCCGTGAGCGTGACTGCGGCCAAAGGATTTCGCGCAGCAGGTGTGACGGCCGGTCTGAAGCCCAGCGGCAGTCCGGACGTGGCTCTCGTGGTCAACGACGGCCCGACGTATGACGCAGCCGCGGTCTTCACGAGCAACCGGGTCGAGGCCGCACCGGTGACCTGGTCGCGACAGGTGCTGACCGACGGTCGCGTCGACGCGGTCGTGCTGAATTCAGGTGGCGCCAATGCGATCACCGGCGCACAGGGATTCGCCGACACGCACGCGACTGCCGAGCGCGTCGCGCAGGTGCTGGGTGTGTCGGCAGGCGACGTGGCGGTGTGCTCGACCGGGCTCATCGGTGAACTGCTGCCGATGCCCACGCTGCTGGCCGGAGTCGACGAAGCCGCGACAACTCTTTCCCCCCAAGGCGGTTCGGTTGCGGCAACGGCGATCATGACGACCGACACGCGTTCCAAGCAGGCTGTCGCAAGCGGTGACGGCTGGACTGTCGGTGGAATGGCCAAAGGTGCCGGCATGCTCGCACCGGCGCTGGCCACGATGCTGGTCGTCATCACCACGGATGCGCAGGTGCCCTCGCAGCAGCTCGCCACGGCCTTGCGTGCGGCGACCGCGCTCACCTTCGACCGGGTCGACTCGGACGGTTGCCAGTCGACCAACGACACCGTTTTGTTGATGGCGTCGGGAGCATCAGGCGTCGCCCCCGATCCACAGCAGTTTCAGGACGCCGTGACCGAGGTGTGCGCCGATCTGGCGCGTCAGCTCATCGGAGATGCCGAAGGCGCGCATCACGACATCGCCATCGAAGTGCGTTCTGCCGCAACAGAATCAGACGCTCTCGAGGTCGGTCGAGCGATCGCCCGCAACAATCTGTTCAAGTGCGCCATCTTCGGCAAGGACCCGAACTGGGGTCGCGTTCTGGCAGCCGTCGGCACCACGTCTGCGGCGTTCGATCCGCATCAGCTCGGGGTGAGCATCAACGGAGTTCAGGTGTGCCGCGACGGCGGCGTCGGCGACGATCGCAATCTCGTCGACCTCGAGCCTCGTGACGTGCACCTCGTGGTCGACCTCTCCGCGGGGGAGCACACTGCGACCATCTGGACCAACGATCTGACCCACGACTACGTCCACGAGAATTCGGCATACTCGACATGAGCACACGCACCCACTCCGACCTGGCGACGGCCGCGGGCAAAGCCGCAACCCTTGTCGAGGCGTTGCCGTGGCTGCAGCGTTTCAAGGACGCCCTCGTCGTGGTGAAGTACGGCGGCAATGCGATGACCGACGACCGCCTGAAAGCAGCGTTTGCCGAGGATGTCGCCTTCCTGCGGTATGCCGGTCTGCGACCGGTGGTCGTGCACGGTGGCGGACCGCAGATCCAGGCGATGCTCGACCGGCTCGGCATCGCCTCGACGTTCAAAGGCGGCCTGCGGGTCACCACTCCGGAGGCGATGGACGTCGTGCGCATGGTGCTCACCGGACAGGTGTCCCGCGAGCTCGTCGGACTGATCAACCAGCACGGAGCGCTCGCGGTCGGTCTCTCCGGCGAGGATGCCGCCTTGTTCGGCGCACGCCGCCGCGGCGCTGTCGTCGACGGTGAGCCGGTCGACATCGGTCTCGTCGGCGACGTCGTGGCGGTGAACCCGGCCGCGGTGGAGGACCTGCTGGCGGCCGGCCGCATCCCGGTCGTGTCGTCGATCGCGCCCGATCTCGACATCGACGGACAGGTGCTCAACGTCAACGCCGACACCGCCGCAGCCGCCCTGGCCCAGGCGCTCGGTGCCTCCAAACTCGTCGTCCTGACCGACGTCGAGGGCATCTACGCCAACTGGCCGGATCGCGACAGCTTGCTCAGCTCGCTGCCCGTCAGCGACGCCGAGGATCTGCTCACTCGCGTCGACTCGGGCATGGTGCCCAAGCTGGAGGCATGCATCCGTGCGATCAGGGGCGGGGTGCTGCAGGCGCACGTGATCGACGGTCGCGCCCCGCACTCGCTGCTGCTGGAGATCTTCACCGACGAGGGCATCGGCACGATGGTGCTTCCGGACCCACAGGAGGATCGGCAATGAGCACGAACGACGCTTTGCTGCAACGGTATTCGGACAGTGTGCTCGGCGTGTTCGGCGTGCCACCGTTGGTGCTCGAACGCGGCGAGGGTTGTTACGTCTGGGATGTCGACGGCCGTCGTTACCTCGACCTTCTCGGCGGCATCGCGGTCAATGCGCTCGGTCACGGGCACCCGGCTTTGGTTGCCGCGGTCTCCCGGCAGGTTGCCACCGCACTCCACGTGTCGAATCTGTTCACCTCGCCCGGTCAGATCGCCCTCGCCGAGAAGCTCCTGCAGATTTCCGGCGCCCCCGCAGGGTCGAGGGTGTTCTTCGGCAACTCCGGCGCCGAGGCGATCGAGGCGGCGATCAAACTCGCCCGTCGCACCGGCCGGCCAGGCATCGTGGCGGCGCAGGGAGCGTTTCACGGTCGCACGACCGGCGCGCTCGCCCTCACCGCCAAGGCCGCATACCGTGAGCCCTTCGAGCCGCTCATCCCCGGTGTCTCCCACGTCCCGTATGGCGATGCCGACGCCCTGCGAGCTGCCGTCGATGCGACGACGGCCGCGATCGTGCTCGAGCCACTGCAGGGTGAGGCGGGGGTCGTCGAGCCGCCAGATGGCTACCTTCGCCAGGCACGCGAGATCGCCTCTGACGCAGGCGCATTGCTCATCGTCGACGAGATCCAGACCGGAGTCGGCCGAACCGGTGCCTGGTTCGGATTCCAGCACGCTGGGATCATTCCGGACGCCATCACCGTCGCCAAGGGACTCGGCGGGGGAGTGCCGATCGGAGCGCTGGTGACCTTCGGTGACGAGGTGTCCGGTCTGCTCAGGGCGGGACAGCACGGTTCGACCTTCGGCGGCAACCCGTTGGCCGCCGCCGCCGGTCTGGCAGTCCTTGAGACCATCGAGAGCGAGGGTCTCCTGGCCCACTCCACCGCGATGGGAGAGCACCTCGCGCGCAGCGTCCGAGCGTCCGACATCGACGGACTCACCGGAGTTCGCGGTCAGGGGCTGCTACGCGCCATCACTCTGCGCGAGCCGATCAGCGCCGCCGTCGCAGCCGCGGGACGCGCCGCCGGATTCATCGTGAATCCCGTGGCGCCACATGCGATCCGCCTGGCGCCGCCGCTGATCGTCAGTGAGCAACAGGTGACATCCTTCGTGAACGTACTTCCCGAACTCCTCCAGGAGGCGACCAGATGACCCGGCACTTTCTGCGCGACGACGATCTCTCGCCGTCCGAACAGGCGCACGTCTTGCGCACGGCCGCGCAGATGAAGGCCGACCGACTCGGGCACCGGCCGCTGGCGGGTCCGCGTGTCGTCGCGCTCATCTTCGACAAGCCCACGCTGCGCACACAGCTGTCGTTCACCGTGGGTGTCGCCGAACTCGGCGGCCATCCGATGGTGGTCGACGGCAACCTGGCGCAGATCGGGTCGCGGGAATCCATCGCCGATGTGACGCGGGTCGTCGAGCGGCAGGTCGCCGCCATCGTCTGGCGCACCTACGAGCAGACGCGCATCGAGGAGATGGCCGCGCACTCACGCGTGCCGGTGGTCAACGCCCTCACCGACGAGTTCCACCCGTGCCAGATCCTGGCCGACCTGCTGACGATCACCGAGCGCAAGGGTTCGCTCGCGGGCCTCACGATGGCGTATGTCGGCGACGGAGCCAACAACATGGCCCAGTCCTATCTGCTCGGTGGGGCCACGGCCGGACTGCATGTGCGCATCGGCACCCCGCAGACGCATCAGCCCGATCCGCAGGTGGTTGCGAGAGCTGCCGAGATCGCCGCCGGCACCGGCGGATCCGTGCTGGTGACCGCCGACCCGGTGGCCGCGGTCGCTGACGCGGACGTGGTGATCACCGACACCTGGGTGTCCATGGGTCAGGAGGCCGAGAGCGACACGCGCAAGGGTGGTGCATCGCCTTTCGCGTCATACGCTCTCGATGCCGAGCTGCTGGCCCGCGCCGCGGACGATGCCATCGCACTGCACTGCCTGCCCGCCTACCGTGGTTACGAGATCAGCGAGGACGTCATCGACGGACCGCAATCGGTCGTCTGGGACGAAGCCGAGAACCGCCTGCACGCACAGAAGGCGTTGCTGGAATTTCTGGTCGAATCCGTATGAGTGACAAGCCATTCGCGACGACCCGCGGGGCACGCCAGCAACGCATCACCGAACTCATCGCCCGGGAGTCGGTGCATTCGCAGGCGGAACTCGCCGAGCGCCTCGATCATGACGGGTTCACCGTCACCCAGGCGACGCTCTCACGCGATCTCGTCGAGATCGGCGCCGTCAAGGTCCGGCAAGGGCGCCAACTGGTGTATGCCGTTCCCGGCGCCGGTGGTGACCGGACACCAGTGGCCGGGTCCGGTGGCATGGTGTCCGATGCGCGGTTGCGCCGGGTGTGCGGTGAACTCCTTGTGACTGCAGTGGTTTCCGGAGATTTCACCGTCCTGCGAACTCCACCGGGCGCAGCCAGCTTCCTGGCGTCGGCGATCGACAATGCGGCGCTGGGCAACGTTCTGGGCACGATTGCCGGTGACGACACGATCCTGGTCATCTGTGCCGAAGGAACGGCGCAGACGGTGTCCGACGGGCTGATGGAGTTGGCGGCACGTGACTGAGAGTGAGGAACACATGGGTTCGGGTGAGCAGCGGATCAGCCTGTGGGGCGGGCGATTTGCCGACGGCCCGGCAGATGCATTGGCCGCGCTGTCCAAGTCGACTCACTTCGACTGGCGACTGGCTCCCTACGACATTGCCGGTTCGAAGGCGCACGCGCGTGTGCTGCATCGCGCGGGGCTGCTGTCGGACGACGCGTTGGCCACCATGACCTCCGCGCTGGACACACTGGCGGCCGACGTGGTCGCCGGGCGATTCGTCGCCGCTGACGACGACGAGGACGTCCACACCGCACTGGAGCGCGGGCTGATCGAGCGCGCCGGTGCCGACGTCGGCGGCCGGCTGCGCGCCGGACGTTCGCGCAACGATCAGGTCGCGACGCTGTTCCGGATGTACCTGCGTGATCACGCACGTGTCGTGGCGGGCTTGGTGCTCGATGTGGTCGACGCACTGGTGGCGCAGGCGGATACGCATATCGATGTCGCCATGCCGGGCCGCACCCATCTGCAGCACGCGCAGCCTGTTCTGTTGTCGCACCACCTCCTGGCGCACGTGTGGGCGTTGCTGCGGGATGTGCAGCGCCTTCAGGACTGGGATCTGCGTGCCGACGAATCGCCATACGGCTCAGGAGCTTTGGCTGGTTCTTCGCTCGGGCTCGACCCGCAGGCTGTCGCCGAGGACTTGGGGTTCACCCGATCGGTGCGCAACTCCATCGACGGCACCGCCGGTCGTGACTTCGTCGCCGAGTTCGCATTCGTCTGCGCGATGACCGCGGTCGACATCTCGCGGATCGCGGAGGAGGTTGTGCTGTGGGCAACCAAGGAGTTCTCCTTCGTGACCCTCGACGATGCGTTCTCGACCGGGTCGAGCATCATGCCGCAGAAGAAGAATCCGGACGTCGCCGAACTCGCCCGCGGCAAGGCCGGCCGTCTCGTCGGTGATCTCGCCGGTCTGCTCACGACGCTGAAGGCGCTGCCGTTGGCCTACAACCGCGACCTGCAGGAGGACAAGGAGCCCGTGTTCGACGCCGTCGACACACTCGTCCTGTTGTTGCCTGCCTTTGCCGGCATGGTGGCCACCCTGACGTTCAACCAGGAGCGACTCAACTCGCTCGCGCCGCAGGGCTTCGCGTTGGCGACCGATGTCGCTGAGTGGCTCGTCCGCGAAGGAGTGCCGTTCCGGATCGCCCACGAGGTTGCCGGCGAGTGCGTGCGCGTCTGCGAGTCTCG
Source organism: Rudaeicoccus suwonensis (assembly GCF_007829035.1). Taxonomy (NCBI): domain Bacteria; kingdom Bacillati; phylum Actinomycetota; class Actinomycetes; order Micrococcales; family Dermacoccaceae; genus Rudaeicoccus; species Rudaeicoccus suwonensis. Next base: position 1,370,070 of record NZ_VIVQ01000001.1, read on the forward strand.
TGGCATCGAGTTGTGGGATCTGTCGGACGCCGACCTTGCCGCGATCAACCCGTCTCTCACACCTGGTGTTCGCAGCGTCCTGACCGTGGAGGGGTCGATGGGCTCGCGTGACGCCGTCGGCGGCACCGCGCCGGTGCGGGTCCGCGAGCAGCTGGCCCAGGCGAGCGAGGCGTCTGCGGCTGGGCGTTCGTGGGCAACCGACCAGGTCGACATTCCGCAGCGCGTGAGGTGAACGTCCCGGCCGGTGTGGCCGCGTCCGGCGCTGAGCTGCACGAGGTCGCGCAGCGTCTGCTCGGCAGCGTCGTCAGCGCCAGCGGCGTCAGTGTGCGTCTCACCGAGGTCGAGGCGTATGCCGGTGCCGACGACCCGGGTTCGCACGCCTTCCGCGGCCGCACCGATCGCAATGCCGTGATGTTCGGGCCGCCGGGCCTTCTCTACGTCTACTTCACCTATGGGATGCATCACTGCGCCAACTACGTGTGCGGTGCGACCGGTACGGCAGCCGCGGTGCTGTTGCGTGCCGGCGACGTGGTCGACGGTCGTGACATCGCTCGCTCGCGCCGCGGCAATTCCGCCGAACGCGATCTCGCACGGGGCCCGGCACGCCTGTGCCAGGCACTCGACATCACGCTGGCGGACAACGGGCTGCGACTGGCTGATGACACGTCTTCCGTCAGCATCGAGTGGCGGACTTCTCCCACACCAGGTGATGTGCGAACCGGCCCACGTGTCGGGGTCAGCGGTGCCGGCGGAGACGGCGCGGCATACCCGTGGCGTTACTGGATCGACGGCGACCCGACGGTATCGGCGTACCGCCCCGCGAAACCGCGTGGCCCACGTTGATCGGCATACGGCAGGCTTGCTCTGCACGAACACTGTCCGGCGGGCACCCGGCCCTCCGGCATACGGGAAGAAGGCATGGATCGTGAGTGGCATCTTCGATGAGTTGATGTGGCGAGGTCTGGTGGCTCAGTCCACCGACGAGACCGCGTTGCGCGCAGCACTCGATGAAGGCCCGATCACGATGTATGTCGGATTCGACCCCTCTGCCGACTCGCTGCACATCGGCAACCTGGTGCAACTGATCGTGGCCCGCAAGATGCAGCGCGCCGGCCACCGGGTGCTGTGCCTGGTGGGAGGTTCGACCGGTCTGATCGGCGATCCGAAGCCGGATTCCGAGCGTGTGCTGCGCGACAAGGAGCAGGTCGCGGGTGCCGTCGAGGCCATCCGCCGTGAGGCTGCCTCACTGCTGGACTTCACCGGTGACAACCCGGCGATGATGGTCAACAACCTGGACTGGACAGAGCCGATCTCGGCGCTGGACTTCCTGCGCGACTACGGCAAACACTTCCGGGTCAACGCCATGATCAAGAAGGACGCGGTGTCCCGCCGGCTCAACTCCGAGCAGGGGATCAGCTACACCGAGTTCAGCTACCAGATCCTGCAGGCGCTGGACTTCCTGCACCTGCATCGCGCGGAGAAGTGCACATTGCAGTTGGGCGGCAGCGACCAGTGGGGCAACCTGCTCGCCGGCGTCGACCTGATCCGGTCCGCCGAGGGAGTCTCGGTGCACGCGATGACCACGCCGCTGGTGACCGACGCGTCCGGCCGCAAATACGGCAAGTCCGAGGGCAACGCGCTCTGGCTCAGCCCGGAGCTGATGTCGCCGTACGCGTTCTACCAGTTCTGGATCAACATGGATGACGCAGACGTGGTCGAGAAGTTGCGGATCTTCACCGACTTCACGCGTGAAGAGATGGATGAGTTCGAGCGACAGGTGGCAGACGAGCCTTTCCGGCGGACGGCCCAGAAGGCGCTCGCGGAGTCGGTGACAACGCTGGTGCACGGCGGCGAGGCAACCGCTGCCGCACAGGCGGCGTCCGAGGCGCTGTTCGGCAAGGGTGACGTGACCGCACTGGATCCCCGCACTCTCGCTGACGCCACAGCGGAACTTCCCGGGGGAGAAGTGCGGGTCGGCGACACGATCATCGACGTGCTCATCGCGCTCGACATTGCCGACTCTCGTAACAGCGCGCGGCGTCTCATCGGTGACGGGGGAGTGTCGGTCAACAACGTCAAGGTGAGTGACGTCGATGCGGTGATCACCGCTGACGACTTTCTGCACGGCAGCGTGGCCATCGTCAAACGTGGCCGCAAGCACTTGTGCGCGGCTCGACTGACGCAGGACTGAGCCGATTTCGGCGGGATGCGGCTCGTTGCGCGGGCTCGTGATCATGCCGGCGGCCGAGGAGTCGTTGAGCATTCGACGGGCCACCGACCCTTCTGTGGACCAGGTGAATCAGCCGGCACCGGGGCGCGCCATGACCGGGGCCACGTCGCCCGTCGGGTGCGATCGGACGGGTGCCTGGGCCGATTTGGACCGACACCGCGCTTCGTGTAACGTATTCGCTCGTTGCCCAGGGAGGCACGGACATCACCGGGAGACCGAAGATGGCCGGTCCCGGCAGCGAAAAGCATTCGAGGATTTCAGTCCTCTACGCGATTCAAATCGGCGGAAACGCGGATTTGAAAGTGAGTCGGACAGGGTGCTAAGGTTTTAAATGTCGCCGGAACAACACCGGAGCGGATAGCTCCGGAAAGTTTCGCAGCGGTCGTTTTTTGAGAACTCAACAGCGTGTCGAGATGGTTGATGCCAGATTTTTGTTTGGTTATTGATTGGTTTTGAGTTTTTTTGCTCTTGATCAGTTTTTGCCGGATTGGATTTTTTGTGTTTTTTTGCGGAGAGTTTGATCCTGGCTCAGGACGAACGCTGGCGGCGTGCTTAACACATGCAAGTCGAACGATGATACCTGTGCTTGCGCGGGTGGATTAGTGGCGAACGGGTGAGTAACACGTGAGTAACCTGCCCTTCACTTTGGGATAAGCCTTGGAAACGGGGTCTAATACCGGGTATGACTGCGCATCGCATGGTGTGTGGTGGAAAGCTTTTGTGGTGGGGGATGGACTCGCGGCCTATCAGCTTGTTGGTGAGGTAGTGGCTTACCAAGGCTTTGACGGGTAGCCGGCCTGAGAGGGTGACCGGCCACACTGGGACTGAGACACGGCCCAGACTCCTACGGGAGGCAGCAGTGGGGAATATTGCACAATGGGCGGAAGCCTGATGCAGCGACGCCGCGTGGGGGATGACGGCCTTCGGGTTGTAAACTCCTTTCAGCAGGGACGAAGCTTTTGTGACGGTACCTGCAGAAGAAGCACCGGCTAACTACGTGCCAGCAGCCGCGGTAATACGTAGGGTGCGAGCGTTGTCCGGAATTATTGGGCGTAAAGAGCTTGTAGGCGGTTTGTCGCGTCTGCCGTGAAAGCCCAGGGCTTAACCCTGGGTCTGCGGTGGGTACGGGCAGGCTAGAGTGTGGTAGGGGAGACTGGAATTCCTGGTGTAGCGGTGAAATGCGCAGATATCAGGAGGAACACCGATGGCGAAGGCAGGTCTCTGGGCCATAACTGACGCTGAGAAGCGAAAGCATGGGGAGCGAACAGGATTAGATACCCTGGTAGTCCATGCCGTAAACGTTGGGCGCTAGGTGTGGGACTCATTCCACGAGTTCCGTGCCGCAGCTAACGCATTAAGCGCCCCGCCTGGGGAGTACGGCCGCAAGGCTAAAACTCAAAGGAATTGACGGGGGCCCGCACAAGCGGCGGAGCATGCGGATTAATTCGATGCAACGCGAAGAACCTTACCAAGGCTTGACATACACCGGAATCATGCAGAGATGTGTGCGTCTTCGGACTGGTGTACAGGTGGTGCATGGTTGTCGTCAGCTCGTGTCGTGAGATGTTGGGTTAAGTCCCGCAACGAGCGCAACCCTCGTTCCATGTTGCCAGCACTTCGGGTGGGGACTCATGGGAGACTGCCGGGGTCAACTCGGAGGAAGGTGGGGATGACGTCAAATCATCATGCCCCTTATGTCTTGGGCTTCACGCATGCTACAATGGCTGGTACAGAGGGTTGCGATGCCGTGAGGTGGAGCGAATCCCTTAAAACTGGTCTCAGTTCGGATTGGGGTCTGCAACTCGACCCCATGAAGTTGGAGTCGCTAGTAATCGCAGATCAGCAACGCTGCGGTGAATACGTTCCCGGGCCTTGTACACACCGCCCGTCAAGTCACGAAAGTCGGTAACACCCGAAGCCGGCGGCCTAACCCCTTGTGGGAGGGAGTCGTCGAAGGTGGGATTGGCGATTGGGACTAAGTCGTAACAAGGTAGCCGTACCGGAAGGTGCGGCTGGATCACCTCCTTTCTAAGGAGCGTTTGAACCTTTCATCACCGAGTGTGTGGTGGGGTGAGCTCATGGGTGGAACATCAACCGTTTGTGATGGTGTGTGGCAGTGTCCACCGCGAGTACGAATCGTGCTTTCACTTTTGTGTGGGGGTGTGGTTGTGGAATGTGGTGGGTGGTGTTGGGCGTCGTTGTCGGCACGTTGTTGGGTCCTGAGGAAACGACCGTTCGCTGTCGTGTGGTGACTGTCATGGTGTGAGCTGTGGTGGTTGGTGCGTGGTGGTGGTTGTTTTTTCTGGTACTGCCTGCTGGTTGCGCCGCGTTGGTGTGGTGTGGTTGGTGGTGTTGGTGTGTTGTTTGAGAATTGTATAGTGGACGCGAGCATCTTTGTGGCTTTTAAGAATTTCTTAATTGTTTAAGTTTTTAAGGGCGCATGGTGGATGCCTTGGCATCAGGAACCGATGAAGGACGTAGGAATCTGCGATAAGCCTCGGGGAGCCGATAACCGGGCTGTGATCCGAGGGTTTCCGAATGGGGGAACCCCGCACCAGTTATGTGGTGTGACCCGTACCTGAACTCATAGGGTGCGTGGAGGGAACGTGGGGAAGTGAAACATCTCAGTACCCACAGGAAGAGAAAACAATATGTGATTCCGTGAGTAGTGGCGAGCGAAAGCGGATGAGGCTAAACCGTGGTTGTGTGATACCTGTCAGGGGTTGCAATCAGGGTGTTGTGGGGCCTTTTTTTACCGTATCTGACAGTGCGGTGCGTGGCGTGTGCGTGTAGTCGAACCAGTGTGAGTGCTGGACCGTAGTGGGTGGGAGTCCCGTAGGCGAAACACGTTGCTGTCATGTGGGAGGGTGCCCAAGTAGCACGGGGCTCGAGAAATCTCGTGTGAATCTGCCAGGACCACCTGGTAAGCCTAAATATTTCCTGATGACCGATAGCGGACTAGTACCGTGAGGGAAAGGTGAAAAGTACCCCGGGAGGGGAGTGAAATAGTACCTGAAACCATGCGCTTACAATCCGTCAGAGCCTCCGTTTGGTGGGGTGATGGCGTGCCTTTTGAAGAATGAGCCTGCGAGTTAGTGCTCAGTGGCGAGGTTAACCCGTGTGGGGAAGCCGTAGCGAAAGCGAGTCCGAACAGGGCGCCTTGAGTCGCTGGGTCTAGACCCGAAGCGGAGTGATCTACCCATGGCCAGGTTGAAGCGACGGTAAGACGTCGTGGAGGACCGAACCCACTTCAGTTGAAAATGGAGGGGATGAGCTGTGGGTAGGGGTGAAAGGCCAATCAAACTCCGTGATAGCTGGTTCTCCCCGAAATGCATTTAGGTGCAGCGTCACGTGTTTCTTGCCGGAGGTAGAGCTACTGGATGGCTGATGGGCCTCACCAGGTTACTGACGTCAGCCAAACTCCGAATGCCGGTAAGTGAGAGCGTGGCAGTGAGACTGCGGGGGATAAGCTCCGTAGTCGAGAGGGAAACAGCCCAGATCACCAGCTAAGGTCCCTAAGCGTGTGCTAAGTGGGAAAGGATGTGGAGTTGCTGTGACAACCAGGAGGTTGGCTTAGAAGCAGCCACCCTTTAAAGAGTGCGTAATAGCTCACTGGTCAAGTGATTCCGCGCCGACAATGTAGCGGGGCTCAAGCACATCACCGAAGCTGTGGCAATCACACATGTTCCTAGCCCCTTTTGGGGGGTTCAGGGGTGTGGTTGGGTAGGGGAGCGTCGTGTCACCAGTGAAGTCCCGGTGTGAACCAGGGGTGGAGGTGACACGAGTGAGAATGCAGGCATGAGTAGCGAATGACGGGTGAGAAACCCGTCCGCCGAATAACCAAGGGTTCCAGGGTCAAGCTCATCTGCCCTGGGTAAGTCGGGACCTAAGGCGAGGCCGACAGGCGTAGTCGATGGACATCCGGTTGATATTCCGGAACCGGCGAAGGACCGCCCATATCGAATCAGGGGATGCTAACCACCCGAACTACCGTGTTGATCCCTTTCGGGGGTGATCGTGTGTGGGGAGCGTGGGACCCGATCTTGTAGTAGGTAAGCGATGGAGTGACGCAGGAAGGTAGCCTCCGCGGGGCGATGGTAGTCCCCGTTCAAGCGTGTAAGCCGACTGGTAGGTAAATCCGTCAGTCATGTAGGCCCAGGCGTGATGGTGACCACGTAATGTGGGAAGTGGGTGATCCTATGCTGCCGAGAAAAACTTCTAGCGAGGTTCGAGCCGCCCGTACCCCAAACCGACTCAGGTGGTTAGGTAGAGAATACTAAGGCGATCGAGTGAATCGTGGTTAAGGAATTCGGCAAAATGCCCCCGTAACTTCGGGAGAAGGGGGGCCTGATCCTTGATGTCATTTACTGACTAGGGGTGAGGGCCGCAGAGACCAGGGAGAAGCGACTGTTTACTAAAAACACAGGTCCGTGCGAAGAAGTAATTCGATGTATACGGACTGACGCCTGCCCGGTGCTGGAACGTTAAGGGGACCGGTTAACACGTGAGTGTGAAGCTGAGAACTTAAGCGCCAGTAAACGGCGGTGGTAACTATAACCATCCTAAGGTAGCGAAATTCCTTGTCGGGTAAGTTCCGACCTGCACGAATGGCGTAACGACTTCTCCACTGTCTCAACCACGAACTCGGCGAAATTGCACTACGAGTAAAGATGCTCGTTACGCGCAGCAGGACGGAAAGACCCCGGGACCTTTACTATAGCTTGGTATTGGTGTTCGGTACGGCTTGTGTAGGATAGGTGGGAGACTGTGAAGTACCAGCGCCAGCTGGTGTGGAGTCATTGTTGAAATACCACTCTGGTCGTTCTGGGCTCCTAACTTCGGTCCGTGATCCGGATCAGGGACAGTGCCTGGTGGGTAGTTTAACTGGGGCGGTTGCCTCCTAAAAGGTAACGGAGGCGCCCAAAGGTTCCCTCAGCCTGGTTGGTAATCAGGTTTCGAGTGTAAGTGCACAAGGGAGCTTGACTGTGAGACAGACATGTCGAGCAGAGACGAAAGTCGGGACTAGTGACCCGACGGTGGCTTGTGGAAGCGCCGTCGCTCAACGGACAAAAGGTACCCCGGGGATAACAGGCTGATCTTGCCCAAGAGCTCATATCGACGGCATGGTTTGGCACCTCGATGTCGGCTCGTCGCATCCTGGGGCTGGAGTAGGTCCCAAGGGTTGGGCTGTTCGCCCATTAAAGCGGTACGCGAGCTGGGTTTAGAACGTCGTGAGACAGTTCGGTCCCTATCCGCTGCGCGCGTAGGAAACTTGAGAAGACCTGTCCCTAGTACGAGAGGACCGGGATGGACGAACCACTGGTGTGTCAGTTGTTCCGCCAGGAGCACCGCTGATTAGCTACGTTCGGAAGTGATAACCGCTGAAAGCATCTAAGCGGGAAGCACGCTTCAAGATGAGGTTTCCATCAGGGATCAAACCCTGGAGAGGCTCCCAGCTAGACGACTGGGTCGATAGGCCGGACGTGGAAGCACAGTAATGTGTGGAGCTGACCGGTACTAATCAGCCGACAACTTAAACACCACAAAACACGTTCAAAAAAGCGTCCACTATACAATTCTGAAACAACACCCACCCCGCCCCCGGAAAACATTCCAGGGTTCGCAGGCTGGTTGGTGATAGTTTCATAGAGTTACGGCGGTCATAGCGAAGCGGGAAACGCCCGGACACATCCCGAACCCGGAAGCTAAGCCCTTCAGCGCCGATGGTACTGCACTCGGTAGAGTGTGGGAGAGTAGGACACCGCCGAACAACCATTACACGTTTCAGCGTGGAACCCCCACCCCAACCCCCAACCAAAGGGGGCCAGGGACGGAACAGGGCTCCACGCTGAAACCATTTCCACCGCTACTTTCTCGTCGTGGCGTTCGGCGCCGGCGTGGTCGGTGATGAGGCGGATGTGAATCGAAGCCACGTGAACTGACGATGGTTTCTGACAGGTGTCCGCCGAAGGCGATGCTGGTTATGCTGGTGGCGAAGAAGTCCAATCTCAATAGCGAAGGTTGTTCCCGTGTCTGACGACTCCGAATCAACACCACCTCCGGAGATCCCGCGTCGTTCTGGTCGTTGGTCCCGCGCAGCAGGTGAAGGAACGTCACAGCGACGGGACAGCGGAGACGACACCGGTGGTGAGTCGAGATCGGCCTCGCACCCACGTCGTGACGACGGCGACCGGGACTACCGGCGCCAACCGAGTCGTGATGATCGGTCCGGAGGCGGACGTGATGAGCGTGGCGGTCAGCGACGAGATGGTCGCAGGGGGCCGTCGTCAGAAGGCGATCGAAGCGGGAATCGTGGGTATTCGACGTCACGGCGGGACGACCGAAAGGGTGGGGATCGCAACCGAGGCTCGGGCGATCGATCGACGGAGCGTGCTCGCCCAGGTTTCAGCGATCGCTCAGGGCGGACCGAAGCATTCGACCGTGGCGGTCGAACTGAGCGGAGTGGTCCCGCGCGGTCGAATGCGGGCAGGTCGGATCGGCGGAACGACGGAAGGACTCCGCAGCCGGGCACCGGTGGCCGTGGCCCGCGCAGCTGGGATCGGTCCTCGCCGTCGAATGTCACCGGACGTGACTCTCGGCAGGAACCACCGCTGGACGAGGAGATCACCGGCAAAGAACTCGACCGTTCGGTATGGCGCGAACTTCGGACTCTCACCAAGGAGAACGCTGAAGGGGTCGCCAAACACCTCGTTGCTGCTGCAACACTGCTCGAGGAGGATCCCGATCTAGCCTTGGCACACGCTGAACATGCGGCGCGTCGGGCCGGCCGCGTTCCGGCGGTCCGAGAGGCGCTTGGCCTCGTGCGCTACCGCCGTGGGGAGTTCTCTGACGCCATACGTGAGTTCCGCACCGCGAAGCGGTTGTCCGGGTCCAACCACCTGCTGCCGTATCTCGTCGATTGCGAGCGTGGCTTGAAGCGGTACGACCGAGCCCTCGACCTGGCTGCGTCGCCTGAGGCAAAGGGACTCGCTGAGGCCGACAACATCGAGCTCGCGATCGTCGTCTCCGGCGTCCGTCGTGATCTCGGCCAGCCGGAAGCGGCGGTCATGGTGCTGCGCATCCCGGCGCTGGATCACGCGAGATCCCAACCGTGGGCGGCGCGACTGTTCTACGCCTATGCGGAAGCGGTGCTGGCGACAGGTGACCCTTCCACGGCTCGTGAGTGGTTCAGCAAGGCGCTTGATGCCGACAAAGCCGAGGAGACCGACGCGGGCGAACGCATTGATGAGCTCGACGGAATCGTCATGACAGACCTGCTGGCTGACGATGAGTTGCCCGACGATGAGGTGCCGAACGCACTCCCGGATGAAGCCTCTGTTGTGCATGCGGTGACGGACGTCGGGCAGGCTGCTGTCTGGACGCCCTTTGCCGGATCCGGCGAAGGTCCCGATGCGCCGTCACCCTCGGATGCGGGTTCAGGCAGCACGACAAGCGGGCCGAACTCGAGCGGTCCGGCATCGATGCCCACGTTTGACGAGGGCAACGGGAGCAACTGAAGGCGAAGGTTGAGGTCGCGGTCTCCGCCTTCATCGTCCACTGGGTGATGTATGACGGCGGCCTGTCCACAGGTCACTCTGTTTCTGGCCCCGTCGCGGGCGCTCCACCTGGACACTGATTCGAACACAGATGCGAATCCATTGTTCGGAGTGAAGATGGCAACCAAGAAGAGTTTCGTGGACGGTACGGCAACCCCGGGAGGTGCAGCAGGGTCCATGGTCGCCGACGTCGAGGGCGTCAACGATGTCCGGCTGATCGGCCGGCTCAGCGCGCCACCGCAGGCGCGGGTGCTGCCCAGCGGTGACGAGGTGGTCCAACTGCGGCTGGTGGTGCCTCGATCGCAGAAGTCCGCATCGCGGACTCCGCGCACACCCTCTGTGGACACGATCGACGTCGCATGCTGGTCCGCCTCGAGCCGACGGGCAGCCAAGCGACTGCTCGGCACCGAAGCGATCGAGGTGGAAGGTGCCTTGCGGCGTCGCTTCTGGCGTGCGGGGACGGCCGTCGCCAGTCGTTATGAAGTGGAGGCGTCATCGGTCCGACTTCGCCGGCCATCGTTTTGACACGCGGCACAGGGCACGTAGTCGTCCTACCGGCAACGTTTCATGTGTTGCACCAGGGTGGGAGACAATGCCGCGGTGAGCATCCCCCTGATGAGGTCCTACCCGGCGATGGTTTTCGATCTGGATGGCGTCGTCTACCGCGGCCCGGACCCGGTGCCGCATGCTGTCGACACGCTCTCGTCGCTGCGTGATGCTGGGACCGGCATCGTCTTCGCCACCAACAACGCGTCGCGCACGCCAACGGACGTCGCGCGACAACTGCAGTCCCTTGGTGTGGCGGCCGAACCCGCTGAGGTGCTCACAAGTGCGCTGGCCGGTGCGACCGTTCTGCGCAACGCGCTCGCGCCGGGTGCCCAGGTTTTGGCCATCGGCGGTGATGGGGTCGCCCGTGCCCTGGAATCGGTCGGACTCACGCCAAAGATTCCGGTGCAGCACAGCGCCGATGATGGCCCCACCGGAGCTGTTGCTGCAGTCTTGCAGGGTTATGGCGCTTCGGTCTCAGCCAGCGACCTGGCGGAGGCGGCCTACGCCATACAGAGCGGAGCGAGGTGGATTGCCACCAATGATGATCTGACCCTGCCGACGAATCGGGGGGTCGCGCCCGGCAACGGGTCCCTTGTGGCCGCCGTGCGCATCGCCGTGGACTCCGATCCGGAGGTCGTCGGCAAGCCTGGGCCGCTGATGTATGAGCTTGCTGCACGCCAGTTGGGTCAGGACGCTGCTCACACCCTCGGAGTGGGTGATCGGTTGGACACCGACATCGCGGGAGCGCATGCCGCAGGGATGGATTCACTGCTCGTGTTGACGGGAGTGCACGGGCCGCAGGACCTGGTCCGGGCGCCGAAGAGTCACCGGCCCCGGTACATCGGGACCGATCTGAGAACCTTGTCGGCACCGTATGACGAGCCTATTCACGACGCGGACGACCGGTGGTCGGCCAGTGGATTGGTGGCATCGCTGAAGGGTTCCGCCGACAAGCCTCGGGTGGCCTTCGAAGGAGACGCGAGCGTCGCACCGGAGCAAGCCGACGTCATTCGGCTCCGGCTGGCGTTGCGTGTGCTGTGGTCCGCACTCGATCGGGGGAAGGTCTCGGTCGCGTCGGCGGTGTCGGCGGTGACGGCGGCGCAGTAACCTGAGCGAGGCGGTCGGCGGGCCTTTCTCTGTACGACAGCGTCCGACACGCTCCAGGTCGCGCACGATCTGGCACCTTCAAGGAGTTCCTGATGGCATTGGACAGCGTTCGAACCGCTCTGCAGATCGTCACGGGCGCGGGTGAACTCACTCGTGCCAGAGCTCTTGAGGCAGCAAGTACGTTGCTGGATCTGCCGATGGTGGGCAGTACCTCGGCCAGAGCCGGCCAGGTGGCCGCCCAAGCCGGCACGATCGCAGACGAGTTGCTCGCGGCGGCTTCGGCCAACCGGGAGATGGTCCGAGATCTGGTGCAGCAGGAGTTGGAGAGTCAACTTCAGCGGGTCGGTCTGACCACGACTGCGGAGTTGGCTGCAGCTCGGACGGAGATCAACCGACTCAAAGACGAGGTGGTCGACCTCCGTCGCTCTCTCGGAGGTCGGGAGCAGCACGAGCCGAGGTCCGGTGCGGTGCGTCCGAGCCGCCGCGCCGTCACCCGCACGGCCGGTCGCGCCGCCGTAGGCCGCCCGGACAGCGGCGCATCCGCAAGCACCGCTGCTCAGAAGAGTGGATCGCCGAAACAGAAGACGGTTTCAAAGACGGCCGCCGCCAAGAAGGCTGTCGCCAAGAAGACTGTGGCGGAAAGGGCGGCTGCTCAGAAGACCCCGGCGAAGGCGACTGCCAAGAAGGCGACCCCGGCGAAGGCGACTGCCAAGAAGGCTGTCGGCAAGACAGCACCGGCGACGAAGGCACGTGCGAAGAAGGTGGTCGCCAAGAAGGCTGATGGCGCGAAGCCGGCCACGACTGCTCCGACGACGACCACCAAACCCTGAGGAACGTGTGACACACCCCGCTTCGCAGCCCGTGACCGGTCAAGATTCCGCCGCTACGGGACACCAGACGATGAATGCCGGACCGCGCCCAATGCCACCGATAGCGATGCCGCAACCCGGGCCGCCGACACCGCCGGGAGAGGCCTTGCATGACGAGCGCTTCGAACCCACCGGAGACGAACACGTCGACCGGGCGCTGATGGGTCTGCCGCATCCGGAAGAGTTGCGGTCGAGTCAAACGCCCGCTGACGTGAGTGACGAGGCGCCGGCCGGCTCGCACAACACTGCGGCGACCGATGGCGGCACAGCCGGCACAAGCGATGCAGCCGATAGGGCCGACGCAGCCGACAAGGCCGATCTCGACTCCCAGGTTGCGGATGTCACGGCGGTTCATCGGCAACTGCAGCAGCGGCTGTCCGATCTCGCCGGCTGACCGGATGCGTGCGGATCAAGGGCTCGTCTCACGCGGACTCGCTCGCTCAAGAGCCGTCGCTCGTGAACTCATCGACGCCGGTCAGGTGCGCCTGGACGGAGCGGTCGTGACCAAGGCGGCTCAGCAGGTGGATCCTGCTGCACTGACCGTCGACGGTGAACAGGATCCATGGGTCGGGCGAGCGGCATACAAACTCCTGGCCGCTCTGCAGGCGTTCCCGGTGATGATCGAGGGCAAACGCTGCGTCGACGTGGGAGCCTCGACCGGGGGATTCACCCAGGTGTTGCTGCACCACGGCGCCAGTCAAGTGGTCGCCCTCGACGTCGGGCACGGGCAACTAGTGGAGGAACTGCGCCAGGATCCACGCGTCGTCGATCTGCCCGGCACCAACATCCGCGACGTCACAGCGGACTCGATCGGGGGAACGGCTCCGGTTGTCGTGGCCGACCTCAGCTTCATCTCCCTCACCCTGGTCTTGCCGCAGCTGGCAGACCTGGTCAGCGATGCCGGTGATCTGGTGACCCTCGTCAAACCGCAGTTCGAGGTCGGCCGCGAGCGGCTGGCCCGCACAGGGGTCGTCACCTCCGTGACGGAGCGACGACGCGCGCTGGTCACTGTCCTGAACGCCGTCGCAGATGCACACCTGCACGTTCACGGCCTCGCCGCCAGCCCGATCTCGGGCGGGACCGGCAATCACGAATACCTGCTGTGGGCGCGTCCCATCGCCGAGGGCAAGATGAACGACGTGCAGATCTCAACGACGATCACCCAGGTACTGGCGCAGGAGCCGGCATGAGCCGCCGCATTCTGCTCGTCGGACACCCCCGACGTCCCTCAGCAGTCGACGTCGCGGCCACCCTCGTGCAGGATCTTGCCGCGCACGACATCAAAGTCACCGGTGCGGCCGAGGAACTCGAGGCCTTCGGTGTGCTCGACATGCCGAGCGTCACCGCGCATGAGAGCGCGCGACCTGACGGTTGCGAGCTTGCCGTGGTCCTGGGCGGGGACGGCACGATCTTGCGCGGCGCTGAGACCGTGCGCGACAGCGGCGTCCCGCTGCTGGGCATCAACCTCGGACACGTGGGCTTCCTCGCCGAGGCCGAGCGTGACGACATCCACTGGACCGTCGCCAAGATCGCCCACCGCGACTGGAAGGTCGAGGAACGCGAGACGCTGGAGATCGAGGCCTTCGTCGACGGGCAGTCGCTGTGGACCAACTGGGCGCTGAACGAAGCATCCGTCGAAAAGGCAGCGCGTGAGCGGATGCTCGAGGTCACTCTCGAGATCGACGGCCGCCCGCTGTCGACCTGGGGCTGCGACGGCGTCGTGATGGCGACGCCTACCGGATCGACGGCCTATGCTTTCTCGGCCGGCGGGCCGGTCGTGTGGCCCGGTGTCCGTGCCATCCTCGTGGTGCCGATCTCCGCGCATGCGCTGTTCGCCCGGCCACTCGTGCTCAGCCACGACGTGCGCATCGCGATCGATCTGGTCTCGGGCGCGGCCGATGCCCACGCTGTGCTTTGGTGCGACGGCCGCCGATCCTTCGACCTGCCCGAAGGGGCTCGTATCGAGGTGCGTCGCAGTGACACTCCGGTGCGCCTGGCCCGCCTGGGCTCGGCGCCGTTCACCGACCGCCTCGTTGCGAAGTTCGACCTGTCCGTGTCCGGCTGGCGCGGCAAGCCTGTGGGCGGCCGTCCGGACTGACGCCGACCCGTCGTTACGCTGGCGGCGTGCTGCGCGAACTTCGAATTCAAGGCCTGGGCGTCATCGATGATGCCTTGCTGGAGCTGTCGTCGGGGCTGAACGTCGTCACCGGTGAGACCGGGGCGGGTAAGACGATGGTGGTCCAGGGTCTCGGCCTGCTGTTCGGTGGCCGATCCGACGCGGCGCTGGTGCGCTCCACCGCCGACCGAGCCGCCGTCGAAGGCCTGCTGGAGCTGCCGTCGGAGCATCCGGCGTTAATCCGGGCGCTCGACGCCGGCGCCGACGTCGACAATGGCGATCTCATCCTGGCCCGAACTGTCGCCGGGTCCGGTCGCTCCCGCGCTCATGTCGGCGGCCGAAGCGTGCCGGTCGGAGTGCTCGCCGAACTCGGTGAGCACCTTGTCGCGGTGCACGGACAGGCAGACCAGTGGCGGCTGCAACGTCCTGAGCAGCACCGCGTGATGCTGGACGACTTCGGTGGCCGACCCGTCGCGACAGCACGGACGAGCTACTCCGTCGCGTATGACGCGTGGACAGCCGCTCGTGCCGAACTCGCGTTGCTCACCGACCACGCCCGTGAGCGGGCCCAACGGCTGGAGATGCTCACCGCGGCGCTGGAGACCATCGAACGCGTCGATCCGCAGTCCGGCGAGGATGACGACCTCGCAGCCGAGGCGCAACGGCTGATCCATGCCGACGGCCTCCGCGAGGGCGCTCAGGTGGCGCATGATGCCATCGTCGGGAACGAAGATTTGCCAGACGGCGCGTATGTCGGAGAACTCCTGGCGCGTGCCCGGCATGCTCTCTCGTCGGTGGTCGAACACGACGACGCGCTCGCTGCGATCGACGCGCGGCTGCGCGAACTCACGATCCTGGTTGCGGACGTGGGTGCCGACCTTGCGTCATACCTGGCAGATCTGGACGTCGACCCGGGGCGGCTGGAGCACGTGCAGCAGCGGCGGGCCGAGCTGACCGGCCTGCTACGCACGTATGGCGAGAGCATCGAGGACGTCCTGCAGTGGAGCCGTGCCGCGGCGGCCGAATCCGCCGAACTCGCGGGTTCGGACGACCGCATCCAACTGCTGACCACGCAAGTGGGCGAACTCGACGCTGCCGTCGCCACAGCGGCGGCCGCCCTCACCAAGGCCAGGACGGCCGCGGCGCGCAAGCTGGAGAAGGCTGTCACGGGCGAACTCGCCTATCTGGCAATGGGTTCGGCGAGTCCGAAGGTGCAGGTCACCACCGATCCGGGGCATCGGACACCACATGGCGTCGACGAGGTCGAGATCCTGCTCGCCGCCAATGCCGGCGCCCCGGCGCGTACCGTCGCCAAGGCGGCCTCCGGTGGAGAGTTGTCGCGCGTCATGCTCGCGCTGGAGGTCGTCAGTTCCTCCGGTGGCGTGCCGACCTTCGTCTTCGACGAGGTCGATGCCGGGGTGGGCGGCGCCGCCGCACTCGACATCGGCGCACGCCTGCGGGCGCTGGCCCAGAACGCCCAGGTGATCGTCGTGACCCACCTGGCGCAGGTCGCAGCGTATGCCGACCGTCACCTTGTCGTGCACAAATCCAGCGACGGCCACATCACCGCCAGTGGCGTCAGCGCCGTCGAGGACGAAGCTCGGCTGAGCGAGCTGGCGCGCATGCTGGGCGGCAACGACAGCGCGACAGCCCGGGAACACGCGCGGGAGCTTCTACAGGATGCACAACGAAAAACGTTGTGAGACAACGGCATTCGACATACGTGAGGATTGACGTCGGCGAACGGCGACACGGCGGCCCCGGTGACGTAGACTGAGAGCCCGTGGTGGAGCAGACGAAACATATCTTCGTGACCGGAGGCGTTGCCTCTTCGCTCGGCAAGGGGCTGTCGGCCTCGAGCCTCGGACATCTGCTCCGCGCGCGTGGCCTGCGCGTGACGATGCAGAAGCTGGATCCTTACATCAATGTCGATCCGGGCACCATGAACCCGTTCCAGCATGGTGAGGTCTTCGTGACCGAGGACGGCGCCGAAACAGACCTCGACATCGGTCACTACGAGCGTTTCCTCGACGTCAACCTCGCCGGCGACGCCAACGCGACGACCGGCAAGGTCTACAGCGAGGTCATCGCCAAGGAGCGCCGGGGGGAGTACCTCGGCGACACGGTGCAGGTGATCCCGCACATCACTAACGAGATCAAGGCGCAGATGCGCGCTCAGGCTGCACCCGATGTCGACCTGATCATCACCGAGATCGGTGGCACCGTCGGTGACATCGAGTCGCTGCCCTTTCTCGAGGCGGCACGCCAGGTGCGCCAGGACGTCGGGCGGGACAACGTGTTCTTCCTGCACGTGTCGCTCGTGCCCTATCTCGCACCCAGCGGTGAGCTGAAGACCAAGCCGACCCAGCACTCGGTCGCTGCCTTGCGCCAGGTCGGCATCCAGCCGGATTTCCTTGTGCTGCGCGCAGATCGAGAGATTCCCGAGAGCATCAAGCGCAAGATCTCGCTGATGTGCGACGTCGAGACCGAGGCGTGCGCTGCGGCAGTCGACGCGCCGAGCATCTACGACATCCCCAAGGTGCTGCACGCCGAAGGCCTCGACGCCTACGTCATCCGGCGTCTCGGACTGCCCTTCCGTGACGTCGACTGGCATTCCTGGGACGAACTCCTCGAGCGCGTGCACCACCCCGAGCACGAGGTCGAAGTGGCGCTGGTCGGCAAGTACATCGACCTGCCGGACGCCTATCTGTCGGTGACCGAAGCGCTGCGATCCGGCGGTTTCCACCACGATGCGCGGGCCAAGATCCGCTGGGTCGCCAGCGACACCTGCGCGACTCCGGCCGGTGCGGCCAAGGCACTCGACGGCGTCGACGCGATTCTGGTGCCCGGTGGTTTCGGCGTGCGAGGCATCGAGGGCAAGCTCGGCGCACTGCGCTGGGCGCGCGAGCGGCAGGTGCCGACGCTGGGCATCTGCCTCGGCCTGCAGTGCATGGTGATCGAGCACGCGCGCAATGTCGCGGGCATCGAGGGTGCGTCGTCGACCGAGTTCGACCCCGACACGCCGGCTCCGGTGATTGCGACGATGGAAGAGCAGAAGGCCTTCGTCGACGGTGCCGGTGACCTGGGCGGCACGATGCGACTGGGGGCCTACCCGGCGAAGCTCGCCGACGGTTCCGTCGTTGCCGGCGCGTATGGCGCGACCGACGTCTCAGAACGGCATCGCCACCGGTACGAGGTCAACAACTCCTACCGCGCCCAGTTGGAGGCAGCGGGTCTGGTGTTTTCGGGCCTGTCGCCGGACGGCGGGCTCGTCGAGTTCGTCGAGCTGCCGGCGGAGGTGCACCCGTATTACGTTGCGACACAGGCCCATCCGGAGTTCCTGTCGCGGCCGAACCGTGCGCACCCGTTGTTCGCCGGCTTGATCGGTGCGGCGATCGACCAGCAGCGCGCCGCGCGACTGGTCGAGGTCGAACGCCCTCGGGCGGTCGAAGCCGTTGCGGCGCAATGACGTTCGCATGAGCGGAACGCACCCGGTGCTGCCTGCCGACATCGCCGACCGGCTCGCGCCCCAGCACGTCACGTCGTCACAGCTGGCCTACCACGGCCGTGTCTGGGACGTCGTGACCGACGATGTCGATCTCGGCGAGGCGGGGCACGTGACGCGCGACTACGTGCGGCATACCGGAGCAGTCGCCGTACTCGCGTTGCGCGGTGAACCCGGCGCCGAAGAGGTGGTGTTGATCCAGCAGTACCGTCACCCGGTCGGGACCTTCGACTGGGAGATCCCGGCGGGCCTGCTCGACATCGCGGGGGAGGATCCGCGCGATGCTGCCGCTCGCGAGTTGCGCGAGGAGGCCGACCTCGACGCTCACGAGTGGCACGTGCTGCTGGACCTGTTCACCTCACCCGGTGCCTCGTCGGAGAACCTGCGGGTCTTTCTGGCACGCGACGTGTTCCCGGCGACGGCGGACGGATTCGACCGGGAGGGCGAGGAGGCTGACATGCCGACCGGCTGGATCAGCCTGGACGATGCAGTCACCGCTGCGCTGGAGGGCCGCCTGCACAATGGCATCGCGGTCGCGTCAGTTCTCGCGGGATCCGTTGCACGTCAACAGAACTGGTCTTCGCTTCGACCAGCCGACGTTCCGTGGCCCGAGCACCCGGCATACCGATGACACCGTCTGCCCGCAGCGTCGTTCCGCCCTTCCACGTCATGGAGGTTTTGCGGGCTGCCGCTGTGCGCCAGCGGTCGCACGGAGACATGATCCTGCTGTGCGTCGGTCAGCCGTCGACCCCTGCGCCACGGCCCGTGCTCGACGCGGTCCACGAGGCGGTTGATGCAGAACAGCTGGGCTACACCGAGGGCAACGGCATACCGGCCTTGCGAGAGACGATCGCCCGGCACTACGAGGCGACATACAGCGTGACGATTGATCCGGACGAGGTTGTCGTCAGCAGCGGTTCATCCGGAGGATTCAGCACGTTGTTGCTGACGGCCTTCGATGCGGGGGACCGGATCGTGATGGCGCGGCCGGGCTATCCGGCATACCGAAACACCCTGCACGCGCTCGGTCTGGACGTCGTGGAGATCCAGTGCGGCGAGCGGACGCGCTTCCAGCCCACTGTCGGCCAACTCGAGGAACTCGTCGCCAGCGACGGCCCGGTCGCCGGGCTCATCATCGCCAGCCCCGCCAATCCGACCGGCACGATCATCGATCCCGATGAGCTTGCGGCGCTTGCGGATTGGTGCAGGCAGCACAACGTGCTGCTCATCTCCGACGAGATCTACCACGGCATCTCCTACGGCCGCCCGACGCACACCGCGTGGGAGTTCTCGCGGGATGCTGTGGTGCTCGGGTCGCTCAGCAAGTTCTGGTCGATGACCGGATGGCGGGTCGGCTGGAATCTGCTGCCGGAGCACCTGCGCCGGCCGTTCGACGTCCTGCAGACCAACCTGTCGATCTGCGCACCAGCCGTCTCGCAACATGGTGCGGTCGCAGCGTTCTCGCCCGAGGCGACAGCGCAACTCCAGCGCCACGTCGAGCGCTATGCCGTCAATCGGCAGGTGCTGCTCGACCGGCTCCCGGCCCTGGGGATCACCTCCTTCGCACCACCGGACGGCGCGTTCTATGCCTACTGCGACATCTCGCACCTGACGTCCGATTCGGTGGCGTGGTGCGCGGATCTGCTCGAGGCGACGGGCGTGGCGCTCGCGCCTGGCATCGACTTCGACCCGGTCGACGGGGGACGTTTCGTCCGGCTGAGTTTCTGCGGGGACACCGCCGCACTGCACGAAGGGCTCGATCGGATTCAGGCGTACGTATGACGGGCCCTTCTGTCCCGGACGTACCGCAGACTGAACACCCCGAGATCGTATGTATCTGCGGATCAATGAGATTCGCCGCTCAGATGAACGCGGTGGAACTGGAACTAAGCATCGCCGGCGCCGTCGTCCTGGCGCCGACGGCCATCGCACCGGCTGAGGAGGGCACGACAGCTGTTGTTCTGACGGCGGACGAACGCGCCGCGCTCGGAAAGCTTCACCGGCGCAAGATCGACCTGGCCGATCGCGTTCTGGTCGTCAACCCCGGTGGGTATGTCGGTGAGTCGGTTCGCGCAGAGATCACATATGCACGCCAGGTGGGCAAGCCGGTTGCCTTCATCGACGCGGATTCGGTGCCGACCGGTTCATAAGTTTGCCGATCCGCAGGTGTGGCAGCCTGCGGACGGACCGGATCAGCTGGTGGCTGAGTTGTCGATGCCTAGAAATTCGCGAATGGCGGGCAACTCGCGAACGGCCTGCTCGTAACCGTCCTGGAAGGTCCGCTCGAGCACATCCAGCCGGCGTTCACCGTTCGACACCAATGCGTGTTCGGGAGTGAATAGGTATGCGTGGCCGGACTTTTCGAGTTCAAGCAACTCATCGCGGGTCGCGTTGTAGCGGTCGGCGCGGGTGCGCATCGCCTCCGCGACGGCGGGGTACTTGCGGAAGTATGTGCGTAGCGCCCGTTCGTGGCCTTGCGGAGCTTTGACGAAGCCTCGCGGCTGGGTCAGCAGCACGAGGAAGCGCTCGAAACCGTCGGCCTGGGCGGCATCCAGTGGCACACCACCGGAGG
Organism: Rudaeicoccus suwonensis; assembly: GCF_007829035.1. Classification (NCBI taxonomy): domain Bacteria; kingdom Bacillati; phylum Actinomycetota; class Actinomycetes; order Micrococcales; family Dermacoccaceae; genus Rudaeicoccus; species Rudaeicoccus suwonensis. Next base: position 1,390,574 of record NZ_VIVQ01000001.1, read on the forward strand.
ACCCGATGGCACCGTCGAGGTACTGATGGCCGTCGATCCGGACCGCAGGCATGAGCACCGGCATCGACGACGACGCCTGCACCCGTACGAACACATCGTGCATCGTCGGCATGTCTTCCCGTCCCCAGTAGACGGTGCGGCCGTCGGTGGCGTCGAAAGCACCGATCCGCCACTGATCGGTCGACTCCGACCACCGTTGCCAGTTGAAAGGCACTGCGGCTCCTGGCAGTCCGGACTCGGTGTAGATGTACTTCGAGTTGAAGAAGCCATTCCCTCGCGCGAAGCTTCGCCAGCCACCGAACTTCGGGTCCTGCGCGAACGTGGTGAAGCACGCCTTCGCGCGCCAGGCGTCCTGGGTCAGGTAGTTGGACGCATTCGTCGAGCCTGCGGAGATGCTGCTCACCCACGACACCCGGATGCCCGCCTCGATGAGCGCGACCACCGCGCCGGCCGTATGGGTGCCGCGCATCGCACCGCCTTCGATCACCAAGGCGGTGTCGGTCACCACATGCGTAGCCAACGGTCAGTCGACGCCGAAGTCGATGGCTGCGCGGTCGAGCGCCTCGTCCTCGTCGGACACTGCCGGATTCGCCGAGATCGACGCAGCACCACCGGGTTTCAGCTCACCGACGAGGTCGGTCTCACGCTCGGGCAGTGCACCCAGACCGGCATACAGTTCGAGCTTGGCGCGGGTGTCTGCGATGTCGAGATTGCGCATCGTCAACTGACCGATGCGGTCCGTAGGGCCGAACGCCGCATCCGCGGTGCGTTCCATCGACAACTTGTCGGGGTGATAGCTCAGCGCATCGCCGCGGGTGTCGATGATCGAGTAGTCGTCGCCACGGCGCAGTCGCAGCGTCACCTCGCCGGTCACGGCGGAGGCGACCCAGCGCAACAGACCCTCGCGGATCATCAGCGACTGCGGGTCGAACCAACGGCCTTCGTACAGCAGGCGGCCGAGACGACGGCCCTCGTTGTGGTACTGCGCGATGGTGTCCTCGTTGTGGATCGCGTTCACCAGACGCTCGTAGGCCGCGAAGATCAGCGCCATGCCCGGCGCCTCGTAGATGCCCCGGGACTTCGCCTCGATGATGCGGTTCTCGATCTGGTCGGACATGCCCAGGCCGTGACGTCCGCCGATCCTGTTGGCGAGCTGGAACAGCTCGACCACGTCGTCGTAAGACGAACCGTTGATCGCGACGGGACGGCCCCGCTCGAATCGCACTGTCACGTCTTCGGTTTCGATCGCGACCGCGGGATCCCAATAGGCGACGCCCATGATCGGCTCGACGATCTCGAGCGAGGTGTCGAGGTGCTCGAGTCGCTTGGCCTCGTGTGTGGCGCCGAGGATGTTGGCGTCGGTGGAGTAGGCCTTCTCGGTGGAGTCGCGATAGGGCAGATCACGCGCGACCAGCCACTGCGACATCTCGTGGCGGCCACCGAGTTCGTCGACGAAGGCGGCATCCAGCCACGGCTTGTAGATCCGCAGACCGGGGTTGGCCAGCAGGCCGTAGCGATAGAACCGCTCAATGTCGTTGCCCTTGTAGGTCGACCCGTCGCCCCAGATCGAGACGCCGTCCTCCTGCATCGCGCGCACCAGCAGGGTGCCGGTCACCGCGCGGCCGAGGGGAGTGGTGTTGAAGTAGATGCGCCCGCCACTGCGGATGTGGAACGCGCCGCACGCGACGGCAGCCAGACCTTCTTCGACCAGCTGGCGTTTGCAGTCGACCAGGCGCGACAACTCTGCGCCATACTGCCCGGCACGGCCGGGGACCGAGTCGATGTCGGGCTCGTCATACTGCCCGAGGTCGGCGGTGTAGGTGCACGGGACGGCACCCTTCTCGCGCATCCAGGCAACGGCGACCGAGGTGTCCAGGCCGCCGGAGAAGGCGATGCCGACACGTTCGCCGACGGGAATGGAATTCAGGACTTTCGACACAGCGATCAAGCCTACGGTCCGGGCGCCGTCGCGTGCGCTCCGGTCTAGCGTATGGACGTGACCGACGATGACATCTGCCCTTGCGACACCGGCCGCAGCTTCGATCAGTGTTGCGGGCCGCTGCTGGCCAGCGAGCGTCTGGCGGACACCGCGGTGGAACTGATGCGTTCGCGCTACACGGCCTATGTCTACGGCAACCGCGAACACCTGTGGCGGACGTGGCATCCCACGACGCGTCCGGCCGAGGTGACCCTCGGCCCCGACACCACGTGGATCTCGTTGCACATCAACCGGATCGAGGCTGGGACCGAGTCCGACTCGCACGGGTTCGTCGACTTCACGGCAACGTATGCCGGGGGCCGTCTGCACGAGCGCTCGCGCTTCGAACGTCGGGCTGGTCGGTGGTTCTACCTCGACGGTCAGGACGCCTGACCGTCGCTGAGGGTCGTCCGCGCCGCTCGCGCCTCACTCCTCGATGTAACGGGACACGACATCGACCGAGTGTGCCTTCGCGGCCTGCCCGGAGTCGCCCAGACGGTCTGCCACAGCGGTCAGCAGGCCCTCCAGCAGGATCGTCTGCGGGATGCGGCTGGTCACGACGATCTCGTCGCGGAAGGACAGCTCCGGCATACCGGTGACCAGGGTGACGTCGGCGAGCTCGACCAGCGGCGAGTGACTGAACGCGGTCAGCACGACCACCCGTGCGCTTGCGTCACGCGCAGCCCGCGCGATCGTCAGGGACAGGCGATTGCTGCCGGAGCCGGAGACGATGAGCACGACGTCGTCACTGCTGAGGGCGGACACTGCGATGTGCTCGCCGATGATGTCGGGGAAGCGCTCGGAGACGCGCCCGGAGTCGTTGAGGCGGGCGGTCGCATCGGCCGCCAGCGGCGCGGAGAAGCCATGCCCGACGACGATGAGGCGGCGGGCAGTCGCCAACAGCTCAACGGCAGCGTCCACCGCCTCATCGGTGAGCAGGGCGATCATGGCGTCCACCGATGCGGCCACATGACGGAAGGTCGCAGCGACGGTGGCGCGTGGGCCATCCGCAGGGTCGGCAGGTATGGCGGTGCTGGTTGCGGTCGCCACACCCTCGCGGGCGAGCAGCACCCGCAGCTGTTGGTAACCGCTCAGACCCAGCGACTGGCAGGTGCGGACCACCGTCGGGCGTGAGACCCCGGCGAGTTCGGCCACCTGGGCACTCGACAACTCGATGATGTCGTCGGCGCGGTCCAGGATCACCTGGGCGACCGCGCGCTCGGCGCCGCCCAGCGACGGCGCTTGCGCTCGCAATCGGGCGAGCAGGTGCTCACTCATGGTGCCGGGTCCTTCCATCGCTCCAGCCAATCGGCCGGTCCGCTGCCCGCAGCGATGCGTTGCATGAGGTCGTCGGACAACGCGTTCGCGGGTCCGTCGGAGCCTGCCTGGATCGCCATGACGTCGACACTCTCGTCGCGGACGGTGACCACCTGCGCGCCCCAGATCGGGCGGGTGACGTGAGCCGGGTAGCCCGCGCTCGGGTCGACGACGTTGGCCACGCCGGGTGCCACGTGCACCGGCACGCCGCCGAAGGACGACGACAACTGGTGGTGATAGTGCCCGGCAAGTATGACGCGCACGAGTCCCGTCGCCAGAAGTGGTTGCAACGCCCCCGGATTCACCAGTTCCAGCACATGCGTGATGCGACTGGCGGAGGGCACGGGCGGGTGGTGCAAGGTCAGCACCACGGGTGCTCCGGCAGCGACGACCGCTCCGGCGAGGACGCGGACTCGTGCCTCGTCCAGTTGCCCGTAATCACGGCCGGGCACCTGTGTGTCGAGCACGGCGAAGGTGTGCCCGGTGATCGAGGCGAGTGCATCGACCGGTGCATCCGCGGCCTGCACCACACCGCCGACGCCGTCGCCGAGCACAGCGGTGAAACCGGCCCGGTCGTCGTGATTACCGACGACGTAGACCGGGGTCGCACCGTGTGCGGCTGCGAACCCGCCGACCTGCGCCGACAGGAACTCGTAGGAATCGCGAGAACCGTCGTCGGAGCAGTCACCCGAGACGACCACTGCGTCCAGGGAGCCGATGCCCTGCAGGTGCGCCAGCGCCGACGCCAGGTGGGCGCGGGTGTCCGTGGTGCCCAGGTGCAGCTCGCCCGAACGCAGGATGTGCGTGTCGGAAAGGTGCAGGATCCGCAGCCGTGTCATCACACGCTCTTGGGTGTGAGCGACCTGCGGCGCTTGCCGTAGCCGACCCACGCCCAGCGGCCGGTGATCAGCCGCTGACGCAGCGTCCCGGAGATCTGGTCGATGATCATCGTGACGATGACCACCACGATCAGCAGCATGCCGACGACGTTCCAGTTCTGATACTGGATGTTGTCGCTCAGCATCTTGCCGATACCGCCGGCGCCGATCAGGCCGAGGATGGCTGACGAGCGGACCGAGATCTCGAAGCGGTAGAGCCAGAACGCGAGTACCTCGGACTGCGCCTGCGGCCACAGGCCCCACCGGACGATCGCGAAGCGCGACCCACCGGTTGAACGGGCAGCCTCCATGGGACCGGGTGCAACCGACTCGAACGACTCATAGCCCCACTTGCCCAGCGTGCCGATCGAGCCGATGCCGAGGGCGAGGGCGCCGGTCCAGGCGGTCAGACCGGTGACCGACAGGATCAGGATCGCGATGACGACCTCGGGCACCGCCCGGAAGACCGCCAGGATCAGCCGCACGGGCAGGCGCACCCACACCGGCACGACGTTGGCCGCCGCGAGGAAGGACAGTGGGAACGACACCAGCACACCGAGGATGGCGCCGATCCAGGCCATCTGGACGCTCAGGACCGTTGCTGAGAAGGCCGCGGAGGTCTGCGACCAGGCCGGTGGCCCGAACATCAGATGGATGTAGTGGAACAGGCTGGGGAAGAAGTCGGACAACTCCGACCAGTCCACGTTCACCCGCCAGAAGCAGATGAGCACGATCACCACGAGCAGTGCCCACCCGAGTTTGATCGGCAGGCGGCCCGGCTTCGCCGGGCGTGTGGCGGTCGCTGCACCGGGTGCGAGGGACGGGGCGCTCATCGCGCCAGTCGCTTCCGCAGGGTGGAGGAGCCGGCCTCCACGAGGAGCACCAGCACGAGGATCTCCAAGATGATCAGCGACAGGTAGTGGTAGTGGTAGAACGTTCGCACGTTGTCGATCAGCACACCGAGGCCTCCGGCGCCGACCAGCCCGATCACCGTCGAAGCGCGGATGTTGACCTCGAAGGTGTAGAGCACGTGGGAGGCGTAGCTCGGCGCGACCGCCGGCAGCATGCTGGCGCGGTCGGCCGCGAACCACGTGCCACCGGCTGCCAGTGCCGCCTCCTGCGGGCCGCGGTCGAGGCCGTCCAGTGCTTCGGACACCAGCTTCACCACGATGCCGATGTTGAAGAAGATCAGCGCGATGATGCCGGACAGTGCGCCGGTGCCGACGACCGCGACGAAGATCGCGGCATACAACAGGTCGGGGATCGCGCGGATGAGGTTGTTGACGAACCGTATGACGGCCAGCAGGCCCCTCGACGGATTGGTTGCGCGGGACGCGAGGAAGGCCAGCGGCAGCGAGACCGCCGAGCCGATCGCGGTCGCGATGACCGCCATCATTAGCGTCTCCTCGATGGCTGTGAGCGTCTGCGAGAAGAAGCCGTAGTCCGGTTGCATCAACTGCACCAGGGTGCCCGAGGCGTTGCCGAAGTTTTCCCAGATGGCGGGTATGTCGACCTGCACCCCGCGCCCCGACCAGACCGTGATCGCAATGAGCACGATCGCCACGATCCACACGCCGGCTCCACGCCTGGGCTTCGGCGGCCGCGCCGTCACCCGGGTGTCCCCGGCGGTCACGCCGTGTCCAGGTTCGGAGTCGCGTCCAGCACATCCTCGTTGGTGAGCGAACGGCCGTAGATGGATTCGAAGACCGCCTCGTCGGCGTCCGCGCCGGTGCCGTCGAAGACGACCTCACCGGCACGCAAGCCGAGTAGCCGGTCCGAGTATTTTCGGGCCAGATCCAGGAAGTGCAGGTTGGTGATCACCGTGACACCCAGGTCGCCGTTGATCCGACGCAGATGCTCCATCACGACGTGGGAGGTGGGCGGGTCAAGGGAGGCCACCGGTTCGTCGGCCAGGATGATCGTCGGCTTCTGTGCCAGTGCCCGGGCGATGCCGACGCGCTGTTGCTGTCCACCGGAGAGCTCCGAGGCGCGCGAGTAAGCCTTCTGCACGATCTCGACGCGTTCCAACGCCTCCATCGCAAGCTCGACGTCGTCCTTACGCCAGGCGCCGAGAAGCGTGCGCCACCAAGGGCTTTCGTACAACCGCCCCATGAGCACGTTGTTCAGCACCGTCGTGCGTCCGGCCAGATTGAAGCCCTGGAAGACCATCCCGACGTCGGAGCGGATCGCGCGCAACTGCCGCCCGTTCGCCCGCGTCACGTTGCGGCCGCCGACGGTGAGCGTGCCTTCGGTGGCCGGCACCAGCCCGTTGATGGTGCGCACGAGGGTCGACTTCCCGGCCCCGGAGAGCCCGACCACGCCGACCATCTGTCCGGCGGGGATCGTCAGGGACACCTCACGCAGGCCGTGGAAGCCGTTCGGATAGGCGACACCGACGCCGTCGAAGACGATCTCGGAGTCCGGCCCGGAGCCGGGAGGTCGACCGCTCACGTCAGTTCACACCGATCGAGTTGGCGACCTGCTGGGTCTGGTCCAGCGCCGAGGCGTTCGCCGGAGCCAGACCGGTGATCTGGTAGATCGCGTTGAGCGCGTTCTTGCCGGCGGGCGTCGCGGCATACGCCAGCAGCGCGTCCTTGATCTTGGTCTGCCACGCCGGGCTCAGCTTGCTCGACAGCGACACGCCGTCGTTGGGGATCTCGTTGGTCAGGGCGAAGACCACGACCTTCTGGCCGACGTTCGGGTCGCTCTTGACCACGACGGTGCGGGCGTCCCAGTACGACGCGCCCACCTGCGAGTCACCGTTGTAGACCGACTGGATCGCGGCGTCGTTGGCGGTGACCTGGGTGACTTTGAGGTCGCTCAGCGAGATCCCGGCGGCCTTCAGCGCGGCAACCGGAAAGATGTAGCCCGCGGGGGAGGCGGGCTGCAGCAGGGTGATGCTGGCGCCCTTGACCTTGGACAGCGAACTCAACCCGGCGGGTCCGTTGCCGGACTGGGTGCCATTGCAGTAGAGCATCCCGTTGGCGCCCTTGACCGGCGTCGTCGTGCAGAACTTGTTCGGGTCGTTGGTGAAGAACTGCGCGGCATAGGTCGATTTGCCGGCGCGTACCGACTGCAGCGACGGGACCGCGCCATACCGCTGGCAGGCCTGCGACATCTGCAGCGAGGGGAGCATGCCAATCTGCGCCTGGTTGGCACCGATCGCCTCGACAGCGGCCTGGTAGTCCTCGGTGATGACGCCCTTGACCGGGATCCCCAGACTCTTGGTGAGCGCGTCGGTCAGCGGCTTGACCGTTTGGACGAGCTGGTTGGCGTTGCCGGAGGGAACCAGCGCCAACGTCAGTGACTTCGGCGCCGAGGCGGATGCCGTGGAGGTGCCCGCGCATGCGCCACCGCCTGAGCTGGAGCCGGACGGCGACCCGCCGGCGGAGTTGCCGCCGGCACTGGAGGCGCCGCAGCCGGCGAGGGCGAACGCCGAGGCCGCGGCGAGTGCCGCTGCGCCGACGAGAGAGCGATGAGCCATGTCAGTTTCCTTCGAGATGGGCGGAGGTGAGCCACTCCGCGAGAGCGGGGTAGAGATCGGGGAAGCTCGGCGCCGTCCAGGTGGGCGCCAGCGGCAGGTCCGCGGAACCGAAACGGTCGATGAAGGCCGTCGCGACGCCATACGGAATGAGTGGCGCGATGTCGTTGCGATAGACATCGCCCACGGAGACGGCGGCGGTGGCCGGTCGCTCTCCGAGGATCTGGGGGAGGGTCGCCGTCCAGCCGTCGGGCTTGCCGACGGAGGAGATCACGCGATCCAGCTCTGAGGTCAGACCCAGTCGGGTCAGCACCTCGGCGACACCCTCGATGGGCGCATTGGTGACCAGCACCCGTTCGGCGACGCCGTTGAGCGAACTGAGGAACAAGCGCAAACCGATGGGGAGGTACACCTCGACCTCGCCGGCTTGTAGTCGTCTGCGGGACTCGGTGTATGCCGCATCGAGGGTGGGCCGCTTGAGCAGGCCCGCGGTCAGCTCCTGCACCGCAAGGTAGCCGTCCGCCCACCGAGGACCGACCGCGCCGCTGAGGTACTCGTCGAGTTCCTTACGTATGCCGCGCGCCGTCGCGTCGTCGAGGTCCTTCAGAGCCGCGTCGGCATACGCCAGCACCGGCCCGTCGCCGAGGCAGACCGTGCCGTCGAAGTCCAGCAGGAGTACAGGCAGCTGCGCAGGTGTCGTCAACATCGCGGACAGACTAGCCGCGCTGTGAACGCAACGTCCACAAAAAAATGCATCTCGAAACGAACGTTCACACGAAGTTAACCGAGCCGCCCGACGCCGGCGACAGCAGGCCCCCGGAGGCCAGAAGGGAACCCACAGCCGCGCCACTACCATGGACGGGGCCCGCGACGCCGGGACCGACAGGAGACGGGCGGAGGTGCCCGTCATACCGAACCTCCATTCCAAGCAAAGGAAGATCAGTGCTTCGCACCCATGAGGCCGGCACCCTTCGTGCCGCCGACGCCGAAAAGACAGTCACGCTCACCGGGTGGGTCGCCCGGCGGCGCGATCACGGCGGGGTGGCCTTCCTGGATCTGCGCGATGCCAGCGGCGTCGTGCAGGTGGTGGCGCGCGACGAGGTGCTGACCGGCGCTGCGCACGGGCTGCGCAACGAGTACTGCATCAAGGTGACCGGCACCGTGACCCCGCGCGCGGACAAGGACGTCAACCCGGACCTGCCCACCGGCGCGATCGACGTCGTGGCCGACGAGATCGAGGTGCTCAGCGAGTCCGCGCCGCTGCCCTTCCAGATCGACGAGCGGATCACCGTCGGTGAAGAGGCACGGCTCAAGCACCGCTATCTGGACCTGCGGCGCCCTGCCCAGGGCGCCGCCATCCGGCTGCGTAGCAAGGTCAACGCCGCCGCCCGCACCGTCTTGGCGGCGCGTGACTTCGTCGAGATCGAGACCCCGACGCTGACCCGCTCGACTCCGGAAGGCGCTCGCGACTTCTTGGTGCCGGCACGCCTGCAGCCGGGCAGCTGGTACGCCCTGCCGCAGAGCCCACAGTTGTTCAAACAGTTGCTCATGGTCGCCGGCATGGAGCGCTACTACCAGATCGCGCGCTGCTACCGCGACGAGGACTTCCGCGCCGACCGGCAGCCGGAGTTCACCCAGCTGGACATCGAGATGAGCTTCATCGAGCAGTCCGACATCATCGAACTCGGTGAGGCGATCGCGACGGCGCTGTGGCAGGTCATCGGCGTCGACATCCCCACACCGTTCCCGCAGCTGACGTATGCCGACGCCATGGCCCGTTACGGTTCCGACAAGCCCGACCTGCGATTCGACCTCGAGATCCACGAGTGCACGGAGCTGTTCAAGGACACCACCTTCCGCGTGTTCCAGGCGACGTATGTCGGCGCCGTTGTCATGCCCGGTGGTGCCTCCCAGCCGCGCCGTCAGCTCGATGGCTGGCAGGAATGGGCCAAGCAGCGCGGTGCGCGCGGTCTGGCCTACGTGCTCGTGCAGGACGACGGCACTCTCACCGGCCCGGTGGCCAAGAACCTCACCGACGCCGAGATCGCCGCGCTGCCGCAGCACGTCGGAGCCGAGCCCGGCGACTGCATCTTCTTCGCCGCTGGCGAGGTCAAGGCGTCCCGCGCTCTGCTGGGTGCTGCGCGCTTGGAGATCGGCAAGCGGTGCGAGCTGATCGACGAGTCCAAGTGGTCCTTCCTGTGGGTGCTGGACGCCCCGCTGTTCGAGCCGTCCTCGGATGCCGTTGCCTCTGGTGACGTGGCCGTGGGCTCGGGCGCCTGGACTGCGGTGCACCACGCGTTCACCATGCCGAAGGCCGAATTCGTCGACACCTTCGACACCGACCCGGGCTCGGCGCTCGCCTACGCCTACGACATGGTCTGCAACGGCAACGAGATCGGCGGTGGCTCGATCCGTATCCACCGCAAGGACATCCAGGAGCGCGTCTTCAAGGTGATGGGCCTGAGCGAGGAGGAGGCGCAGGAGAAGTTCGGCTTCCTGCTCGACGCGTTCGCCTTCGGTGCCCCGCCGCACGGCGGCATCGCCTTCGGCTGGGACCGCATCTGCGCGCTGCTCGCCGGCACCGACTCGATCCGAGAGGTGATCGCGTTCCCGAAGTCCGGAGGCGGTTTCGACCCGCTGACAGCGGCTCCGGCTCCGATCACGGCCGCACAGCGCAAGGAGGCCGGTGTCGACGCCAAGCCGGAGCCTGCCTCGCCGGTGTCGGAGAAATAGCCCGCACGTGAGTCGAAAGAAGGGCCGGTCACCGCGAATTCGCGGTGACCGGCCCTTCTGAGAGATTGCGCGGGTAGGTCATGGCCGGTGTGTGGGTCTGGGTTCCAGCGGTGGGTGGTCCAGGCGGTGCGGATAACGCGTCGATGAGGCGATGAACGCGTCGATGAGGCGATGAACGCGTTGATGACCGGGGTGCGTCGTTCGGTGCGGACGCGGAGATCCCACTGGTAACAGACACGGTGCCCGCTCTTCGCGACCGCGTGACTGTGCTGGCTTCTGGCGAGCGCCGAATACATGCCCGCACAGTCTGTCCGTCGCCGATGTGGCACCAGGGGTCGCCTCATGGGTCACATGAGCCCCGAAGACCTCACGCATCACGCATACGTCGCCGATGCGGCGACGACGAGGACCCTCGCGTGGTGCGGTGACTCCCACCCGCCACATACGCCACATGCGCCACGCTAGCAACGCTGGTGTGGTTGGAAAGACGATTACTTCCGGTCGCGGTCGCGATACTGGGAAGTAATCGTCATCTCGACCATGCACTCGCTGTGCCGGGGCCAGCCCGGGCACCCGTACGTCGCCGATTCGGCGACGTACGGAGGGCGATGGCGGATACGGTGGGCGCCACACCGAGCGCCTACCCGCGCAATCTCTTACATCCCTGTTGCCCGCACGTGAGTCGGAAGAAGGGCCGGTCACCGCGAATTCGCGGTGACCGGCCCTTCTTCCGTTCCCGTGGTCGTTGGCCACTGATGTCGTTGCGGCCCGGCAGCTCAGTCGGCGAAGCGGGCGCTGGCCAGTTGCCGGGAGTGCGCCACCAACCGGCCGGTGCTGTCCCAGATGTCGCAGTCCTCGTTGAGCAGGCCGCCGGCGACATGTGTCGCGCTCAGCGTGACCTGCAACCAGCCCGGAGCCGGTATGCCGCGCACATATCCGGTGAACTCCACGGTCGGCACCCAGCCGCTGGATCCGAGATCGAAGGCCACGGGAGGAAAGGCGTCGAGTGCAAGCAGCAGCGACACGGCATCGAAATCCCGCTCGTCGGCGAGGCGCAGCCACCCGCGCATGAGCCCTGCCCCGCTCGGCCGGCCGACGGCCCAGCCGACGGTCGCCGGATCCATGCGTAGGTCCCACCGCTGCAGAAAACCGGATTTGGTCAGCGCCGATGGCGGGGCCTCCCGTGCCGAGACGCACTCCTCCGCGGCCGGAATCGATGGTGCTGCAAGCGTTTTGCGCACTGGCTCGGCATACGTCGCGAGGTCGCCGAGGGTGAGCAACGCCCGCAAGCGCTCGACCTCCTGGCCGTCCTGGTCCTGCGTCACGCGAACCTGCGCGGTCGTCATACGTCGCCCGGTGCGCAGGATCTGCGGTTCGACGGTGACCGGTCCGGCGGCGCCGGGGGACAGGAACACCCCCGAGAAGCTCAACGGGTCGGCGTGCCCACCCTGTGCCTGGCTGGTGCTCGACACCGCCGTGGTGGCCATCGCCATGAGCAGGCCGCCGTTGACGGCCTCCCCGATCGCCCAGTCGTCACTGAGTTCGCCGACCCAGGTGGAGCCATCCGGCCGCAGCGCGATCGCGTCGTCGTAGTCGGTCATGGGGTCATCATGCCGACGACACCGATCGCACTCACGACCCGCCCGGCCGCTGGTCAGGCCGGCCGCAGCCGACGGCTCGCCCAGGCGCGAGCGACCTGATACCCCAACCCGGCGTAGACCGACCGGGCGCGGTCGTTGTCGGCATACATCCCCAGCGTGGCCACCCCGTCGCGCTCGACGGCCCTTCGCGTCAGGGCCGCGGTCAGTGCCAGACCGAGGCGCCGGCCGCGTGCGTCCGGATGTACGACCAGCCCGGTCAGATGGGGCGCCCCACCGCCGGTGCGATGCAAGGCACCCGCGACGATCAATCGGCCGGATTCGCGCAGCCCGAGCCAGTATTCGCTTGTGCCCGTGCCCGGCTCGGACTCCGCCGTGGGGTTGCCGATCGCATTCAGTGCTCGGATCTCATCGGCATCCCGGGTGTCGTCGAGTTCGTGCAACAGCTGCTCGGCAGGTATGACGGGCGGGGTCATCGTCGTCCACATCCAGTCCCAGTTGCCGCCGACGGACAGCCGTTCGCCGAAATGCTCGTGCAGCAGCGGCAGATTCACGCGCTCGATGCTGATGCCGTTCACCTCAGGCTGCAGGTGTGTCGCCACAGCACGCAACAGCACCGCGACGTCGGCAGGCGGGCCGAACATGGTGAGGCTGCGCAGGTGACGCGAGTGCGAGGTGCGCTCGAACGCGACGGCATCGCCGTACACACGGATCGGTGAGGTGTGCGGCTGCGCGATGTCCCAGCGCACGAACGGGTCGTCGCCCCACGCGCGGTGCAGTTCGAGGCCCTCAAGAGTGCGCACCGAGTGGTCTGCTGCAGGTGTCACCTCAGCCATTAGTGGTCGCGAAACCCTCACCCGGCGTGCGTCCGTAACCATCGCCGGAGTCCGCGCCGGTCGTATCCTGCGTCACCCCGTTAGCGTGTCACAGGTGACTGACGACCTGTTCGCCGCGGCCAACTCCACCGACAGCGCCGACGCCCATCGACTTCCGCTGGCGGTGCGGATGCGTCCGAGATCGGTCGACGAGGTCCGGGGGCAGGCCGATGCCCTCAAGCCGGGTAGCCCGTTACGCCGCCTCATCGAGGGCGCGCGGGGAGCAGCGGGTCCGGTGTCGGCCATCCTGTGGGGCCCGCCGGGCACCGGCAAGACGACCTTGGCGCACCTGGTCGCGACGGCTGCCGAGCGGCGCTTCGTCGAACTGTCGGCGATCAACGCCGGCGTCAAAGATGTGCGCGCGGTGATGGATCAGGCCACCCGAGAGCGGGATCTCTACGGCCGGCAGACGGTGCTCTTCCTCGACGAGATCCACCGGTTCAGCAAGGCGCAGCAGGATGCCCTGCTGCCAGGCGTCGAGAACAGGCTGGTGGTGCTGGTCGCGGCGACCACCGAGAACCCGAGCTTCAGTGTCATCGCGCCCTTGCTGTCCCGGTCGATGCTGGTGCGGCTCACGTCGCTGGACGATGCGGATGTCGCTGCGCTCATCGACGACGCGGTGGTCGAGTCTCGTGGATTGGCAGGCGGGTTCACCCTCACGGATGCCGCACGTGATCATCTGGTCCGGATGGCCGGAGGTGACGCGCGACGCTCGTTGACCGCACTGGAGGCCGCGGCGGGCGTCGCTCAAGACGCTGCTGCGGGCGAGCAACCGGTGCCCATCGAACTGGCTCACGTCGAGCAGGCGATGGCGACCGCTGCGGTCCGCTACGACCGGGCCGGGGATCAGCACTACGACGTCGCCAGTGCGCTGATCAAGTCGATGCGCGGCAGCGATGTGGATGCTGCCTTGCACTACCTGGCACGGATGCTGGAGGCCGGCGAGGACCCCCGCTTCATCGCCCGGCGCATCGTGATCGCGGCCAGCGAGGACGTCGGCATGGCCGATCCCACCGCCTTGCAGACGGCGGTCGCAGCGATGCACGCCGTGGCTCAGATCGGCATGCCGGAGGCACGCATCATCCTGGGGCAAGCCGTGGTGCACAACGCGCTCGCGCCGAAGTCCAATGCGGCCTATCTCGGCATCAACGCGGCGATCGCGGACGTGCGTGACGGACGCGGTGGAGCAGTGCCCGCGCATCTGCGGGGGAGTTCGTATGCCGGCGCGTCCGCGCTCGGTCATGGCGACGGCTATCGCTACAGCCACGACGAACCTGGGGGTGTCGGCCCGCAGCAGTTCCTGCCAGACGATCTGCTCGACGCGGACTACTACCACCCGACGGATCGGGGCTGGGAACACACCCTTGGTCCGCGATGGCGCATGGTGCGATCAATTGTCAAGGGCACAGATGAAAAACAGTAAAGTGGCAGTTTCGACTCAGAAATAGGACGAGCGACCACGACGGGCACAACCGAAGTGGTTTGATCGAGAGACGTTGGTGTGCAACAAGTTTCGACGGTCATGGCAATTCAAACGCAACGCCCGATGGTGATCTTGACGCAACAATTCCAGGCTATTCACAGTCCACATGTTGGTAACGATTGGGTTACCGCTGGCGTCTGATCCGGTGAATTCCGGTCGATCCGTGTCAGATTTCTTCCGGTTGCTGCGAAGGCACAGGGAGATGCCGTCGGCAGCCGCACGGGAGTGATCCCGGTTGATCTGTCACCGACACCCTTCTGCGGAGGATCCATGAGCCAGGGCCCTGATGCCACCGTTCTGCTGAGCGAAGCAGAGACGGTGGAGAGCCCGGAATCGGTTGCTCCGGCCAAGGCGGGTCTGTCGCCGACCCAGATCGCCCTGGCACGACTGCGCAAGGACAAACTCGCGTGGGCGAGTGTGGTCGTTATCGTGTTCTTCGTGCTGGTCGCGATCTTCCAGGACCTGATCACGAAGATCGTGGGCGTCAACGGTGACACCGATCAGACGCTGCTGGATCCCAACACCACCCTGCCGATGTTCACGGCGACCGCGGCCCACCCGTTCGGCGTGCAACCGCAGACCGGTCAGGACTTGTTCTACGAGTGGGCGCATGGAGCGCGGCCGAGTCTTATCGTCGGCATCGGCGCCTCGCTGCTGACGATGATCATCGGTGTCGTGCTCGGCCTGCTCGCCGGATTTCTCGGCGGCTGGGTGGACCGGGTGATCTCCTGGGTGATCGACTTCTTGCTGTCGCTTCCGTTCTTGTTGATGGCGATTGCACTGGTGCCGGTGGCGCTGGCCCGCTTCGGGCATCCCGACGGTTCCGGCTACATCCAGCCCGGGCGCGAGGCCGCCATCCGGTTCGCATCCCTGATCTTCGTGCTGGTCGCCTTCAGTTGGCCGGGCCTGGCCCGCTTGATCCGCGGAGCTACGTTGTCGCTGCGCGAGCAGGAGTTCGTCCAGGCGGCCCGGTCCCTCGGACAGCCCACCTGGCGGGTGGTGATGAAAGAGATGCTCCCGAATCTCACCGGCCCGATCATCGTCAACCTGACCGTCCTCATCCCGGCGTTCATCGCCGCCGAAGCCGGTTTGTCCTTCCTCGGTGCCGGGCTCAAGGCCCCCATCGTCTCGTGGGGACAGACCATCGCGGCTGCCACCGGCAGTTTCGACACCTATCCGATCTGGCTGTGGATCCCCGTCGCCAGCATCGCCCTGCTCGTTCTCGCGCTGAGCCTCTTCGGAGATGCCGTCTCCGATGCGTTCAACCCGGCCACCAGGCGCTGAACGAGCACGCAGCGCCCCGCCCCACCCCGTCAGGATCACCAATCGCACGTCGTCGGTCGTCACGCCGGCAGTGCACATCGAAGGAGAAATACATGCGTTGGACCAAGGTTGTGGCCCTCGCCGCAGTCGGCACCGTTGCGGTCGCCGGATGCGGTGGCGGTTCCGCAAACACCAAGAGCACTGCGAGCAACTCGGCTCTGGGTGACACCTTTGAGAAGGTGCCGGCAAGTGCCGGTCTGCAGCCCGACGTGAAGGGGCCGGCGGCCGAGGTCGCCGGCGCCACGAAGGGTGGGACCCTCACCTTCAACGTCAACTCGGTGCCGGAGTCCACCGACCCATCGGTGCAGTACTACCAGGACACCGCCGCGATCATGCGGCTGACGAACCGAACGCTCACCCAGTTCAAGATGCAGGGCAACAAGTCGGTCCTCGTCCCCGACATGGCCACCGACCTGGGTTCGGTGTCGAAGGACGGCCTGACCTGGAGCTTCACCCTCAAGCCCAACTTGAAGTATGAAGACGGCACCGCCATCAAGGCGTCCGACATCAAGTACTCCGTCGAACGGTCCTTCGCGGTCGACGAGCTGCCGGGTGGTCCGACCTACCAGATCGACTACTTCAAGGGTGGCGACACCTACAAGGGACCGTGGCAGTCCAAGGGCGGTCTCGACTCCATCAAGGCCGACGATGCCACGGGCACGATCAGCTTCACCATGCGCAAGAAATTCGCGTCGTTCCCCTACTTCGCATCGTTCACGATGTTCGGTGGCATTCCGCAGGCGAAGGACACCAAGACCAACTACCAGTTGCACTGGATCTCCTCCGGTCCCTACAAGATCCAGAGCTACAACAAGGGCACCAACCTGACTCTGGTCAAGAACACCAACTGGGACGCCAGTTCCGACCCGGCCCGGCACCAGTACCCCGACACGATCACGTTCAACTTCGGCAAGGACATCCCGACCACCGCGAAGTCGATCATGGCCAGCAATGGCACCGACGCGACGACCGCGTCGTATGACGGTGTCGACGCCTCGATCCTGCAGCAGGCGCTGGGGTCCAACAAGAACCAGGTCGCGACCGGTGCGTCGCCGTGTGTTGCCTGGCAGACCCTGGACACCCAGAAGATCCCGCTGGAGGTGCGCAAGGCGATTGCGGTCGCCTACCCCTACGACCAGCTGCGCATCGCCGGTGCGGTGACCCAGTTCGATTACTCACCGGCGTCGACCATCGCCGCCCCGCAGATCCCGGGCTTCGAGAAGTATGTCGACCCGATGTTCCCGGGCAAGGGCAAGGGCGACCCCGCCAAGGCCAAGCAGATGCTGGCGGCCGCGGGCAAGACCGGCTTCGAGCTGAGCTACTACTACACCAACGACGACCCGACAGCCCAGAACGTCGAGGCTGTCCGCAAGCCCCTGCTCGAGGCGGCCGGCTTCAAGGTGAAGTCGATCGGTGTCTCCAAGACCGAGCGTCGCAAGAAGGTCCGCGACCCCAAGGCCGAGGTCAACATGGGCCAGGGCGTCTCCGGTGGATGGTGCTACGACTGGCCGGCAGGTGACTCGGTCTACCCGCCGCTGTTCAACAGCACGCTGCCGCTCAACGGTGGCGTCGGCAACCTCAAGGACAAGGCTCTCGACAACGAGATGTCCGACATCTCTCAGCTGCCCCTGGAGCAGCAGGGTGCCAAGTGGACCGCTTTGGACAAGAAGATCCTCACCACGATGGTCCCGGCGATCCCGACCAACTACAGCAAGGGCTCGGTCATCTTCGGCACCAAGGTGCACAACACCGTGGTCGACCCCAACTCGGGTATGCCGGACATCACCGGCATGTGGGTCGGCTGACCGACGCCGAGATGCCCGTCTGACCGGTGGGGGATGGCGCGCGGTTCGCGCCGCGCACCATCCCTCACCACGGCCGGCTCCATATTTCCGCCCTGACCAGGAGTTTCTCTTGCTGATCTACCTGCTGCGCCGCATCGTGCTCGGCGTCAGCGTCGTCACCGCGGCGATCGTGGCGACCTTCGCCATCTTCTTTCTCGGTCCGAGCGACCCCGCGGGCGCCCTCTGCGGCCGCAACTGCACGCCCGACCGCATCGCGACCATCGAGAAGAGCCTCGGCCTGGACAAGCCGAAGGTCGAGCAGTTGGTCGACTACGTCGGCGGTGTCGTCGTCGGCCGGGACATGCGCGCCGGCGGCCTGGTCAATCACTGCGACGCACCGTGCCTCGGTTGGTCGTATGTGCAGAACCGCCCCGTCACCGACATGGTGATGCAGGCCTTCCCTGTCACCGCCTCAATCGTGGTCGGCGGCGTGGTGGTCTACACCATTCTGGGCATCGGCCTCGGCATCCTGTGTGCGCGCTTCCGCGGTCAGTGGTTGGACAAGGTGATCGTCACGATCTCGCAGGTGCTCGGCGCGATTCCCTACTACGTCCTTGCGGTCGTCTTCTTCCTCTACGCCATGAAGTTCTACGGCGTGATCCCGCAGAGTTCCTGGACCCCGCTGACGCAGAACCCTTGGGCGTGGTTCACGGGGCTGCTCGGTGTGTGGTTGTTCTACGGCACGATCGCATCTGCGTCATACGTGCGCTACGTGCGTGCCTCGATGATCGACGTGCAGGGTCAGGACTACGTTCGCACCGCCCGCTCGAAGGGCATCTCCGAGCGCCGGATCGCCGTCAAGCACGCGCTGCGCGCGGCCATCGCGCCCTTCCTCACCTTGCTCGGGCTCAGCATCGCCGCGGAACTCACCGGAGCGATCTACACCGAGACGGTCTTCGGTCTGCCCGGCATGGGTCTGCTGTCGATCAACTCGTTCAACAACAGCGACCTGCCCGTGATCAGCGGGGTGGTCGTCGTGTCCGCGGCACTGATCGTCGTGGCCAACATCATCGTGGACGTTCTGTATGGAGTGGTGGACCCCCGCGTGAAGCTGTCATGAGCGCCCAGCCGAACGACGCCGACATCGTCGAGGTCGGCGGCCCGACGGATGTGGAGAACAACGCCGCCCAGGCCGGCCGGACGGTCCTGACCGTCGACGACCTCAAGGTGCAGTTCCCGACCGCGGATGGCCTGGTCAACGCCGTCAACGGGCTGAGTTACTCGGTGCGGATGGGGCAGACCCTCGCGATCGTGGGGGAGTCCGGGTCGGGCAAGAGTGTGTCGTCGATGGCGGTCATGGGCCTGCACGACGCCAAACGCACCCGGATGACCGGCTCGATCAACCTCGACGGCACCGAACTGCTCGGCGCGTCGCAGGGCACGATCCGCCGGATTCGCAGCGCCACCGCGTCGATGATCTTCCAGGACCCGCAGTCCTCCTTCCACCCGTTCATGAAGATCGGCGCGCAGATCGCTGAGGCATATGCCGAACACCACCACGTCTCCAAGCGCGCCGCGATGGCGCGGGCGATCGAGATGCTCGACCGGGTCGGCATCCCGAACGCCAAGCGCCGGGCGAACCAGTACCCGCACGAGTTCTCCGGCGGCATGCGCCAGCGCGCCATGATCGCGCTGGGTCTGGTCAACGACCCGAAGCTGCTCATCGCCGATGAGCCGACCACCGCACTCGATGTCACGGTGCAGGCGCAGATCCTGGATCTGCTGGCAGATCTGCAGAGCGAGTTCGGTTCCGCGATCATCCTGATCACCCACGACCTGGCCGTCGTGGCGGAGGTCGCCGACGAGGTGCTGGTGATGTATGGCGGTCGCGCCGTCGAGCAGGGCACGACCAGCGAGGTGCTGGCATCGCCCCGGCACCCGTACACGTGGGGCCTGCTGGGCAGTGTGCCGTCGGTGTCGGCGCGCGGTGGCAGGTTGCGCGCGATCCGGGGGTTGCCGCCGAGTCTGATCGACCTGCCCACCGGGTGCTCGTTCTGCCCGCGCTGCGACTTCTCCGACCGCGTATCCGGAAGCCGTTGTGCCACACAGCTGCCCGAACTCGCTGAGGTCGAGATCGGATCGACCCGGCGCAGCCGGTGCTTCCTCGAACAGCCGGCCTCGATCTTCGAGACCGAGATCGCTCCGACGCTGAAGTGAGTTCCGAGATGATGACGACGACGACCGACGAGCGTGCTGCTGCGGCCACAGGCGATGCGGCTCCGCTGCTCGAAGTGACCGACCTGGTCAAGCACTACCCGGTGAAGGAGTACGCGAGGCTCTTTCCCAAGACGCTGCAGACCCGCGCCGTCGACGGCGTCAGCTTCTCGCTGAAGGCCGGCGAGACACTGGGGCTGGTGGGAGAGTCCGGCTGCGGCAAGACGACGACGGGCCGGTTGATCACCCGGCTCATCGAACCCACCAGCGGTTCGATCCGCTTCGACGGCACCGACATCGCGACGATCAAGGAGAGCAAGCTCCGGCCGTTACGTCGCGATTTCCAGCTCATCTTCCAGGACCCCTACCAGTCGCTGAACCCGCGACAGACCGTCGGCACGATTGTCGGGACCCCGCTGGCGGTGCACAACCTGGTGCCGAAGAACAAGATCAAGGCGCGCACCGCTGAGCTGATGGAGCTCGTCGGCCTGAACCCCGAACACCTCAACCGGTATCCCAACGAGTTCTCCGGTGGCCAACGGCAACGCATCGGTATCGCTCGTGCGCTCGCGGTCGAGCCCAAGCTCATCGTGGCTGACGAGCCGGTGTCAGCTCTTGACGTCTCGATCCAGGCGCAGGTGATGAACCTCATGGAAGACCTGCGCCAGAAGCTCGGCCTGGCATTCGTCTTCATCGCCCATGACCTCGGCGTAGTGCGGCACTTCTGCGATCGCGTCGCGGTGATGTACCTCGGCAAGATCGTCGAGATCGGCGCCAGTGACGACATCTACACCGCGCCGCAGCACCCGTACACACAGGCGTTGCTGTCGGCGGCTCCGGACTTGAATGTGGTCCGTGGCGCAGAGCCCAACGAGCGGATCCGCCTCACCGGTGATGTGCCCAGCCCGATCGACCCGCCGACCGGCTGCCGGTTCCGCACCCGTTGCTGGAAGGCGCAGGAGGTCTGCAGCACCACCGAACCGGTGCTCGAGACGCCGGACAGCGCCGTCCGCGGCAGCGCGCACCGGCTCGCGTGCCACTTCCCCGAGGTGCGTACGGACCTGGTGGCCGAGGCCCCCGTCGACTGACCGGCCCCGCCCACGATGCGGACCTGACAGCCGTGATCGCCCCACCGGCGGTCGGCGTGTGCCAGTCTGCCGATCGACGGCGTGGCAGCCTGCCCGCCGTCATACTCGGTGGGACAGGTGGGTGTCAGGGGTGCGTCGTCGAGCATCGTGGGTCGCAGCAGGGGTGGTAGCCGTGCTGCTCGCAGCATGCAGCGGGGGGCCAGGATCGTCGAGCGGCTCATCGGGTGCGGCGGCGCCGACGGCTTCGGCGACCGCGCCGCTGCTGCGCGACGTGGCGTCCGGGCCGGCTCCGCAGATCGCGGGTGCGAAGACCGGGGGCACCTTGACGATCACCGACGAGGGTGCGCCCCCGACCTTCGACCCGTCGGGTGCTTACTACGAATTCTCGATGATGGTCCTGGACGAACTGCTGGTCCGCAGCCTCACCGGCTATCAGAACGTCGACGGCAAGGCGACCCTGGTGCCGGATCTGGCCACAGATCTCGGCGAGCAGTCTGCCGACGGACTCACGTGGACCTTTCATCTGAAGCACGGGATCCGCTACAGCGACGGTTCACCGGTGCGGGCTGCCGACGTCGTGTATGCCGTCAAGCGCTCGTTCGCCTACGACAGTGTCGCCGAAGGCGGGCCGCAGTATGTGCAGCAGTACCTCAAGGGCGGATCGACCTACAAGGGGCCGTTCGACCAGCCGACCGTCGACTTCCCCGGCGTGACCGCACAGGGCGACGACACGGTCGTCTTCCACCTGGTCAAGAAGTGGCCGACACTGCCGTATTACCTTGCCTTTCCTGAGGTTTCGCCGATCCCGCAGGCCAAGGACACCAAGGCGACCTACCAGAACCACCTGCTGGCGACCGGGCCCTACGAAATCCAGTCGTTCACCAAAGGGATCTCGATGGTGCTGGTGCGCAATCCCGACTGGAGTGCCGCCACCGACCCGATCAGGCACCAGTTCCCGGCGAGGATCGAGATCCAGCTGGGCGTGAATCCGCAAACCACCCAGCAACGGATTCTGGCCGACAGCGGCACTGGGTCCACCACGATCGACGTCTCCGGTGTGGTGGCGTCCGTGCAGAACCAGGTCACGGGCGACAAGAAGGATCAGTTCGTGTCGGGGCTGTCACCGTGCGAGTCGTACACCAGCATCGACACCCAGACGGTGCCGCTGGCGGTTCGCAAGGCGATCGCGATCGCGTATCCGTTCGATCAGATCCGCAAGGCCAGTGGCGAGAGCCCGCTGACCTATCGACCGGCGAGCACGATCGCACCGCCCCAGGTGCCTGGAGTCACGGCATACCCGCCGGTCAATGGTCTGACCGGTCATGGTCCAGGGGACCCGGCCAAGGCGAAGGCCATGCTCTCGGCGGCCGGGCAGCTGGGATTCTCGCTGTCCTACTACTTCATCGACAGCCAGCCGTCGTCCGTGCAGGCGAATGTCGCTTTGAAGGCGGCGCTGACAGCCGCGGGTTTCACCGTTCATGACCTGGGCGTGAGCGCACAGCAGTACCCCACGGATGTCACCAATCCCAGCGCCACTCAGAACCTCGGTCAGGGCATCAACTCGTGGTGCTACGACTGGCCGTCGGGCGATTCGATCTACCCCGAGTTGTTCGCAGCCTCCCGTGCGCAGACCGGTCAGAGCGCCGGCGACCTGCAGTCGGCCGCGCTCGACGCCCAGATGACGCAGATCGAGAATCTACCGATCACGCAGGCGGCAGCTGCCTGGGGAAAGTTGGACCAGCAGATCCTCAGCCAGGATCTGCCGACGATCCCGGTCGACTACGCGATCGCGTCGTACGTTTTCGGTGATCGGGTGCACAACGTGGTCAACGACGCCAACCACGGACTGCCCGATCTGGCACAGCTGTGGGTTGGTTGACGCTGCTGAAACCTGTTGCACCGCAACGACATTCGCGTGATTATCAGCGAAAACTCAGGTTATTTTTACCATCTATATAAGTAACGATTAGGTGTCTGTCCGCGCCTGTGTATCGGCCATGGGGCGATGCGTGTGGCAGATTCAGCCACGCAGAGTTCACCTGTAGGACCAACAGCGAACAGCGCGGTCCGAAGGTTTCCGTATCCCACAATCTGGGACACTTGTGTTGGAGGACGAATGACGGCAGGGCCCGGCGCTGGCACTGGTGGTGATGTCAATCAGGTGTTGTCAGAGGTGGAGCAGGCACACCAAGGGGCAGCCGGGGGGCTGCCGTCGCTCGACGGACCGGCTCCGCAGGAGAGCAAGTCGCCGACACGGATTGCCATGGAGCGGCTGCGCAAGGACAAGGTCGCCGTCGCCTGCGCCGTTGTGATCGTGCTGATGATCCTGATGGGTATCTTCGCCCCGTTGCTCGCGGGCCTCGAGGGTCAGTCGCCGACGACCGCGCACTACAACCTGGTGG
Organism: Rudaeicoccus suwonensis; assembly: GCF_007829035.1. Classification (NCBI taxonomy): domain Bacteria; kingdom Bacillati; phylum Actinomycetota; class Actinomycetes; order Micrococcales; family Dermacoccaceae; genus Rudaeicoccus; species Rudaeicoccus suwonensis. The sequence continues at coordinate 1,413,728 of NZ_VIVQ01000001.1, forward strand.
GGGCAGACTCGCTGCCGACGTTCTACACCAACAGCCAGCACTGGCTAGGCGTCACGTCGTCGACCGGGTACGACGTCTTCGCCCGGTTGGTCTACGGCATCCGGCCGTCGTTGCTGATCGCCGTCGGTGCCAGCATCGGCTCGACTGTGATCGGGGTGCTGCTCGGCTTGATCGGTGGGTACTTCGGCGGCTGGCCGGACAAGGTGATCGTCTGGATCATCGACTTCACCCTGTCGCTGCCCTTCCTGCTGCTGGCCATCGCGCTGGTGCCGGTCACCGAGAACATCATCCTCGGCGGCAACTCCGAGCCCACGGACTCCCAGACGCAGACCTTCCGCATCGTCGCGATGCTCTTCGTGCTGATCTTCCTGTTGTGGGGTGGCACCGCCCGGCTCATCCGCGGCGAGGTGCTCTCGCTGCGCGAACGCGAGTTCATCCAGGCCGCGCGCGCTCTCGGGGCCCCGACCAACCGGATCATCTTCAAGGAGGTGCTGCCGAACCTGCTGAGCATCTTCCTGGTCAACTTCACCACGGCCGTGCCGGCCTACGTCAGCGCAGAAGCCGGCCTGTCCTACCTCGGTGTCGGCATCTCGCCGCCGACGGCTGACTGGGGCCTGGACATCAACGAGGCGCAGCAGCAGATGCAGAACTTCGCGCTGCCCTTGCTGGTGCCGTTGGTCGCTCTGCTGATCCTCGTGCTCGCGCTCAGCCTGCTCGGTGACGCGGTCTCCGACGCCTTCAACCCGAACACCCGACGCTGACCGAGCGTCACATCTGCTCTTTCATTCCGATCACCATCAAGTTGCACCACCCGAACACTTTTCGGCGGCTGGCCGAGAAGCATCTCAAAGGAGAAAAGTACATGCGCTGGACCAGAATTGCGGCAGTGACCGCAGTGGGGGCTGTCTCGGTGTCCATGGCCGCCTGCGGCAGTGGCAACCCGTCGAAGGGTGGAAACAACTCGGCAGCGAACAGCGCCGCCGCCCAGAACTCGGAGGCGGTCGTCGCACCGATGAACGCGAGCCTGTCGGGTGCGGCGCCGGCCATTCCCGGGGCCAAGAGCGGCGGCACCCTCAGCGTCGACGACCCGACGACCCCGCCGACGATGGACCCGTCGGGCATCTACTACACCGACTCCAGCGCCTACGCGACGCTGCTGTACCGCGGCCTGACGCAGTACCGCTACGTCAACGGCAAGCCGCAGCTGGTGCCCGACCTCGCCACGAACCTCGGCACCGCGTCTCCCGACGGCCTGACCTGGACCTACACGCTGAAGTCCGGCCTGAAGTTCTCCAACGGCCAGCCGGTCACCGCGGCCGACGTGGTCTACGCGGTGAAGCGCTCCTTCGCCGTCGACAGCGTCGCCAAGAACGGCACGCAGTACCAGATGGAGTATCTGCAGGGCGGCTCGACCTACAAGGGTCCCTTCGACCAGCCGAACGCCAACTTCCCCGGTGTCACCGCGACAGGCACCAACACGGTGGTCTTCCACCTGACCAAGAAGTGGCCCTCGCTGCCCTACTTCATGAGCTTCCCGGAGGTCTCGCCGATCCCCAAGGCATCGGACACCAAGGCGACCTACCAGCAGCACCCGGTCACGACCGGCCCCTACATGGTCAAGTCGTACACCATCGGGTCGAAGATGGTGCTGGTCAAGAACCCGTACTGGAACCCGAGCACCGACCCGGTACGCCACCAGTACCCCAACCAGATTGACATCAACTTCTCGGTGACCCCGCTGACGTCGCAGCAGCGGATCCTCGCCAACAGCGGCGTCGGCGCCACGACGGTGAACATCGCGCCGATCGACTCGTCGTTGGTCACGGAGGTCGAGGGTGCCAAGAAGGACCAGTTCGTCGACGGCCCCACCGGCTGTGTGTACTACGACAACATGGACACCCGCAAGATCCCGTTCGCGGTCCGCAAGGCGATCGCCATCGCCTGGCCGTACAACCAGATCCGCAAGGCAGGCAGCGTCAGCCCGCTGTCCTTCCAGCCGGCCACGACCTACGGTCCGCTGTCGCTGCCCGGTTTCAAGGCCTACCCGCCGGTGAACGGCGCAATCGGTCAAGGGAACGGTGACCCGGCCAAGGCCAAGGCGATGCTGGCTGCGGCCGGTGACAGCAACTACAAGTTGTCGTACTACTACATCAACAACCAGCCCAACGGCATCAAAGCGAACCAGGCCCAGAAGGCTGGTCTTGAGGCAGCCGGCTTCCAGGTGCAGGACATCGGTGTCAGCAGTCAGGTCTACGAGACCGACATCGCCAACTCGTCCGCACCGGTGAACATGCTGCAGGGCACCCCCGGTTGGTGCTACGACTGGCCGACCGGTGACGCGGTCTACCCGCCGCTGTTCAACGGGAAGGGCATCACCAACGGTCTGTCGGTGGGCGAGTTCTCGAACCCGGCCATCAGCGCCGAGATCGCGCAGTACCAGGCGCTGCCGATCGCCCAGGCTGCACCGAAGTGGGCCGCGCTGGACCAGACGCTGATGACCGACTACCTGCCCGCGCTGCCGGACAACTACGCGTTGGCCAACTTCACCTTCGGTGACCAGGTCCACGGAGTGCAGGACGCGCTGGTCGTCGGTATGCCCGTGATGACCGACCTCTGGGTCGGCTGACGCATCACCACCAGGCGCAGCGGGGGAATTCGATTCCCCCGCTGCGCCGCCCCATCATCGTGATCGCACGAGGAGCCCTCCGTTGATCGTTTACATCCTTCGCCGCCTGCTGTTGGCACTGAGCGTGGTCTTCGCGACCATCGTGCTGACGTTCTCGCTGTTCTTCTCGGGTGCAGGTGGCAACCCGGCCTACCAGCAGTGCACCACGCACTGCACGAAGTCGATCGTCAAGGCGCTGGATCACCAGATGGGCCTCGACAAGCCGATCATCGACCAGTTCGGCACCTACGTGGAGGGCCTCGTCGTCGGCCGCGACATCAGCAGCGGCGGCGTCTCCCAGCGGTGCACCGCGCCCTGCCTCGGCTGGTCCTTCGTGCAGAGTCAGTCGGTGACCACGATGGTGGGCCAGGTGCTGCCGGTCACGATCTCGATCGTGGTGGGCGGAGCCGTGGTCTTCATCCCGCTCGGATTGCTGCTCGGGGTCATTGCGGCGACGAAACGGGGGTCCCCGATCGACAGATTTGTGGTCGGGGTCTCACAGGTGGTCGGCGCGATCCCGTATTACGTGTGGGCACTTGTCCTGAATCTCTACCTCGTGCTCATCTGGGGAGTGCTGCCAGCGGTGCAGTACAACCCGATCACCCAAGGCCCGTGGCAGTGGTTCACCGGCTTCTTCTCGATCTGGGTGATCTTCGGGGTGTTCAACGCGCTTGCCTACGTGCGCTATGTGCGGGCCTTCATGATCAACACCCTCTCGGCGGACTACGTCCGCACAGCGCGGTCCAAGGGTGTCGGTGAGTTGCGGGTCATCGTCCTGCACGCCCTGCGTGCCGCGATCGCGCCCTTCCTCACCCTCATCGGCATCGACCTGGCCGGGCAGCTGTCCGGCTCGATCTTCACCGAACAGGTCTTCAACGTGCTGGGCATGGGCAAGCTCAGCATCAACAGCCTCACGCAGTCGGATCTGCCCGTGATGGCCGGGACCGTGCTCGTGGGTGCTGTCTTCATCGTGCTCGGTAATCTCATCGTCGACATGATGTATGCCGTGGTCGACCCGACGGTGACCCTGTCATGACCGACACCGCAGGAGTTGAGCAGTCAGTGAACGCTGGGGACGCACGTCGTCCGCCCCTGGACCCCAACGCGCAGGTCGTCCTCGAGGTCGAAGATCTCAAGGTCGAGTTTCCGACAGCCGACGGTCTGGTGCACGCCGTGAACGGCGTGTCATACCAGGTCAAGGCCGGCCAGACGCTCGCCATCGTCGGTGAGTCCGGCTCCGGCAAGAGTGTGTCGTCGATGGCCGTCATGGGTCTGCACGACACCAAGAAGGCTCGCATCAGCGGCTCGATCCGCCTCGATGGCAAAGAGCTCGTCGGTGCGTCCGCCAACACCTTCCGCGATCTGCGCAGCGAGACCGTGGCGATGATCTTCCAGGATCCGCAGTCTTCGCTGCACCCGTTCAAGAAGGTCGGCGCGCAGATCACCGAGGCCTACCGCGCGCACCACAAGGTGTCGAAGAGCGTGGCCGCCAAGCGGGCTGTCGAGATGCTCGACCGGGTCGGCATCCCCAACCCGGCACGGCGGGCCAAGCAGTACCCCTTCGAGTTCTCCGGCGGTATGCGCCAGCGCGCCATGATCGCGCTCGGGCTCGTCAACGACCCGAAGCTGCTCATCGCGGACGAGCCCACGACGGCTCTCGACGTGACGGTGCAGGCGCAGATCCTCGACCTGATGAACGACCTGCAGCGCGAGTTCGGGTCGGCGATCATCATGATCACCCACGACTTGGCGGTCGTTGCGGAGGTCGCCGACCATGTCATGGTGATGTATGGCGGCCGCAGCGTCGAGTTCGGCACCGCTCAACAGGTGCTGGCCAATCCACGGCATCCCTACACCTGGGGTCTGCTCAGCTCGGTGCCCTCCCTGACCGCGGATGTCGGCAGCGACCTCAAGCCGATCCAGGGTTCACCGCCCAGCCTGGTCCACCTGCCGTCGGGATGCTCGTTCCACCCACGCTGCGACTTCAAGGAGCGCGTCGGCGGTGGCAAGTGTGCCCGGGATCTGCCCGAGTTCATCGAGGTGCCAGGCGAACCGGGGCGTCTCTCGCGGTGTTTCCTGCCCGACCCGGCCCAGATCTTCGCGACCGAGGTCGCACCCAACCTGGAGTGATGCAATGACCGACATCAACGCAGAAGACTCCTCGGCGCAGCCGAGGCATGCGGCAGACGGTGAGGCCGTCGCCGCCGAGACCATCGTGCATCCTTCGAACGGTCCCCGCGGCGAGATGCTGCTGGAGGTGCACGACCTGGTCAAGCACTTCCCGGTCAAGGAGTACTCCGGACTCTTCCCCAAGACGCTGCAGACCCGTGCGGTGGACGGAGTCAGCTTCGATCTGGCGGCAGGGGAGACCCTCGGTCTCGTGGGTGAGTCCGGCTGTGGCAAAACCACGACCGGCCGGCTGGTGACCCGGTTGATAGAGCCCACGTCGGGCACGATCAACTTCCAGGGCACCGACATCGCCAAGCTCAAGGAGAAGCAGCTGCGGCCGCTGCGACGCGATCTGCAGCTGATCTTCCAGGACCCCTATGGCTCGCTGAACCCGCGCTTCACGGTGCTCAACATCATCGGCGCAGCCCTGGAGATCCACGACATCGTGCCCAAGAAGCAGGTCAAGGCGCGGGTTCAGGAGCTCCTGGATCTTGTCGGCCTCAACCCCGAGCACGTGAACCGCTACCCGAACGAGTTTTCCGGTGGTCAACGCCAGCGCATCGGCATCGCCCGCGCGCTGGCGGTCGAGCCCAAGGTGATCGTCGCCGACGAGCCGGTGTCGGCGCTCGACGTGTCGATCCAGGCGCAGGTGATGAACCTGATGAACAAGCTCCGGCGTGAGTTGGGCATCTCGTTCGTCTTCATCGCCCACGACCTGGGAATCGTCCGGCATTTCTGCGACCGGATCGCGGTGATGTACCTCGGCAAGGTCGTCGAACTCGGGGACCGGGTCGACATCTACGAGAAGCCACAGCACCCGTACACCCAGGCTCTGCTGTCGGCGGCTCCGGACCTCAACGTCGTGCGCGGCGCGATCCCGACCGAGCGCATCCGCCTGACCGGCGATGTGCCGAGCCCGATCGACCCGCCGAGCGGCTGCCGATTCCGCACCCGGTGCTGGAAGGCACAGGAGGTCTGCGCGCTGGAGGAACCGGTCCTGGAGGCCGAGCGCGGCAAGCCGGAGCACACCATCGCCTGCCACTTCCCCGAGGTCAAGGCCGACCTCGTCGTCGAGTCGGGATCCGTCACCGCCTGATCCAGTCCGACCCCGCATGATGTCGATGCCCGCCCGCCCGGTTCTTCGGGAGGGCGGGCATCGGCATACACCGATCGTCGCTCAGCAACCGAACGCCATCGTGGCCGCGCTGCAGCGCAGGCCGACCTTGATCGGGCTGTCTCGGCCGGGTCGGCTGACGCGCTGGGGCCGGACCAGCGTCAACGAGCAGGTCAGCAGGGGACGGTAGGCTGACCGGCGCGATGGAACAGGGCCGCAGATGAGCGTCTCGCTCGGAGACATAGCTGGAGTGATCGCCGCATTGGCGTTCGCTGTCCTTGTGCTGCGCATGGGCTCCATGATCGGCAAGGCCGGCAAAGTGCTCGACGAGTCGCGCGCCGGAGTCCGCGAGATCACCGACGAGACCGTCGTGCTGCTGCGTGAGGTCACCGAGACCGTGTCCGCGACCAACCAGCAGATCGCCCGGCTGGACACCATCTCCAGCAATGTCGCCACAATGTCGACCAATGTGAGCGCGCTCACCTCGGTGACCGCGGCGACGGTGGGGCGCCCGTTGATCAAGGTCGCGGCGTTCTCGTATGGCGTTCGCTCCGCCGTCGCAGCGCGTCGCCCCGGCACACGGAGCGGCTCGTGAAGTGGGCACTGGTCGCCACCGGCGCGGCCGTCGCCGCGGTCGGGGCCAGCCGGCCTGTTCGCAGGAGCGCCGGCGGATTCGTGCGCGACATACAGACCGGAATGGCACAGCGTGAGTCGCAACTACGTCAGGCGCTGGCGGTGGACACACACCTGACGCTGCCGGGCGAACGCGCCGACGACGCGCGAGCTATCGAGGGCCGCTGAGCCCCGCCTGGTTGCTGTGCCCTGCCCCGACGTGGGCGACGAAAAGCTTTGATGTGTAAAGGAACTGATGATGGAAACCGCTGAGATCCGCCGACGGTGGCTGGCCTATTTCGAGCAGCACGAACACACGGTGGTGCCGTCCGCGCCGCTGATCTACGACGACCCGAACCTGTTGTTCGTCAACGCCGGCATGGTGCCGATGAAGCCGTACATGCTGGGGCAGCAGACGCCGCCGTGGAAGCGCGCCACCAGCGTGCAGAAGTGCGTGCGCACCGGTGACATCGAGGAGGTCGGCAAGACCTCGCGGCACGGCACGTTCTTCCAGATGAACGGCAACTTCAGCTTCGGCGACTACTTCAAGGAAGAAGCCATCGACCTGGCCTGGGGGTTGCTGACGAGCCCGCAGGGCGAGGGCGGTTACGGCCTGGATCCCGAGAAGCTGTGGCCGACGGTCTTCAAGGACGACGACGAGGCGTTCTCCCTGTGGCGCGACAAGATCGGTATTCCCGAGCAGCGGATCACCCGGCGCGACGAGAACGACAACTACTGGTCCATGGGCGTGCCGGGGCCCGGTGGCCCCAGCTCGGAGATCTTCATCGACCGCGGCGAGGAGTACGGCCAGACCGGAGGCCCCGCAGTCGACGAGGACAGATACATGGAGATCTGGAATCTCGTCTTCATGCAGGACGAATTGTCGGCGGTGCGCAGCAAGGCCGACTTCGACATCGCCGGGTCACTGCCGACCCGCAACATCGACACCGGCATGGGTCTGGAGCGCATCGCCAGCGTGCTGCAGGGCAAGGACAACCTCTACGAGATCGACGAGGTCTACCCGGTGCTGGCCAAGGCGGCCGAACTGACCGGCAAGACGTATGGCGAGCGGTCGGGTCACTCGGCGGGATCGAGCCACCCCGATGACGTGCATCTGCGCGTGGTGGCCGACCACGTGCGCTCGTCGCTGATGCTAATCGGCGATGGCGTCACGCCCGGCAACGAGGGCCGCGGCTACGTACTGCGCCGGATGTTGCGACGTGCGGTCCGCGCGATGCGCCTGTTGGGCTTCGAGGACCACGCGCTGCCCGAGCTGCTGCCGGTGAGCATGGAGCGGATGAAGGCGTCGTACCCCGAACTCGAGACCGACTTCGCCCGCATCACCCAGATCGCGTATGGCGAGGAGGATGCCTTCCGGCGAACGCTCGCGGCCGGCACCACGATTCTGGACACCGCGGTCACCAAGGCCAAGCAGTCCGCGGCCTCGCTCGGCGGGACCCGGGCGGCGGTGCTGCCCGGTGGCGAGGCCTTCCAACTGCACGACACCTACGGATTCCCGATCGACCTGACCCTGGAGATGGCGGCCGAGCAGGGCGTCGAGGTCGACCGTGACGGATTCCGCCGGTTGATGGACGAGCAGCGTCAGCGCGCCAAGGCGGATGCGAAGGCCAAGAAGTCCGGCCACGCCGACACCGAGGTCTGGAAGGAGTTGCGCGAGCTCGGCGCCACCGATTGGCAGGCGTATCAAGCGCTTTCGACCGAAGGTGTGGTGCGTGGCCTCGTGGTCGACGGTGCGCGAGTGCAGGAGCTTGCACCCGGTCAGGTCGGCCAGGTGGTGCTGGACCGCACGACGTTCTACGCCGAATCCGGTGGCCAGATCGCCGACGAGGGCGTCATCACGACGCCGTCGGGCAGCCTGCGCGTCGTCGACGTGCAGCGACCGGTGAAGGGCCTGGTGGTGCACACAGTCGAGGTCGCCGAGGGTGGCGTCCAGGTCGGTGACCAGGTGCGGGCCCAGGTCGACCCGGACTGGCGGATCAGCGCCTGCCAGGCTCACTCGGGCACCCACGTGATCCACGCTGCGCTGCGGCAGGTGCTCGGCCCGTCGGCGCTGCAGAGCGGCTCCTACAACAAGCCCGGTTATCTGCGGCTCGACTTCGCGTGGAACTCCGCGCTGTCCGCGGCCACCCGTTCGGAGATCGAGGAGGTCGCCAATCTCGCTGTGCGACAAGACCTTCCGGTCAGCTCGCAGTACATGACCTTGCCCGAAGCGCGCGAGTGGGGCGCGCTGGCACTGTTCGGCGAGACGTATGACGAGCAGGTGCGCGTCATCGAGATCGGCGGTCCTTGGTCGCGCGAGTTGTGCGGTGGCACGCATGTCGCGCACTCCTCGCAGGTGGGCGCGCTGACGGTGACCGGTGAGTCGTCGGTCGGCTCGGGTGTGCGCCGTGTCGAGGCCTTCGTCGGCATGGAAGCGTTGCGCTATCTGGCGCGGGAGCGCGCGATCGTCAGCGAGTTGTCCGGCCTGGTGAAGGTGCAGCCACAGGAACTGCCCGAACGTATCAACGACCTGCTGGGCCGGGTCAAGGAGGCCGAGCGTGAGATCGCCCGCCTGCGGCAGCAGCAGCTGCTCGCCTCGGCGGGTGCGTTGGTCGGCAGTGCGACCGAGGTGCACGGCGTGCGTTACCTCGGGCACGACGCCGGTCAGCTGGGTGCCGACGAGATCCGCGGGCTGGTGACCGACCTGCGGTCGCGGCTGGGCGAGGGTGCGCCATCGGTGGTCGCCGTAGCAGGCGTGGCCAAGGAGCGCCCGGTCGTGGTGATCGCCACCAACGCGGCGGCGCGCGATCGCGGTGTCCGCGCCGGTGACCTGGTGAAAGTCGCCGCCGGCGTCCTCGGCGGCGGAGGCGGCGGTAAACCGGACCTGGCTCAGGGCGGCGGCAGCGACAGCACGAAGATCGCCGACGCACTGACCGAGGTGCAGCGCACCATCGGCGAGAAGGTCGCCGACAGGTGAGGAGCGGAGTTCGTCTCGGGGTCGACGTGGGCAGTGTCCGCGTCGGCCTCGCGGCGTGTGACCCCGACGGCTTGATCGCCACCCCGGTCGCCACGCTCACACGTGCGGCGGACGACTCCGACATACGTCAGGTGGTGCAGGAGGCGGCCGAACGCGAGGCGATCGAGGTCGTCGTGGGTCTGCCGCTGTCGCTGGACGGGCACGAGCATGCCGCCGCGCAGGCGGCCCGCCGGTGGGCGGGGGAGTTCGCCAAACAGTCGCCCGCGGTGCCGGTGCGTCTGGTGGACGAACGTATGACGACCGTCGACGCCCACCGCGCGATGCGCGAAGCTGGAGTGTCCAGCAAACGCAGCAGGGCGCACATCGACCAACAGGCGGCCGTGCTGATCCTCCAGGTCGCGCTTGACTCGGAGCGGGTTTCGGGGAACCCTGCCGGAGTGCTTCTGGGGGGACGTAAACCGCGTCGAAAGAACAACAGGTCCGTGGAAGGTCTCCGATGAACACCCCGCCTCCGGCAGGCAACGGCGCTGAGGACGGCAACGAGCCGCTGATGACCCGGCGCGAACGGCGCGAACGCGCGGCGCGTCTTGCGGCATCCTCGTCCGACGCGCCCTTCGACCAGGAGCAGCAGTCCGCGTCGCCTCCGCCCGCGACGCAGCCGGTCACCGAGCAGCCAGTCTCCGATCAGACAGCTGCCGAGCGAACGCGAACGTCGCCATACCGGAGTCGGCCGGTGACCGCGCCGGTCCCGGTCACAGCGCCGACCACCCGCTCCGAACAGCGCCGCACGACTCCCTATCCGACGGTCGCGCCCCCGGTTCTGGCCGAGCAACGCGTGACCGTTCCTGCCGCAGCGTCCGTTCGCGCTGCGCGTGCGGAGCCGGACACCAGCGAGGACGAAACGACATACATCCCGACGCGGCGTAGTCTGCGCGAGGAGCAGGCGCCCACAGGCCGGCGCGGCGAGGACGACGTCGTCTATGGCGGAGTCGCGGATCTGGTTCCTGATCACACCGACCACGAGGACGACCACCCGATGGATGCTGCCGGGTACGACGAGGACCCGCACGCGCGGCGTCGGGCCGGGCGTTCGTGCCTGTTTTTGGTGCTCGCCCTCGCTCTGGTGCTGGGCGGTCTGGGCTTCGCGGTCACCAAAGTTGGTCTGCCGCACTTCGGCAGCAGCAGCTCCAGTGGCGGCGACTACACCGGCAACGGCACCGGAAGTGTGAACTTCACGGTGAACCAAGGCGATTCAGGCGCTCAGATCGCAGCCAATCTTGTCGCGGCCGGCGTGGTGAAGTCGGCCAGCACCTTTTTGTCGGTCGCCGACGGCAACCAGCAGTTCACCTCGATCCAGCCGGGCACCTACAAGCTGCGAGAGCACATGAGCTCGCAGGCTGCGCTCAACCTGATGCTCAACCCGGCGTCATTCGTCAGCACCGGCACCACGATTCCCGAGGGTCTGTGGGACAACGAGATCTTCGCGTTGTTGTCGAAGAGCACCGGCGTGCCGCTGGCGAACTACCAGAAGGTCACTGCCGCCTCGTTGGGGCTGCCGGCGGCGGCGAAGGGTGACATGGAAGGCTTCCTGTTTCCCTCGACGTACAACTTCCCGACCGGTGCGACTGCTCAAGAGCAACTGCAGACCATGGTCAACCAGGGCAAGGCGGAGTATGCCGCGCTTGGCATACCGGCCTCGCAGTTGCGCCAGGTGATCACGGTGGCGTCGCTCGTGCAGGCGGAGTCAAAGCTGGGTTCCGACGGCCCGAAGGTGGCGCGGGTGATCTACAACCGTGTCGCGCAGGGCATGCCGTTGCAGTTCGACTCGACGATCCACTTCGCCGAGCAGAAGCGCGGCACCGTCACGACCACCAACCAAGAACGTGCGAGCACCAGCCCGTACAACACCTACCTGGTCAAGGGACTGCCGCCCGGCCCGATCGATAACCCCGGTGTGGCAGCGATCAACGCCGCGCTGCACCCTGCCGCGGGCAGCTGGCTGTATTTCGTGACGGTGAACCTGGCCACGGGCGAGACGCTTTTCGCCGACACCTACCCCGAGCAACAGCAGAACGAGAATCAGTTCCACGCCTGGTGCCAGGCGAACCCGGGCAAGTGCTGACGCCGGTGCGGCACCGGGCCGCCGTGCTCGGCAAGCCGATCCGGCATTCGCTGTCGCCGGCGCTGCACCGGGCGGCATACGAGGCGCTCGGTCTGCAGGACTGGTCCTACGAGGCGCACGAATGCGACGTGTCGGGCCTGCCGGAGTTGGTTGCCGGTCTCGGCCCGACGTGGGCCGGGCTGTCGCTGACGATGCCGCTGAAGGAGCGGGCGCTGCTGGTGGCGAGCAACTCCACCGACGTCGCTCGCCGCACCGGAGCCGTCAACACGTTGATCCGGACCCGGGACGGCTGGCGCGGTGACAACACCGATGTGGTGGGTGTGCGGCAGGCGCTGGTCGACGCGGGCATCGTCACCGGAGGTGTGCGGCGCGCGGTGATCGTCGGGTCCGGAGCGACGGCGCGCTCGGCACTGGCTGCGATTGCCGACCTCGGTGTGCGCGAGGTCGAGTTGGTGGTGCGCGACCAGCCGCGACCGTCGACCATTGCGCAGGCACGCGACCACGGCATGGCGGTGCAGACGGTGCGGATGGACGACGCCGCAGCAGACTGCGCGGATGCCGAACTGCTGATCAACACCACACCGTCCGGGGCTGCCGACGGTCTCGCCGAGGCGATGTCACGGCTGGCCGCCCGGGCGGACATGCGCGGCGGGGTGCTGCTCGACGTGGTGTATGCCGGCTGGCCCACCGCTCTCGCGAGGGTGGCTGCGGCATACCGGATGACGGTCGTGCCGGGTATCGAGATGCTGATCCACCAGGCGGCCGCGCAGGTCGAGCAGATGACGGGCCGGACCGCTCCGCTAGCCGTGATGCAGCAGGTGGGCCGCGCGGCGGTCGCCTGACGGGTTCGAGCCGGGCGGGCCTTGTGCTGCCGGTTTGGACATCCAGCCGGGCGCCGATGCGGACGTGGCAGGATTCGGGCCATGCTTCGCTGGTTGACCGCAGGTGAATCCCATGGCCCGCAACTGACGGCGGTGATGGAAGGACTGCCAGCCGGAGTCCAGATCACCGCGGATGATCTCGCCGCCGCGCTGGCGCGGCGCCGGCTGGGCTACGGGCGCGGCGCCCGGATGTCCTTCGAGAAGGACGCCGTGTCCTTCGTCGGCGGGGTGCGCCACGGCTCCACCCTCGGCTCACCCATCGCGATCACCGTCGGCAACACCGAATGGGCGAAATGGGAGACCGTCATGAGCCCGGAGCCGGTGTCGCGGGAGGCGCTGCAGGGCGCTGACGACGTCGGCGCCCCCAAGGAACTCGCGCGCAACCGTCCGCTCACCCGTCCGCGGCCCGGCCACGCCGACCTGGTCGGGATGCAGAAGTACGGCTTCACCGAGGCGCGGCCGATCCTCGAGCGCGCGTCGGCACGTGAGACCGCGGCGCGTGTCGCACTGGGTGCGGTCGCCTCGGCGTTTCTGCAGCAGACCCTCGGCGTCCGGGTCGTGTCGCACACGGTCGCCATCGGCTCCGCCGGCTGCCCTGACGACGCCCCGCTGCCGACCCCCGACGATGTGGCCGCACTCGACGCGAACCCGGTGCGTTGCCTCGACCCTGCGTCCGCCGCGGCGATGACCGAGCAGGTCGATCTGGCCAAGGCCGACGGCGACACCCTCGGTGGTGTTGTCGAGGTGCTGGCGTATGACGTGCCCCCGGGTCTCGGCTCCCACGTGCACGGCGACCGCCGCCTCGACGCGCGGCTCGCTGGAGCGCTCATGGGGATCCAGGCGATCAAGGGCGTCGAGGTCGGCGACGGCTTCCGGACTGCCGCGCGACGCGGGTCGGCCGCGCACGACGAGATCGTGCGCACCGACGGGCGGGTCCGCCGTGAGACCAACCGGGCCGGGGGCACCGAGGGCGGCATGTCGACCGGTGAGGTGTTGCGCGTGCGCGCGGCGATGAAGCCGATCTCGACGGTGCCGCGGGCACTGCGCACGATCGACGTCGCAAGTGGCGAGGAGGCCACCGCCATACATCAGCGGTCGGATGTCTGCGCCGTGCCGGCGGCAGGTGTCGTCGCGGAGGCGATGGTGGCCCTGGTGCTGGCCGAGGCGGTGCTGGAGAAGTTCGGCGGCGACAGTGTGGGGGAGACTCGGCGCAACGTGGCCGGATACCTCGCGGCGATCCCGGAGCTGATGCGATGAGTGTCGACATACCCACCGTGGTGCTGATCGGCCCGCCCGGTGCCGGCAAGTCGACCGTCGGGCGCGAGGTCGCGCGGCGACTGGACCTGCCGTTCACCGACTCCGACGACCTCATCGAGTCCGAGCAGGGCGTGACGATCTCGGAGATCTTCGTCGAGCAGGGTGAAGCCGTCTTCCGGGCGCTCGAAGCCGACGCGGTCGCACGCTCGCTGCAACAGCCCGGCGTGGTCGCCGTGGGTGGAGGGGCTCCGATGACGCCGTCGACGGCGGACCTGCTCGACGGACAGCCGGTCGTCTTCCTCAGCGTCGCTATCGCGGACGCCGCCGGCCGTGTCGGGTTCGACGGCAATCGACCGCTGCTCGCGGTCAACCCGCGCGCGACGTGGACCCGGCTGATGGGCGAGCGGCGCGCGACCTACGAACGCCTGGCGACCTGGACCGTCGACACCGCCGGTCGCACCGTGGCCGATGTTGTCGCCGACGTCATCGGGCTGGTGCGCGAATCGTGAGCGATCTCAAGGTGATTGACGTCGCCGGGCAGTATGACGTCGTCATCGGCCGAGGCGTCGTCACATCGGTCGCCGATCGCATCCCCGAAGGCGCGCTGCGGGTGCTGATCGTGCACGCGCCGGCCCTGCAGTCCGTCGCGGACGCGCTGACCGGGGAGCTGGCACACCGGGGATTGCATCCGACGTCGGTCGCACTGCCCGACGCGGAAGAGGCCAAGACGGCCGCCGTTGCGGCCGACCTGTGGGCACGGCTGGGTCAGGAGGGCTTCACCCGCACCGACGTCGTCGTGGCGATCGGTGGAGGTGCCACCACCGATCTCGGTGGCTTCGTGGCGGCCACCTGGCTGCGCGGCGTGCCGGTGGTGCAGGTGCCGACGACCCTGCTCGGCATGGTCGACGCGGCGGTGGGCGGCAAGACGGGCATCAACACCCTTGAGGGCAAGAACCTGGTGGGCGCGTTCCACCCGCCGGCCGTCGTGGTGTGCGATCTGTCGTTGCTGCGCACGTTGCCGCGTGCCGACCTCGTCGCCGGTATGGCGGAAGTCGTCAAATGCGGCTTCATCCGGGACCCGCGGATTCTGGAACTGGTTGCCGATCCCGGGGCCGCGCTCGACATCGACGGCGACGTGCTGCCCGAACTCGTCGCGCGCGCGGTGCAGGTCAAGGCCGATGTGGTCGCCGCGGATCTGCGGGAGGCCTCGCTGCGCGAGATTCTCAACTACGGGCACACCTTCGCGCACGCGATCGAGCAGGTCGAGCACTACGGGTGGCGGCACGGTGACGCGGTCGCCGTCGGGATGGTCTTCGTCGCCGAACTCGCCCACCGGGCCGGGCTGATCGATGAGGCGCTGGTCGCCTGGCACCGCTCGGTGTTGAGCAGCCTCGGACTGCCGACGGAGTACCGCTTCGACGACGACCCGCAGGCGCGGTGGGGCGCGCTGACGACCGCGATGATGCGCGACAAGAAGACGCGCGGCGCGATGCTGCGTTTCGTGGTGCTGACCGGCATCGGGCAGACCGACCGGCTGGAAGGCCCGCTGCCGGCGCAGTTGTACGAGGCCTTCGAGGCTGTCGCCATACAGGTCGGGACTGGCACGGCGGGATCGGGGACGTCGCCGCAGCCGGTAGACTGAGGCGATTCCCCTTCGACTCACGGGACTGCGACCTGCCCGAAAGCATTCGGCGCGGCGGCGGACCGTCATACAGAACGCAAAGGACCAAGCGTGGCTAGCACGAACGATCTGAAGAATGGCCTGGTGCTGAACATCGAGGGCCAGCTGTGGTCTGTGGTGGAGTTCCAGCACGTCAAGCCCGGCAAGGGGCCGGCGTTCGTGCGCACGAAGCTCAAGAACGTCCTGTCCGGCAAGGTCGTCGACAAGACCTTCAACGCGGGCGTCAAGGTCGAGACCGCCAACGTCGACCGCTCCGACATGCAGTTCCTGTACAAGGACGGCACGGATTTCGTGTTCATGGACACCAAGACCTACGACCAGATCAACATCCCCGAGGGCACCGTCGGCCGCGCCGCGGACTTCATGCTGGAGAACCAGGAAGCCATCGTCGCCACCCACGACGGCACCGTGCTGTATGTCGAGCTGCCCACCTCGGTCGTGCTCGAGATCACGCACACCGAGCCGGGCCTGCAGGGTGACCGCTCCACCGGCGGCACCAAGCCGGCGACGTTGCAGACCGGCGCCGAGATCGCCGTCCCGCTGTTCCTGGAGACCGGCACCAAGGTCAAGGTCGACACCCGCGACGGTTCCTACCTCGGCCGGGTCAACTGACGATGACACCCGCCCCCGGCGGCGACGGTGAGACCGAGCTGATCAGCAGCACCAGCGCGGACCTGTCGAAGCTGCCTGCTCGCAGCAAGGCGCGCAAGAAGGCGCTGGAGTTGCTGTTCGAGGCAGAGCAGCGCGGTGAGAACGCCGCCGAGTTGCTCGAGGCGCGCCTGGTCGCGCCGACCACCCAGACGCCGCTGCCGCGTTACACCGTCGAGATCGTGCGCGGCGTCGTCGACAACTGGCGTTCGATCAACGAGGCGCTGACGACGTACAGCAAGGACTGGCCGCCGGAGCGCATGCCCGCCGTGGACCGTGCGCTGTTGCGGGTGGCCACGTGGGAGCTCGTCTACAACGACGATGTCGACGACGCGGTCGTCATCACCGAGGCGGTCGGCCTCGCGTCGGCGCTGTCGACGGACAACTCCCCGCGGTTTGTGGGGGGTCTGCTCAACCGGCTGGCGTCGGTCAAGGCGACACTCGCCTGACTCGGCGAGCGTCCGCGAGGTCCGCCCGGCTGCGGAGCGGGGGTTTTCTTGCCGCGGCCCGGGTTGACCTGGCAGTTTTGGCGGCCGGACGTGGTCGACCTGGCACCAGATGTCGTTGTGGGGCGCGTGTAACGACATCGTTTGCCAGGTCGACGTGGGGGTGCGGGCAGACCGCGGGTAACGACACCGTCTGCCAGGTCAACGTTGGGGTGCCGCTAGGAAGCGTGTCTCGCGTCGAGGCGCCGGCGTGGACACGGTTCGGCGGCGACCGCCGGGCGGAGTACTATCGCAGACGTTCGACATCCTTTAACGATCCGTCCCGTGAGGCGGCGAAGGAGGTCTACGACGCATGACGCGTCCTGACTTGCAGCACAGCCCGCAGCAGGCACAGCCGCTGGGGCGGACAGTCCTTTCCAGCACTGACATCTCCCGAGCGCTGCGGCGTATCGCCCACGAGATCGTCGAGCACAACAAGGGCACCGACGATCTGGTCGTGTTGGGAATCCCCACCCGCGGCAACGTCCTCGCCGACCGGCTCGTGGCACTTCTCGCGCAGATCGAAGGCACCCAGGTGCCGGTCGGTTCACTCGACGTGACGATGTACCGCGACGACCTGCGCCGGCAGCCGGTGCGAGCCGCGGCGGCGACCCGGATCCCGACCGACGGGATCGACGACAAGATCGTGGTGCTGGTCGACGACGTGCTCTACTCCGGCCGCACCGTCCGCGCGGCGCTGGACGCCCTCGGCGATCTGGGCAGGCCACGGGCCGTGCGCCTGGCGGTTCTGGTGGACCGGGGCCACCGCGAGTTGCCGATCCGCGCCGATCACGTCGGCAAGAACCTCCCCACAGCCAAGGCCGAGCGGGTGGCCGTGCGTCTGGTCGAGCACGACGGAGGTGTCGACCAGGTGCGCATCGCCGGAGGCGCCGACGATCACGAAACGGGGGAGCAGGCATGAGGCATCTGCTGTCCGCGGCTGACCTCAGCCGCGACGACGCACTCCAGTTGCTCGAGACCGCGACAGCGATGCACGACGTGCAGCACCGCGAGGTCAAGAAGCTTCCCGCCCTGCGTGGCCGCACGGTGGTCAACCTGTTCTTCGAAGACTCCACCCGCACACGCTCCAGCTTCGAGATCGCCGGCAAGTGGCTGTCCGCCGACGTCATCAACGTCTCGGCCAAGGGCTCCTCGGTCAGCAAGGGCGAGTCGCTGCGCGACACCGTCATGACGGTCGCCGCGATGGGTATCGACGGCCTGGTGATCCGCCACCACGCGAGCGGCGCTCCCCAGCAGGTCACGCAGTGGGTCGACGCCATGGTCGTCAACGCCGGTGACGGCACGCACGAGCATCCGACCCAGGCGCTGCTGGACGCCTACACGATGCAGACGCGGTTGGGCGACCTCGACGGTCGGCATGTCGCGATCGTCGGCGACCTGACCCACTCTCGTGTCGTGCGCAGCAACCTGATCCTGCTGCGGACCCTCGGCGCCCGGGTGACCCTCGTAGCCCCGCCGACGCTGATGCCCAGCGGGGTCGGGGCGTGGGCCGCGGCCGAGGGTTTCGCCACGTCATACGACCTCGACGAGGTCCTGCCCGATGCCGACGCGGTAATGATGCTGCGGGTGCAGAAGGAGCGTATGTCGGGGGGATTCTTCCCCACGCCCCGCGAATACACGGTCGGCTACGGCCTGACCCGCGAGCGACTGGCCCGCCTTGCGCCACATGCGGTGATCTGCCACCCCGGCCCGATGAACCGCGGCCTCGAGATCACCGCCGACGCCGCAGACAGCGCCCAGTCGCTGATCCTTGACCAGGTGTCGGCGGGCGTGGCGGTGCGGATGAGCGTGCTTTACCACCTGCTCGGTGGCAGCGAATGACCGACAACACCAACGCGAAAGGCGCCTCCGACGCGATGGCAGCGACATACCTGATCAAGGGCGCGGACCTGGCCGGAGCAGGGGCAGGCGACCTGCTGGTGCAGGACGGCGTCATCACCCGAGCCGGTTCGATCACGGCCAAGGACGCCGTTGTCGTCGACGCCGACGGACTCGTCGCTCTTCCCGGCCTCGTCGACCTGCACACTCACCTTCGCGAGCCTGGGCGAGAGGACGCCGAGACGATCGCGACCGGTTCCGCGGCTGCCGCGGCCGGTGGCTTCACAGCGGTGCTGGCGATGGCCAACACCAATCCGGTGACCGACACCGCCGAGGCCGCCGAGCGGATTCTCGACCTCGGTCGGCGATGCGGACTCGTCGACGTGCAACCGGTCGGCGCTGTCACCAAATCGCTTGGGGGAGAAGAGCTTGCCGAGCTAGGCCTGATGGCGCGCTCGCGCGCCAGGGTGCGCGTGTTCTCCGACGACGGCCGTTGCGTGCACGATGCGCGCCTCATGCGCCGGGCCCTGGAATACATCAAGGCCTTCGGTGGCGTGATCTCTCAGCACTCCCAGGACCCGCGACTGGCCGACGGCAACGCCTGCTGCCACGAGGGCGAGTTGTCCGGCCGGCTCGGTCTACCCGGCTGGCCCGGTGTTGCCGAAGAAGTCATCGTCGCGCGCGACGTGATGCTCGCGCGGCACACCAACTCAAGGGTTCACGTCGCGCACGTGTCGACCGCGGGCTCGGTCGAGGTGCTGCGCTGGGCGAAGGCGCAGGGCATCGCGGTCACAGCCGAGGTGACCCCGCACCACCTGCTGCTGACGACGGAGCGCCTCGCGACATACGACCCGACCTTCAAGGTCAACCCGCCGCTTCGTCCACAGGAGGACGTCATCGAGCTGCGAAAGGCGTTGGCAGACGGCACTATTGACGCAGTCGCCACCGACCATGCACCGCATGCGCGACATGACAAGCAGCACGCTTTCGCCGAGGCGGCCTTCGGCATGCTCGGACTCGAACAAGCCCTGCAGGTCGTCGCCACCGTGATGGTGCACGAGGGTCTCATGACCTGGGCTCAGGTCGCCGCGGCGATGTCCGCGACACCTGCACGCATCGCCGGGCTCGCCGGGCACGGCCGCCCGCTCGCGGTCGGTGAGCCCGCGAATCTCACGCTCGTGGATCCAGCCGCCATCGTCACGGTGGATGCCGGGCGGTCGCATTCCCTCTCCCGCAACAACCCATGGCACGGCGAGACGCTGCGCGGACAGGTGCACGCCACCTTCCTGCGCGGCCGACCGACATTGCTCGACCAGGAGGTTCAGGTATGACGTCTGCACTCGATCCGCTGACCGGGCGCGCGTCCGCGACGCTGGTGCTGGAGGACGGAACCACGTTCGACGGATTGGCCTACGGCGCCGTCGGCGAGACATATGGCGAGGCCGTCTTCTCCACCGGCATGACCGGATACCAGGAGACCTTGACCGACCCGAGTTACCACCGTCAGGTGGTCGTGATGACCGCGCCGCACGTCGGCAACACCGGTGTCAATGATGGGGATTCGGAGTCGCGGCGCATCTGGGTGAGCGGCTACGTCGTCCGTGATCCTGCCCTCCGGCCGTCGAACTGGCGCTCGGTGCGCACCCTTGAGGACGACCTGCAGGAGCAGGGCATCGTCGGGATCTGCGGCATCGACACCCGCGCGCTGACCCGTCACCTGCGCGAGCGAGGTGCGATGCGCGTCGGGATCTTCTCCGGCGACGAGCTCGTGACCGGTGACCTGGTGCAGCGGGTGCAGGACCAGCCGGTGATGGCAGGTGCCGAGCTCGCCTCGCAGGTCTCGACGCCCGAGGTGTATGTCGTGCCCGCTGTCGGGGAGCGCCGATTCACCGTGGCCGCAATCGATCTCGGCATCAAGGCCGCCACTCCGCACAGCCTCGCGTTGCGCGGTGTCGAGGTGCACGTGCTGCCCGCGACAGCCACTCTGGCGGACATCCGCGCAACCGGTGCCGACGGTGTGTTCTTCTCCAACGGCCCTGGCGACCCCTCGACAGCCAGCCAGGTCAGGCTGCTGCGCGAGGTGCTCGACGTGCGAATCCCGTTCTTCGGCATCTGTTTCGGCAACCAGTTGCTCGGCCGGGCGCTGGGTTTCGGCACCTACAAGCTGAAGTACGGCCATCGAGGCATCAACCAGCCGGTGCTCGACCGCCGCACCGGCAAGGTCGAGATCACGGCACACAACCACGGGTTCGCCGTCGACGCCCCACTGGAGGGTGAGGTGCAGGCGCCGGCGGATGCGGCATACGGGCGCGTGCGCGTGTCCCACATCGGACTCAACGACAACGTCGTCGAGGGCCTGGAATGCCTTGACATCCCTGCATATTCGGTGCAGTACCACCCGGAGGCAGCGGCCGGCCCGCACGACGCCGCCTACCTTTTCGACCGCTTCGTTGAGCTGATGGAGGCCAACCGCTGATGCCGAAGAACACCGACCTCAAGAGCGTCCTCGTCATCGGTTCCGGCCCGATCGTCATCGGCCAGGCCTGCGAGTTCGACTACTCGGGCACACAGGCGTGCCGGGTGCTGCGCGAAGAGGGTCTGCGGGTGATTCTGGTGAACTCCAACCCCGCGACGATCATGACCGACCCGGAGTTCGCGGACGCGACGTATGTCGAGCCGATCACGCCGGACGTGGTCGAGGCGATCATCGCCAGGGAGCGCCCGGATGCGGTGCTTGCGACGCTCGGTGGTCAGACAGCTCTCAACACGGCGATCGCGTTGCACGATGCCGGCGTGCTCGAGAAGTACAACTGCCCACTCATCGGAGCAAACGTCGAGGCAATCCAGTTGGGCGAGGACCGCGAGCGGTTCAAGGGTGTGGTCGCCCGCTGCGGTGCCGAGTCGGCGAAGTCGCTGATCTGCCACACGATGGACGAATGTCTCGCAGCAGCAACCGAACTGGGCTACCCGTTGGTGGTGCGCCCGTCGTTCACCATGGGTGGCCTCGGCTCCGGCTTCGCCTATGACGAGAAGGATCTGCGCCGCATTGCCGGTGCCGGTCTGCAGGCCAGCCCGACCACCGAGGTGCTCCTGGAGGAGTCCATTCTCGGCTGGAAGGAGTACGAACTCGAGGTGATGCGTGACCATGCCGACAACGTCGTGGTCGTGTGCTCCATCGAGAACCTCGACCCCATGGGTGTGCACACCGGTGACTCGATCACCGTCGCGCCGGCACTGACGCTGACCGATCGTGAGTATCAACGGCTGCGTGACATCGGCATCGCCATCATCCGTGAGGTCGGCGTCGACACCGGCGGCTGCAACATCCAGTTCGCGGTGAATCCCGCCGACGGTCGCATCATCGTCATCGAGATGAATCCTCGTGTCTCCCGGTCGAGCGCTCTCGCCTCGAAGGCCACCGGCTTCCCGATCGCCAAGATCGCGGCGAAGATGGCGATCGGTTACACCCTGGACGAAGTGCCCAACGACATCACCCGCGAGACGCCGGCCAGTTTCGAGCCGACCCTGGACTACGTCGTGGTCAAGGTGCCGCGGTTCGCATTCGAGAAGTTCCCCGCGGCCGACCCGACCCTCACCACGACGATGAAGTCCGTCGGCGAGGCGATGTCGATCGGCCGCAACTTCACCGAGGCCCTGCAGAAGGCGCTGCGGTCGATGGAGCGTTCGGGTGCGGCCTTCCACTGGAACCCCGACAACAACCCCTCCAAGGAGATGGGTCGGGCCCTGCTGGACCAGGCCAGGACCCCGACCGACGGCCGGATCCTGTTGGTGCAGCAGGCACTTCGCTCCGGCCTCAGCGTCGAAGAGGTCCACGAGGCCACCAAGATCGACCCGTGGTTCCTCGACCAGATCGAGCTGATCAACACAGTCGCGCGGCTGCTGAAGGATGCCGAACAGCTGACGCCTGACCTGTTGCGCACCGCCAAACGGCACGGCTTCTCCGACGCCCAGATCGGCGAGATCACCGGTATGCCGGAGGCGGTCGTGCGCGGTGTGCGTCACGCCCTCGGTGTGCGGCCGGTCTACAAGACCGTCGACACCTGCGCGGCCGAGTTCGCCGCGAAGACGCCGTACTACTACTCCAGCTATGACGAGCAGACCGAGATCGAGCCGCGCGAGCGCCCGGCAGTGTTGATCCTGGGCTCCGGGCCCAACCGCATCGGCCAGGGCGTCGAGTTCGACTACTCCTGCGTCCACGCGTCGTTCGCGTTGCGCGACAAGGGTTTCGACACGGTGATGGTCAACTGCAACCCCGAGACGGTCTCCACCGACTACGACACCTCCAGCCGGCTGTACTTCGAGCCGCTCACCCTTGAAGACGTGCTCGAGGTCGTGCACGCCGAGCGGAGCGCCGGCCCGATCGCTGGTGTCATCGTGCAGCTCGGCGGACAGACCCCGCTGGGGCTGGCACGGGCGCTCAAGGACGAGGGTGTGCCGATCGTCGGCACGTCGCCGGAGGCGATCGACCTCGCCGAGGACCGTGGCGCCTTCGGGCGCGTGCTGGCCGAGGCAGAGCTGCCCGCGCCACGCCACGGCACGGCATACAGCTCGGACGAAGCTGTTGCTGTCGCCGCCGAGATCGGCTACCCGGTGCTGGTGCGCCCGTCATACGTGCTCGGTGGCCGCGGCATGGAGATCGTCTACGACGACGCGACGCTGACCGCCTATGTCGACCGGGCCACGCAGGTGTCGAACGAGCATCCGGTGCTGGTCGACCGGTTCCTCGACGACGCGATCGAGATCGATGTCGACGCGTTGTATGACGGCACCGAGATGTACCTCGGCGGGATCATGGAGCACATCGAGGAGGCCGGGATCCACTCCGGCGACTCGGCCTGCACCCTGCCACCGGTCACCCTTGGCGCTGAGGAGATCGAGCGCGTCCGCGAGTCCACGCTGAAGCTCGCCGAGGGCGTTGGTGTGCGCGGCCTGATCAATGTGCAGTTCGCTCTGGCCCACGACGTGCTCTATGTCCTTGAGGCCAACCCACGCGCCAGCCGGACAGTGCCCTTCGTCGCCAAGGCGACCGGTGTGCCGCTGGCCAAGGCTGCCGCGCGCGTCATGCTCGGTTCCTCGATCGCGCAGCTGCGTGACGAGGGCCTGCTGCCCCGGCACGTCGACGGGGGGTCGATGCCGACCGACGCCGCGATCGCGGTCAAGGAGGCCGTGTTGCCGTTCAAGCGCTTCCTGACCCGCGAGGGGCAGGTCGTCGACAGTCTGCTCGGCCCGGAGATGCGCTCGACCGGTGAGGTGATGGGTATCGACGCCGACTTCGGCGCTGCCTTCGCCAAGAGCCAGCTCGGGTCGGTGACCGGGTTGCCGCGCGAGGGCACGATCTTCGTGTCGGTGGCCAACCGTGACAAGCGCGCGATGATCTTCCCGATGAAGCGCCTGGCCGATCTCGGGTTCAGCATCCTGGCGACTGCCGGCACTGCAGATGTGTTGCGCCGCAACGGGATCCGCGCCGAAGTCGTCCGCAAGCACAGCGCGGGCCGGGGCGACGCCGGTGAACCGACCGTGGTCGACCGGATCCTCGCCGGTGACGTGGCGATGGTGGTCAACACCCCGTCCGGGTCGGGTGCCCGGGCCGACGGCTACGCGATCCGCGCCGCGACGACGAGCATGGATCGCCCGATCATCACGACGGTCCAGCAACTGGCCGCGGCGGTGCAGGGCATCGAGGCGCAACTGTCCGGACCGGTCAACGTCAAGCCACTGCAGGAGCACGCCCGCGAACTCGACCTGTTCGGCCGGGTCCGTGAGGTGGGTGGCGAGTCCTGACCGGCAGAAGTGGCGCCGGTCCGCAGCTTCCGGCCGCAGTGCGGCCAGACCCGACCTCGGATGACCGCAAGGAAGGACCGATCATCATGTCACCGTTCGGAATCCGGCTTGGTGCCGCGATGTCGCACCAAGGGCCCGTCTGCGTCGGCATCGACCCGCATCGCGCCCTGCTGGAGGCGTGGGGCCTGCCGGACACCGTCGAGGGGTTGCGCCGGTTCAGCCTGACCGCGCTCGAGGCGTTCGCGGGGCACGCTGCTGCGGTCAAGCCGCAATCGGCGTTCTTCGAACGTTTCGGGTCTGCCGGAGTCGCGGTGCTCGAAGAGGTGCTGGCCGGGCTGCGGGAGGCCGGCACCGTCAGCCTCCTCGACGTCAAGCGCGGTGACATCGGGTCGACCATGGGCGCGTATGCCGAGGCCTACCTCTCCGACGGCTCCCCGCTGAGGGCCGACGCAGTGACCGTCAGTCCCTATCTCGGCTTCGGTTCCCTGGACCCCGCGCTGGAGCTGGCCCGGAGTACCGGACGTGGTGTGTTCGTCCTGGCGATGACCTCGAACCCGGAGGGCGCTGGTGTGCAGCACGCGACCTGGCACGACACGACCGTCGCAGGCGAGGTGATTGCCCGGACGACCCGGGCAAATGCCGCGGCGGTCGATGCGGGTGTGCTCGGAGACGTCGGTCTGGTGGTCGGCGCGACCGTGGGCGGCGACATCGCGGAGCTGGGCCTCGCGGATGATCTCGCGGCATCCGCGGCTCCGTTGCTCGCGCCCGGTTTCGGGGCACAGGGTGCGACGGTGGCCGATGTCACGCGTGGTTTCGGTGCGGCAGCCGGACAGGTTCTCCTGGCCACGTCCCGCGCCGTCCTGCAGCAGGGCCCCGACATACGTTCGCTGCGGGTAGCCCTGCGACAGGCGCAGGACGAGGCCGCCGCGCTGCGCGGGTGATCGCGTGATCCGGTGCGCTCGACCTTCGGGCACGCATGCCCGCGTTGCCACGGCGCGCGACCAGTCGCTAGGTTCGCGGGGGAGCGGACAGAGCCGGCAGCGGCACCCGCGTACCTCATCCGACGAGCACCCGCACAGGAGATTTCCCGTGGCCCTACCGCAACTGACCCCCGAGCAACGGGCGGAGGCGCTGGCGAAGGCCGCTGCCGCCCGACGCGAGCGCGCTGAGGTCAAGAACCGCCTCAAGTACGCGCAGGGTTCGCTGCGATCGGTCATCGACGAGGGCCGCGACAACGACGTCGTGGGAAAGATGAAGGTGTCGGCCCTGCTCGAAGCGATGCCGGGTATCGGACGGGTCCGCGCCCGCCAGATCATGGCCGAGATCGGCATCGCCGAGACGCGGCGCGTGCGAGGTCTCGGCGCCAACCAGGCGGCTGCGCTGCTGGAGCGTTTCGAGCAGGACAAGGACGCGTGAGCGAGCAGCAGCAGGACGCATCCGGGCGCTGTGCACCTCTGGTCGTGCTGGCGGGTCCGACCGCCGTGGGCAAGGGCACGGTTTCGGCATACATCCGCGAGCACTACCCCGAGGTGTGGCTGTCGGTGTCGATGACCACCCGGCATCCACGGCCCGGCGAGATCGACGGAAAGCACTACCACTTCGTCACCCAGCCGAAGTTCGACGAACTCGTCCGCCAGGGGGAGTTCCTCGAGCACGCGGTGGTCCACGGGCGGGCGAGCTACGGCACACCGCGCGGACCGGTGCTCGCGGCAGCGCAGGAGGGCCGTCTGCCGCTGCTGGAGATCGATCTGCAGGGTGCCCGTCAGGTCCGCGAACGTATGCCGGATGCCTACTTCGTCTTCCTGGCGCCGCCCAGCTGGGACGAACTCGTGCGACGCCTGGTCGGCCGCGGCACCGAGAGCGAGGCCGAACGCGAGACCAGACTGGCCACCGCACGCCGCGAACTCGCGGCCAAGTCGGAGTTCGATCACACCATCGTCAACGACGACGTGCAGCGCGCTGCGCAGGAACTCGTACACTTGATGCAGCAACACGTGTGCGTCAAGCGCTGAAACAACCACCACCGACGAAACGAGAATTCTTCGTGTCTGGCACCAAGGCTGCCCCCGAGGGCATCACCAACCCGCCGATCGACGACCTGCTGCAGGTCGCCGACTCCAAGTACGCGCTGGTCATCTACGGCGCCAAGCGGGCCCGGCAGATCAACGCCTACTACTCGCAGCTGACCGAAGGCCTGCTGGAGTATGTCGGTCCACTGGTCGACAGCCAGGTCAACGACAAGCCGCTGTCGGTGGCATTGCGCGAGATCAACGAGGGTCTGCTGTCCATCGAGAAGGTCGAGGCCTGACACCCGCCTTCGCGGGTCGGACACTCCCGATGCGGATCGTTCTGGGCGTCAGCGGCGGCATCGCGGCATACAAGGCGTGCTCGCTGTTGCGCCTGTTCACCGAGGCGGGTCACGACGTCACCGTCGTACCCACGGCCGCGGCCCTGGAATTCGTCGGAGCCCCCACGTGGGCGGCACTGTCCGGCAAGCCGGTCTCGACGCAGGTGTGGACCTCCGTCGAGCAGGTGCCGCACGTGCGCCTGGGCCAGCAGGCCGATCTGGTGGTGGTCGCACCCGCGACCGCGGACCTGCTCGCGCGCGCCGCGCACGGTCTGGCCGACGATCTGCTCAGCAATGTGCTGCTGACGGCCCGCTGCCCAGTGGTGCTGGCGCCTGCGATGCACACCGAGATGTGGCAGCACCCGGCGACGACTGCCAACGTCGCGACCTTGCGCGCTCGCGGCGTGCACGTCATCGACCCCGCCTCGGGCCGGCTCACCGGAGCCGACAGCGGCCCCGGGCGGCTGCCTGAGCCCGAGGACATCGCTGCCTTCTGTGAGAGCGTCGTCGCAGGCGGAACTGCGGCCGAAGGAGCGCTCACCGGATTGCACGTGGTGGTGTCCGCAGGCGGCACCCGTGAGCCGATCGATCCGGTGCGCTATCTGGGCAACCGGTCCAGCGGCAAGCAGGGTTACGCCCTGGCCCGTGTCGCGCGGGATCGTGGCGCTCAGGTCACCTTGATCAGTGCCAACGTCTCGCTGCCCGCACCGTCCGGCGTCGAGGTCGTCGCTGTCGAGACCACCCGTGATCTGCAACAGGCGGTGATGGCCGCCGCGGCCGGTGCCGATGTCGTCGTCATGGCCGCAGCCCCCGCCGACTTCCGGCCGGCCAGCTATGCCGATCACAAGATCAAGAAGTCCGACAGCACACCGGGTCTGCACCTCGACCTGGTCGAGAACCCCGACATCGTCAGGGGTCTGGTCGCCGGGCGCGGCGAAAGTCGATCCCCCCTGATCGTGAGTTTCGCCGCCGAGACCGGCGACGCGAGCGCCAGCGTGATGGATCACGCGCGCGCGAAGTTCGCCCGCAAGGGCAGTGATCTGCAGGTCGTCAACGAGGTCGGGCCGGGCCTGACGTTTGGTCAGGACGACGCCGTCATCCGCATCCTGCGTCGTGACGGAGGCCCCGACGAACCCATCGGGCCTGCGGACAAGGTGACCTTGGCCGCGGCGGTGTGGGACGCCATACAGCACGAACTCACGTCCATCTAGAATCCGGGACGGCCGGGCAAACCCCGGTCTCCAGCCAGCAGCCGCTGCACACCGAAGGAGCACGCTCACCGTGGCACGTCTTTTCACCTCCGAGTCCGTGACAGAAGGTCACCCGGACAAGATCTGCGATCAGATCAGCGATTCGATCCTGGACGCGATGCTTCGGGACGACCCGAAGTCGCGGGTCGCGGTCGAGACGATGGTCACCACCGGCTTGGTGCATGTCGCCGGTGAGGTCACCACCGACAGCTACGTGCCGATCGCCAAACTGGTGCGTCAGACCATCGTCGACGTGGGTTACGACTCGTCTCTCAAGGGCTTCGACGGCGAGTCGTGTGGCGTCTCGATCTCGATCGGTGAGCAGTCGCAGGACATTGCCCAGGGTGTCGACACCGCCCACGAGCACCGCGCCGAGGGCGGCACCGACCTGCGCGACAGCCAGGGTGCCGGTGACCAGGGCCTGATGTTCGGCTACGCCTGCGACGACACCGCCGAGCTGATGCCGTTGCCGATCTTCCTGGCGCACCGCCTGTCCGAGCGGCTGACCAGCGTCCGCAAGAGCGGCCAGCTGGCCTACCTGCGGCCCGACGGCAAGACCCAGGTCACGATCGCCTACGAAGGCGACAAGGCCGTCAAGCTCGACACCGTCGTGCTGTCGACGCAGCATGCCGACAACATCTCGCTGGAGGCGATGCTCGAGCCCGACATCGTCACCCACGTCATCACACCCGTGCTCGAGGAACTCGCCGCGACCGGCAACCCCCTCGACACCTCCGACTACCGCCGGCTGATCAACCCGACCGGCAAGTTCGTCATCGGCGGCCCGATGGGCGACGCCGGCCTGACCGGTCGCAAGATCATCGTCGACACGTATGGCGGCATGGCTCGTCACGGCGGTGGCGCGTTCTCCGGCAAGGACCCGTCGAAGGTGGACCGCTCCGCGGCATACGCCACCCGCTGGGTTGCCAAGAACATCGTCGCCGCGGGTCTGGCCCGTCGCTGCGAGGTGCAGGTTGCCTACGCGATCGGCAAGGCCCAGCCGGTCGGGTTGTATGTCGAGACCTTCGGCACCGAGACGGTGCCCCTGGACAAGATCCAGGACGCGATCAGTGCGGTCTTCGACCTGCGCCCGGCGGCCATTGTCGAGGAACTCGACCTGCTGCGTCCGATCTACAAGCCCACCGCGGCCTACGGTCACTTCGGCCGTACCCGCGCGGAGGGCGTCGAGAACGCCTTCACCTGGGAGCGCACCGACAAGGTCGAGGCACTGCAGAAGGCCGTGCGCGGCTGACGCGGTCTTGCCGCACATCGACGCGATGGCGGGGACGTCCCAGACGGGCTGTCCCCGCCATCGCCTACGTTGGCAGCCGTGACCCAGGAACTGCCGCACTCGGCCAACGCCGAGCAACTGCAGTTGTTGCACACCGCGGTCAGCCGTCCTGCGCCGGCCACGCCATCCGGTCCGCCACCTGGGCCCGCGCAGCCGGTCGCCAGGGTCGTGCTCGATGTCGGGCTGGCGCACCTGGACCGGCCGTTCGAGTATTCGGTGCCGCACGAGCTCGACGAGACCGCCCAGCCGGGTGTCCGGGTCAAGGTGCGCTTCGCGGGCAAGGACGTCAGCGGGTATGTCGTTGCTCGCGTCGACGAGGCCGAGCACGCCGGAAAACTCACGCCGTTACGCCGGGTGGTCAGCCCGGAGCCGGTCCTGACACCGGCGGTGCTGACCGCGGCGCGGCAGGTCGCAGATCACTACGCGGGCGTGTTGTCCGATGTGCTGCGGTTGGCCGTCCCCCCACGTCATGCCGCCGCCGAGCGTGCGCTGGATGCGCACACCGGACCGGAGTGGCAGCCGCCGGAGCCGACCGTAAATGGCGCCTGGCAACGGTATTCAGCCGGACCGGCCTTCCTCGCCAGACTCGCGGCGGGTGGTGGTCCGGCCGCCTCCTGGGTCGCTGCGCCGACCACCGACCCTGCCGTGGACTGGCCGGCGGCACTGGCGCAGGCGGCCGCCTCGACGCTGAGCGCTGGGCGCGGCGTCCTGATCGTCGTGCCGGATCATCGCGATCTGGATCGGGTCGAAGCCGCGCTGCGCGAGCACCTCGGGCCGGACCAGCACGTCCGCCTCACCGCGGAGCAGGGTCCGCAGGCGCGCTACACCGCGTGGTTGAAGGTGCTGCGCGGACACGTCCGCTGCGTGGTGGGCACCCGAGCGGCCGCCTGGGCTCCGGTGCGCGATCTGGGCCTGGTCGCCTGGTGGGATGACGGCGACGACCTGCACTGCGAACCTCGATCGCCATACCCGCACGTGCGCGAGGTCTTGCGATGCCGAGCCAGGATCGAGTCGGCCGCGCTGCTGGTGGGCGGTTTCGCCCGGACAGTGACGGTGCAGCAGTGGGTCGACGGCGGGTGGGTCCAGACGGTGCAGCGTGCGGTGCGACGTGGCGAGGTCCCACAGGTCCTCGTCACCGGTGACGAGGTCGACGTCGAACGCTTCGGTGCCGCCGCGCACGCCCACCTCCCGCCGGCGGCGTGGACCGCCGCTCACGAAGCATTGCGCTCCGGCCCGGTGCTGGTGCAGGTGCCCCGTCGCGGCTATCTGCCGACGTTGCGATGCGGCACCTGCCGGGCACCGGCCCGTTGCGGTGAGTGTCACGGTCCGCTGGGCTTGAGCGCGCCGCAGGCACCTCCCGTATGCCGGTGGTGCGGCCGGGCAGCGGCGCGGTGGACGTGCGACGAATGCGGTCAGACGCGCCTGCGGGCGTCGGTCGTCGGTGCACGCCGCACGGCGGAAGAACTCGGCAGGGCCTTTCCGGGTGTGCCGGTGGTGCGTTCGGGGGCCGGCGAGATCGTCGCGAGTGTCGACGCGTCACCGGCCCTGGTGATCGCGACCCCGGGCGCCGAACCCGTTGCTTCGCAAGGCTATTGCGCGACCTTGCTGCTCGACGCATGGGCGCTGCTGGATCGGCCCTCGCTCGACGCGGGGGAGGAGGCTGTGCGCCGCTGGCTCGCGGGTGCCGCGCTCACCCGTGATGCCGACGCCGGCGGACGGGTCGTGCTCTGCGGCGTCGCACCCGGGGCGCCGCAACCCGCCGTGCAGGCGCTGGTGCGGTGGTCGCCGGTCTGGTTTGCCGAGCGCGAGTCGCGCGAACGAGTCGAGTTGCGTCTGCCCCCAGCCGAATTCGTGGCCGTCGTGGGCGGCACCATCGGTGATGTGACCGCCTTTGCCGATGCGGTCGACCTCGATCTGGCCGACGACGGACCGGTGGAGCGACTGGGCCCGCTGCAGGGGGACACGACCGACACCGCGCGACTGCTGCTGCGGGCCCCCCTGCGGCAGGGGTCGCGGCTGGCCAGGGCGATCGCGGTGGCACGCGCCGGGCGTAGTGCACGCAAACTGCCCGGAACCCTCAGCGTCCGGGTCGACCCGAGCGGTGCGCTGCTGTGAGCGCTGGATACTGTCCTGTCCGTGAATCCGCTGTCATCCGACGCGACCGCACCGGCCTCGTCGTCCCCTCATCCGGCCACTGACGAATCGCCGTCGGGCGCGGATTCAGACGACTTCGCACCGGCTCCGGTCGACGCGGTGGTCTTCGATCTGGGCAATGTGCTCATCGCATGGGATCCGTTGCCGGCCATCGCAGCCGGCGTCGGCATGCAGCGCGCCGAGGCGTTTCTCGCCGACTTCGACTTCGCCGGCTGGAATCTCGCGCAGGATTCGGGGCGCACCTTTGCCGACGGTGAAGCCGCGGCAATCGCGACCCACCCGCATTACGAGGCCGAGATTCGTTCTTATCGAACGCATTTCGAGGCCTCGTTGCGTGGCCAGATCGACGGGACCGTGGCTCTGCTGCACGAACTCAAGGCAGCCGACGTGCCGCTGTTCGCCTTGACCAACTGGGCAGAAGAGACCTTCCCGGTGGCACTGGACCGCTTCGACTTCCTGGAGGCCTTCGAGGACATCATCGTGTCCGGTGAGGAGGGTGTCGCCAAGCCGGACCCGGAGATCTTCGAGGTGCTGGAGGAGCGCATCCGTCACATCGGCGGCCTCGACGACTGCATCTTCATCGACGACAACCTCGCCAATGTGCACGCGGCAACGATGGCCGGGCTCGACGCGATCGCCTTCACCACACCCGATGAGTTGCGCGCGGACCTGCTGGTGCGTGGACTCCCGGTTGCTGCGAATTGAGGAACACGCCATGTCAGTGACCCCGATCCGGCTGTTCGGCGACCCGGTGCTGCGCACCCCGGCTGCAGAGGTGACCGTCTTCGACCGTGAGCTGCGCTCGCTGGTGAAGGACCTCACCGACACGATGATGCACGCGCCCGGGGCCGGCCTCGCCGCCCCGCAGCTCGGTGTGGGCCTGCGCGTGTTCACGTATTACGTCGACGGGCAACTCGGCCACCTGGTGAACCCGCAACTCACGCTCTCCGACGAGCAGCAGGTCGGCGACGAGGGTTGTCTGTCGATCCCGGACATCGTCGTGCCCACCCCGCGCGCCTTGCGTGCGGTCGCCCGCGGGTGCGACATGTATGGCGAGCCGCTCGTCGTCGAAGGCACCGAGTTGCTCGCGCGCTGCATCCAGCACGAGACCGACCATCTGGACGGCATCCTGTTCATCGACCGGCTGGATCGGGAGCAGCGCAAGCTGGCCCTCAAGATGATCCGCGACGCCGAATGGGCCGGTCTGCCCGGCCCCATCGTGCGCGACAGTCCCCATGCCAACCCGACCTGGCAAGGTTGAGCAGATGCGCATCGTCTTTGCCGGCACTCCTGCTGCGGCTGTCCCGTCGCTGCGGGCCTTCGCCGACTCCGGGCACGACCTGGTAGCGGTGGTCACCCGACCCGACGCGCGCGCCGGCCGCGGTCGCACCCTGCAACCCTCACCGGTCAAGGTGCTCGCCGGGGAGCTCGGGGTGCCGGTGCTGACACCGGCTTCGGCGAAGGACTCCGACTTCCACGACCAGTTGCGCGAACTTGCTCCGGATGTCTGCCCGGTCGTCGCCTACGGATCACTGATCCCACGCGCGGCGCTCGACATACCGACCATGGGCTGGGTGAACCTGCACTTCTCGCTGTTGCCGGCGTGGCGCGGCGCCGCACCGGTGCAGCACGCCGTGATCCACGGCGACGAGGTGACCGGTGCGACGACCTTCCTGCTCGACGAGGGCATGGACACCGGGGCAGTGCTCGGCACCATGACCGAGGCGATCCGTCCCCGCGACACCAGCGGCGAGTTGCTGACCCGGCTGGCGCAGGCGGGTGCGGGACTGTTGCTGGCATCGGTCGACGGACTCGCCGACGGTTCGATCACGCCGGTCGCCCAGCCGCCCGAGAACGTCTCGACGGCTCCGAAGATCACCACAGCCGACGCCGAAATCAACTGGCACCACCCGGCATTCGCAGTCGATCGGCAGATCCGCGGGTGCACACCGGCACCTGGTGCATGGACCACATTTCGCGGCGAGCGGTTACGTGTCGGGCCACCGGCAGCGGCAACACCTTCCGCCGAATTCGCCGACGTCCACTTGGCACCGGGTGAGTTGCACGTCGCCAAGAAGGTCGTCCTCGTCGGCACCGGCAGCACTGCGTTGCCGTTGGGCGAGGTGCAGGCACACGGCAAGAAACTCATGCAGGCGGCAGACTGGGCCCGCGGCAGCCGGATCGACACGAAGGAACGCCTCGGATGAGCAGCAGCGAGGATCGACCCCGCAGGGACGACGACTCCCGATACCGCGACGCCAAGGGGCGTCAGCGACCCGAGGTGCGTCGCACGGGCGGCCGTGACCGCACGGCGCTCAGACCGGCGGACCGTCGCCGGGGCGGCGACCCGGCACGCAAGACCGCCTGGGAGGTCTCACGTCGGGTGGCCGAGGGCGCATATGCCAACCTCGAGTTGCCGAAAGCGTTGCGCCACAACGGTGTCGACGGTCGTGACGCTGCCTTCGCCACCGAACTGACCTACGGCGCGATCCGGATGCGCGGGCTGTATGACGCCGTCATCGAGTTCGCCGCCGGCCGGCCCGCCAGTCAGATCGACCCTCCCGTGCTCGACACCCTCCGCCTGGGCGCACACCAGATCCTCGGGATGCGGGTGCCACCCCACGCTGCGGCCTCCGAGACGGTCGCGCTCGCCCGTGAGGTCAACGGCACCGGGGCCTCCGGCTTCGTCAACGCCGTCCTGCGCCGGATCACCGAGCGCACCAGGGCGGAGTGGATCGCCGAGGTCACCGGCGGACGCGACCACCTCGACGCCCTCGCGGTCGAGCACTCGCACCCGTTGTGGATCGTCCGCGCGCTGCGCGGCTCGCTGCTGGCCGGCGGCGCCGCCGATGACGAGCACCTCGACGCTGCGCTCATCGCCCTGCTCGCGGCGGACAACGCACCGCCGAAGGTGTCGCTGGTCGCCCGCCCCGGCCTCGCGAGCGTCGCCGAGCTCGTCGACGCCGGCGCCGAGGCGTCCAAACTGTCGCCGGTCGGCGCCACGCTCGGCCATGGCGATCCGGCCGACATCCCGGCCATCCGGCAGACCCGCGCGGCCGTGCAGGACGAAGGCTCGCAGTTGCTGGCACTGGCGTTCGCGGCAGCGGACGGATCCGGTGCCGGTCACGAGGAGTGGCTGGACCTGTGTGCCGGTCCGGGCGGGAAGGCCGCCCTGCTGGCGACGCTGGCTGCCGGACAGGACGCCGTGCTCTTCGCCAACGAGGTCAGCGAGCACCGCACCGAACTCGTCCGGCGCACGATGGCCGCGGCTATCGATGCCGGCATCGAGGTCATGGTCGGCACGGGTGATGGTCGGGAGCTCGGTTCGGAGGAGCCGGACACCTACGACCGGGTGCTCGTCGACGCTCCGTGCACCGGGCTGGGTGCGCTGCGGCGCCGGCCGGAGGCGCGCTGGCGGCGCAACCCCGGCGACATACCGACTCTCACCGCGCTGCAGACCGAGCTGCTCAACTCGGCGCTCGACGCCGCCAAGCCTGGCGGCCTCGTCGGTTACGCCACCTGCAGCCCGCACGTGGCCGAGACCACCGAGGTCGTGCGCGCGGTGCTCGAACGCCGCGACGACGTTCAGGCCGAGGACGCGCGAGGGTTGTTCCGCGACGCCGCGGGCCAGCAGGTGACCGATCTCGGTGACGGCCCGACGGTGCAGCTGTGGCCGCATGTGCACGGCACCGACGCGATGTTCTTCGCGTTGTTGCGCAAGGCGGGCGGCGACCGATGACCGGCGCGCCCGAGAACGGCAT
Organism: Rudaeicoccus suwonensis; assembly: GCF_007829035.1. Lineage (NCBI taxonomy): Bacteria > Bacillati > Actinomycetota > Actinomycetes > Micrococcales > Dermacoccaceae > Rudaeicoccus > Rudaeicoccus suwonensis. The sequence goes on from NZ_VIVQ01000001.1 coordinate 1,448,783, forward strand.
ACAGATCGCACCGAGCATCCTGTCCGCCGACTTCGCCAACCTGGAGTCCGAGCTGCGCCGGATCGCAGGCGCCGACTGGGCGCACGTCGATGTGATGGATGCGCACTTCGTGCCCAATCTGACCATCGGCGTGCCGGTGGTCGAGGCGCTGGCGAAGGTCAGCCCGATCCCGCTGGACTGCCACCTGATGATCGAGGACCCCGATCGCTGGGCTGTGCAGTATGCCGAGGCCGGTGCCGCCAGCGTGACCTTCCACGTCGAGGCCGCGCGCGACCCACGTGCCATCGCGGCCGATCTGCACGCGCACGGGGCGCGAGCGAGCATGGCGCTCAAGCCGGGCACCGCCTTTGGTCCCTACGAAGAGTTGCTCGACCATCTCGACCAGGTGCTGGTCATGACGGTCGAGCCGGGATTCGGCGGGCAGTCCTTCATGACCGACCAGTTGCCGAAGGTTCGCCAGGTGCGGGAAGCGGTCGCGCGACGCGGCGGCAGCATCTGGGTGCAGGTCGACGGCGGGGTCTCCGCGGACACCATCGAGCAGTGCGCCGACGCCGGTGCGGACGTCTTTGTCGCCGGCTCCGCCGTGTATGGCGCGGACGATGCCGCCGCGGCCATCGACGAACTGCGCGCCTTGGCGCAGTCGTGCGTCGGTCACGGCTGAGGAATCTGCGTGGCATACTTGGCGGTACGTGCTCCGGGGTCGGTGTAATTCCGAACCGGCGGTAACAGTCCGCGACCCGGTCGTTTCGGCGGCCGGTTGACCTGGTGGAACTCCAGGACCGACGGTGAAAGTCCGGATGGGAGGCAGCACGGCGAGGTGTCGGCGACGGCATCTCGCGCGGCGACGCGTCCGTCCGACCAGTTGGTCGAGCGGCCCGGCGCTGTCGCTCGTCACCCCCGGAGCCCGACCGGCCCGGAAGGAGTGACATGACCGCCGCAGCGGATATCGCAGCGCATCCCGATGATGCCCGCCACGTGCACGACGCGCTCGTGCTCGCTGCCCGGGGGCCGATCGTCGATCCCAATCCGCGCGTCGGATGTGTCGTGGTGGCACCCGACGGCCAGGTCGTCGGCCGCGGCTGGCATGCCGGCGCGGGCACGGCCCATGCCGAGGTCGTCGCGCTGCGCGAGGCCGGCGATGCGGCACGAGGCGGCACGGCATACGTGACGCTCGAGCCGTGCGCGCACACCGGGCGGACGGGCCCGTGCGCCCGCGCGCTGGTCGACGCTGCCGTCTCGCGCGTCGTCTTCGCGCAGACCGACCCCGACCTGCGGGCACGTGGGGGAGCAGACGTCCTTCGAGCCGCCGGGGTCGAGGTCACAGGCGGTGTCCTGGCCGAAGAGGCAGCGGCGCTCAACCCGTATTGGACCTTTGCTGCGCAGCACGAACGCCCATATGTGACCTGGAAATTCGCCGCCACCCTCGACGGCCGTAGTGCCGCGGCCGACGGCAGCAGCCGGTGGGTTTCCGGCCCACGCTCTCGCGCCGACGTGCATCGGCTGCGCAGCGAGGTCGGTGCGGTGCTGGTCGGCACCGGCACCGTGCTCGCCGACGACCCACAACTGACCGCCCGCGACGACGACGGCGTGGCATCACCGCGACAGCCGCTGCGCGTCGTGATGGGTGAGCGACAGATTCCCGCCGGGGCACGGGTGCTCGGTGAAACTGCGCCGACCCTCCACCTGCCGACCCGAGACCCTGCGATCGTGCTGAAGTCGTTGCACGACAAGGGAATCCGGCGGGTGCTGCTTGAGGGTGGCCCCACAGTCGGCGCGGCCTTCCTGCAGACGGACCTGGTCGACGAGGTGATCGCCTACATCGCGGCGAAGCTTCTGGGGTTCGGGGCGTCCGCGGTCGGGCCGCTCGGAGTCACCACCATCGACGACGCGATCGAACTGAACCTGCACGACGTGCGGCGTCTGGGCGACGACGTGCGACTGACCTACCGGAGGCCACGATGTTCACAGGCATAGTCGAAGAGCTCGGAACTGTCGATCTGCTGCAACGACAAGCGGATTCGGCACGACTGCGGATCCGTGCGGCACTCGTCGTCCAGGATGCCGAGCTCGGTGCGTCGATCGCGGTCAACGGCGTCTGCCTGACCGTGACCGAGTTCGACCACGAATCCTTCGCTGTCGACGTGATGGCCGAGAGCCTCGACCGCAGTGGCCTGGGCTCGTTGGTGCAGGGAGACCGCGTCAACCTCGAGCGGGCGATGTCCGCCGGTGGCCGGTTCGGCGGTCACATCGTCCAGGGTCACGTCGACGGTGTCGCCACGATCGCGGAGCGTGAGCAGCAGGAGCACTGGACGCGCGTGACCGCCGCGGTGACACCGGAGCTGGCGGCATACGTCGTGGAGAAGGGTTCGATCACCCTCGACGGTGTCTCACTGACGGTCGCGGGCGTGACCGAAGACACCGTGACCGTCTGTTTGATCCCGACCACACTTGCGGCAACCACACTGGGAATCAAGGGAATCGGCGACAACCTCAACGTCGAGGTCGACATCCTTGCCAAGTATGTCGAGCGACTCGTCGGCACCAGCACCATGACCAAGGAGAGCGTGTGAACTTCTTCGACCGCATGTACGACGCGTCGATCACCATTGCCGGCCACGGCATCACCTGGCGCGAGATCATCGGCAACCTGTTCGGTTTGGCCTCGGCGGTCGGCGGGATGCGACGCAAGGTCTGGGCCTGGCCGGTCGGGATCATCGGTAACGCGCTGCTGTTCACGGTCTTCTTCGCCGTGGGCTTCACCGCGCACGGTGGTCAGGTGCTGTTCGGGCAGGCGGGCCGGCAGGTCTTCTTCATCCTCACCTCCATCTATGGCTGGTGGTTGTGGCAGCGCACCCGGGCCGGCCACGGTCGCTCCGCGCCGGCGGTGCAGCCGCGATGGGCCACCGCGCGTGAGCGGACGGCATACCTGGTGTTCTGGGTCGTTGCTGTCGTCATCTGCCAGTGGCTGTTCCGGCTGATCGGTGAGGGCTGGAATCCGCCGAACTTCTACTACTGGGCCGACGCGTGGATCTTCGTCGGATCGATGGTCGCGACCTTCGCGATGGCGCGTGGCTGGAACGACTTCTGGCTGGCCTGGCTCGCTGTAGACCTCGTCGGTGTGCCCGAGCTGATCTATTTCAAGTACTACCCGTCGGCCACGCTGTATGCGATCTACGCGGCGTTCGTGGCCTACGGATTCGTGGTCTGGCTGCGGGCCACCCGGCAGCACGAGCAGGTCGGTGAACCCACCGGTCAGGTGGTGGCGTCGTGATGGCGACGATCGAGACGGCGATCGCCGAGATCGCCGCGGGGCGGCCGGTGCTGGTCGCCGACGACGCGGACCGCGAGAACGAAGTCGATCTGATCATCGCCGGTTCCGGGCTGAGCAGTCAGTGGCTCGGGTGGGCTGTGCGGCACGGCTCCGGCGTCATCTGCGCACCGGTCTCCGACGCCGTCGCGGACCGGCTCGACCTGCCGCCGATGGTGCGTGACAACCAGGACCCCAAGGGGACGGCATACACCGTGTCGGTCGATGCGGGCTCCGGCAGCACGACCGGCATCAGTGCGGCCGAGCGTGCGAACACCATTGCAGTGCTTGCTGATCCGCGGTCTGTGGCAACCGATCTCATCAGGCCGGGTCACGTGTTTCCGCTGCGAGCGCAGCCCGGAGGGGTGTTCGAGCGCCGCGGTCACACCGAGGCTGCAGTCGACCTGTGCCGGCTCGCCGGACTGCCGGAGGTTGCCGCGATCGTCGAACTCGTGCGCGACGACGGTTCGATGATGCGCTTGGACGAGGCAGTCGATCTCGCGGACCAGGAGTCCTTGGCCGTCGTCACGATCGCTGATCTGGTGCAGTGGCGCCGCCGCTACGACCGTGTCGAGCGTCGCGCGGTGACCTCGTTGCCGACCGCGGGCGGGCAGTTCACCGTGCACGGATACCTCGACCGGCGCACCGGCGCCGAACACCTCGCGCTCATCTCGGCCGGCACCGCGCCCGGCGCGGTCTCGGCGGGCATCGCCTCATCGGGCGCGCCTTCGACCGGCGCCGCGCCACTGGTGCGAGTGCACTCCGAGTGCCTGACCGGCGACGTCTTCGGCTCCCAGCGCTGCGATTGCGGGCCCCAACTGCAGGAGTCGATGCGCCGTGTCGCCCTCGAAGGCGGGGTCGTCGTCTATCTCGGCGGCCACGAAGGCCGCGGTGTCGGCCTCATCGACAAGCTGCGCGCCTATGCCCTGCAGGACGGCGGGCTCGACACCGTCGATGCACAGTCGGCGCTGGGGCTGCCCGTCGATGCGCGCGAATTCGACGCAGCCGCAGCGATTCTGACCGACCTTGGCATCGAATCGGTGCGGTTGCTGACCAACAATCCGAAGAAGGAGGCGGCGCTGCAAGAGCTTGGTCTGACCGTGCAGCGCGAGCCGCTCGAGGTCGGCCGGACCCCGAGCAACGCCGGTTACCTGCACACCAAGGCCGTGCGACTCGGCCACGTCATGGAGGCATCATGAGCGGCCACGGAGCCCCGGTCACTGTCGTGTCAGGCGCCGGTTTGCGAGCGGCGATCGTCGCCGCGTCCTGGCACACCGAGGTCATGGACGGCCTGGTCGACGGCGCACATCGCGGCCTCGCCGCCTGCGACGTCTCCCAGGTCGACCTGGTCCGAGTGCCCGGCACCTTCGAACTCCCGGTCGCGTGCGCGCGACTCGCCCCGCTGTATGACGCCGTGGTCGCTCTCGGCGTCGTGATCCGTGGTGGCACACCGCACTTCGACTACGTCTGTCAGGCCGCCAGCGTCGGACTGACCGATGTCGCGGTGCGCACCGGCATACCTGTCGGCTTCGGCGTCCTCACGTGCGACACCGAGCAACAGGCACTCGACCGGGCCGGTCTGGCCGGGTCGGCCGAGGACAAGGGCTTCGAGGCGAGCACGGCCGCGATCGCGACCGCGGTGGCGTTGCGCGCAGTCGCGCCCCTGAGTGACCGACGGTGATTCCCGGCGAGCCGAGCCGCACCGCGTGGTCCGCCGCGATGCACCGAGCAGCCCACCAGGCGGTCGACCGGCTGAGCGTGTTCGACGACCCGGTCGCCATCCCGATCACCGGCTGGACGCGATCCCAGGTCCAGGCCGATGTCGCCGACCACCCCGAGCGGGCCGGCATGCGATTCTTCATCGCGTGCCGGCACAGGTTCGGTCGTGATGTGATCGCCGAGGTCGGTCGTGCGGGTCCGGTGCAGGTCGTCGTGCTCGGCGCGGGGCTGGACACCACGGCATACCAACCGAATCCGGACGCGAGCATCGCTGCGGTCTTCGAGGTCGACCACCCGGCCACCGGCAGTTGGAAGCAGGACCGCCTGGCCGAGGCCGGCATCCGGGCCACCGTTGAGGTGACCTATGTCGGCGTCGATTTCGAACACGACGAGCTGGGTGAGTCGCTGGCCGCCGCGGCTCTCGATCCGGCTGCGCCGGTCGTGGTGCTGTGGCTCGGAGTCCTGATCTATCTGACCCGCCCGGCGATCGAAGCGACCCTTGAGTCGCTGCGGCAGCTGCCGGTCACGGACGTTCACGTCGTGTTCGATTACGCCGCACCCACCACCGGTGACGACCCGGTCGCGAGGATGCGCACCGAGCGTGCAACGGCGGTCGCGGCGCTCGGCGAACCGTGGCAGTCCTATTTCAACCCGCAGCAGGCGGCGCAGGTGCTGCATCAGCACGGCTTCGACCCGGTCGAGGATCTCGACCTGCCGGACTGGGGAGCACGCTATCTGCGGCGCAGTGCCGCCTCGTTCGCCGGCCGGAGGGGCGCGCACCTGGTGCACGCGCGGCGCAACGAACCTGCGACGGCCCCATGAGCGGCGCTCCCGTAGCCTTGGCCAGCGTGAAGACGTTCGATCAGCTGTATTCCGAGCTGACCACCAAGGCCCAGGACCGACCCGGTGACTCCGGCACCGTGCGCGAACTCGACGCCGGTGTGCATTTCATCGGCAAGAAGGTCGTCGAGGAGGCCGCCGAGGTGTGGATGGCGGCCGAGTACGAAGGCACCGAACGCACCGCCGAGGAGATCAGCCAACTTCTCTACCATCTGCAGGTGCTGATGGTGGCGCAGGGAATCTCGCTGGAGGACGTCTATGCCCACCTCTGAGAGCGACCGCCAGGTCTTGCGGATAGCGATGCCCAACAAGGGCGCGCTGTCCGAATCCGCCGCCGAGATGATGCGCGAGGCGGGCTACCGCGGGCGCCGCGAATCCAAGGAGCTCGTTGTCATCGACCACGAGCTGTCCGTCGAGCTGTTCTATCTGCGGCCACGCGACATCGCGATCTACGTGGGGCAGGGCACCCTCGACGTCGGCATCACCGGACGCGACCTCTTGCTGGATTCCGGCGCCCCCGCAGCAGAGATCATGCAACTCGGCTTCGGTGCCTCGACCTTCCGGTATGCCGCCCGGCCCGGTTCGGTCTCCTCCGAGGAGCAGATCAACGGCAAGCGGGTGGCAACCAGCTTTCCCGGTCTCGTCGCTGCCGATCTCGCGCGCAGGGGCCTCGATGCCTCAGTCGTGCGTCTCGACGGAGCGGTCGAGACGGCGGTCACTCTCGGTGTCGCCGACGTCATCGCCGATGTCGTCGAGACGGGCACGACCCTGCGCAATGCGGGTCTTGCGGTCTTCGGCGAACCCATCCTCACCAGTGAAGCCGTGCTCATCCGGCCCGAGGATCATGATCAGCACCCGGCCGTCGAGGTGCTGGTCAGGCGGTTGCACGGCGTGCTCACCGCACGTCGCTACGTGATGATGGACTACGACATCCGGGTCGAACTCGTCGAGCGCGCCTGTCAGTTGACGCCCGGCCTCGAGTCGCCAACGGTGTCGCCGTTGCACGACAAGGGCTACGTGGCGGTCCGGTCGATGGTGCCCCGCGCACAGACCAACGCGGTCATGGACGAGCTCTACGAGATCGGTGCCCGCGCCATACTCGTCACCGAGATCGCAGCGTGCCGGCTGTGAGCGACCCCGACCCGTTCGCCGACTTCCGGCCGCAACGATCGCGAATCGTCAGCATCTGCGCGGCAATCGGCATCGTGGTCGTGTTCACGATCGTGGCTTTGAGCGTGCCGCACGGTGGCAGCACCGGCTGGAACGGCCCCGACAGCGCCGCGATGATCGCCTTCGGGGTGCTGCTGGCGGCCTTCCTGCTGAAATTCGCGATGGTGCGGGCGACCCCGAACGAGCGCGGCTTGCATGTGAAGAACCTCATGGTGACCCGCGACGTCACCTGGGCAGAGATCGTCAACGTGCAGTTCGGCGGCGGACACCCGTGGCTGGTGCTCGAACTCGCCGACACCGAGACCCTGTCGGTGATGGCGGTGCAGCGTTCGGACGGTGAGCATGCGGTCGACGAGGCCGGCCGGATGGCGGCCCTGGTCCAGGCGCACCTGGCCACCGAAATCGAGCGACCGCAAGGCGACTGACCCGAATCGACTGAACGGTGGCGCGACTCCACCGGCGAGCCCCACTCAACCGGTGCGGATCACCAGGTCGGCCCGGGCGATGGTGCCGTCGGCGCCGAAGATCGTGTCCTCCTGAGCTGCCCAGCGATCCCAGTGCGGCGCGTAGGAGTCGCCGTCCCGCGCCAGGCCACGGCGACGGCGCTCCGATGTGGGTGCCTCCAGCCAGACACGCACATCGGCATACGGCCCGGCGATGCCCACGCTGCTGCCGACGCCCTCCACGATCACATAACCGGCGAGGGGAACGTGGCACAGTTCGGCGAATTCGCCTGCCTCCCAATCGAATCGGCGGTATGCCGCAGGCTCGCCCCGGCGCAGTGGCGTCAGCACTTGGGCGGCCAGCAGGGCCGGCGCCACGGCCAGACCGTCCCACCCGGGGTACATGTGCTCCACGTGCACGACCGTCGCGTTCGGCAGCTGTCGCTCGACCAGAGCGGCGAGCGTGGTCTTGCCTGCGCCGCTGCGCCCGTCGATGGCGACGACGACCGGTTGTTCGGCATTCGCCGGCTGGGTGACCGCCATCGCCATACGTGCCACCCTCGCCGCAGCCGTCTGCAACTCGTCGTGCCAGGTCGGGTGATCGGGGCTCACGACGCCTGATCCTGTCACGTCGACCACCCACCGCGACGCCCTGCTTTAGGCTCGGGCCCGTGTCTGTAGCTGTGCGTGTCATTCCCTGCCTCGACGTCGATGCCGGACGGGTGGTCAAGGGCGTCAACTTCGCCCATCTGCGCGATGCGGGCGACCCGGTCGAACTCGCCGCCAGGTATGACGCGCAGGGTGCCGACGAGTTGACCTTCCTGGACGTGACCGCCAGTTCCGCAGATCGCGAGACGACCTACGACGTCGTCGGCCGGACAGCGGAGCAGGTCTTCATCCCGCTCACCGTCGGCGGGGGAGTGCGCACGGTCGAGGATGTCGACCGGTTGCTTCGCGCCGGCGCCGACAAGGTCGGCATCAACACCGGCGCGATCGCGCGGCCGCAGGTCATTGCCGAGATCGCCGACCGGTTCGGGGCGCAGGTGCTGGTGTTGTCCGCGGATGTGCGGCGCGACGAACGAGGCAACTACGAGGTGACCACGCACGGCGGCACGCGGTCCGCAGGGCTTGAGGCGATCGAATGGTGTTCTCGCGCAGCGAAACTCGGAGCCGGTGAGATCCTGCTCAACTCGATGGACGCCGACGGCACCAAGTCCGGCTTCGACGTCGAACTGATCCGCGCCGTGCGCGCGCACGTGTCGATCCCGATCATCGCCAGCGGCGGTGCCGGCAGCGTCGCGGATTTCGTGGCTGCGGTCGAGGCCGGAGCTGACGCCGTGCTGGCAGCATCGGTCTTCCACTTCGGTGAGTTGACGATTGCCGATGTCAAGGACGGTCTGCGTGCTGCGGGGTACCCGGTCCGCTGAGCAGGTGGCCGCTGACCCGCTCGGCCGCCGCGGGGGATCCGGTCCGCTGACCCACGTGGCCGCTGGGCCGCCGCGGGGGATCCGGTCCCCGCTGACCCAGGTGGCCGCTGGGCCGCCGCGGGGCATTCGGTCCGCTGACCCACGTGGCCGCTGGGCCGCCGTGTCGGCGGGTGGCAGCCATCATCGACGTGCTCCTGGCCGGTTCGGTTCGGTGACCGGGAGTCGGCTGGTGCGTGGCGACAGAATCAGAACTCGAGTGACATTCCCGCGATCAGGCTCAGAATCCGAGCGAGGTTCCCGCGATCATTTTCAGGTCGCCGTCGGCGCCGTCCAGGTGCACGTCTGCGACCGCCTGCCGGCCATAGCAGAACAGCAGCACCTCACCCGGCTCGCCGCTGACGACGACACTGCCGTGCTGGTCCTTCGGCTCGCGCAACGTGCGCCGGCCATGTCCGTCGCAGTCGGCGACGATGCCCACCCGGCAGTCCCGCAGCGTCATCTTCGCCAGCATCGGCAACGCCGCCCAGATCGCGGCGTCTTCAGCGGGTTCGAGCGTCCTGTGGGCCGCATCGGGCTGCGCGCGAAGCACATCCTCGTGGTGGATATAGAACTCCGCGAGGTTCATCCGCTCGTCGATTGCGGGCAGAGCTCCCATGGGAGTCCAGCGCGGAGGGCCACTGCGCACCCGATCGACCAGCGTTGCCCAGTCGGAGCCGGCGATGCCGTCCTGCACGGACGACAGGTGACCTGCGAGCGGCGGCAGGAACATGCCGAGCGCCGCGTCCGGGCGCCGCTCGCGCACGACGAGATGCGCTGCCAGATCCTTGGTCTGCCAACCGTCGCACAGTGTGGGGGCATCCGGCCCGACCTCCAGCAAGGTTTCGCAGAGGCCGGAACGTTCCTTCTGGGCGTATCGCGTCATACCAGCCATTGTGCGCGGTCCACCCGACGGCGCTGCCGACACGACGGCGCTGTCGACGCGACAGTCGCGCGTGGGCCCAACGACCCGCGAATGTCATGTGGGGGCCCTCATGATGCTCGACTGTCACGTGCTGGCCTAAAGAACGCGCGAGTGGAGCGCTATTGCCCTGGCGGGGCAGCGGGCGGGGCGCGCGCGTGCCACTCGATCTGTACGCGGGCAATCCCGTGCCACTCGCTGAGGTGCGCGCACATGCGTACTTGTCGGGCAGGCGTGGGGCGATCTCGTGCCACTGGCACCGCATGAGTACCGAGATCGCGTGCGAGTGTCACGTGTGGGGCCTTGGGACGCGCGAGTGGAGCGCTATTGCCCTGGCGGGGCAGCGGGCGGGGCGCGCGCGTGCCACTCGATCTGTATGCGGGCAATCCCGTGCCACTCGGCGACGCGCAGGGCTGTGCCGTGCCATTCGACGCGTGCGGGAGCGAGTGTCACGTGGGGGGCCTTGGGACGCGCGAGTGGTGCGCTATTGCCCTGGCGGGGCAGCGGGCGGGGCGCGCGTGTGCCACTCGTCCACGCGCAGGGCAATCCCGTGCCACTCGCTGCCGGTGAGGGCACATGCGTACTTGTCGGGGAGGCGTGGGGTAATCCCTCGCCACTCGCTGAGGTGCGCGGGCACGTGGTCTCACGATGTCCGGCTCGCCGGGGCGGGTCGATGGTGGTGCGGCACAATGGCCCGGTGAGTTCCGCTGGTCTGTCGCCCGAGTTGTCCGCCCGGCTCAAACGCGACCGCGACGGCCTCGTTGCTGCCGTCGTCCAGCAGCATGACACCGGCGAGGTGCTGATGCTGGGCTGGATGGACGACGAGGCTCTGCATCGCACGCTCACCTCGGGGCGGGTGACCTTCTGGTCTCGTAGCCGGTCGGAATACTGGCGCAAGGGCGACACCTCCGGCCACATCCAGGTGGTCAAATCCGTCGCGATCGACTGCGACGGCGATGCTCTTCTGGTGCGTGTCGACCAGACCGGTGCTGCCTGCCACACCGGCGAACGCACCTGCTTCTTCACCGATCTGGAGGCCACGGCCGTATGACGTCCACCGTCTCGCCAGACGTCCGCGCCGACCTCAGTTGGGGTGTCACCTGGCCCCAGCTGCCACTGTTCAGCGAGCTCGCCCGCGACCGCCGCGTCATACCTGTCGTTCGCCGGTTGCTCGCCGACGCCGAGACACCGCTCGGCGTCTACCGCAAGCTTGCCGCTGACCGGCCGGGCACCTTCCTGCTCGAGTCGGCCGAGCACGGCGGCGTCTGGTCGCGCTACTCGATCATCGGAGCGGCAAGCCGGGCAACGCTCACCGAGCGCGACGGTCGGGCGCACTGGATCGGTGAGCCCCCGGTCGGTGTCCCGACGACCGGCACACCCACCGACGCCCTGCGCGACACGGTCGCCACCCTCGCGACGCCTGCGATCCCCGGACTGCCACCGCTGACCGGTGGGATGGTCGGTGCGATCACGTATGACGCTGTCCGTCGCTTCGAGTCGTTGCCGGACACCGGCCGCGACGACCTTGATCTGCCGGAACTGGCGATGCTGCTGGCCACCGATCTGGCGGTCCTCGACCACTCCGACGGGTCGCTGCTGTTGATCGCCAACGCGATCAACTACGACAACACTCCCGAGCGCGTGGAGCCGGCCTGGCGCGATGCGCTCGACCGGCTCGACGCCATGCAGGCCGCGCTGAGCAGGCCGGCCGACAGCACTGTCGCCATCCCGGCGCCCGTCGAGCAGGACCCCGCGAGTACCCACACACAAGCGGAGTACCACGACATGGTCGAGGCCTGCAAAGACGCCATACGTGCCGGCGAGGCCTTCCAAATCGTTGTCTCGCAACGGTTTTCGGTGCCCTGCGCGGCGGAGGCGCTCGACGTCTACCGCGCCCTGCGCGCGAGCAACCCGAGTCCCTACATGTATCTGTTGCGACTGCCGCACCCGGACGGATCGACCTACGAGGTGGTCGGTTCGAGTCCCGAGGCGCTGGTGAAGGTCAGCGGCGATCGGGTGATCACCCACCCGATCGCAGGTTCGCGGCCGCGGGGCAAGACGCCCGAGGCCGACGAGGAACTCGCCATCGAGCTCGCCGCGGACCCCAAGGAACGCTCCGAGCACCTCATGCTGGTCGATCTCTCACGCAACGACCTGCAGCGCGTGTGCGGAGCAGGCACGGTCGACACGGTGGAGTTCATGAAGGTGCGCAAGTACAGCCACATCATGCATCTCGAATCCACCGTCGTCGGGCGTCTGCGCGAGGACGCGCACGCCTTCGACGTGCTGCGAGCCACCTTCCCGGCAGGCACGTTGTCCGGCGCGCCCAAACCGCGCGCGATGGAGATCATCGACCGGCTCGAAGGCGTCCGTCGCGGTGTGTATGGCGGAGTCGTGGGCTACCTCGACTTCGCAGGTGACCTCGACCTGGCGATCGCCATACGAACCGCGGTGATCAAGGACGGCACCGCGCACGTCCAGGCCGGCGCCGGCATCGTGGCCGACTCTGTGCCGCAGTCGGAGTACCTCGAGACGATCTCCAAGGCGGCGGCCGCCCTGCGCGCCGTGGCCACCGCAGGCGGAATGCGAGTGATCCGATGAGCTCGAAGCGAACGGTGCTGATGACCGGCCTGGTCGCGGTGATCCTGCTGGTGCTGGCCAACTCCCGCACCTGGGTGCAGGGGACGATCCAGGATGCGGTGCTGCGGAATGCCCACGCGACGGCCGGCGGCTCGACCGCCGCCCCGGCGCTCGTGGCGGCCGCGCTGGTCGGCGCCGCGGCGATCCTGGCGGCCTGCACCACCGGGCGCGTCGCCCGTCTCATCGCCTCGGTCGTGGCGCTGTTGTCCGGAGTGGTCGCACTGGTGACCGCCATCGCGGCGGTGCGCGACCCGGGCGCGGCGCTCCGCGAAACCGCAACCAACATGACCGGTCACACCGGAGACCGCGAGGTGGCGGCCTCGCTGACCTTCTGGCCCTGGGTCGGCGTGCTCGGCGGCGTCATCCTCACCATCGCCGGAGTGCTCGCCGTGCTCGGCGTCCGCTCCTGGCGTGGACTGTCCGATCGGTATGACGCACCCACGGCGGCGCCGACCCGCAAGACGTCGGACTGGGATCTGCTCAGCGAGGGTGAGGACCCCACGGATTCCCAGACAGGGTCTGACACAATCGACGAGGCCGAAACGGCCACCGCTGACCCCCGAGAAGGAGCAGACCCCCATGGCTGAGGAAGTCCACGAGAATCACGGACACAGCGTCGCTGCATGGACCGCCGTGATCCTGCTGATCGTCGCATCGGTGTTCGTCTCGCTGGGAGTGGCCTTCGGCTGGCACGTCTGCACCTGGCTGGGTGTCGTCTTCGTGGTGCTCGGCGTCGCCGCGGGCAAGATCCTGGCCAAGATGGGCTTCGGCAACAAGGACATCATCACCGCGCCGCCGGTGCCCGGGTCCCGCAGGCAGCGGGTGACCTCCGACCAGCAGGCGTCGTAGGTGCCCACGGTTCTCGACGACATCATCGCCGGGGTCCGGCAGGATCTGGACTCGCGTCGCAGGGATGTTTCCGCGGCGCAGGTCGCGGTCGTTGCGTCGCAACAACGACCGCCGCTCGACGCCGAAGCCGCACTGCGCGCTCCTGGTGGGATGAAGGTGATCGCGGAGGTCAAGCGACGCAGCCCGAGCAAGGGTGATCTGGCGCAGATCGCGGACCCGGCGACGCTGGCTGCGTCATACCAGACCGGTGGCGCGGCGGCGATCTCGGTGCTGACCGAGCAGCGGCGCTTCGGTGGCACGCTCGCCGACCTCGACGCGGTGCGTGCCGCCGTGCGAATTCCGTTGCTGCGCAAGGACTTCATGGTCGACGCCTACCAGATCGACGAGGCGCGGGCGCACGGCGCCGACCTGATCCTGCTCATCGTTGCTGCGCTCGAGGACACGCTGTTGCGAGACCTTTTCCAGCAGGCCACCGACCTCGGTATGACTGCGTTGATCGAGGTGCACGACGAGGCAGAGGTCGAGCGCGCAATCACGCTCGGTGGCCGCGTCATCGGCATCAACGCGCGCAACCTCAAGACCCTCGAGGTCGACCGGGCCACCTTTGCCCGGCTGGCGCCACTGGTGCCCGCCGAGTGCGTGCGGGTGGCCGAGTCGGGTGTCCGCACCGCTGACGACGTGCGGGAGTATGCCGCCGCCGGTGCCGATGCGGTCCTGGTCGGAGAAGCTCTGGTGACCGGCGGCGACCCGGTCCACGCCATACCTGAACTGATCGGAGATGTCGTCGCATGACGACCCCCACCACCGGCCTCGGCCGATTCGGCGCGTATGGCGGGCGCTACGTCCCCGAAGCGCTGGTCTCGGCGCTGCAGGAGCTCGACGAGTGCCGCTCCAAGGCGATGTCCGACCCGGCGTTCCTGGGCGAACTCGCTGCCTTGCAGCGCAGTTACACCGGTCGTCCCAGCATCATCACCGAGGTGCCACGATTCGCCCAGCACTGCGGCGGGGCGCGGGTGGTGCTCAAGCGTGAGGACCTCAATCACACCGGATCGCACAAGATCAACAACGTGCTCGGGCAGGCGTTGCTGACAAAACGGATGGGCAAGACCCGGGTCATCGCCGAAACCGGCGCCGGGCAGCACGGTGTTGCGACGGCAACGGCGGCGGCTCTGCTGGGACTCGACTGCGTGGTCTACATGGGCCGGGTCGACACCGAACGCCAAGCGCTCAACGTGGCACGCATGCGGTTGCTCGGCGCGCAGGTGGTGCCGGTCGACCATGGCTCGCGGACGCTCAAGGATGCGGTCAACGAAGCCTTCCGTGACTGGGTCGCCAATGTCGACCACACCCACTATGTACTCGGCACGGTGACCGGGCCCTACCCGTTCCCGGAGATGGTGCGCGACTTCCACCGGATCATCGGCGTCGAGGCCCGCCAGCAGATGCTCGACGAGATCGGTCGGTTGCCCGACGCGGTGCTCGCTTGCGTAGGCGGTGGCTCCAACGCGATGGGTATCTTCCACCGGTTCATCGACGACGCCGATGTGCGTCTGATCGGTCTTGAAGGCGGCGGTGAGGGAGTTGCCACCGGTCGGCATGCCGCGCGCTTCAGCGGTCAGGCCACGCCCGGTGTGTTGCACGGCGCGTTCACCTACGTGCTGCAGGACGATGAGGGACAGACCGTCGAATCCCATTCGGTGTCAGCGGGTCTCGACTACCCGAGCGTCGGCCCGGAGCACGCCTTCCTGCATGACGCCGGTCGCGCGGAGTACTACCCGGTCACCGACGACGAGGCGATGGAAGCCTTCCGGCTGCTCTCGCAGACCGAGGGGATCCTGCCGGCGATCGAGAGCGCGCACGCACTTGCCGGTGCGATGCGCATCGGCCGCGAGCTCGGTCCCGACGCCCTGCTGTTGGTGAACCTCTCCGGCCGAGGTGACAAAGACGTGCACACCGCCGCACGCTGGTTCGGCTTGCTCGACGACGGGGTGGCTGCTGATCCGGTCAGTGTCTCGGCTGCCGCGCCGGTCGAGGCAGAGGGCGAAGGAGTTCAGCTGTGAGCGAGTCAGTGGCGTCACCCCCGTCGGCCAAGACTCGGTTGACCCAGGTGCTGGCCGAGGCGAAGGCACAGGATCGCGCCGCGCTCGTGGGCTACCTTCCCGTCGGCTACCCCGATGTCGATATCTCGATCGAGGCCATGGTCGCCATGGTCGAGGCCGGTGCCGACATCGTCGAAATCGGCCTTCCCTACACCGATCCGCTGATGGACGGTCCGGTGATCCAGGCCGCAGTGACCGGAGCGCTGGCCGGTGGGGTGCATGTCGCCGACGTCTTTCGGGCAGCTCGTGCAGTCGCCGACGCCGGGGCCGCTGCCGTCGTCATGACCTACTGGAACCCCGTGCTGCGGTATGGCGTCGACCGATTCGCCGCTGACCTTCGCGCCGCGGGAGCATCAGGGCTGGTGACTCCGGACCTGGTGCCGGACGAAGCGGCCGAGTGGATCGCCGCCAGTGACGCCCACGGCCTCGACCGCATCTTCCTGGTTGCGCCGAGCTCGACACCGGAGCGGCTGATCAGCACCACGGCGGCGGGACGGGGATTCGTCTACGCGGCCTCACTCATGGGGGTCACGGGCGCGCGTGACTCGGTCGGTTCGCAAGCGCAAGCTCTCGTCGAGCGCACCAGGGCCGTGACCGACCTGCCGATCTGCGTCGGGCTGGGTGTCTCGACGCCAGGGCAGGCGCATGAAGTCGCCGGCTTCGCCGACGGCGTGATCGTCGGCTCGGCGCTGGTGCGTTGCCTTGTCGATGCCACCGACATACAGGACGGATTGAGCCAGTTGCGTTCACTGACAAGAGAACTCGCACAGGGGGTACGTCGGTGACCGCTGTCGCCAGTTATCTGCCGAGCCCGACACAGGGCGTGTTCTGGCTGGGGCCGATCCCGGTGCGGATGTATGCCCTGTGCATCCTGTCCGGCATCGGGGCCGCGCTGTGGATCTGCGGCCGCCGGCTCGAGGATCGCGGCTACCAGCGTGAGGATGCACTCACCGTTGCCTGGTGGGCGGTGCCCTTGGGGATCCTCGGCGGGCGGCTCTACAACGTCATCACCTCTCCGCAGCCGTACTTCGGACATCACGGCAATGTCTGGGACGCCTTCGCGATCTGGCACGGCGGCCTCGGCATCTGGGGGGCTGTGGCGCTGGGTGCCCTCGGCGCCTACATCGGTTGCCGTCGCACCGGTATCGCCTTTCTGGATTTCGCCGATTCCGCGGCACCCGGGGTGGTGCTGGCGCAGGCGATGGGCCGGTGGGGCAACTACTTCAACAACGAGTTGCACGGGCGCAGCACCGATCTGCCCTGGCGCCTGAAGATCTACGAGTGGGACGAAACGCGCGGTCACGCTGTGCACGACGCGTTGGGGCACCCCATCGTGCTGGGGTACTACCAGCCGACCTTCCTCTACGAGGCGATCTTCTGCCTGGTCATCGCCCTGTTCATCGTCTGGCTGGACCGCCGCCGGATCCTCGGTCGTGGCCGATCGCTGTTCCTTTACATCATGCTGTATCCCGTCGGCCGCATCTTCATGGAGTGGATGCGTGACGACCCGGCGAACCGGATCCTCGGACAACGGGTCAATGTCTGGGTCTGCATACTGGTCTTCCTCGGTGGGCTTGCCGGTTACCTGTGGTCGCGCAAACACCACCCCAACGGCGTCCGCGAGCACATCGCAGAGCTGTCGACACCACCGGACCTGGGCGATTCCGAGGATGCCGGTGGTGAGGCCGGTGATACCGGTGACACTGGTCGCTCCGGTGTCGACGGATCCTCCGAGCAGACCGCCGAATCTTCCGGCAAACTCGAGGATGCTTCCGTGGATGTCGTGTCGGGAAGTGCGATCGCCGGACGGTCCTCGCGCGATGGAGTCAACGGCCAGGGCGACGCCGAGGCGGATTCTCCCGCGAAGTGATGGCGGCGTCACTCGCCGCATCGGCGACGTAGGGACGATCGGTGGTTCGGCTCGCTCTGAAGTCGCCGCATCGGCGACTTATGTAACTCTGGTGGGTTTGCCTCGCTATGGAGTCGCCGGATCGGCGACGTATGTGTGTCGCGTGTGACTCGCGGGGCTGACGAGACACATGCGGCGGGCAGATCGACCGCATCGGCGACTTATAAACCTCGGGCGGGTTTGCCTCGCTCTGAGGTCGCCGCATCGGCGACTTACGCACAAAGCCGTAACGCACAGACCGCGGAGGGGGCTGGTGTGTCACCGGCCCCACCGCGACCATACGCGTCGCGCGTCTCATCATTCGAGATGCGCGTTTCATCTTGTGGTCACGGCGTCGTCGGGGTTACTCTTTCGGCACGCTGGCAGGCCAATGTCGTCCCGCTGAGCTTTTTCAGTGATTCCACGGCGCCCTCCGGCGTCCGACGCGACGACAGGACGGTGACTCACTTCCGTGACCGCGCTCACCACGTTCTCCGCACTGCCCTCCGCCCAGGGTCTCTACAACCCCGTCAACGAGCACGATGCCTGCGGTGTCGCCATGGTTGCGACCATGCGAGGCACGGCGGGCCACGACATCGTCGATCACGCCCTGACCGCGCTGCGCAATCTCGAGCACCGTGGCGCGACAGGCGCTGATCCGGCGGTGGGTGACGGCGCAGGGATCCTGACGCAGGTGCCGGACGAGTTCTTCCGGGCCGTGTGCGAGTTCGACCTGCCCGCCAAGGGTCGGTATGCCGTGGGCATCGCGTTCCTGCCGCAGTCGGCGGACGAGCAGTGGTTCATCGGCGAACGTTTCGCGCAGATCGCGAACGAGGAGGGTCTGCGGGTGCTCGGTTGGCGTGATGTGCCGACCGACCCGAGCCTTGTCGGCGACGCCGCGCGCGAGGTCATGCCGGTCTTCCGCCAGGCGTTCGTCGCCGGAACGTATGACGATGCAAGCGGTCTCGAGCTCGACCGTCGTGCGTTCTGTCTGCGTCGCCGCATCGAACGCGAACGTGAGGTCTACTTTCCGTCGTTGTCGGCGCGCACGATTGTTTACAAGGGCATGCTGACCACAGGTCAACTGGAGCCGTTCTTCCCCGACCTGTCCGACCGCCGGTTCACCACTGAGCTCGCGCTGGTCCACTCCCGCTTCTCCACCAACACCTTTCCGTCGTGGCCGCTGTCCCACCCCTACCGGCTGATCGCGCACAACGGCGAGATCAATACGGTGCGCGGCAATCGCAACTGGATGCGTGCCCGCGAGTCGACGCTGCGCAGCGACCTGCTGGGTGGCGACATGGAGCGGCTGTTCCCGATCTGCTCCGACGGCTCCGACTCCGCCTCCTTCGACGAGGTGCTGGAACTGCTGCACATGGGTGGCCGGTCACTACCGCACGCAGTGCTGATGATGATCCCCGAGGCGTGGGAGAACCACGCCACGATGGACCCGGCACGCAAGGCGTTCTACGAATACCACTCCACGATCATGGAGCCGTGGGACGGCCCGGCCTGCGTGGCCTTCACCGACGGCACCCTGGTCGGTGCGGTCCTCGACCGCAACGGGCTGCGACCCGGCCGGTATGCCGTGACCGACGACGGGCTGGTCGTGCTTGCCTCCGAGGCGGGAGTGCTCGACCTGCCCGCCTCGAACGTCGTGCGCAAGGGCCGGCTCCAACCGGGCCGGATGTTCCTGGTCGACACTGCCCAGGGTCGCATCATCAGCGACGACGAGGTCAAGCGCGATCTTGCCGCCGAACACCCCTACGAGGACTGGCTGCACGCCGGCATCATCAAGCTGAAGGACCGCCCCGACCGCGAGCACGTGTGGCACACCCCGGCCTCGGTGGTGCGCCGGCAGCAGACCTTCGGCTACACCCAGGAAGAACTGCGAATCCTGTTGTCGCCCATGGCTTCCGGTGGTGGTGAGGCGCTCGGGTCGATGGGCACCGACACCCCGATAGCGGTGCTGTCGGATCGTCCACGGCTGCTGTTCGACTACTTCACGCAGTTGTTCGCGCAGGTCACGAACCCGCCGCTGGACGCCATACGTGAGGAGCTCGTCACCTCGCTCGGCACCCTCATGGGGCCGGAGAGCAATGCCCTGGAAGTCGGGCCGCAGCACGCACGTCAGGTCGAACTGGACTTCCCGGTCATCGACAACGACGAGCTTGCCAAGATCGTCAACCTCAACGCCGACGGCAGTTTCCCCGGTTACGAGACCTACGTCATCCGCGGCACCTACCGCGTCGCCGGAGGGACGAGTGCGCTGCGCGCCCGGCTGAAGGGCATTTGCGCCGAGGTGTCCCAGGCGATCGAGGACGGGCACCGGTTCGTCGTGCTGTCCGACCGCGAGAGCACCGCGGCCTTCGCGCCGATCCCGTCATTGCTGCTCACCGCGGCCGTGCACCACCACCTCACCCGCGAGCGCACCCGTACCCAGGTCGGCCTGCTCGTCGAGGCGGGAGACGTGCGCGAGGTGCACCACGTCGCCCTGCTCATCGGGTATGGCGCAGCCGCTGTGAACCCCTATCTGGCAATGGAATCCGTCGAAGACCTGGTGCGGCGTGGCGCCATTCAAGGCGTCACGGCTGAGCAGGCCGTCAAGAACCTCATCAAAGCGCTCGGCAAGGGCGTCCTGAAGGTCATGTCCAAGATGGGCATCTCGACGGTCGCGTCCTATCGCGGTGCGCAGGTCTTCGAGGCGATCGGCCTGTCGCAGGAGCTCATCGACGAGCACTTCACCGGAACGGCATCCCGCCTGGGCGGTATCGGCCTCGACGCCATCGCCCAGGAGACCGCCGAGCGCCACGCCACGGCATACCCCAAGACCGGTCAGCACCAGGCGCACCGCACGCTACAGACCGGCGGCGAATACCAGTGGCGTCGTGAGGGTGAGCCGCATCTGTTCGACCCCGAGACGGTCTTCCGGCTGCAGCACTCCACACGCCAACGCCGGTATGACGTCTTCAAGCAGTACACCAGTCGCGTCGACGAGCAGTCCGAGCGGCTGATGACGCTGCGAGGACTCTTCTCGTTCAAGCAGATTCGCCCCGCCATACCTGTGGATGAGGTGGAGCCGGCCGAGCAGATCATCCGGCGCTTCTCCACCGGCGCGATGAGCTACGGCTCGATCAGCAAGGAAGCCCACGAGACGCTCGCGATCGCGATGAACCGGCTCGGCGCGCGTTCCAACACCGGCGAGGGCGGGGAGGATGTCGACCGGCTGCTCGACCCGCAGCGGCGTTCGGCGATCAAGCAGGTCGCCTCCGGGCGATTCGGGGTGACCTCGCTCTACCTGACCGAATCCGACGACATCCAGATCAAGATGGCGCAGGGTGCCAAGCCGGGTGAAGGTGGTCAGCTGCCCGGCCACAAGGTCTACCCGTGGGTGGCGTCGACCCGGCACTCGACTCCGGGCGTCGGGCTGATTTCGCCGCCTCCGCACCACGACATCTACTCCATCGAGGATCTCGCGCAGCTGATCCATGATCTGAAGAACGCCAACCCCGCCGCGCGTGTGCACGTCAAGCTCGTGTCCGAGGTGGGTGTGGGCACGGTTGCTGCCGGAGTCTCCAAGGCACACGCCGACGTCGTGCTCATCTCCGGGCACGACGGTGGCACCGGTGCGGCCCCGCTCACCTCGCTCAAACACGCGGGCGGTCCGTGGGAGCTGGGCCTGGCCGACACGCAACAGACATTGCTGCTCAATGGTTTGCGCGATCGCATCGTGGTGCAGACCGACGGCCAGCTCAAGACCGGCCGTGACGTCGTCATCGCCGCGCTGCTGGGTGCCGAGGAGTTCGGATTCGCCTCCGCGCCGCTGGTGGTCAGCGGCTGCATCATGATGCGCGTCTGTCACCTCGACACCTGCCCGGTCGGCATCGCCACGCAGAACCCGGTGCTGCGCGAGCGCTTTTCCGGCAAGCCCGAGTTCGTCGAGACCTTCTTCGAGTACATCGCCGAGGAAGTCCGAGAGTTGCTGGCGTCATTGGGTTTCCGCACTCTCGAGGAGGCGATCGGTCAGGTCGGCACGCTCGACACGACGCGTGCCATCGAGCACTGGAAGGCCGCCGGTCTCGACCTGACGCCGATCCTGGCGGAGGTCGACGTCCCCGCCGACGCGCCCCGCCGGCACGTCATACCGCAGGACCACGGCCTGGAGAAGGCACTGGACCAGCAACTCATCACGATGAGCCGCGACGCCCTCGAACATCAGGTGCCGGTGCGCCTGGACGTGCCTGTCGCCAACGTCAACCGAACGGTCGGCACGATGCTGGGTCACGAGGTGACCAAGCGCCATCCGAACGGTCTGCCGGACCAGACGATCGACGTCACGCTCACCGGGTCCGCCGGTCAGAGCTTGGGCGCCTTCCTGCCGCGTGGTGTGACGCTTCGCCTGTTCGGTGAGGCGAACGACTATGTGGGCAAGGGACTTTCGGGTGGCCGCGTCGTCGTGCGCCCGATGCGCGAGGCCGCGCTCGTCGCCCACCACAACGTCGTCGCAGGCAATGTCATCGGGTATGGCGCGACCAGCGGCGAGATGTTCCTGCGGGGACTGGTCGGTGAGCGCTTTTGCGTCCGCAACTCCGGTGCGACCGCTGTCGTCGAGGGCGTGGGCGACCACGGCCTGGAGTACATGACCGGGGGAGTCGTGCTGATCCTCGGCCCCACCGGTCGCAACCTCGGCGCCGGTATGTCGGGTGGTCTCGGGTTCGTGCTCGATCTGGAGGAGTCGCTGGTCAACAAGGAGTTGGTCGATGTCGGCCCGTTGCGCGACAAGGATTGTGAACTCGTGCACGACTTGTTGCGCAAGCACCACGAGTGGACCGAATCCTCTGTCGCCGCAAAGCTTTTGCAGAACTGGCCGGAGAGCGCAGAGCGCATCTCGCTGGTGCTCCCGAGGGACTACCAGCGGGTGCTGGACGTGCGTGACGAAGCTCAGACCGAAGGCCTGGACCCCGACGGCGATGTCGTCTGGGATCGCATCATGGAGGTGTCCCGTGGCTGACCCACGCGGTTTTCTGAAGGTTCGTGAACGTGAGCTTCCCGTTCGCCGGCCGGTGCCGGTCCGGATCCGCGACTGGAAAGAGGTCTACGAGGAGCAGGAGCTCGGCCAGCTGCAACGCCAGGCCGGCCGCTGCATGGACTGCGGAATCCCGTTCTGCCACAACGGTTGTCCGCTGGGCAACCTGATCCCTGAGTGGAACGACCTCGCCTGGCGCGGCGACTGGGACGACGCGATCGACCGACTGCACGCGACCAACAACTTCCCGGAGTTCACCGGACGTCTGTGCCCGGCGCCGTGCGAGACCGCCTGCGTGCTCGGCATCAGCCAGCCCGCGGTGACCATCAAGCAGGTCGAGGTCACGACCATCGAGCAGGCCTTCAGCACCGGTTCGGTCGAGCCGCAGTTGCCGCTGCGGCTGACCGGTAAGACAGTCGCGGTCGTCGGCTCAGGTCCGGCCGGTCTGGCGGCGGCGCAGCAGCTCACGCGGGCGGGTCACACCGTCGCGGTCTACGAGCGCGCCGACAAGCCAGGCGGTCTGCTGCGCTACGGCATCCCCGAATTCAAGATGGAGAAGTCCGTCCTCGACCGACGTCTGGAGCAGATGACCGCCGAAGGCACCCGGTTCCGGTGCGACACCGAGATCGGCGTCGACCTCACCGGTGAGCAGTTGCGGCAGCGGTATGACGCTGTCGTGCTGGCCATCGGCGCGACCGTGCCCCGCGATCTCGCGGTCGAGGGTCGCGACGTCGGCGGCATCGTGCAGGCGATGGACTTCTTGCCCGACGCCAACCGGGTCGCACTCGGCGAGGAGGTCGAGGATCAGATCACCGCCGAGGGCAAGCATGTCGTCGTGATCGGCGGCGGCGACACCGGTGCTGACTGCATCGGCACCTCGCACCGCCAGGGTGCGAAGTCGGTCACCTCGCTGGAGATCATGCCGCAGCCCGGTGAGCAGCGTTCGGCGGCGCACCCGTGGCCGACATACCCGATGATCTTCCGGGTCGCCAGCGCGCACGAAGAAGGTGGTGAGCGGGTCTACGCGATCAGCACCAAGGCCGCGATCGACGACGGCGCCGGCAACATCAAGGCTCTGCGCGTCGCCGAAGTGCGTTCTGGCGACAAGGGATTCGAGGAGGTCGAGGGCACCGAACGCGAGATCCCGGCCGACCTGGTGCTGCTCGCGATGGGCTTCCTCGGGCCGCAGGGCTCGGGCCTGCTCAAGCAGCTGGAGGTCGAGCTCGATGCGCGTTCCAATGTCGTGCGCGACGCGAACTTCATGACCTCGGTGCCCGGTGTCTTCGTCGCCGGCGATGCCGGTCGTGGCCAGTCGCTCATCGTCTGGGCGATCGCCGAAGGCCGGTCCGCAGCGCAGGCGGTGGACCGATTCCTGATGGGCCAGTCGGAGCTGCCCGCACCGATCGCACCGACGGATCGACCGCTCACGGTGTGACGGCGCTGCGGCATACAGCTCGTGCGTCGCGGGTGCAGCAAGTTACTCGTACGTATGCCGGACCTGGTGTCCGGCATACGTACATCTCACTAGGGTTGGAGTCATGCGTCGAGCCAAGATTGTTGCGACCCTCGGACCTGCCACATCATCACCGGAGAAAGTACGCGAACTCGTCGACGCGGGCATGGATGTCGCCCGGTTGAATCTGTCGCACGGCGCGTACGCCGACCACGAAAAGGTCTATGCCGCAATTCGTTCCGCGAGTGCCGAGTCCGGCGCGGCCGTCTGTGTGATGTGCGATCTGCAGGGTCCGAAGATCCGGACCGGCCGGTTCGCCGAAGGCCCGATCACCCTGGCGAACGGCGAACGTTTCGTCATCACCGTCGACGACGTGCTCGGTGACCACGACCGCGTTTCGACGACCTACAAAGGTCTGCCCGGTGACGTGCAACCCGGTGACCGGTTGCTGATCGACGACGGCAAGGTCTGCCTGCGAGCGGTCGAGGTGACGGCCACCGATGTGATCACCGAGGTCGTCGAGGGCGGCGTCGTCTCCAACAACAAGGGCATCAACCTGCCAGGAGTCGCGGTGAGCGTGCCCGCGCTGTCGGAGAAGGACGAAGCCGATCTGCGCTGGGCGCTGCAGCTGGGCGCCGATGTCATCGCGCTGTCGTTCGTGCGCGACGCCGACGACATCGAGCGGGTGCACGAGATCATGGCCGAGGAGGGCCGCACCGTCCCGGTGATCGCCAAGGTCGAGAAGCCGCAGGCGGTGGCCAATCTCGCGGCGATCATCGCCGCCTTCGACGGTGTGATGGTGGCGCGTGGCGACCTCGGCGTCGAGCTTCCGCTGGAGGAAGTGCCGCTGGTGCAGAAGCGCGCCGTCGAGATGTGCCGCAAGAACGCCAAGCCGGTCATCGTCGCCACGCAGGTGCTGGAGTCGATGATCGAGAACTCGCGCCCGACCCGCGCCGAGGCGAGCGACTGCGCCAACGCGGTGCTCGACGGTGCCGACGCGATCATGTTGTCGGGGGAGACCAGCGTCGGCGCGTGGCCGATCGAGGCCGTGCGCACCATGGCGCGCATCATCGAAAGCACCGAGGAGCACGGTCTTGAGCGGGTGCCCCCGCTGGGCTCGCGCCCGCACACGAAGGGCGGCGCGGTCACGGCGGCAGCAGCCGAGGTCGGTGACCTGCTCGGCGTGCGCTACCTGGTGACCTTCACCGAGTCCGGTGATTCGGCCCGTCGGTTGTCGCGGCTGCGCAACCCGCGCCCGATGCTGGCGTTCACGCCGTCGGAGGCGACTCGCTCGAAGCTGGCGCTCGTGTGGGGTGTGCAGACCTATCTGATGCCGCAGGTGCAGCACACCGACCAGATGGCGATGCAGGTCGACGAGCTGCTGCTCGAGACCGGCCGCGGCCAGGAGGGCGATCTCGTGGTGATCGTCGCCGGTTCGCCGCCCGGAATCCCCGGTTCCACCAACGCACTGCGCGTGCACAAGGTGGGTGATGCCAAAAACCACGTCGCGCCGGCCTACGAGTGAGAGCTGTGGATCGTGGGAGCGACGTGCCGTGTCGTCGGCGAGCCTCGCGAATCCTGTTGTGACCCGGCCTGTTTCGGGCTGACTCAGCCCGTTTTGGGTTGGAGCCGTGGCATCCCATAGACTGTCGCGGCATCCTCGCCGGGATGGTGGAACGGCAGACACGGAGCACTCAAAATGCTTTGCTCGAAAGGGCGTGCGGGTTCAAATCCCGCTCTCGGCACCAAGACCCCCTTACTCGAACCCGCACGAAATAAGTCGGCGAGTCGGTAGGTCTCAGTAGCAACTTCAGTGCCGTTGGCCGGTAGGCCAGCGGCACTGTTTCGTTGGAGGACCGCGCTGGGCTGCGTGTTTCGCGTCGTGTGGCCCTCTATGGCCGTTTCGCTGGAAGTACCCGCGCCAACCATGGTCGTGGGCCTGTGGGCGGCGTACGCCTTGGCGGCTTCGTGAAGTTCTTCAACGATTGGCGTTTTTTCGTCTCGCGTGACGCCGTCTTCGTCGATCCAGAGGCGGACGAAGCTGGCTTGGTTGAGGTCACGCCGTGAGGCGGCTGGTGCTCCGTTGTAGAACTCTTCTGGTCGTTCGAGCAGCGTGGTGTGGTGCTGGATGAACCGAGCTCATTGGGCGATTTTGTCGCCGGTCTCGGTGAGTCCTTGTTCGGCGCGGTGGCGTTCGATTTGGAGTTGGCGCAGTCGGGCTCGAATTCTTTCTCGTGGCAGTGCGCCATCTTCTGTGAGATCGAGCAGTTTTTCTTCGCGCGCCGCCAGGGTGGTGAGCTTCCTGCGGTACCTCGCGTGGAGTTCGCGGATACTGGCGGATTCGCTAGCCATATTTTGGTCAATGGCCTCTCGGATCTCGGTCAGAAAGTCCGTGGGTAGACCCAGTGTGACGTAGTGCCGTGCGACGGCATCTTCGACGCGGTCCACAGGCAGGTATGGCAGGTCGCAGACGCCATCTTGTCGGCCGCGGCATAGGTAGTAGGCGTAGGTGCCGCCACGGCCTTTGGCTTCGGTGTAGATGAGGCGGGCGTTTCGTCCGGCCTTAGCGCAGCGGTCGCAGTACAGCAGGCCCTTCAAGTAGTGATAGAGCACACGGTCGCGTTGTCCTCGCTTCGACCGGTGATTCATGACCTGCTGCACTTGATCGAACAGGTCTTGATCGATGATCGGTTCGTGCCGTCCGGGGAACTGTTCACCTTTGTAGGTGACTATTCCGACGTAGTACGGGTCTCGCAGCATGGTGTGTAGCTTCGCGATTGAAACGGGTTGCTGCGCGAACTTGCGGCTGGGTCTGGTGGTGAACCCGAGATCCGCCATCGCGACATGGAGCCGCTCGAGTGAGTAGTCGCCAGTGGCGTAGAGCTCGAAGGCTTGTTTCACAAGCGGTGCTCGCTCCTGGTCGAGGGCAATGCTGTTGATGAGCCGCCCGTCGTGCTCGACCCGGACGTTGAGGTAGCCGAGCTTTGCTCGGCCAGTCGTTCCCCCATTTTCGACTTTGTGACGCAGCTTGATCTTGATGTCTTCGCCGGAGAGGCGGACTTGGACTTCATTCATGATGTCCGTGACGGCTTCCATGGCGTCCGCCATGATGCCGTCACCGAAGTCTTCTTTGGCCGACACGAGTTTGACCCCGAGTCGCTCGAGTGTGCGCTTGGTCATGACGGCGTCTCCGAGGTTGCGGAAGGCGCGCGAGCGCATGTAGATGATGACGTAGTCGACCTCTGGGTGTTCGCCGAGGTAGGCGAGCATCTGCTTAAACACGGGCCGTTTCTCGATTGTCTGCGCTGATGCGCCTGGTTCGACGAATTCCTGTTGCAGGCTGGCGCCGAGGGCGACTGCTTTCTTCGCGCTCCACTCGCGCTGGGTGGCGATGGAGTTGCCTTCGGCGTCGACGTCGGCACCGGCACTCATTTGTCTCGTGGTCGAGACGCGTAAGTAGGTCACTGCCACTTTGGTTGCCGTCTCGGTCGCTGTGGGGTGTGTGGCGGTCGTGCTCATGTGCGTGCTCCGTTCATCTGGATGGTTCGAAACTGCTGTGGCTGCCATGGCAGCCTTGAGACTGGTCGTGCGCACCGCTCGGTGCGCTTCGTGGTCGGGTCGACAAGGCCGGTTTGCTCAAGGCGCACCTGGATGGCCTGCTGGCTGACGCCGAAGTGCGTGGCGAGTTGGTTGACGTTTTGTGTCAGGTTGCAGAAGACGTGCTTGAGCTCTCGTTTTGGCACGAGGACGGTGCCTGCGAAGTAGTCAGCGGCGCGTTCTGCTTCCCACCGGCTGCGGTAGAGCCGCTTATCGGCTCCGTGGTCGATGATGTGCTTGAACTCGTGCAGGAGGGTGAAGCGCTGGCGTGCGAGGCTGTCCTCCTGGTTGAGGGCGATGACCCACTCGTGCCCGTTCCAGAACGTCATGCCCGTACTGGACAGCACTTCGTGCACAACCCGGATGCGCGGCATACGGGCAAGATCGGCCTCGTCGATGCCGTGGCCGCTGATGCCACCTTCGCCGAGGAGTTGCACCAGCCTGGCCGCTTGTCGTTCCGCTAGTGCTTTGGTGTCGTCGAAGGACATGTGGCATCTCGGGGTCATGGCGCGAAGGCTCGCCAGCGGAGACGTGGATGTTGCGTGGGTGGTGTTGATAGTTTTCATGGGAGCCTCCTTTCGGGTAACGGTTGTGTTTGGTACTAGCGTTCGTCTTCTCCAGGTCGTGGACCAGGGTTGTTCGGGTCGAAGCCGTATTTCTTGGTGATCGCTTCAATTTCGTTAATCGCTGCGTCGGGCATGCCTGGGTACTTGTTGCGGAAGTACGGCTGCACTGTTGGCAGCGTCTCGGCGGTGTCGTACCCAGCCAGTCGGACCAAGTCCATCTGATCGATGTTGAGCAGACTGGCGAGGCGCATGACGGCACCATGATCCGGGTGGGTGACTTGATCGGATTCCCATAAATGCAGCAATGATTTAGATACCCCGACCTGTGTCGCCGCTTGGCTGAAGCTGAGTCCTGATTTCATTCGTTCTCTGTGAATAAGTTGCCCGAACGTCAGTCCGGTCTTTTGTTGTTTGTCCATGGTCCAATTTTACGCGATTCGTCCAGTGAACTAAACGATTTTCTCGTTTTCTACAACATTATTTTCTATAAGCACAATATGTATGCACGCCGAGTAGTTTCTTATGTCGAATGTGTGTGCGGTGG
The DNA here is from genome assembly GCF_007829035.1 of Rudaeicoccus suwonensis. Classification (NCBI taxonomy): domain Bacteria; kingdom Bacillati; phylum Actinomycetota; class Actinomycetes; order Micrococcales; family Dermacoccaceae; genus Rudaeicoccus; species Rudaeicoccus suwonensis. The sequence goes on from NZ_VIVQ01000001.1 coordinate 1,477,309, forward strand.
AAACCGAGAGAGTGCTGGTGGCACTCGATCTCGGTTTCCACCTGGGTGGAGGGGTGGGCAGGGAGCGGCATGTCGATCCCTTGGGTGCAGGCTGCAGGTGTTACTTGCTGCCTGGTGACGTGCGCCGAGACGAACTCGGGGCGGTGTTCTGTTTCGCGTGGTCTCCGACCAGGGCCGCGAGTGCGGCTTGTTGGGCGGTGGCTTCACGGGTGAGTTCGTCCTGGAGTTCGGCTGCGCGGGCAGCGATCTCTGGGGCTTTGCTCATCGTGTCGAGCTGCGTTTCGATGCCGGCGCGGATGATGTCCGTGGCGGATCGACCCGACAGCTTGGCGAGCAGGGTCAACCGGGCGTGCAGCTCGCTGTCGAGTCGCACGGCGAATGTCTTGATGTCGCTCATGTCCGTTTGTCTCCTTCCTGAGGGTCTTGTCCCGTTTGTTCGCCGCGTGGCGTTTGAGCGGGCCACCGTCCTCGGGGTGGTGCAGCCCTCGACCTGGGGATTCGGGTCGAGTGGCTGCAGGTGCCCGGGGACAGTGACGACAGAGTCAGGTCGTTCTGAAGACCCAGCAGCGGCCGTCGTCACGGCGTTCGATCCAGACATGCCCGTCATCCACGGCGTTCTCAACGAAGGCATCGGCGTCGAAGTGGAAGAACTCGACGAGATCCCCGATGTCCAGACGTAGTTCGTTCAGGATGTTCTGCGCGTCGGTGATCGCCAGTGCCCAGTCGGCGGGTGTGGCGTAGTCGCCGAGGTAGGCGTCCTCGAAGCTGGCGAGCATGCCGGGGTCGCCGTCGTGTAGGTGCGCCCAATACGCGAAGGGCTCGCCGTACTCACGGATACCACGGGCGATAGTAGAGATGAGCTGCGGATTGTCACCGGGTCGGAAGTGGAAGTCGCCGAACCCGATGCTGTCGTAGATGTCGCGGCCGTCGAGCGCGACCTTGAGCTGGTCGGGGTCGAGGGTGGCGTCGATCCACTGCCCGGTCATCGCCTCGGAGCCGGTGGCGACCCAGATACTCGGCTGCGGCGGTAGGTGCTCGGGGTCGAACCCGACGGCGGGTTCGTCGTCACGACGCGTGGACTGTTGCGTCTCGTGGCTGTCTTCGTGGTGGTGTCTGCTGTGGCGTGGGGTGTATTCGTTCATGGTGTTCCTCCTTTCGTGGTCTTGGTGATCGGCTCGCTGCTGCCGTTGTTGTTGGGTACCGGATAGCCGGGGATGTGGATGTCGCTGTGGATTTGGTTGCCCCAGACATGCCACCGATCTCGCCCTGAGGTGTGCGGGGGTTGCCGGCGGGCGAACAGTTCGAGGTAGGGTCCGGGCGAGATCCGTTCGATGAGGGCGTACTGCTCTTCCGGTTTGTGGGAGTGGTCTTGGACTGGTGCCTGGATCCACGTCGGCTGTGACCGGAACCGCACGGGTGCGGTGCCTTTGGTGGCGAACAGCAGGTGCTCGGTCGAGTTGCGCAGGTAGTTGCCCAGGCCGAGGCGGAACTTGATCCAGGTCAGCGGTGAGCGGACGGTGAACCCCCACGCTTCGGCGACGTCGTACCCGTGCCGGAGGGTGGCGTTAGTGACCCACAACCACAGGTGCGCGTCGTCGGCGGCCAGGTCCGCGACCGGCATCGCTGTGATCCGCTCGAGGGTCATGAGTTGGTAGTGCTCCCCGGCGCCGCGCTTACCCTTCTGCTGGATGTCCCAGGGCGGGTCGGCCAGGATCGTGCGGTACTTCGGTGCTGCTGGTGGTGTTGGTGCTGGCACGCTCATGTGGCGCCTCCGGTGACGAGCAGTTGGTGGAGTTGCTGTTCGGTGGTGGCGACGCGATGGATTTGGCTGGTGAGTTGGCCGCGTGCTGCAAGCGTGGTGATGCGTTTGATCAGTTCGTCTTTGCGCTGCTGGGCGCGTGGTCCGTGCAGTACCCAGACGATGAGCGGGAAGACACCATTGGTGGATTGCTCGGTGCCGGAGCGGTAGTACGCCTCGTACTGCTCGCATTTGCGTAGCAGTGTTGGGAGGGATTCGCTGCCCATGTCGACTTCGACGAACCAGTGATCGTCGTAGCTGCCTTCAGTGTCGTGGCCGGCGAAGCGCAGCTCGAGATCAGGGATGAGTCGTAGTGCTGTGCCGCCGAGGCCGGTGTAGAGCCGCGTCGCGTGCTTCTCGATTCGTACTTGTAGGGCGGCGTTCATTGCAGTGGCAGCGGTCATGGCGGCCAGGTGCGCGTCGGCCATCGCGAGTTCGTGGGCGACGAATCGGCTGCTGGGTTGGCTGCCGCTGCGGTAGCGCCAGCCGGGTGGTTGCAGTTCGGCGGCGTGTCGGTGCCCGGCACTGGTGAGTTGCCATAGCTGCACGCCTGACCCGGCTTCGATGCCTCCGACACGGCGTGGTGTGACGGGCTGCACCACTCCGGACAGTCGCAGCCGCAGTAAGGCGCGGCGGGTGACGCGGGCGGCTGAATCGAGGCGCAGCTCATTACTGGTGGGGAAGCAGAACTGCTGCACCTGATGCGTCGAGAGGAAGCGGTGGGTGCCCAAGATCGTCAGAATGGCGTTGTCGCGCTCGACGAGTTCCGTGCGGAGTCTCGCACCAGCGGCTCGCCCGATGACTCGTCGACCGGGCGCCGCCTTCGCCCCTGTAGGGGGCGAAGTATTCGCGGGCGAAGACCCCTGGGAAAGGGCGGTGACGTCGGACGATGCTGTATTCGGGGACGCAGGGATCGGACGGACGAACGGACTGTTTTGGTTACTGGCAGGCATGCCGTTTGTGCCGTCGTTGGTTTCATTTCTGGTGTTCATTGGTCGTCCTCCTTTCGTGTGCGGTGGTTGATTCGGGGTGCCGCGTCGTCTGATGCGTCGCCTGTGGTGGGTGGCGGTGTTGGGGCTCGGCGTACCCGGCCCAGTGGTGCCGCCCCCGACTGACCAGGTGCGCTGGGTCCGCGTGTCGTGGCAGTGGCACCTCGGGGCGTGGTCAGTTCGATCAGGGCGGCTTCGGTGTCCTGGGCTGGGTGCCCGAAGGTCGTCTCCGACGCATGTTGCAACTCGATGGGGTCACGGATCGGGGCGGGTAGGACCCGGGTGGTCAGGGAGACCCAAGGCGCGGTGGAGCCGTCGACCAGCAGTCGGGCGTACGCGTGGTAGCGCGGCAACGTGGCGAAGTCGTCCGCGACCAGGAGCTTGTCGCCGAACAGGTGCGCGGTCGCACTAGCGTCGTCGCCGGAGAGCCGGAAGACGATCTTGCTGCCGGTGTTGGCGTCGACACCGGGCAGCAGCCCGCCGAGTTGTTTGCGGTATTGGTGAGCCAGGGTGACGCCCATTCCGAGGGACCGGGCCTGCGCTAAGGCATCGTCGAGGGGGCTGTTCAGTCGCACGTAGTCCTGGGCTTCATCGACGACGAGGCCGACCTGGGTGCGCTGACTGGCGGGGACCTGCAACCTGGTCAGCGCGGCGCGCCAGACGTCGGCCACGATGAGCGAGCCGAGCAGCGAGGCGGCTTCGTGCCCGATGCGGTCTTTCCCGAGCCGGACCAGCAGGATCTTGTTCTCGGTGAAGACCTGCTCGATCCGGAAGCCTGGTTCGAGTTGCCCGATGACGGCGCGCAGGCTCGGACGCAGCAGCACGGTGCGCAGTTTGTTCATGAGCGGCCGGATGATGACGGCGCGGGCGTCGTCGCTGAGGGCGTCGTATTCGGCCCAGAAGGCGCCGAGCCCGAGTGGATCACCAGGTGCTACGGCTGCGACGACTTTGCGGCGGAGTCCAACATTTGTGAGTAGTAGTGGGATGAGCGCTAATGATGCCTGCCCACCCGTGAGTCGGTACCGGGCCAGGCTCAGCGCGGAGGAATGGAGCAGGTCGGTGGAGCGTGGTCCGAGGCCGGTCCCGAACAGCGAGGTGAAGACGGTGACGATCTGATCCGCGACCAGGTCCGCTTCCGCCGGGGTGCTGACGCTGCCCAAGCTGTTGAACCCCACGGGTCGCGCTGAACCCGGGTCGAGCACCACCACATCTGCTCGGCGATGCTCGGGGATGCGGGCCAGCAGGTCCGTCACCAGATCCGCTTTCGGGTCGATGACAATCTGCCCCAGGCCGGCGTCGATGTCGTGCAGGATTTGCTGCGCCAGTAGCGTCGATTTCCCGACCCCGGTCGGACCCAGGATGTGCCGGTGCTGCAGTCCGTCGCGCAGCCCCTGATGGATCTCCCGGTCGACACCGTGTTCGGCGGCCACCGTGCTGGTCCCGTAGCAGATGCCGCCCGATGAGGGGTGTTGTTTCGTTGCTGGCAGCAGCCGTGGGTGCCTGGGGCGCAGCCCCGGTAATGGGGTATCCGGTGTGGCGGCGACGGGCAGGCCGAGCGGCACTAGATCTGCGACGCTCAAGCTGAGCGGCCACAAGAATGGGGATGACACCGAGGTGACGGATTTCGGGCTGCAGTTGAGCAGGCGAACTGCTTGGCCGGGGGCTTCGAGCCCACGCAGCGCGGCACCGACCTGCCCGATGAGGTGACCGGCACGCTCCTTAGAACCGAAGGCGGCTAGGACTCGGATGCAGCAGCCGAAGCCGTGCTGCCCGAGCTTGGCCACCTCGTCCACTGGTGCCTTCTGACCATTCGCTCCCGACACGGTGCGGGGCCAGGTACGGACCCCAAGCACTAGTTGGAACCGCAGCACCTCCTTCGTGCCAGCTTGTGTCAGTGCTGCCAGCAGACTGCGGGTGACCGCGGACTGTTCGGCAGCGGCATCGGCACGCAGTGGCCGCTGGCGGTGCCGTGAGATCCGCAGCGTCGCCGCCACCTGAACCGAATCCATGCCAGACGGCAGCGAGACATCGGTCGAAGAAACCAGCACCGTCGGCAGGTGCGTGCGGACCACGTGCAGCGCTTTCCGCAGCGCGATGTCATCGTCCGCACCGAGCCGCCACCGCAGCGTCCCGCCGGTCCCGATGACTTCCAACACCAGCCGGGGTTGCCGAGCCAGTGCAGCCAGACCGAGGAACAGCGCACGGACGGCATCCGGCGAGAGCGCTTCAGTGAAGCGCAGCTCGCGCCATACGGAGGAGGGTCTAGTCATCCGCCTGCTCCAGACGGTCGCTGGTGCTGTCGGCAGTGAGCGGAGCCGTTTCACCGGGTGCTGCTGCGCGACCGGCTTGCTGCTGCGCTTCGGCTTCAGCTTGCGCCATCGCCATCGTGATGACCGCCCTCGCGATTTTCTGTACATCGGGTGCGCTGCGGAGTTCACCCCGAACGCTGATGTGCCGCTGCTTGCCCCGATACGCCCGGACGGTGCGGCGAGCAGTCGGGGGAGGAGAAGCTGATCCAGTGTTCTGCCGATCGTGTGCTTCTCCGTGCTTCTTAGGATTTTTTGGCATGACAAATACACCCTCCTTTCAGTGTGGTTGATGAAATCAATTCTGATGCGGCGGAACGAATGCGAGTCGTTCAGTACGCTGCACGAACTGCGTGTCTTTCACTATGCGTCCAACGCGCTGAACGGTCAATAGGAAATGTGCATTTCACATCACCGATCGGACGGCCGCGAAAAGATACGCAGTGAACGAAATTCCCCGTCAATACAATAGTGACTTTTGTGCGTTACCAGCCACGCCCGCGCCGCACCAGCAGCCAGACGCCGATCATTGCCAGCATGGCGCAGACACCGATGCACAGCGGCAAGAACACAGCCGCAATAAGTCGCACCGCGCCGTAAAGGGCTATGGCGCCAAGCAACACCGCGAAGCAGCAGCTGACGATCCGGTCGAGTAACTTGCTCGGATCCCGGTCGCCGCTCATGACGTTCCTTCCGATGGCCCAGCTGTCGGTTGACCAGGTGCCTCAATAACCCCTAACGCCTTCGCGGAGCTGTCAGAACCTGCACAGATATCGGTACGGTTCGAAGTGGACATAGATGTAATCCATTTCGTGGGAGTGAGTGACATTGATGGTCCGAAAGTCCCCGGAGGCGCCGCGGTGCAACGCGGCGCCTCCGGGGCGCCCAGATCGACTGGACTACTCGAACGGGTTGCGCCAGCTGTGACCTGCGGCCCGGTTCATCTGACGTTTCGCGCTGCGAAGCGCCGTCGAGAGGTCGGTGTCAGCGCGGTGCAGATCACGCACGACACCTCGTTCGCTGCGGCGATCATCAAAGGTGACCCATCCGCAGATCAACAGGTAGAGCACGCCGAAGATGCTGGCACCGACAGCGACAACCTCGCCCATCGTGATCAAGAAGCTCACCACGGGCGCTCACCAGGCCGGTACTGCTGCTGGCCGTTCGGCTTCTCGAAGCGGCGCAGGTGTTCCCGCAGGTGGGTGTTCCCGCCTGCGAGGTGATCACCGTACGCGGCGACGTCAGCCTGTCGGCTGTTGGCGTACAACGAGATGTCCGGTCCATTCCCTCCGTTGGCTGACCTCATTGGAGGGGTGGGGTGGCGTCGATGAATCCGTCGCGTTGCTGCTGAGATGACCACCTGCGTTGACAGGGCTGCAGTTCCGCCGGCAGCTCCAGTCGCGAGGGTAAGCAGCAGGCCGCTCATGACAGGAACTCGGATCCGAAGTTGCGCTGGATGCGCTGTGCCTTGTCAACGAAGCCGACTTCGATACGACTGAGCACAGCGTCCAGAACCGGGTCACCGTTGGCCAACTGACGCCGGTAGTTGTCTAGATCCACGGCCCGTTCCATGATGCGGCCGGTCAGGGCCGCTTCAGCATCCACCTTGAGGCCGTTGAACTTGGTCTCGCGGATGAGGTTGCCCACAGCCCGGGTGTGCTGCCGTTCTTCCTTGCTCGGTACCAGGCTGCGGCGGGTGTCCGCCCAGCGTTCGAGTTCGTTTGACATGTGCCGGATTCCTTCCCAAGTCTCGATCCGCCGCAGCTGAACGCTGTTACTGATGTGATCGGTAACTTGGAAGCGACGCTAAGCGAGGCAACAGTGGCGAGTCACTGACACAAAACTGACACCGGTGGAGCCGATCTTGGCGACCACGGCGGCATCGCAGTGGCTGCGAACTACGTCGTCGACGGCCCCTCGCTAGCGTCGGACTTCGGCGGTGGCGGGAAGGACGCAAACGGTGGAGTGCGAGGTACGTCGTTGTAGCCCGGCCAGCTGCCCCAGGTGACGGTGGCTTCGGTCATGAAGTTGCGCTGGGTTTGGATCTTGGCGACCAGGCGGTTGTCGGCCATCTGGCTGCCGAGCACCCACTGCGGCCAGACGCCCATCCGCCACTCAACGTCGACCTTGAAGAGCCACTTGGCACTTGGCTGCAAGACCACTGGCTTCAGTTGCCAGCCGGCGCGCACGTATTCGGTGGCAGGGCTTGGTGGGTCCTCGAACTCGAACGGAAGATCCTGCAACTTGTCGTTGATCCACACCGCTGGCTCGCGATATTCCGATCCCGGATCCATGTGCAGCGCAATGACCGGGAACACCAACGGGCCGGTCTGGTAGATCGTCAGGTGACCCCACGGGCGAAAGAACAGCACCTCGTCACGGAAAATCGTGGCCAGTGCCTCGGTACCACGGTCACTGCGACGTCGAGCCGTGCGCTCGTCCACGAAATGCGTCTCCGCGTACGAGCGCAGACGCTTCTCGAGCGTGTCACCGGCAGACACCAGCCCACACGTTTCGAGATAGGCGCGAATTTCGCCCTCTGGCTCTGCCGCGTGGTGCTTGAGCATGTCAACGACCGTGGTGAACGCCTGATCCTGGCTCCCCATCCCGACAACGCGGACGAGCGCCCCCTGGCCCACCAAATCCGCAGCCGCGTGCAGCCCTCCACCCCGACGAACAGCGCGCAGGCACCGAAGCAGTTCCTGCTGCAGCGGATCAGGCGTCACTCGCCAAACGGTAGCCTGGACCCGAACATGTACGCGCTGCGGTGGTGACCGCCACAAACTCAACGCAGCCGAATCCCAGCCGAGGCCGCGCGACACACACCCATCCTGAGTCTTGGCTTTTGCTCCAAAGGGCAACCACTTAAGCCATCCCGCGCGTCATAACCGTAGTGCGAAGGCCAACCGCCGAAGGTCATGTCGGGTCCTGACCTCACACTTGCCGATAGCGCTGGCAACGATCTTCTTGACGTTGGCGGTGCTGGTGCCGAGTTGCTCGGCGATCCGGGCGTTGGTGAGGTGACCAGTTGTATCGGCTGCCAGCAGCGCCATGACCTGTCTCTCGCGAGCGGTCAGTTTTCTTGCCAGGTCGGTTGAGGACCCGTAAGTGGCCGCCGCGTATCCCTGCGCGTCAAAGCAGAGTGCGTCTGCCTCCTTCAGGAAACCAAGTGCCGCCTCTGCGGCGTCGTTCCTGACGTGCGCGCTAGCCACATGGATGGAGCTTCGGATTGCGGCCAAGGTGTCGACCACCCAGTTGACAAGCTCGCCTTCTTCGAGCTGGGGATAGTAAAGCAGCGGTTCGAACCGCCTGGATGGCGACAGACGGTAGATTGCGGCGCTCGCAGCAAGCCACTTCATGACCTCCCTGATGTGGGGCGTGAACTGGCGTGGGATGAGCGATGACGCGACGAACCCGCCATAAAGGCTGCCGTCCGGCCGATAGATGTGAACCGCAGCGGCGTCACGAGCTTTGAACTCATCGAGATGCGCGAATCCCGTGCGGAAGACTCGCCCGTTATCCTCGTCGTAGCGGTAGTCCGTATTGCTGCTGAGCAGCCGGGCGCACAGGCCATGCGCTCCGTACGGTCCGCCAACGATGCCGGTCTCCGCACCGGCAGCCGGATGGTGGACGTGCTCGATCGTGTGAGTGCAACGGACCGGGTCAATGGCGACGACGTAGCAGACGTTGAGCCGAACGAGCTGGGCAAGCGCAACCCGGCACTCGTCCCAGATCCGCACAGCGCTCGCCCGCTGTGGCAGGTCAGCCCAGCGCACCAGTGCGAGGCGAAGCGTCGAGCGCTCTCGAGCAGAGAGAGGCTCCGGCAGGGCTGGAGGCTGCATGCTCGAAATGTAGCCGTCATGACGACAGTAGCCAATGGCTACCCGGCTCAGCCAGCTGCTGCTCGGCCGAGTGAATCTGTGGCACCCTTCCGAATGGACGACATAACGTCGCCGACCACAATCGCTCAATTCCTGGTGGTGTGAAATGTCCGACGGTCTATCTTCTTGTTGCGGGGCCTCGATTGAGACCTGGAATGACAATACTGAGCACTGCTCGGAGTGCGGGAAGAAACAATAGTGCCAGAATCTGGTCGAGCCGCACGCGGTGGTTCATCCGCCTCAGGGCGAGCGGCAACAAGTTCAAACGACCTAGAGTTCATGCGCGCTTCGGCACGTCGAGCCGAAGCTGAGGCTCGGCTCGCAGACACTCTCGCCAGCCGCGAACTGAAACTTGCCGCTGACGCCGCGTGGGCTGCCCGGCAAGAGCGAACGGCCCGAGATCAGCAACGTTTAGACCAACTCTATTCGGAACGAAAGCGACGCAGCCATGGGTAGTGAGTTGTCCCTGCCGGGGAGGGATAACGTCCCGGATGGGCCCCGAAGTTGGGGAGAGCGCCGGGAACGTAGCGCTGTGGAGCGCAAGGCTCGGGTTGACGCTGTTCGTCAAGCACGGGAGCAAGAAAAGGACCATCGGCGAAGGCTGACAGAACAACGGAACAAGGGTGAGCGCACAGTGTATGGCGCGGCCGTTATCAGGAACACCGTAGATGCTGTCGATGACATCGTCGGAGATGACCCTTACATCGGAGAACTAGCTCGTCGGATGATCGAAAAGGGCGCGCGCGGTATCGCCGACCAGATCTGAGGAATCTCGGGTGAGTAAAGAAATTTCGTCGGCCGTAAATCCGTCAGGCAGCGCGATCGGAGGTGTTGCAAGTGGCCTAATGGCGTCGATCGGCAACAGGCGTCGGATGCGTGGTATGGATGAAATCGGCAAGACGGTCGTCGCGGAGGTGGAGGGTGCCGCAAGAGTCCTGAGAGCCGCTGGACGCGACCCAGAAGACACAACTATACGACGCCTACGTGATCGCTACCTTCGGGGGATGGAGTGAGGAAGAGATTTCACAGGCGGTCCGGAAGCGTGATTCCTGCGGCTGGAACATCAAACGGCCAGAAGGCAGGTATCGATAGAGATGCCGTCGCGCGCGATGCAGCTCGCGAGGTGAGTCATCGAGATCTAGACCCTCGGGATCGGGCTGCTATTGAGCAGGCAACCGCCACGGCACAGTTCGCGCGAAGAGTACAAAGTGAGTCGGACGCGCGCATAGCCAAGTTTCTAGAGCCACTGCTTGCAAAGGCGCAGGCCGATGGCCGGGATCTTATTACCGACATTGCACTGTCCAACGGGTTTATTCGTGCTGACGACTATGTTTCTGATGCAAAGAACGATACCGATGGCCCTGATTCCGGACAGCAACGGTAGTGTCCCTCCGCCGAAGACTTGCCATCAGTGCACGGTCACACATCTACGTCTGGGCAATTGAGCTCCAGAGGCGTAATCTGCTTTGGATTACGCTGGCGGCATGTGGGGTCACGGCAGTCTTGTTATTTATAATCCTTTGGCCGCTCATATGGATGATGTTGAAGTTCCTATTCTTCCTTATTTTGGGAATAGCTATTGTTCTCCTGGTACTCTGGATTCTCGTTTGCCTTCTACTTGACATGTGATAATATCTTAATTAGGAATAAACGTTAACAAGGCTGCCGCCTCAGGGAAATCTACGTAGATGCGTGAAGAACAACTAAATATTGAATACCACGACACACTCCAACACTCGCTCCGCGCGAGATACGAAGCAGATCTCGCGGAGCTAAATGCCAAGTATCGTGACGAGCGTAAGGCGAGGTCGGAAACCTTGCTGCGTGACGTTGATGCTGCATTGAGCGAGATAAAAGAAGCGTCACCTGCTTCTTCGCCGTACTTGGAGATGCTGCGGGACACGTTTGTAGAGGGACTTGATAATATCGGCTAAATGGGACCGGTTGCACCGAGGAATTGGTCGTATCGCGTCCTACGATGCCTCGGTCTTGCGCCCTCAAACTGGAGACTCACTGCACGCCTAGTCTCCGGTCCGGAAAATCGAATGATTCGGGCGCGAAACTTCTGACTTCATGCGAATAAGGTACTAGCTCGCTTATTTCGCAACTCGACAAGTTGCACTAATGACGCGTTATTCGATGCCTGAAGTGAAATTGCATTAGATTACCATATGGTTGCGAGTAGTCATATGAAAGTGTTGGGTAAGTGCAATCTTGTGCGCCGGGCAACGTTAGCATGATGTGCCGAATTCGGGTAAGTCCCATCCACTTCAAGGCGAACGGCCTGGGCCGTTCTTTTTGAGATCAGATCAGGTACAGGCTTGAGCATGGGGAACAGTGCCCCTTGTTTGTTGCGCCGGGTAATCACGGGTCCTTGAAGATTTCGCTCGCTTCATAGTCGGTTGGCTACATCGATTCTCCTGACAGGTAACAAGGCCAGGTCTCCGACAGGGTCGTGCACTTATAGGGAGAGCTGATAGTGAGTGTGCCGCCTGGAAGGCCACAGCAATCTCCTTGGAAATCAGACCCCGGTCGGAGACCTTGTAGCCAGCGCTTCGTGCCTATTTCCGGATGGCGGCAGTTGCGATGGGTCTGTCTTGGTGGATCGCCGTGCCGCTGCTGTGCTGCTGGTCTTGCGACCTCCAACACACCGTCCATGCTCGATGTAGGGCTTCAGGGCGTCGCGCAATTTCGAGGCGTTGGTGCCGGTCAGGTCGATCCCGCACTGCACCCCATCCAGGGAGAACTAAACAGTCTTGCTACTCCCGGTGACTTCTTCGTCAGTGATGTCGTCAACGATAACTACCTGCACGGGCTGAGCCATAGGCGTCCTTCGGTTCGATGTTTTGTGTCGGTTCTCAGGTTTCCACGACCAATGCGGGTGAGGTCAACTCTTCCCTAGGGGTATCGAGCAAATTACTATTGTTGCGTCGCCTAGTCTGTCATAAAATAGTTGTAGTATATGGCAGAAAAAGAATCATCAAAAGCTAAGATCTATCGCCTTAAGCTCACCATAGTGGGTACCGCGCTCGTGATCGCTGGTCTTCTCTGCAACATTTTGGGCGACTGGCTCTCGAGTAACAACGCCAACCATCTGCTGGTGTCGGCCGTCAACTCGCTCGGCGATGCCGCCATCTTCACCGGGGCGCTCGGCATCCTGCTCGACTTCGTCACTGGCCGTGAACGCGACGACAAGGACGAGGAACGTCAGCGCCGGATCCTGAAAGAGATGACACCGGACTACATCGACGCGGTACTGCGCGCATTTTCTGCCGCACCGGAAGATTTGAAGCGTGTGGCCACCCCCGAGCTGCTCGACAGCTTGGCAACCAATGTCATGGGTCTCCGACTCGGCGATGCCCAGTTCGCCAGAGAGATCTACGAAGATGTGCGCGATCAGGCGATCCGTGCTCCTGAGCGGTGGCACGACGTCGAGGTGTCGATTCGTCTCTCTACTGCAGTAGAGAGGAGTGCCGCAGGCACTCCTCTGTTCGATGTCTTAGTTGAGTGGGAGTACACGACGGTGCCAAGTCACCCGGTGCGCAAGTTCGCCTGTGTGTCGGATCGTGATGAGTATGCCGACCTGATGGCCGACGTTCCAGCCACGAGCACATGGCTGATGACACCTCGACCCGGCTTCGACGCCGCTACCCGCGAATGCTTTGAACTGCTGAGCTTCACCGTCAATGGCGACGAGCGGAAGATCTCACGTAGTACGCGTAAGTCTGGGCAGACCTACAGCGTCCGCATCGGAGATGACCTTGTGCGGGCCGGTCAGCCAGTGCGCATCAAGCATCTGTTCCGAGTAGTGACGGCGCAGAGCGGCCACCGTTTGTACTTTGAGCTGGCCCAGCCGAGCAGAGACGTCAAGCTGACCGTCGACTACACAGATGCCGACATCGCTCGGTTGTCGATCGGGGACATGGTGACCAGCCTTCGCCGGGCGGAGATCAACCAGTACCCAAAGCAGCTCGACGCCAAGGTCATTAGCGCCGAGCTGCCTGGATGGGTGTTGCCACGGGCTGGATTCACCCTGGTGTGGACGCTCGTCAGTGAGCAATCCGCGACAGCAGACGCTGCCACCAGCGCCGATCGTCCAACTGCGGCGTAAGTGTGAAGTCGCCACCACCGGCCATGTCAGGTCCTCCTTGTTCGATAGGCACCGTGTATGCCCAAACAGAGATTCCCATACATGTATGGTGGTGAGCAACCAAGGTCGGCCTCAACGTTGGTCGTGTGGCGCGGGCGAAGGAACTTCCTGAGGGGTGGGATGAGAAAGCCCGCCAGATCGGTATCCGCCTGCAGCGCGCCCGCCAGGCGCTCGACCTTAGCCAGGAAGAAGTCGCTCACCGCGCAGGCATCTCGGCGTACACCTACCAGAAGTTCGAAAAGGGCGAATCCAAGCCCGGTACACCCTTGAATCCGCGGCTGACGACACTGCTCGCGCTATGCGACGCGCTGCAGGTCTCGCTCCATCACGTTGTCAATGATTAGTACTGACAAATGGATCGCGGTCGGTAATGCTGGATGCAATGAACTAGACGCTCGATCCTGTGAGATCGCCGAGTTCGTGTAACAACGTGATGATCCACTCATCCTGGTCCTCTGCAGCAGGCGCGGACTTTGCCTCCAAGAGGCGCTGCAGCGCTTCGATTATTGACTCAGGATCGGCACTGTCCGCGTGGAGACATAAGAATGAGATCCAAGTACCGGCTTCAATACCAAGCAACGGCACCTTCCGAGCTGATTCGATGAAGTCATCCATCAACGGAAGGTACCTCGAAAGCCTTCCGAAGTTTTCGCCGCCGTCGTCAGCCGGCACGGCTATCACTTGGTCAGCCTTGGAAGAATACGGCGCGGCGTCTGCCGGATGATGAATTGTCACGTCGGGATATTTGGACTTACGGACGTACTGCCGGGGAGGACCCGCTTGGTTGACCAGTGCCACGACTGACTGTCTTGAGATCCCGTATGCGGTCGCAAGTTCGTAGGGTGATTTACCGCTGCTGTAGCGCGCGAGCAAAGCGGTACGCTCGTCATCAGTGAAGCGCCAGGCGATGGGATGAGGTTTCACGGGCCTTGTAGCAGGCGCCGGGGGATAGTCGGCAGCGGACTCAGCGGCTCGTCGTAGCATTCTAAGCTGATATCTCGGGTTTGAGCGTTGAGTGACGACCCCGACTTGAGGTCGTGGAGCAGCGTTGCACATTACCGGTGGCACGAACTGAGGAACCGAAGCGGAGCGCCCAGATCTGGGGCTTCTGTGACGTGACCGGAGACCTTGGCCTCAACCGATGGCCGAGCCGCAGACACAGCGGTCCGACACGCCCTTGCAGATCGGGAGCATGGTCCCGAAGGTGGTCCGGGACCTTGATATCCTTTCTAGATGCACGATCAAGGTTGCGCGAACTGAGATGTGAGGTGGCTCAAGTGGCTGCAGCCGAACATTCACGTCTGCTACCGACGGGTAAATGCTGGTGCGGATGCGGAGAGGAAGTCGCCCTCGGCGCTTTCTTTGCTCGTGGGCACGACAAGATCGCTGAGGCGGCTCTGCTCGCCGCTAGGTATGGCGGCTCTGTAGCGCAATTGCTCCGCACACATGGGTATGACGCAGAACACTCGGTTACTGCCGATGCGGTGCAGTTGGGGGTTTGGGAACGGTGCTCTCACTCTGGCTGCAGCTATGCTGGCGCGCCTGCGAGTGTTCGTAACCACTGTACAAAGGCTGACCACTGATGGTGCGGTCTTCGGCCAGACCACACGCTGCGGCGTCGGACCGGAACGGATCCAGCCACGAGCCACGTGCCGCAACGATTCACAGCCCGCTTAGACATTTTGACGCTGAGGCCGTCAGCGTGAAGGTACGCCGCGAGGTCCGGAATCGTGAGGTGTACCTGCCACCCGTAAGCACCTACCGCTGGTGGGCTCGCCGGACCGAGGCTGTAAGTGGATCGATCATCGACGCGGTTAGCGTTGACCGCCCTGGGCGGATGGTCGTCAGCGACCCCTTTGCTGGCGGGGGTGTCATTCCCTTGGCAGCGGTTATGCGCGGGCACTCTGTGTACGCCCAGGACTTGAACCCGTGGGCGGCGCAGGGTCTAGCGTCGATGCTGGCTCTGCCAGATCCTGAAGCTTTGAGAGAGGGCATCGCTGCGTTGACTCAGCGGGTGCTGACGAGCGCACAAGCGGCTTACGGCACTGTCCTGACGAACGGAACCCCAGCTCTCGTGAGCCATACATTCCGGGTAGCTGTCGCGCCATGCACAGCCTGTGGTCTGGGCCGGCGAATCTTTCCGCATGCACTCGTGAGTCTCACGAGTCGCGTCGAGAGGAATCTCCCCGAGGCGTTCCTGGCATGCCCAAACGGCCATCTGTTCAAGGGGCGTCGGGACATGGTCGCTGCATGCTCGACCTGCGGAGAGCTAACAGATCCGGCTCGTGCGTACACACCTAGGCGAGTCATCACTTGCCCTTGTGGCCACCAGGACAGGCTTCAGGACCGGGCGAGGGCAACGGGCCTGACGTGGGAAGTCGTGCTGGTGGAGCGCGCGGGCGGTGGGCGACGTGAGCTTTCGTTGCCGACGTCCGGCGAGCTGGCCGCCGCTGAGGCCATGCATCTGGACCCGCGGATGCAACTCGGCGCCATCCCGGAGGGTCAGGAGACCGCGGTCCTCAGACGCCACGGATTCCGCAGCTGGGAAGACCTCTACCCGCGCCGCCAGCGCGCCATGGTCGAGAAGCTCCTTGAACTCGCATCTAGCTGCTCGCCTGACGCTGACGTGGTTGCCGCGCTGAAACTCGCCATCATTGGTTCCACCGAGATGGCTGGCCACCTTTCTCGATGGGACCGGTACTACCTAAAGAGTTACGAGTCGATGGCTGGCCACCGGTTTAACTTCACGACGCTTCCAGTGGAACCGAACGCATGGGGTACCACAACAAGTGGACGAGGTACCACTCTGCGGCGTGTCGTGCAGCTGATCAAGTCCGCGGAGTGGCTCAAGGAGAGAACCGGCGGTGGGCTGCAAATTGCGGGCCCGCTCGCCGCCAGTGCGCCAATGGTTCCAGCCTTGCTCGGACAGGATGTCGATGGCCAGTCGCTGGAACGCCCCGACGTCCTCGTGGTCGTCGGGAGTTCCCAACGGCAGCTCCTGCCCACTGGTTCGGTCGACCTGGTCTTGACTGACCCGCCGTACCACGACGACGTGCAGTACGGGGAGCTTTCGCAGCCGCTGCAGGCATGGGCTGGCCTCACGTCGGCAGAATCAGGAGGAGATGCCGTAGTCAACCGAGCTACGGGACAACTCGTCGCCGCTGGCAGCTATACCGCGCTGCTTGCCTCGATCTTTCGGGAGTCCGCACGGTTGCTGCGCGATGCCGGGCACCTGATCTTTAGCTATGCGAATCGTGATCCCCAAGCATGGGCGCAACTCTTGGAGGCGCTACAGAGCGCGGGGCTCCGGGCCGTTGGCTGCACGATCGTTCACAGCGAGAACGAGACAGATCATGCGAAGAGGAACGTTCGCGCTTGCACCTTGGATCTGTTATTGGACTTAGTCCCACTGTCCGGTATCGCGGTCGCTAAGCATCGACCCACCGTGGGTGATACAGCCGAGGAGAAATTCCTCGGCATCATCGCTGAATACGTATTGGCCGTGGGTGAACTGGATACGAACTGGCAGAAGGAGTTCCTTGAGGCAACTTCCTCCGCCGAGTTCTTACAGCCCCGTCGTGCCCGTCGCTCGAATGGTCTGGACACCAGCTAGCGCATGGGACCTTTGCACCACGCTCAGCTATGTGCGTCTAGCGGGAGACCCGGTTGGAAATCCGTGATGGCAATGCTGAGTCGAACATTCGTCCATCGACCCTGGGCCGACACGTCGCGTGGGAGGTGCGGGACAAGATTCACCGAAGAACACCAGCCGATAAGCTCCAAGGTGTCGTCGCGGTTGCGTCGTACTGCCACGAGGGACCAGCCAGGATCTCTCGCGCCTACCGTTGCCTCGTTGCGCGAAAGGAAGAACTCCACACGACCCACCGAGGCGCTGCTCGTCGTCTTGACCTCAATGCGGTGGCGATGGCCGGTGGTGTCGGGGCTGGCGACGTCGTAACCCAGTTCGTCGCTGCGGAGACTGACCCGACTCACGGCGGCGGCCAGATCTCGCCGATCTCGCCCGCGTAGGTGGGCCTGGCAAAGTTCCACAACGAACTCTTCGCCCCGCGCTCCTTGTTCGGCGAGCTGGACAGCATCCAGTGTTCGCCCCACGCTCATCAAGAGCGCCTCGCGTCGTGTCGCATCCTCAAGCACCTGTTCCAGAGCCTCTTGGTCGGCCTCTGGGACGTTCTCCCACCGGACCTCGTCGTCGACGACAGCTGCGTACAACCACAGCGGCGGTTCTTCGAGCATCAGCTCTTGCAGAAGCAGCTCAGCGGCAACATCACCGGGCAGACTGCACAGGCTGAGCAGCGTCGGTGTGGGCACATGGTTGCTGTCTTTGATGACTACCAGGTGCGCCCGTTGAAGAAGGACGTGCCCTGCTTGCAGGTCTTGCGAGCGGTATAGGCCGCCCGTGGCGAGTTGGTCATAGCTCACGGCAAGAGAAGCTTCGCTGTTTCCCGCTTCGTCCAGAATGCGGCCTGCCAGGACCGCGGCCTGCAGTTGATAGGCCGTCGGCGTCGACCGTACAGGTCGGCTCTCGTGGGCAGCGTTGCTCACAGGTCCCCACGCAGGTGCGAGAAAAGGGCCACCATGTCGGCCGTCGAGTCCAAGGCCGGTCCGTAGTTCTCGTCAGAGGGCAGCGCCATTGTGCTCAGGTCGGGGTCGTCCAGCATCTCCCCGAGGCGCTCAGCCTTCTCCCTGATCCTCGAGTCGATGACTTCGTCGATAGTGCCAGTGGTGAGGAGGAACGTGATCCGGGTTTCTTGTCCGGGCGCGAGTCCCAGCCGGTGGATTCGGTCGACGCTCTGCAAGTACTGGCCCGCGTTGAAGGTGCGGTCGAGGTAGATGGCGTCGTGACAGACTTGATGCAGGCTGACGCCCTCGCTCATCGCAGCCGGGTTGGCCAGCAAAACAGCACAAGCCGGATCGGTTCTGAAGCGAGCCAGCTCACTCTCCCTCGTCCGTACGGCGTTGGGATCGGTCAGCTCTGACGGAATGCCTCCGTAAATCAGGGCTGGCTGGTAAACCGCTAGCATCCGCTCAAGTGCCTGAAGATTTCTCACGAAGTTGCTCCAGATAAGGGTCTTGCGCCCCTGTGAAGCGTTAGCTTCGATCATCTCGGCCAGCTGGCGGAATTTCGCCGGGGTCTCGTACTGGTTGTACTCCTGCAGGAGATCCCACAGTGCGCTGCCGGGCGGAACGTCGAGCGGCGGGTGCCGGAACGTGATGGCGTCGTCGGAACTTGAACCCGCGGTGAGCAGCTGGGGGTTGGTGGCAGCTTCAAGGAGGTACATGACGATTTCGCCCATGCTCGCGAAGTTCGCGCGGTCCGTCATGCTGACGTCGAACGAGCCCACGTAGCGGTCCCTGAGAGCGTTGTAAATCTCTGCTTGAAGGGGATCAAGTCCGACCTCGACCACCCTCATCGTTGGCTGGTCGAGGCCCAGCTCGCTCTTACGAGTACGGGCGAACAATGGCGCGATCACCCTGGCCACCATCGCGCCAGCATCTGACGGTGGCGGCGACACGAGCGCGTCGACGGGAAGGATCTTTTGACCCTGCCCTGGCCACAGGTAGTCCATAAGTGCGACGAGATCTTGAGGACTCTGCGGAGCTGGCGTTCCCGTAAGGATGTCTCGGCGCGCAGCCAAAAACGCGATGCTCAGACACGCGCTGCCGAACGTTCCATCCCAGCCCCGCTTCATGCGGTGCGCCTCGTCAAGGAGAACCAAGGTCGGTCTGCGACCTACCCACTCCGCCACTGTGTCGTACCGACTGTCGAGGCGGTGGTAGTTGACGACGAGCACCTCAGCATCTTGCGGCGGCTGGTCCACGAGCGGAGCCACGACCGGCCGCTCTCCTTCGGGGAAGCAGTCGTCGACCTCGTTCTGCCAGGCGTCAAACGCTGAAAGTGGGGCCACGACGAGCATCTGCTCAACTCGACCGGCGGCTCGCTCGCTCTCATATACGGCATAGGCCACCGTCGTCTTGCCTGCTCCCGGCACAGAGAAGTTGGCGCCGTTGGCGAGTCCCAGCAATCTTCCGAGATCGCGGATCTGGAAGCTGCGGAGTGGCCGTGCAAAACGCGTGCCGGCGAGTCTTCTGGCGACCTGGGAATCATCCAGCGGCTGTGGGGAGGAGAGAGCCGCTTGCAGCAGCCTTCGTTGTGCACGGGTCTGGTGCAGAATGCCGTCGAGGTCTGGTGTTGAGATGATTCCGACGCCGTAACGCTGGCAGGCCGTGCGAAGCCAGACCATGTTGCTCAACAGCCGCTCAAGCGGAAGTACAACCTGCTCACCGGGGCTGTCGCCGTCGGAGCCCCATTCGCTGAGCACCTGCAGCCAGAACCCCTGGGGCACGTCGCCAAGGCGGGTGGCCTGCACTGACGGTGGGGTGCCAATCAAGGCCAGTCCGAGGGATGGCCCCGACTCGGCGTCGACGACAACGGCTGATTCAGTCACCCGATTCCTCGCTCGGAAAAACGACGGACTTGAATGATGCGGCCGCCCGCTCGTACTCCTGTACAGCGGCCTCGAAGTTGGCGCGCTTGAAACCGGGACTGTCTTTAACGTCGGCATACGCGGCGGCGGCCTTATCGAGAAGTCGTGCTACCTCTTTCAAGTGCGCCACCGGTGCCGTCAAGTCGTCGATCTGACGGGTGTCTCGCTTCTTATTCTCGATCGCAGTGGTCAGGCCGCCGAACAGTTCCGTAGTGACCACCGCCCGAGGGAGATTCACGGTACTGTCGGCGACCTCCGGGTCCGGCAGCGTGATGTCCTCGTCCGGCTTCGTCTTGGCCAGCAAGGTGTACACCCCGGACAGGCTCGGCTTGTCCGGGGTCAACGAGTTGGGCGTGCCGTCATCCGTATTGGCGTCTTCCTCGTCGTCGCCGAAGAATTCGCTCACACCGGCGGGAGCGTCGGTCGCTGGCGTCGCTCTGAGACCGTGACTTGCGAGCAGCGTCTCGACATGCGGCGCCAGGGCGGAGGACTCATTAAGCGCCGGAACAACGTAGTTGTCGAGAAGGTTAGAGTCGATCTCTCGAAGCCGGCGGTAATCAACGCCCGCGATCATCGCCGCCAACTGCGCGTCGCGCACGCGGCCCGCCTCTTCCAGCTTCGTGCTCTTCAGGCGCTGATAGTCCTGGTCAATCTCGATCAATGCCTGGCGTTGGTCATCGAAGTAGAGAAAGTTCAGAACCCCATCGCTTGTGCTCACGATCTCGCGAATGAGGCTCAGCAAGCGAAGTTCACCCTCGACCAGATCGACTGCTGCTTTGGTGTCCTTCTTGCTGGTCGTCAGGGACGGGCGAAGCGCCCGTCCGACCTTTAGAGTGGTGTAGTTGCCGCTGTTGATGAGGTCCTCAATGAAAAGCAATTGGCTGGTGAAGCTGTACTCTTGCTTCACCTCCTGCTCCATCTGCAACTGCAACTCAAGCTCGGTGATTTCCTTCGGACCCGCGTCGGCCGGAAGGATGATCACCCTGATGTACTGCTCGCGTAGGTCCCGGAGGGCGACCGCGCGAGTGTTGGCATTGACGAGCACGCCCCCCGTGGTGAGCACACCAGCGTAAAGCTGACCATCGTTGGCCAAGGCGTTCTTGATGCGCTCGTATCCGGGAGTCTCGCGGAGCAGATGAGCGATCAGACTCTGGGCTTGTGAACCATACGGGTCAGCGGCAACGAGGTCCTGCTCACTCTGCGGCAATGACTGCAGCTGTGCCTTAATCCGGTGGCTGTGTGGGCTCAGCAGGACGATGTCCAGGTCGACCGTGGCCACGGGGAGGACCAGCTTTCCGCCCTTCCACCGCAGTTCCTCCGCGGTCCCACCGCCAGTCGGGACAGCCTGCTTGGCCGCTTCGATAGCGTTTTGGATAGCACTCTCTCGAGTGGCTGTTGTGAATACCTGGCTCATGCACCTCTCCTGTGCTGACGTTCAAGGACTAGCATCTCAGTCCACACCGACACTTGCCGCGAGGCTGGCGAGAGCGTCGAGCGTTCGCTCCGTATAAATTCGGCCACCGTAAGCGCGGACGAGGTCGTCGCTTTCCCCGCGGTCTGCCCAGCCTGTTCCGAACAGGACCAGAACGGCTGGCATGGAGATCTTTTGGGGGAGTTGGAGCAGCGTGGCTGCCGTCTTCCGTGCCGTCCCGCCGTCTCGAGCGATCGCAACAAGCACTGCTAGGCCGGCGGTGTCGTCTCTCCGGCGGGTCACCACGGAGAGTTGCCCGGGCGGTTTGCCAGACACGCCGGCTTGCTCGCCGAGGAAAGCTCTCGCGACAGGCTCGCTCCCTTCCGTCGACCAGTAGTCGACGCGGTGGTCATAGAGCGCACCGAGCACACGTCTGACCATGAGCCTGCTTATCTCGTTGTTGCTCCGGTTTCGGTGAGCGCTCCACCCACTACCCACGTCCCGTTGCGCGAGGAGCGTCCCGTAACTTACGCCTTCAGCACGAAGCTTCTCGATCGCATCCCATCCGCTTGCGCCATCCAGCAGTAGTTCAAGAGGTCGAGCTGCGACGGCACCAGCAAGCTGCGGCTTGACCTGTGCTCGCACGACGTCGTCAATGACTCGGAAGGCCCCGAGAACCTGGCTGGGGTTCCAAACCCCATGCGAGTCACCTGGGAGCGGAACGCCCCGGGCCTGTGAGCGGGAT
Source organism: Rudaeicoccus suwonensis (assembly GCF_007829035.1). Taxonomy (NCBI): domain Bacteria; kingdom Bacillati; phylum Actinomycetota; class Actinomycetes; order Micrococcales; family Dermacoccaceae; genus Rudaeicoccus; species Rudaeicoccus suwonensis. The sequence goes on from NZ_VIVQ01000001.1 coordinate 1,499,095, forward strand.
TGAAGATCGCGCCAACTGAGGCCGGCTACAAGCCCCAAAGTTTCTATCACCTGCGGGTCGCCGGCCTGAGCTGCCATTACGGTCGCACTTGTGATGTCGGAAAGGGTTCCGCTTGGGGTTCGGCGTGCGAGGTTGGCCAAGGCGGCCTGATACCGGTGCGGAGGCACGATCGAGTCGGTGAGGACGAGGTCCGCGCTCGTATCGACCGAGCTACGCAGCGCCGACCTGACTGCGGTCCGGAGCGCGCTGTCAGCGCCCTGGATCCCAGAGTCTGCTGCCGCGACGACGGCGACGAGGATGCTCGAGCTATCTACATCCAACAGGGATCGGCCTTCAGCGATCCAATGCAGCGCGTCGATCAGATCCGATCTCCCGGTAGCCGCCAACAGCACGGACTCATGCTCGCGTTCCAGCTCGCGCCGCTTCTCTTGATGCTCCACCATGCAGCCAATCTTGCCGTGCGTCTGATTCGTTGGTGTGTAGGAGGACCCTTCGGGATTGTCGTCAAGTGAAGCGTCGCTCGTGCGCGTCTACGCGTTCATTCGATTAACCAAGCGACGCTGCCGTCAGGCATCGCGAGCGCCATGAATATACGACTACCTACGCGGGAGCGAGTTTGGCCTGATGGATGTGGTGCTGGGTCGTATCTCGGGCCATGCCTTTCGTAGAACATCTATCAGCCGGTCTCCCGTGTACCCCGCGGCCTCAACTCCGTGCGCGACGAGCAGTAGCGCGTAGCCCATTGCGTCTCCGATGAGGCCGAACTCATCGAGTATTTGGTCATATTGAACGCTTAGGGGTCTGAGATTAATCTCCAGGGCGATCACGGCTGCGACGCTGGCCCGGTCTGCCGGAGTCCGTGCCCTGTTCAGCGCAGGGTGGCCCTTGAACCGCCGGACCGCGTATGCGAGCCGCCCCTCATCGAGTGCATCGCGGCCGATGTCCGCGAGTACGGCGAGCATCTCGCTCTCTGGCGACATAGCCGCGTGGTTACGCCAAGCGGCCGTGCCCAGCTGGTCCTGTCTCACTCTGCCGGCGACTTGGCACAAAGTCTCCAGCGCGCCCTCAAGCTCAACGAACAAAGCCTCCTCGAGGTCGCGGTCCGTGGGAGCACCGGCACCGGCACTGGCTTGTGCATCTCGCCAGGCTTGGGCTTCCGTAGTGCGGTTGTAGTCTGCATGCTCGTTGGTATGTCGCTGATCGTTCAGTAGTCGCTTGAAGTCGCCGAGAGTCGACTTCTCCAGAGTCGTTGCTCGCGCGAAAAGAAATTGAAGGTCATGATGTCGATGCCGTCTGAATACTGACCCCGTGGTGCCGTCTGAAAGTTGACCCCTATCTCGGCACGCTGGGCGGGTGATGAGTGTGGAGGACTGGGCGGAGATCCGTCGGCTGCATAACGGTGAGGGTGTGTCGATCAAGGAGATCGTGCGGTTGCTCGGGGTCTCTCGGAATATCGTGCGTGCCGCGTTGCGCGCGGATCGGCCTCCGGAGTATCAGCGTCCGGCGAAGGGGTCGCTGGTCGACGCTGCGGAACCCGCGATCCGGGCGTTGCTGGTGCGGTATCCGCGGATGCCGGCGTCGACCACTTCCGGTCCTGCCGGTGTGGCTTGTTCCGCCCCTGCCAAGGCGGCGTGCCGGGGCCATCGACCACTGCCCCGTCGGGACCGGTGACTTGGCCGTTGAGACGGTCCTGCACGTAGTCATGCAACTCGGTGTTGGCGACAAGTTTCGCGGTCTTCGGGCGACGAGCCATCAGCTCGGCCTTCCACTGCGCGACCGATGCCCGGTACTCAAGCTTCCCGCCGCGAGTGGCCGCATTTCGGCGCAACTCCCGCGAGATCGTCGCCGGGTCGCGCCCCAGCCGACGCGCGATCTCGCGCACACCATTGCGTTGGGCTTTCAGCAGTGCGATTTCCTCGCGCTCGGCGAACGACAGGTACCGGCCGCCGGGTTCAGTCAGCGTGATCGTGGGCATGCCACCACCGTGCCGGAACCACCGGTTGCCCACAGCGGGCGCCACGCCCACCGACACCGCGGCGTCCTCGGACGACGCACCCGCCACAATCTGCCGCCAGAACTCGCGCTCGATGCTGCGCCTCGTGCTCGGATGCCCCGGCGAAATCATCGGATTCCGCCCCGTCAACTCCTTCAACCATCCCGCAGGACGTCCCATCAACACTCCTCACATCAGGGTGTTGCGACGACCAGTTAAGGTCAAGTCCCTGGTAGTGGTGTAGCGGGGTGCGTTGGGACTGTCCGGCGAACGGTGTAACTGGCCTGACACGCCGACCGTGGTTGGCGGGGAAGGTTTGTGATGACCGAAACACTGGCGGCTGTGCCGCTTGAAGATGATGCTGTCCCTGTTCGTGCCGATGAGGCTGCGCCGATACCTGCCGCGGCGGATGAGTCTGCGGCGGTGGTGATGCCCTCGGAGCGGGCGATGATCGCGCAGCTCGTGCGCGCCGCGCGTGCTCGTGGTGATGATCTGACCGGTCCGGACGGGTTACTGAAGCTCTTGACCAAGACGGTGTTGGAAACTGCCTTGGATGAGGAGATGAACCAGCACTTGGGCTATGACAAGCACGCCGTGGCGGGCCGTGACGGCGGCAACTCCCGCAACGGGACCCGTACCAAGACCGTGCTGACCGACAACGTCGGCCCGGTCACGATCCAGGTGCCCCGCGACCGCGACGCCTCTTTCGACCCAGTCATCGTCCGCAAGCGGCAACGCCGACTGGGTGATGTCGACACGATCGTGTTGTCGTTATACGCCAAGGGTTTGACCACTGGTGAGATCAGCGCGCACTTCGCCGAGGTGTACGGCGCGAGCCTGTCCAAGGACCGGATCAGCGTGATCACCGACCGTGTCATCGGTGAGATGACCGACTGGTGTGCTCGACCGTTGCTGCCGGTGTACGCGGCGATCTTCATTGACGCGATCTACGTCAAGGTCCGCGATGGACAGGTCGGTAACCGCCCGTTCTACGCCGCGATCGGTGTTGATCTGCAGGGCCGGCGTGACGTCCTGGGGTTGTGGGCCGGTACTGCCGGGCACGGTGAGTCCGCGAAGTTCTGGATGAGTGTGCTTGCTGAAATGAAGAACCGCGGTGTCACGGACGTGTTCTTCATCGTGTGTGACGGCCTCAAAGGATTGCCCGACAGCGCGAACACGGTCTTCCCACTCGCCACGGTTCAGACCTCATCTATGCACCATGGGTGTGGCGGGATAGTCCCGCTGGTTGTCTGCGCCGTCGCGGGTAGGACCGATTCAAACGAGTTGCCCTCGAGGTCCACACGCAGACCCGTCCGCCCGTGGCGGGGCAGGCTCGACATGATTGGCCAGCGGGAGCAGCGCCTACCCGTTCCGGGTTGAGCGCCGAGATGAGGTTCCGAACAGTCGAGCCCGCCGCGCATACGGCATCAGGCGACCCGAAGTTCCCGGAAGGAGCAGCATGGTCACCACCGAAGCAGAACATCCGCACGCGATGTTCGCCGGCATCGATTGGGGCGGCACCCACCACCAGATCTGCGTCGTCGACCACACGGGCACGATCCAGGTCCAACGAAGAATCGAACACACGGTAACCGGGTTCACCGAAATCGACCGGCTTCTGGACGCTTTCGCATCTCGAGGAGTCCTACGGGTATCCATCGAACGGGCCGAGGGAATCCTGGTCGAGCACCTCCTTGACCGTGGTGAGAGCGTGTTTTGCATCTCGCCGAAGATCTCCGCTCGGGCCCGGGAACGATACCGGGTTGCCAACACCAAATCCGACGCCTTCGACGCGTTCGTCCTGGCCGACACCCTGCGCCATGAACACGTGCACTGGCGGCCCCTGAGCCGGCCATCCGCGCTGACCGCTCAGATCGCAGCGTTGTCCCGGGACCGAGAACGAGTCATCGTGATGCAACGCGCCGTGGAGTCACGGCTCCGCGCCGCGTTGGAGGCCTACCACCCCGCGCCGTTGCACCTGTTCTCTTCCCTGGACCGCGACATCACCCTGGCGTTCATCCGCGACTACCCCACCCCCGCGGCAGCCGCCCGGGTCACCGAAGACCGGATGCGACGATTCTGCGCCCGACACGGCTACACCGGCCGCGTCGAGCCAGCAGCCCTGTGCGACCGGTTACGTCCGCACCTACTCACCGCAACTGACGGCACGATCACGGGAAAGCACACGGCAGCCTTGATGCTGGTCGATCAACTCGAACTGCTCAACACCAACATCCGCACGTACAACGCGATGTTGACCCCGCTGGTCAGCGCACACCCTGACGGGCCAGTCTTCACCAGCTTCCCCGGCATCGCCACCGTGATCGCCGCGACCATGATCGGGGAAATGGGCGACGACAGAGCCCGATTCCCCACCGCCGCAACCCTGCTGGCCGAAGCAGGCCTGGCCCCGGTCACCCGCGCATCCGGACGCACCCGCCAAGTCCGCTTCCGGTACGCCGCGAACAAACGACTACGGCATAGCATCGACTGGTGGATGACCGTCGCCGCCCGCGAAGACCCCTGGTCAGGCGACGTCTATGAACACGCCCGCAACGCAGGCCAGGGCCGCTACCGCGCCTACCGCGGCCTGGGCGCACGCTGGACCCGGATCCTGTGGCGCGCTTGGACCGACCACGAACCGTTCGACCCCACCCGCGTCCACCACCAAGCACCCGCGGCATAACCCCACCAGCACCACCAACCGGCAAGACAACCCCAGCCTCGCCGGCGCCCCCACCTGCCCACTACCCACCACCGCCACACCCACCCAGGTTGACAGCGGGAGTCTGCATCATCCATCTGATCCGTGGCTCGTTTCGGTACGCCTCCAAGAAGTACTGGGAGAAAATGGCCAAAGACCTACGACCGATCTACACCGCACCCTCACGGGATGCGGCGTGGGCGGCGTTCGAGCAGTTCGAAGAGACCTGGGCAGCCCAATATCCGGCGATCTCGACGCTGTGGCGCGACGCGTGGGAGCGGTTCGTGCCGTTCCTGGACTACGACGTCGAGATCCGCCGGGTCTTGTGCTCCACCAACGGGATTGAGTCATTGAATGCTCGTTACCGGCGTGCGGTCACCACGAAGGGCCACTTCCCGACCGAACAGGCCGCGCTCAAAACCTTGTACCTGGTGACCAGGTCGCTGGACCCCAAGGGCACTGGCCAGGCACGCTGGACCATGCGGTGGAAACCAGCCCTCAACGCGTTCGCGATCACCTTCGCCGACCGCATGCCAGCAGCGGAGAACCTCTAAAATGAACAACGCCAGTTACACCGTTAACCGGACACTCCCGGAATCATCAGAAGTGGCACGAGTCAGGTCAGAGCCGCAACCGAACGGGGCATGAACGCGCCCAAGTGTGTAAACACCAGGAGAATAATGATGACGACGAGGCCTCTCGCCGGACACTGGACCGCTGCGATTTCGAGCAAGCTCCAGCCGCACCGTTGAGTCTGGCACCCCAACTCGCCGTGATATTTCCATGATCGAGATGCCGGTGCTGGCAAGCTCAACGATCCGCCCAACTTGCTCGCGGGCCAGCGAGCTGCGGCTCGGCGCTATGCCTTCTTCAGCGAAGAATATCCTGAGGGAGTAGTCGCTGACGCCGTACTTCGGAGCACGGCTTGGCATCCCAGCGCTGGCTTGCCGCTCCGTGATGATCTGCCGACGGACCGAGGAAGACAGTCGATCCTTCAGCCGTCGTGATGTGTCTCGCGTTCGTCGGACTGTTCTTGTCGTTCCAGCGATTCTTTTGAGGCGGGAAGTTGGGTGAATCCTGCCCCGCGTACCGTCCCATCGGGTGCACCGAGACCCCTTAGTCGAACCCGCACGAAAAAATCGGCGAGTCAGTAAGTGTTCGCTGTAGGACGCCGTAAGGCCGCGTGTCTTGCGCTGCGTGGCTGTCATGGCCGCTTCGCAGGAAGTACCCGCGCCAACGGTAGGTGGATCTAGGGAACGCGGCGGCCCACGCCCGTTCGTCGCCTTCATTCAGGGGAGCCGGGCCGCTTGTGCTCAGCGAGAACAAATCTGGCCGATTCCGACTACACGCTCCTCTCTGGGGCCAACTTGCGAGGTGTCGTCACTTGCGGTGTGACATCAGTGTTGAGCTGTGACGAGCTTGTTCGACATGGTTGATCCTTGTATTTCTGATCACTGCCGATTCTTAACTGCCTGCGTCAGCGGGTGGTTGCAGGCATGGCGATCCGTGAGCTGTTGTTTCGGCAGAGTCGGCGGAGGTACGACACGATTCCGGTGGTTCCGGTGCAGAGGGCTGCTGTGCTCTTGGAGGGGACGCTGCTGGGGTAGATGGGGTTTGTCGCAGTGCCGCCACTTCGTCCGAGGATGAGTTGCATGAGGTCATGCGCGGAGTTCAAATATTCTGTGTTGCCGGTGACGGTTGCTAGGTCGATGAGGAATTCGCCGATTCCGGCGAGACCGCAGCATTGGACGATGTTTTCGCGGCGGGGCGCGAGGATGATGCACGCGTGTGCTGCATCTTCAGCGATTTGAAGGTAGTGCTGGGACTGGTCAGGGTTGCTCGATCGGAGTAACGCTGTTCCCATGCCGGCGGGGCCGCGACACCAACCCAAGGAGTGAGGTGTCCCGCTGCGTAGCAGTAGTTGGGTGCGTTCTTGTGTTCCGATTGCCAGTCGATCAGTCGCGGTATGTGCCGCGACGGTGAGTTCGTGATCTCCGGTTGCTTGAGACGTGGCGGATAGGAACGTTGCGATCCCGGCGAGGCCATGGGCGTACCCGTAATCGAATGTTGGTGAGGGAGTTGCTGGTAGCCAGTGGTCTTGTTCTACCAGTAGCTGTCGGGCGGCGGTTACCGCGTTCTGGAGGTGAAGGTCTGCGTTGGTTGCCTGGCCGGCGTGGGTGGCGATGTCGGCGAGGAGCAGGTGCCCTGTGCCGATTCCGGCGAGGCCCGCGATCTGATCGTACGGGTCCGTGGGGGGCACGTCGACGTCGTGACAACGGTCATCGAAGGTGTCTCGTGCCAGAGCAACTTGCGGGTCGGTGATGTGCGCTGCGGCTGTGTGTAGGAAGAGGCGTACGCCCATGGTCCCGTCGAACAGGCCGGGCCTCAGGTGTTGTGGTTCGACGGCTGTACTGGTCCATATTGCGAGTCGGTTCACTGTTGTGGCGACGTTCGGTTCTGACAAGTGTTGTAGGAGTTCGAGCCCGATCCCGGATGATCCGGAGTAGATGCTGACGTCAGAGACCCCGGCATGTTGTGGCTCGCGATTTGTGTACTCCATTGCAGCAGTGATCACGTCGCCGAGACCTTGAGTGATCAGACCGGCGAGGTGGTCAAGCTGCAAGGAGCGCTTCTCAGCGGACGAATAGTGATCCGGTGGTGACTGCGCGCGGCCGCCGTCGGCCATGGGTTGGTTTGAAGTACGGAGCGCTTGAGCCGCCGCGATCCGATGATCTGGGTCCGGGCTCATGAGCGCATCGACGATGCGCACTGCGTCGTCGGCGGACGTGAACCCTGAACTGTAGGTCGGGTGGGCGTGGACGGCACGGTCCATGGCGGCAATCGTCTGATCGCGGTTGTGTTGCCAGTCGGTGTCGATGATGACCGGTGGCAGTCCGGTGGCCAGGAAGCTGAGGGTGGCGCCGAGAGCGTAGTAGTCGCTGTCCGGCCCTGGTGCACCGTCGCGCCAGTGCGAAGGCAGTGAATATCCCGGGGTGAACCCGGCGGGTGTCACCGGGTCGGATGCGGCGGACGTATGTGAAGCTGCGTCAGCGCTATCGGACGGGGTGTGTGCGATGCCGAAATCGATGAGACTGGGATTCCCGTGTCGGTCGAAGACGACGTTGGATGGTTTCAGGTCATTGACGATGACGCCATGTTTATGGATCTGGTCCAAAATGTGGAGCAATTGCCGAGCCAAGGCCCACCAGTCGTGGTCGAGGTCCCACCCGTACGGGCCTGTTCGTCGCAGCGTGCGTTGCATGTCATGCACGCCGCAGTCAGTGGTGACCAAGTACTCCACGGAGCCGTGGTGGAAGTAGTCGACAAGGTCTGGGACCCCACCCACTCGTGCTAGGCGCTGCAACGCTGTGGCTTCGTTTCGTAAACGAGTTCGGGCATCCCATCCTTGAGCGTCTTCAGCGACGAACGGACGTGCTTGCTTCACCACCACGTGATCACCGCTGACGGTGTCTGTTGCCCGGTACACGTTGCCTACGGGCGCGCGGACGATCCCGGAAGTGATGGTGTAGCGGCCGCCCAATTGGGCGGGCCCGTCCGGCGGTGGCGTGGGGGCTTGCTGGGTGAATGGGTCTGTCACCCATGGCGGCTGCTTGTAGGTGGTTCCCGCGTTCCCGGGGACCGTTTGGCCGTCGGGCCCGACGATGATGGAGTTGATTTTTCCGCCGACCCCGACCACGAAGCGGTCCGGATGCATGGGGCCGTACCGGTAGTACACGGGCGCATCAGGGCTCACCTGCCGGTCACTTGATATCGAGGGGCCTTCCATCCCATGCAGGCATCGCACGAGTTCCGAAGCCAACTGCACGAGATCGTCTGGTTCGGGGTAGATCGTGATGGCCTTACCGACGGCTGCGGGATCGTCGGCGCCGCTGTTGAGAGCAGCCATCACGTCGAGGCTGCGAGCGAATTTCGCGTCGCACCGGTGTCGTGAGAGCACCGGCAGCACCTGTCGTATCGTCTCGATAAGGGTGCATGACCGAGCTGAGATGTGCAGCTTCCACCCGTTGGGGCGTCTGGCGTAGGACGGGTCGTGCAGGTACACCCACACGTCATCGGTAGCCATTGACCGATGAGCGGACCGGCTGGCCCGGTCGACGACCTGTTCCACTGTCGACATAGACGTGCTGGGTGTCATCGCAGTAGTGGCCGGCAGCCTGGGAAGCTGTCGGCCACTACAAGGGGTACGAGAGATCAAACCTTAATGACAGATCGTCACGTACGTCGGGTAGATCGACGCGTAGCCGCCACCGACGTAGCAGTCCTGAGGCAGCATCAGGTCCGCTTCATCAATGTCCGTCTCGAACTTGATGTCACGCTCCGCGAGGTCTGTGTCCCCTGCATCACGTGTGAGCATAGCCACTGGCATAGCAAATCCTTTCGGTAGTGATGAACGCTTCGCACGCTACTCCCGAACGAAACGAAAAAGAGCGACAACAACGATGGGATTTTTCTGAGCGAGGACTGCTGAATTCCACTACGAGCGCGAGCTTCTCCACGGCATATGGCAAAGGTAACCAACCATTATGGCGATTTGCAGGACTATTCCTGCCGACAGGATGATCGAGGCGGCCTCGACCCAAGTGATACCTGGGTCAAGGCCGCCTCACGGTGTGTGCTTCAGCGGGTCAACGCGGGTTTGGCAATTCCAGGTGGTGTGTGGTTGATGCGGTGTCGGTGGGAAGGGTTGACGATTCGGGGGAGGGGACGTGTGAGCCGGTGAAGGCTTCGACGAAGAGGTAGTTGTAGGGGAGCCAGCCTGGGACGGTGAGGGAGGCTGTGCCGGTGCTGTCGGCGGTGACGAGTCCTCCGGTGCTGCTAGTGCTGTTGTAGGTGCACTGGTTGGAGGTGGGGACAGGTTCTTCTTGAGAGTTCAGTGCCCATGCGAAGCCTGCGGCGCCTGGTGCGTTGAGGGTGAACGATCCTCCGCCGTTGGAGGTGATGGTGGGTGCTGCTGGGGCGGTGGGGTCGTAGGAGAATTGCAGTGGGGTGGTCCAGGCGGAGCTTTCTTGGGTGCTGTCGGTGGCCAGGCTGGTGGCTTGGGCTTGGATTTCCCAGTGGGCTGGGTAGAGCGGGCCGGGGTTGGTGGCGTCGGTGGTGGCTGCGTCCCAGGTCGCGGTGCCGTTGGCGGATCCGGTGGTCACGATGGGTGTTTTGGTTTTGTTGCCGGCTACGGGCGTCGGGTCGGTGAGGTTGTCTCGGAAGGTTGCGAAGCTGATCCCGACGGGGGTGGTGTTCCCGGTCGGGTTTTCGTCGGTGGATTGGGCGCTGAACGTCGGTGTGTCGGTGGTGAGGTAGGTGCCACAGACGACGTCGTTGGGGTCGATCGTCAGGTCCGTGGGGGTGGCGGGTGCGTAGTCGAAGAAGACTTGCGCGGTGGTGTCACTCGCGACGTTGGAGAAGCGCTTCCATTCGTCGCCGTCGCCTTCATTGGGTGCGACCAAGCCCAGGTAGAGGGTTTTGCCGTGGGCGTTGGCCAGGCCTTGGAAGGCGTTGATGACGTTGGCGTCGCCAAATTTGACCTGCGCAGGTGCGTGGCCGGTGTAGCCGGCGACGGAAGCTTGGGTATCGAGCACTCCTTCACTGGACGGGCCGGGCCAGGTTTGGGTGGGGGGAAATCCTTGGGTTTGCTCGAGGTTGACGTCGGTGGCTGTGGAGGCGGCGGACCAGATCTCTTCGACGGTGACGATGGCGTTGGAGACGTGCGCGACGCCGGTGGTGCCTTCGAAGGCGGTGGTGTTGACGTCGAAGAAGGAGCGGGCGACGCCGATGCCGTTGCAGTAGGACCAGTCGCAGTCGCCGACGTCGAGGTCTTCGCTGCTGTCATCGTCGTAGTGGTATCCGCCGGAGGTCACGGTTAGGAAACTGGACCGGGTCACGTTGAAGCTGGGGTCTATGTACAGGGGGTAAGTCACGCCCGGCCCGGTCAGGGCTGTCTTGGGCGGGACGATGGCGATCGTGTTCTGCGTGGTCGCTGCACCAACAGCCGACGCCGCGGACGCTCCTGTGGTGCTGCTAGTGGTGACGGTGGTGGACATCGGTGTGATGGTGGCGCCGCCGGGGTCGGTGGCCGTGGGTGCTGGTCCCAGGTGGGGGTGGTTGGTCGAATCCCACATGGCCGGTGGCGCAGCGTTGAAGTCTTGACCACCGGACCCGGTGAGGGTGAGGGAGCCGTCATGGGCCTTGCTCAGGTGCATGCCTCGGGTGGTGGCGGTGATCCGCAACGTGGCCAAATGAGGGTTCGCGGCCGCTGCGGCGGTGCGGACGACGAGGGTTTCGGTGTACCCGGTGCCGGTGGCGGTCAGGTTCAGGTCGACGCCGGGGTAGATGTTGCGGTAGGTGGCGCTGGACCCGGACAGCACAGGTGTCGGGAGCGTGAGGGGCAGGCTGAGGGTGGTGGTGTGAGCGCCGCTGCCAAGGATGACCAGCGGGCCGGTGCCGCCGCCGCTGAAGGCGACCTGGTCGGTGGCCGCGACGGGGCGGATCATCCCATCGGTGCCCCGCTGCAAGGTGGTGTTGATCGGCACCCACCCGTTTCCGCGTTGGATACGGACGGGGCCGGCGGAGGTGTCGAGTTTGAACTGCCCGTTCGGCAGAGCCGTGAGCTGACTGGTGGGAGTGGTCTGACTGGACACCACCACCCCGCGATGCGTCCGCGTCGCAGCCTGGGATGCCGACCGGAACGCTGCTGGGATCGATGTTGATGGCGCGGCGACCTGGTGGGTCATGGGGGAGTGATGGGCTGGCGCGGCGGCGTGAGCTGCGGACCCGGTCGCCAGCGCGGTCGCTGCTGCTGCGACGGCCCCAACCAGTGTGACGGGGACGGTCTTCTTCATCATGGGATGTGCCTTTCACGGGCAAGAGAGCACCGACGGAGCACGCGGGTATGCGTGATCGCTGGTCGGTGACGTGGGTGAGGTGGCGTCGGCCAGCACTGGAGCTGGCAAAGGCGTAGGACCCCCTGGATGGAACGCTCACGGTCTTACCAAGAAAACCCCAGCTGTGCCCAGAGCAAAGAATCTATTCCCAGCGAATTGGCAGATTCATTATCAGTGATTTTGCAGCTAAACATTCGTATTACTCTCAGGAATCGCTCCATGGCGGTGATTTTGCGAGATTTTGTTTCCCTCGGTGGGTTTTGTGCTCTAAGGTCCGATCCGGAATGCGTGAAGGTTTCCTGAAATCATCAGGTTCAACGGGGCACGCCAGCACAGTGTGGGGATGGGTGTCGAGATGACACGGTGGGGCGCGCGCGTCGGAGCCATGGTTGCAGTGGGGTTTATCGGCGGAGTGTGGGGCGGTGCCATCCCGGTAGCGTCGGCTGCGGTGGCCGCGGATGATTCGACGCCGCCGGCGGTGACGATGATGACCCCGGTTCCGGTCACGGCAGACGGCTCGACTGGTAGTTCCGTGACGGCGGCGAAAGCACGCCCAGCGGCGGCTACGTCCTGGCCCTCAGCGGTCTCAGCCAGCGTGTCGACCACGGTCGGCGGTGGGGCCAAATCTGCGGGGTCGTCGCCGGTCTCGATCCAAACCATCACCGGCGGTAGCGCAGCGCCGTCAACAACGCCGTCGCCTTCCGCGTCGGCCACCGGTAGCCCGTCTCCGTCGGGTGGGTTGCACATGTCTCCGCAAGCGAAAACACTTGCTACGACAGCAGGTTCAGCGCCGACCTCCACCGCAGCGGCGCCTTCACCATCATCGACTGCCTCGTCGGCATCGGCGGGGTCGCCGCAGCCGAGCCCGTCCTCGACAGCCTCGTCCTCGGCGGGTGCTGTGTCCTCGGGTGCGGCATCGTCGAATGCCACATCGGGCGCGGTGGTGTGGGGTGTGCAGGTTGCCAGCCATGCTGCGGCATCTAGTGCTGGGGTGACCGGTGTGCTGGTGCACGTGTCCCGGTCGGATGCGGGGTCTGCTGCTGGGGCGAAGATTTCGTTGTCGACTAAGCAGTGGGGGTCGGCGCAGGCTGAGTTCGGGTCACGGTTGCGGTGGGTCGCGATGCCCGCCTGCGCGCTGACGACGCCGTCGGTGGCGGCGTGTCGGGTGCAGACACCGTTGGTGACCACGACGGACGCGAAGACTTCCACGATTACCGCGGTGTTGCCGAGTTTCGCCAAGACCGGCGGCGTCAACGCGACCGCGGCTGCCACCCCCATGGCGAAGGGCGCGTCCGCTGCTGGTGCGGGCCTGTCCGCAGCGGCGTTGTCCAAGGACGTCAGCAACGGGGCGATGGTGGTCGCCGCGACGACTGGCGCGACGGGGGCGTCGGGGTCGTTCACGGCGACCTCGTTGCAACCACAGGGCACATGGTCAACCTCGGGTGCCTCGGGTGATTTCCAGTGGTCGTATCCGATCCAGGACCCGAACCCTGGGTACGGGGCGGATGTGGCCCCGGATGTGGATTTGTCGTATGACTCGGGTGCGGTGGATGGTCAGATCGCGGGCGGGAACACTCAGACCGGCCTGGTGGGTGAAGGCTGGGGTAACCCGGGCGAGTCGTACATTGAACGCACGTACCAGACGTGCTCGGATGACAGCTCGTTGCCGACCGCGGATCAGACTGGTGATGAGTGCTGGGCCGGGCAGATCTTGACGATGCAGTTGCAGGGCCAGTCAAACCCGATCGTGATCGATGACTCGAACGGCACCTACCACCTGCAAGGTGATGACGGGTCGAAGCTGGTCCGGTTGACTGGCGCCGATAACCACGCGTTGGCCGGGGAGTATTGGCAGCTGACCACCACCAACGGCGTCGTCTACACCTTCGGTGAGAATGTCCTGCCCGGTGGATCCGAGTCCACGGCAACCAACTCCGTCGACACTGAACCTGTCTACGGGCCGACCTCAGGTGACCCCTGCTACAACGCGACGTTCAAGGACGCGTCCTGCACCCAGGCGTACCGGTGGAACCTGGACATGGTCCAAGACCCGCACCACGTGACCACGATCTACAACTACACCAAAGAATCCAACTACTACGGCCCGGACAACAGCACAACCCCGACGACGTACGACCGGTACTCCGAGCTGGCGAGTGTGATTTATGGGATCCCGGCCACCTCGAGCAGTGTGTACGCCAACCCCGGCTCCGATCAGATCACCCTGGGGTATTCCCAGCGGTGCATCGCCTCCTCATCGTTCAACTGCGCTTCGTCCTCGTTTAATGCGGCGAACGCAGCCCAGTGGCCCGACACACCCCAGGACCTGGTGTGCGCGTCGACCGGAACATGCAACACCCACTCGCCGTCGTTTTGGACGCAGGTGCGGTTGACCTCGATCGCGACCGCGTACCGCTCCGGGTCCTCGTGGGTGCCCGTCGATTCCTACGCGGTGGGGCAGGACTTCCCCTCCAGCGGGGATGCTCAGATGGACATGACCTCCCTGACACAGACCGGGCATTCCGGGTCATCCACAGCCACATTGCCATCAGACCAATTCGAGTACATCACCTTGGCCAACCGGGTCACCGATGACAGCAACGACAACGAAATGCAGTACGACCGGCTCACGGACATCCTGACCGAGACCGGCGAACACATCCAGGCGTTCTACAACTCGATGCCGGGCCAGTCGGGGCGGTCGCAGCCACTGTGTACGACCAGCACCCTGCCCTCCGACGTCTCGGAAAACACGAGTGAGTGCTTCCCGGTGTACTGGACGCAGCCATACGCACCGACCCCGACCCTTGACTTCTTCCACAAGTACGTGGTCACTGAAGTCACCACTGGGTCAGTATCGGGGATCGTCCCGGAAAGGGTCGTGACCTACACCTACGAAGGGTCCCCGGCCTGGCATTACGACGACAACCCTTTGGTAAAAGCCAAAGACCGCACCTACGGTCAGTGGCGCGGCTACGGCAAGGTTCAGTCGGTGGTCGGTAGCGGGTCATCGGCGCAAACCACTGTGGACACCTATTTCCGCGGCATGGACGGCGACACGCTCCCCACGGGGACTCGGTCGGTGTCAATCACCGACTCCACCGGGCACTCCTACACCGACAGCAACCAGTACGCCGACACGCTACTGGAATCACAGGTGTACAACGGAACCGCACAGGTCTCAGCGACGATCACCGCACCCACGACAGTGGCCACGACTGCGTCGCAGGCCCGGTCCGGGATGCAGCCGCTGGTGGCGACTATGGTCCGGCCCGCCTCGACGATGGTGCTGCGGAACCTGGCCACCGGCGGGGAAGATGAAGTGCTGGACACCTATGGGTACGACGCTGAGGGTCGTCAGATCAGCGACTCTGAGACGGGGTCCGGTCTGGCACCAGCGTGCACGACCACCTCGTACGCGGACAACACCACCAGCTGGATCCGCGACGACGTCGCCGAAGTCATCCACTCCGCGCAGGCCTGTCCCGCAGCCGGGACCGCCCCTAGCGGGATCTCGTCCGATATCCGCTCCTACTACGACGGGTCCACCACCCTCGGCGCCGTCCCCGGCGCGGGGGACGAAACCGAGACGGACACCGCGATCAGCAGCACCCATTTCGCGAAAGTCACCACCGCCTACGACAGCCTGGGCCGGCAAACGTCGACTACTCAGTACACCTCCGCCACTGACACGACCGGTCGTACCTCGAGCACCGTCTACACTCCGTCGACGAGTGGACCGGTCACCCAAGTCGTGCAGAAGGACCCTTTGGGTCACACAAGTACGGAAGTTATTGATCCTGGCCGGTACCAGGTGACCTCCGAAACCGATGTGGCCGGGCACGTCACCACCGCAACCTATGACCCACTCGGCCGGCTGACCGCGGTGTGGAAGCCCGGGCAAACCCAAGGCTCCACCCCCGCCACGACCAGTTACGCCTACCAGGTGTCGCAGAGCAACCCTTCGACGGTGACCGCGACCACCCTGGTGGACGCGGGTACCGGCAGCACGTCCACCACCACGAATGTCACCTTGTACGACTCCTACGGCGAGGTGATCCAAACCCAGGACAGCGCTGTCGGTTCTGGGGCGATCGTGAACGACACCGCCTACGACGACGCCGGACGGGTCTCGGGTAACGACAACCACTTCTACATCACCGAAAACCCGTCCACCACCTTGCAGGTACCCACCACCGATGGGGACGCGTTCATCGCGAACCGCACCGTCACCTCCTACGACGGTGCCGGCCGCCCCACCACAGTGCAGTTGTATGACGGGAACACCCTGACCTCGACAACGACCACCGTCTACGGCGGAAACGCCACCACGGTGATCCCACCCACCGGTGGTGTCGAAATGACCACGATCACCAACCCGCGCGGGGAAACCACCGAAACTGATCGGTGGTCCAGCCCACCCACCTTCTCCGGGAACACGTATTCGGGTGGGACCGCGGTGCGTGACACGTACACGTTCAACGCCGCGGGTGAGCAAACCCAAATGGTCACCGCTGCGGGCACACCGCAGGCGGCGACGTTTACGACCAGTTACGACATGGCCGGACGTCAGACCTCAAGCGCGGACCCGGACAGTGGCACGACAACCACGTCCTATGACGACGCCGGGGACCCCATCAGCATCACCGACGCGCAAGGATCAACCGTCGCGCAGACCTTCGACGCCGACGGACGCCTCACCGGCCAGTACCAGGGCAGCACCTCTGGTACCCAGCTGACCGGCCTGGTGTATGACACGCTGCAGACCGGGCAGCAAACGTCCGCCACCCGCTACGTCGGCGGTAAGGCGTACACGACCGCCGCGACCGGGTACGACAATGCCGGCCGCCCCACCGGAACCTCGGTGTCCTTGTCCGTCCCCGGGTTCGCCGCCGCTTACACCTCACCAGAAACGTGGACCAGCACCGGCCTACTGAAGACAGCGACGATCCCCGCCGCCGGGTCAGCGCCAGCAGAAACGCTCACCTACGGGTATAACAACAACGGGGACCCGGTCAGTGTGACGGGTGGCAATCAGTATGTCGCCGCAGCGGATATCGACCATGACGGGAAACCGTTGGGCTACACCCTGGATCAAGGCACAGACACCACGTATCTGGCATTCCTATACGACGCGCAGACGCTGGATGTGACGCAACAGCAGTTCGACGCTGGTAGCACCGTCCTGGATAACACCACCACCTCTTACGATCTCGCTGGAAATATCACCTCCTCCACCGACACCCAGGGCGCGTCTGGGGCGGCCTCGACCACGACCTGTTACAACTACGACCACCTGGACGAGCTCACCCAGGCGTGGACGTCCACAGACAACTGCTCCGCGGACCCCTCCACCGCAGGCAACGCGACCGTGGGTGGGGCGGCACCGTTCTGGGAGTCTTGGACCTATGACGCGGGCGGATCGCGCACCACCCAAACCGCGCACCAACTCCCCGCGACCGCGACTCCGGTGTCCGGAACTAACCCGCTGACCCCGACCACGGGTGACAACGTGACCACCTCGGCGGTCGGGTCGACCGGTCACGCCCACGATCTGACCGGGACTACCACCACCGGCCCGAACGCAGGTTCCACTAGTCAGACCGTGAACGCGGACGGGCAGGTCACCGCGCGCACCACTGCAGGCGGGAGCCAGACTCTGACTTGGGACCCTCTGGGATTCCTGGCGTCGGTGACGACTCCTGCTGGGACGACCAGCTACGTCAATGACGCCAGCGGTGACCCGCTGCTGGAAACTGACCCGTCCGGTGCGACGACGTTGTACTTGGGTTCTGAGGATGTGACCGTCACCGGTGGTGCCGTCAGTAACGTCACCCGGTACTACGACATCGCTGGTCGGCAGATCGCCTACCGGGTCGGCACCGTGGGCCCCACCTACGTTGACGCCAACACTCAGGGCACCACGACCACCACATACACCCCCAGTGGGTCCGGTGGGACGCCGGCCGCGAATACGACTCGCCAGTACTTGGACCCGTACGGCAATAACCTTGCTGCGACATCGGCATCAGCCCTGGTCGCACCCACCCTGGCGACGAATCGGTCCTTCCTTGGTGCTGCCAGTAACGGTGACACCGGCCTGATCAGCACTGGCCTGCGCAAATATGACCCCACCACCGGCACCTTTATGTCTGTGGACCCCGTCCGAGACCCCTCAGCTGTGGATGAGCTCAACGGGTACGCCTACGGCGGTGGGAACCCCGTCACCAACAGTGACCCGACCGGTGCCCGGTACCCCTCCTCGGCAGAAAACGGGCCCCACTCCTACGGGTGCGGCAATTCCTGCTGGTCAGAAAGCGCCACCGCACGCTACGACTACTGGTACGACCACACCTACCTGCCCGAACTCCGCTGGGAATACTGGCAATCCCAAGCAGCGCTGCGTCGACAAGAAGCAGAAGCCGCCTACGATAGGCGCATCGCCGCCGAAGAATCCTGGTACAAGGAAATGCACGCCGGGTGGCGCGCACCCACCCCTGCACCCCATAAGAGTTCTGGAGGCGGCTTCTGGGGATTCGTCACTCACCACGCTGGCGCCATCCTCATGACCGGCGCCGTCGTCGGACTCACCGTCGTTAATGTCGTCCAAGGAGGAGCCGACCCCCTCACCGACGGACTCGAAGCAGAAGCCGTCGCCGACGATGTCTCCCTTATCGCTAGCGAAGACGCCGGAGAAGGAGCCGCGGCAGAAGGCTCTTCAAACGACATGTGCGCGACGCAGTCATTCATCCCCACCACCAAGGTGATCCTGGCGAGCGGAGCGACTGCTGCGATCAGCACGTTGAGGGTTGGGGAGAAGGTCGTAGCATCGGATCCAGTGACTGGAAAGACCACGACCAAAACCATCGATGCCGTGTGGATCAACCACGACACCGATTTGATGAACCTCGCGGTTCGTACTCAGTCCGGCAAACAGACCGTGATCCACACCACCGCACACCACCCGTTCTGGGATAACACAACCCACGCATGGACCGAAGTAGACTTCCTTCACCCCGGCGATGAACTGCGCTCTCTTAACGGCCAGCCCGTCACCGTAGTCGAACACACCGCGGTCACCGGCGCTGCGAACATGTGGGACCTCACCATCGACAATCTGCACGACTTCTACATCGCCACCGCAACCAACGCCGTCCTCGTCCATAACTACGGCTGCGATGAATGGGCGTCAAACTTCGCAAGCAAGAACGGCGGCGAGATCAAGTCATTCTCAGACCCGGATGGTCTTCCTTTGGGAGAATATCGCCCCGACGGACCGGACACGGACGCAGTTCCCGAGACATGGTTTCATCACACTGTAGTTTTGCGAGATGACCTGGTCTACGACGAATACAACCCCAATGGCGCCAGCATAGATGATTTCAAACAGATGTTTCAGTATCATGAGTTCATACACTTTGGATTTTAGGGCAAAAAAATGGACTTTGTTGATTTTTATCCAGATTTCAGAAAAAGGCCAGGAATGTATGTTCCAACCCTTTCGTATGTTAGTCTTTGCGGATTTATTGAAGGGTTCAGCCATGGATCGTCGACAACTAACCGAAAAGATTCGGTAATGGCCAGATTTGATGCGTGGCTTCTAGCAAGAAATGGCGTTCGACCTGAACTTGCGTGGCCGTCTCGCGTACTGTGCGAATTATATCCTCCCGATCAATTGCCAAGGGCGCGTGATTTCAACCTAGCGCAAGATCGCGAAGCGATGGCATTGTTGTTCAACCTCTTAGATGAATTTCTTGATCTAACTGCCGGAGCCAGTGATCAATAGGGTTTGCATCTGCTAAGCAGTACCGCGATACATCGGGACGCGCCGAAGAACGAAACGCGCCTCCACGCCAGCCTTTGTGGGCTCCAGCGGCACCGACCTCATTGTGCCCTCGATCAGAACGAACAAGTGGACTACGCGGTACTTGCGCTAGCTTCGTGCGGAGTCTGCGCGGCGCGTTCGTAGGCTCGAGGAGCAGATTGTGGACTTGACTGTTGCCGTTGCGCTCATCACTGGAGGATCCACTCTCGCGGCCGGCTTCGGAGCCGTTGGCCTCACGACTTGGTTTCAGCACCGAGAGCAAAAGGCTGCCGCAAAACGGCGCCTGGTTGCCGTGGTGGACGCGGCCGTGACCTCAGCTGCGGCGGGCATCGGGTCCGCGGCAGCCCTGGTCAAAGTCGACACTTCTTTTTCGCAGCGCGTTGCGACGCTGATGGGCGTCACGAGGCCCATCGATGCGCAACGTGCGATGGAAGCCGTGATGTCGCAAGTGTGGATTCTCGTCGAAGCCGTTGCGGAGGCGCGGCAGCTGGGGGACAATGACCTCTTTGAGGCCATTAGAGACGTGCACGACCGCTACCTCGACTTCCAGGGATTCTGGACGGACCAGATTGGCCGCGAACCGCGCAGCGCGGTAGAACGCGACGCGACGACTGAGGCGAGCATGCAAGCATTGTTCGCTGCTCTTGATCGTCTCCGCGCGGTCACCTTATAGGCGACTGTCACATCTATGCGGCGGTTAGACGCACCGTGTCTGTGTGAGATCTCGGTTGGGAGCAGCGCCGCGTTGCGCCTCACAATCGGGATATTGCGTGGACCTGTCGGACTACTGTTTGACGATGAATGCGTTGTCGTTGGACTACGCCGACCTCATGTCCACATTCCGCCCGCCACTGGACCTGGCGCTCGTGGGCACCGCGCTGCTGAAAGCCCTCGCGGACTCGTACGAAGCATCTTGACCATGAAGCGTGCACGGAACTAGACCAATACCGCGCGCTGGCTGACACGACCAGGTGGGCTCGCGGGCGACCTTCGAGACACTACGGCGCAGATGAGCCGAGCGCCGGTACCCTGTGCTGAAGGCAACGGACTCGAGACGACTAGCGATCCCGGGCCTGGGAGCGGAGGGGTGGCCGTGTGGTCCGACACTGAGACGAATATTGACTACATCAATTTTTCTACCGTCGCCGATTCTGTGGTCGAATTGATCGAGCAGGCGCAAGGAAAGCCTCTCTCTATCGGGATCTCGGGCGCCTGGGGAGTCGGCAAGTCTTCACTAGTGATGCTCACCAAGGAAGCACTCGAGCGCCGCGAACGAGAGCGGGCGCTCACAACTGGTGTCAAAGCGAGCGACTTTAAGTCGAAGTACATCTTCGTCTCCTTCAACGCCTGGCTCTATCAGGGCTACGACGACGCCCGAGCGGCGCTAATGGAAGCGATCGCGGTGAAGCTCGCCGAGGTCGCTGAGGAGCGTAAGACCGGAATCGACAAGACCCAGGATTTCCTGCGACGGATCGACTGGTTCCGGCTTGCGAGTCTGACCGCGTGGTCCGCGGCCGCCCTAGCACTCGGATTGCCACCAGTCGGATTGTTCGGTCAATTCGCGTCCTTGTTCACTCGGGGCCGTAAGGATGGCGTCGACGACGCATTGATCGAAGACGCCCAAGGCGCGATCACTGAAGGTGCCAAGCAAGCCAAGGGACTCCTCAAGGACAAGCCCGCTCAGGACGAGAGCCCCCGACAGCGGATCCAGGCCCTACGCGACTCCTTTGTCGCAGCCCTTGACGAGCTCAACGTCACCCTTGTGGTCTTGATCGATGACCTTGACCGGTGTCTGCCTGAAACCGCCGTCTCGACGCTTGAGGCTATCCGCCTGTTCCTCTTCTTGGATGGAACTGCTTTCGTCATCGCTGCCGACGATCAGATGATCAAGCACGCCGTCAAGAAGCACTTC
Source organism: Rudaeicoccus suwonensis (assembly GCF_007829035.1). Taxonomy (NCBI): domain Bacteria; kingdom Bacillati; phylum Actinomycetota; class Actinomycetes; order Micrococcales; family Dermacoccaceae; genus Rudaeicoccus; species Rudaeicoccus suwonensis. The sequence goes on from NZ_VIVQ01000001.1 coordinate 1,520,425, forward strand.
GACCAGCCCGACGACGCCCTGGTCACGAACTACTTCGACAAGCTGATCCAGATCCCTATTCGTGTCCCGACGTTGGGCACGCAAGAAGTTCGCGCCTATATGTTCCTGCTCTACGTGCACAACAGCGCCCTGGGGGAAGAAGAACGGGAGACGATACGCGTCGCCGTTTGTGAGCGGCTGGCGACGACGTGGAAAGGGCTGCGCATAGACCGCGCGTTCATCCAGAGTCTGGGGATCGAGCTGCCGACCGAACTGGTCGCACAGCTTGACACCGCTGATCGCCTCACGGCCATTATGGCGACGGCCAGTGGAATCGCCGGCAATCCTCGGCTGGTCAAACGATTCCTCAATGCCCTCTCCGTGCGCATGGCCGTTGCTAAAAACCAAGGAGTCTTCGTTGACGAAGCGGCACTGGCGAAGTTGCTGCTTTTCGAGCGTCTCGCGCCACCAGAGCTTTACCGGGAATTGGCGACGAGCATTACCAACAGTGCGGACGGCAAACCGCACATGCTCGAAGGATGGGAACCCGTTGACTCCGTTTTGCACACTGAATTAAGAGGCATGGATATCTCTGTCGAGCCGGTCGATGAAGTCCGGCGCGCCGAAGAATCAGGTATCGAAACCAAGGAAGCGACGACTGACCAGGTCCTCGCCGAAGACGATTTCGCGGTGCAAGCCTCGGCTAACCATATTCCCGAGAGATGGGCGACAGGCTTTCCCAGGGAATGGCTCGCGCTGCCGCCTCGGCTGACGGATATCGACATGCGTGGTGCGCTCTATGTCAGCCGCGAGCACCTTCCCATCCTAACGGTCGAGGACGGCATGTCCTCGACCGTGGCTGAGCTTCTCAACGCGATCAAGGAACACCCAGGCGAAGCAGCTGCACTGACCGACCGTATTCGAACGCTCACCAGCGCCGAGCAAGCCGGTATCTTCGACTGCCTCCTCGACATCGCTCGCCCTATTGACGAGTGGGGCGTGCCAGAGATCCTCGAAGCCCTGCTGGTGATTGTCCAGGTCGCTCCTAGTTTGAGCGGAAGCTTGGCTGGTTTCCTCGGTGACCGACCGGCCGCCCAGATCCAGCCCGATCTCATTCCCCGGCTCTCTGGCTTGGTGTGGGCGAGTCGCTTGATGGAGACCTGGTTAACCAACCCCGATATCGAACAGCCTGTAAAGGTAGCCATCGAACAGAGAGTGGGCAATGGGAACATCGCAAAGTAGCGCCGGCCCAGGATCGAATGTAGCTCTTGTTCCACCGTGGGCCGAGCCGCTGCCAGAGGACGCAACCCTAGTCACGCTTGAGCCAGTGGCACCTGAGTCTGAGACCGAGCCCGACCGTCCGGTGCCCTCGGATCTGGACCAGCTAGCACCGGATCGGCGCTTTGTGAGCGCCCGACGCAACCTTGGGTCGTTCGCGAAGACCGGTAACGGTGTTAGCTTGCGCCGCGGTGTCGCCCACTATGTTGGCAATGGGTATGGCGGTCCTGGAACCATGTCTCGTCGCCTCGGGTCGATTCCCACTACCGCAAGATCGCTTAGCAGAGCCCTCGACCCCAACAACGCTGACCCGGGTTTGGATCGCGCCCTTCTGCAGGGCAAGTCAGCCGAGGAGGTCATCGATGCCGTGGTTGAGGCTGCTCGCCCTCAAGACGGCACCCAGGATGCCGAAGCGTCTCGTGAAGCGATTCGCAACGCCCTATCAGAGCTTTTGCACGAACACGCCGACATCGACCTCCTGAACATGAGCGACGATCAACGGGAGTTCGTCATCGAGCACTACACTGCCCATGACGTATATCGACGATTCCTCCTCGACATCGGTAAGCACGTCGTCGACAACGCGCCTAACGCCACCGTCGGCTTGGCGCGCCTCAAGCAGGCTCGCAGTTGCATCCGTCAAACGATCGCTGAATCGTTCCGACGTCTGCGCGAGACGGGCCGGTCGATGAACACGACCAACGTGCGGATTACCGTCGCGTACACCCTCAAAGACAGTCTGACTGTCTTTGAGGGGTATCTGGCATGAAGTACATCGTTCGCCCTTCTGGAGCAGACCCCGCTGCAAGGGGGCATATGCCGGACGGCGCAAGATTCGTCGAGCTGTATGCACGACCCGGTAATGCGCACGGCCTTACGGCGGGAGCCTCCATCCTCCAAGAAGTCCGGCGTGCTCATCTCGAGCCGAGCCTCCGCGCCTGGGACTTCCTCTCCATCGCCCTAGCCGCCGTCGTCGCGGACGCCGCGACTCTTCGTCGCAACAGTCCCGATGGCTGGACCCGTGAGATCAGCCTCGATCTCGCGTTGGCCGAACCGGAAGCATGGAAGCCTTATCTCTCCGTATTGACGAGTGCTCTCAGATTCCTCACCACCGACATCTGGGACATCGAGATCACGACGACGGCCACCGTCCCGTTCAAGACACCCACGGCCCCAGCGACGCACAATGCGGATTGCGTTGCTCTACTCTCCGGCGGGCTCGACAGCCTTATTGGCGGCATCGATCTCGTTCAGGCTGGCAGGAAGCCCTTCTTCGTCAGCCACACCGTGCGTGGGGACGCCGCCAAGCAGGAGGACTTCGCCACGCGTCTCGGCGTCAACGAAATGAGCATCCGGCTCAATCACAGCACGAAGGCAAGGAGCCTAGCCGGCTCGGACGAAACGAGCCAGCGCGTCCGGTCGCTGATCTTCATCGCCTACGCCGTGCTAGCCGCTTCAACGATCATTAGCCCGAACGGAGGGCCCGTTGACCTTTATATCAATGAAAACGGTTTCATCTCGATCAATCCTCCGTTGACACCTATGCGGGTAGGAAGCCTCAGCACCCGCACTGCACATCCGCGCTTCCTGGGTCTCCTCCAGCAACTGCTCGACGCAACCGGGCTAAACGTGCGCCTGATCAATCCCTATCGTTTACGCACCAAGGGACAGATGCTGGCGGAGTGCAAGAACCAGAAGCTACTGGCTGAACTCGCCGATCGAAGCACGAGCTGTGGTCGTTTCCAGCGGTACAACTACCGCCATTGCGGGAGGTGTCTTCCGTGCCAAGTTCGTCGTGCTGCATTCCTGGCGTGGAACCGGCCCGACGGCACCGAATATGTCTTCAGTGATCTGGGCCGCAAGGACAACGATCACTCGGCGTTCGACGACGTACGTGCGGTAGCTATTGCCCGTCTCACCGTCGAAGAGGATGGGTTCGCCTACTGGGCGGGAGGCTCCCTATCGTGGGTCCCTCTGAGCGAACGAGATGCAGTCAGGGTCATGCTGAAACATGGCATCCTCGAACTCGGCGAACTGCACGACCACTACCAAGTCACCTGAACAGGCATTGCTTCCCGCATGATCGACTTTCACTGCCATTTGGATCTGTATCCCGACCCTGAAGCCGCTGCTACCGGGGCACAACAGGACCAGGTGTCCGTGCTATCGGTTACCACAACGCCGTCCGCATTCACCGGCACGGCGACTCTGGCAGCCGGACGGCCCATGATCCGAACAGCCTTGGGCCTCCATCCCGAGCTAGCACACGAACGCAGTCACGAACTCCCGCTCTTTGACGAGCTCGTATGCACGACCCCGTTCGTAGGAGAGATCGGACTGGACGGCAGCTCTCGATTCGCTCAAACCCGAACAGTCCAGGCCGAAGTGTTCACCCATATTCTTCGCTCGTGCTGCGACGTCGGAGGACGGATTCTCTCGATCCACAGCCGAGGCGCCGTCAGGGCAACGCTCGACGCGCTGCGAGAGTCGCCCGACGCAGGGATCCCCGTGCTGCATTGGTTCACTGGCACAGCTCGCCAGGCAGAGAAGGCGATCGAGCAAGGTTGCTGGTTCAGCGTTGGGACGTCGATGCTGATATCCGCAAGGGGGCGCGAACTGGTTGCGATGTTTCCTCGAGATCGTGTACTTACCGAGACTGACGGGCCGTTCGCCACGCACGAAGATCGAACTGTGGTGCCGAGCGATGTTGCGGTCACGCAACGGTTGCTCGCCGCCTGCTGGGACATCGAGCCGTCGCAGGCGCAGGATCTAGTCGCCTCGAACTTGCAGGCACTCTTAGCTTCAGGAGCCGAGGATCGGTCGGCTGCTAGGCCAGGCGATGAGCCCCCCACGACGTAGGTTGCCGAACCCACGACTGTCTGGCAAACCATCACCGCTCCGCGATCCGCCCAACCGTGCCGGCGAAAGCTCATTCTGAGCGGTAGGACGCATTTATACATCGAAGGATTGCGCGCCTCATGCGTCTCTGGGCCGATTCGGGCGAGGCGGAGTGACGATGCCCCGCTTTACAAACCATCATTATCTCGAACTCCATCGTCGCCTGCGGGCATTGTGGCTTCAAGACGATGCCAACTATCTGGATTTCACAACCACAGAACAACTGACAATTCATCGCTTCTTTGCTCCGGGTAAAGATCTGGACGATGAGGCACTCCTCGCTCGCCGTCAGGAGATCACAAAGTTAGAGCCCTCGCTGCCACAGCGTGCTGGCCGCGCGATCGCTAATCTGGATCAAATCGAACGAATCGCCGCATACCGCCAGAACCGTGCCGAAGAACTCGCGCGCAATCCACCGCAGCCGCGCCCAAAAGGCCAACGAGTCACACGGCCGAAGGGCAGCGAATATAATATTACGGTTCGTGGTGTCATGCGCCCCGAGATTGACATCCAGCGTCTCGCTTGTGCCATCGTTCATATGGCGATGGATAAAGCTGAGAAGGAAGTTGCCGCTCAAAAGAAGCGCAAAAGAAGACTCAAGGACTCTGACTAATATCCCTAGTAGAGACGGAATTGCGTCACAACAACCCGCGACCACTCTTCTTTCTCGACATCCCCTGTAAGCTCGCACTTCGCAGGAGTAGTCGCACGACACCTTCGGAAACCCCAACCTGACGAGCAATCTCGAGCGCTGAGTCGCCACCCACGAATCGCTGGCAGATTTCATCGACCTGGTGTTCGGGGAGTCTATGTGTAGGGGCGATACCTGCGTCAGCCAGAAGCATTCGAATGGAATAGTCCGACACGTGATAGCGCTTTGCTAACTCGACTTTTGTAATTCCCTTTCGGTACTCGGCTACGATCTGTGCGAGATCGTGTTCGCTCAACCTTGACGTGAGCCGTCGACCTGACGCCAGGGGTAGAGGCGAGGCCGAGGTCCGCGGACGCTCAGCCAGGCTCTCCGTCACCGAGGTTAGGTGAGCCATATTCGAGTACCGTCGTGCACAGTGCACCATGGTTCGCGCTTGACGGCGCAACGAATCCCCCGCAGGCGACATCTCGCCGGCGGGGGTTTTTCGTTGTGCGCGGTACTCGCCGCGGGCCGAGGTCGCTCCGGCTCCTAGAGCACACCTCCACCGGTTGAGCTGGCACGCGATGACGTTATCCGGCGCGGACAACGACACCTGGTGCCAGGTCGACGGCGCTCCGAAGGGCGGACGAATCCCTCGAGTGGCGCCCCTGGTTGAGTTGGCACGCGATGTCGTTCAACGACCCCGATAACCGCACCTGGTGCCAGGTCAACGACGGCACGTCCGGAGTGCCAGGTCAACGATGCACGGCAGGTATGGCGCGGGCCACGGCCGACCACCGCGACGACCGCGACATCGGTGACCACAACGACGAAGGTGGGGCCGGCGATGTCATCGCCGGCCCCACCTTCGTCACACCCGGTCTCAGGGTGACCGGTTCACGAGGATTCGCTCAGGTGGCCTGAGCTCCACGACGCGCGATCGCGTCGATCACCACTGCCGCGAGCAGCACGAGCGCGGTGATCATCTCCTGGGCTGCCGCTCCGAGGCTGAGCAGCGACATACCGTTGGCGATCGTGGCGATCACCAGACCACCGAGCACCGCGTGGATGATCTTGCCGCGACCACCGAACAGGCTGGTCCCACCGATGACCGCAGCAGCCACGGCATACAGGACGTACTGCCCACCGTTGAAGCTGGTGCTGATCGATCCGAGGTTCGAGGCGTAGATGATGCCTGCCATACCGGCTGTGACCGAGCAGAGCACGAAGCACAGGATCCGGATCCGGTCGACGGCCACACCCGCGCGTCGCGCCGCCTCGGCGTTGCCACCGATGGCGTAGACGTAGCGGCCGAAACGCGTGCGACCCAGCAGGAAGCTCCACAGCGCGGCGATACCGGCCATGATCAGCACCACCCACGGGATGCCTGACTGACCAGTGGTCTTCAACAACCCGATCGAGCGGTTGCTGTTGCAGATCAGCAGCAGACAGACCCCCGCTGCGGCAGCGAGCACGATCTTGATCGCGCTGACGGCCGGCGGCGGCGACTCCAGCCCGGCGGCCTTGCGGCGCATGTCACGCGTCACGGTCGCCACGGCATAGAGCACCACCACGACGACGACCACGATGACGCTCCACAACGGGCTGATGTTGCCGTTGTTGAGGTCGTTGAGCACCGGATTGGTGACGTTGACGCTTCCGCCGTTGTCCTTGCCGCCGTAGTTGTTGATGAACCACAGCAGGAAGCCTTCCCAGAACAGGAAGCCCGCGAGGGTGACGATGAACGATGGCAGCTTCAGCCAGGTCTTCAGGAAGCCCTGCAGGAATCCGATGACCGCGCAGACCAGCAGACCGAGCACGATCGAGGGAAACCACCCCCACCCGTGCTGAGTCGACTCCACACACGTGAAGGCCGCACCCACCGCGCCGACGAAGGCGGCCGACAGGTCGATCTCGCCGAGCAGCAGGACGAAGACCTCTGCAATGCCGAAGAGCACCAGGAAGCCCGCCTGTTGCAGCAGGTTGGTCAGGTTGAGGGCGGTGAGGAACTTGGAGTTCTCGATCTGGAAGATGATCACCAGCACCACGACACCGACGAGCACGGGCAGCAACCCGGTCTCACCGCTGCGCAACCGGGCCAGCCACGCCCGGGTGTACTCCGGGAAGCTGCGGGCCAGGTTGGCGTCGATCAGTGCCGGCTCGACAGCGGCCGATCCGGCAGCGGCCTCCTCCGCGTGGACGACGGCCTCAGGGCGATCGTCAGGCGTCTGTATGTCGGTCATGACCGCTCCTTGGTCGCGTCGTCGGTGCCACCGAGAGTCGGAGCAGCAGCATTGAACCGGGTCTCCCGGCTGCCGGAGGTGATCAGCGAGACCGCGCTCTGGGAGTCGAAGTCGCTGATCGGCCCCTCGGCGCACATGGTGCCGAGATACAACACTGCGAGGCGGTCGGCCACCTCGAAGACGTCGTTGAGGTTGTGGGAGATGACCAGCACCGCGATGCCGCGTTCGGACAGGGTGCGGATCAGGTTGAGCACCATCGCGGTCTGGGAGACACCGAGGGCAGCGGTCGGCTCGTCCATGATGACCAGGCGGGTCTTGTTCATGACCGCCTTGGCCACGGCGATCGCCTGGCGCTGACCACCGGACAGTGACCCCACCGACTGACGGATCGAGCGGACGGTGGTCACGGACAGGTCGGCGAGGGTCTCCTTGGCGACCTTCTCCATCGCGTCCTCGTCGAGCAGACCCCTCTTGCGGACCTCGCGGCCCAGGTAGAGGTTCTGCACGATGTCGAGGTTGTCGCACAGGGCGAGGTCCTGGTAGACGGTGCTGATCCCGAGTGCCGAGGCATCACGCGGCGAGTGGATGTCCATCGCCGCGCCGTCCCACAGCATCTGACCGCCGTCCAGCCCCCAGATGCCCGAGATCGTCTTGATCAGCGTGGATTTACCGGCACCGTTGTCGCCGACGAGGGCAGTCACCTGACCGTCAGGGATGGTGAGGTTGACGTCATTGAGCGCCCGGACGGGACCGAAATGCTTTTCGACGCTCTTGAGTTGCAGGAGCGGGGCAGATGCCCGGTCCGAGGACCGGGCATCTGCGTGCGTCGTGGCCGTCACAGCTCAGAACCGCCCTCGCGCCATACGTGCTCGAGTTGGGTTGCCATCATCAGCCCGAGATGCCGTACTTCGTGCAGTCGGCGGCGTAGCTGCCGGAGCACAGTTGGGACACGGTGATCGCACCGTCCTTGATGACAGTGGAGCTGATCGTCGACGGGGTGACCCACTGCGGGGCCAGCAGCACCGACGGCACTTCCGCGCCGGTCTTGGGGTCCTTGTTGGTGCCGTTGAGCAACGAAGACGGCGGGGTCTTGGAAGCGCGGGCGTAGATCGCCACGGCGACGGCGGCCTGGGCCTCCTGGTTGATGGCCTTGTAGACCGTGCCGCACTGGTAGCCGGAGATGATGTTCTGCAGACCCACGAGGGTGGCGTCCTGACCGGTCACCGGGAAGGTGTCGGGCTTGATGCCGTGGCTCTTCAGGTAGGTGATGATCGGGGCCGCGTTCTCGTCGTTCGGGCTGAGCAGCGCGTTCGCGTCCGGGTGGGCGGTGTAGGCCTGCTCGAACTCGGTGGCCGCCGTCGGCGGGTCCCAGGTGCCGGCCGGCGATGCGGCGAGCTTCCAGGTGCCGGCCTTGAACAGCGGGTTGAGCACGGCGTTGTAGCCCTGCGCGAACTGCGCCGCGTTGGGGTCGGTCGGCGAGCCGGTCATGTCGATGACGTTGGGGTTCTTGACCTTCCAGTTCGCGACACAGGACACGAGGCCGTTGCCGATCAGGGTGCCGACCTGCACGTTGTTGAAGGACACGTAGTACTGCCGGCTGCCCCCGGTGGTCATCCGGTCGTAGTCGATGACGACTGCGCCCTTGGACTTCGCGTAGCTCTCGATCTTCGCGCCGACACCGTCGTCCAGACCATCCAGAATGATCACGTCGGCGCCGTTGGTGATGTCAGCCTGCGCGTCGGCGTACTGCGTGGCGTCCGAACCCTGCGCGTTCTGCACGATCATGTCGGAGCTCGGGATGCCGGCCATCGAGGCGGCCTTCATCAGGTACGGCGCGTCGAACTCGGTGTAGCGAGCGGAGGTCGTGGTGTCGGGCAGGATCGCGGCGATCTTGCCCTTGCCCTCAGCGGCGAGCGACTTCAGGGAGCTCATGGCCGAGAACGTGCTGTTGAGGTCGGTGGTCGAGATCATCGGGCCGCCGGTGGAGCCGGACGAGGCGGAGGTGCCGGTGTTTGACGAGGTGGACTTGCCGCTGCTTGACGAGCTGCCGCACGCAGTCATGGCGAGACTGGCCGCAACCATCGCCGTGAGAACCGCAGCGCCTTTGCTGGAACTTTTCACGGAACGAAACTCCCTGTGAATACTGCCTGTCGGCAGTCGGTGGATCACCAGGGCGGTATGACGCTGCCCGGTGTTGGCGATCTTGAACCTAGGCGCAGCCCCATAAACGTGGTGTGAACATCGCCACATTCGCGTTAAAAAAGCGTTAACGGGAGGTGGAGTCCATGTCGCCCGCCCACGGCTCGGCCGCGATGCGGTATCCAGCCCGCGGGTGCGTCAGGATCAGCGGCGGCTCGCCCTCGAGCTCCAGCTTCGCGCGCAACCGCCGGACATAGACGCGCACGTATTCGGTCTCGGTCGCGTAACCCGGACCCCACACCCGCCGCAGCAGTTGCGCATGGGTGAGCAGCTTGCCGCGATTGGCCAAAAGCTCTCGTAGCAATGCGAATTCGGTCGGCGTCAGGTGGACGTCCTGGCCCTGGCGGGTGACGTTCTTTCCGGTCAGATCGACCGCGAGGGCGCCGATGGTGATGACTTCCGACGCCGGTGACTGCGGCGCCATCACCCGTGAGCGCCGCAGCGTGGCGGTGATCCGGGCCAGCAATTCCTCGATCGAGAACGGCTTGGTCATGTAGTCGTCGGCGCCCATGTGCAAGGCGGCGACCTTGTCGCGCTCCCCACCGCGCGCGGAGACCACGATCACACCGACGTTGGACTGTTCGCGGATCTGCTGGCACAGCACGAGCCCGTCGGCTTCGGGCAGCATGAGGTCCAGCAAGACGATGTCGGGCTGCTCGTGCTCGATGGTCGACAGGACGTCGCGTCCGTCCACCGAGACCACGGTTTCGAACCCGCGGACGGCCAGATTCGACCGGATCATGTCGACGATGTTGGGGTCGTCCTCGACCAGCAGCACGCGCGTCGAGGAGGCCCTGTCGCTCATTGCGGAGGTGTCGGTCATCGCGGACTCACCTGCCGTGTTCGACTGCAGCAGCGGTGGATTCGATGGGGATGCGGATGCGCCACAGTGTTCCCTTGCCGCCCTGGTTCTCGAGTTCGATGGTGCCGCCGTGGGCGTCGACCATGCCTTTGGCGATGGACAGGCCAAGGCCCGCGCCCGCTGTCGAAGACCGGCGTTCGCGCCCCACCTGGAACGGATTACGCAGCACGTACTCCGGCGGCCCGCCACCACTGTCCGCGACGGTGAGTTCGACCATCGCCGACTCGACCGGGCGTGCCTCGACGGTGACGGATGTGCCCGGAGGAGTATGCCGCACCGAGTTGTCGATGAGGTTCACCAACACCTGTTCGAGCCGGTCGTGGTCGGCCCATACGGGCGGTATGTCGGGGTCGCATCTCACGGCGATCGGCCGGTCCGTCGTCTGCGGGACGCACGCGACGGCCGCTTCGAGGATGAGCTCGAGGTCACACCAGTCGGGGTTGAGCCGCAGCAGTTCCGCTTCGATCGCGGAGAAGTCGAGCAAGTCGTCGACCAGCCGGCCGAGCCGTGCCGACTCTCCGGCGATCCGGGTCAGGAAACGCGCTTCGGATTCGGCATCCCAGGTGACGTCGGTCTGCAGCAGGCTGGACGCATACCCGCGTATGGCGGTGAGTGGTGTCCGCAACTCGTGACTCAGGCGGGACAAGAAATCCCGCTGCAGCTCCTGACTGCGCCGCAGCGCGGCCGCTTCGTTCTGGGCTCGGATGGCGCCGGCCCGCTCCATCGCGCCGATCACGTAGTCGGCATACAGCACCACAAGGTCACGCTCGAGGGCGGTCGGCGGCTGGTCGTGCAGCATCAGCATCGTGATCACACCTGGCGCGTCGGGGTCGTGCCGGACGGGGATGCACCACACCTGTTGCACCGGCTGATCGGCGAGCGTGGCCGACCAGACACCGCTGTCGACCGAGGGCACGGGTTCGACCGAAAGGGCACCCGGAACGGCGATGCTGCGCACGAGCGGATTGTCCGTGGCATCGCTGTCCAGCATCTGCCAGGCGGCGTCGGTCAGGGCGTCGAGCCCGGTCGATGCCACCAGTCGCAGGACACCGGCGCGCTGGTCACTCTGGTGCACGGCCACCCCGCTCGTGGGAAACGCCCGTGACATCACCTCCAGGATCAGACGCAGGCCCTGGTCCGGGTCGGCGGTGGTGAGTTGGTCGGACAGGGTCTGCAGCCGGTCCAGCTGATGCCGGGCAGAGGTCGCCGGCTCCTGGCCGCGCATCAGCGCCACGATGTCGTCCGGGTGCGAATCGCTGGGGTCGACCTCGGCGCGGATGGTCCCCTGATGCATCACCACGATGCGATCCGCCAGGCGGAACATCTGATCGAGGTCGTGAGTCACGAGCAGGATCGACGTGCCCTGCCGGCGCAACCGATCCGCGAGTTCTTCCACCTGGTCGGCCCACCCGATCGCCAGATTCGCGGTGGGCTCGTCCAGCACCAGCACCTTGGGCGCGCCGCGCAATGCCCGTGCCACCGCGAGCAACTGTTTCTGGCCACGCGACAGTTCGCCCACCCGGCGGTTGGTGGGAGCGCCGAACGGGACACCCAACCGGTCCAGCAGTCGAGCCGCCTTGCGGTGTTGGGGGGCGTCCCGCAGAAATATCCCCGAGCGCTCGTCGCCGAGCAGGAGGTTGGCTGCCACGTCGAGGTTGTCGCAGAGCGCCAGGTCCTGCCACACCACCGAGACGCCCTGCCGGTCCACTGTTGCCGGTTCGGAGGCCACCGGCCGGCCGTCGATGGTCACGACGCCCATCTCCGGTGACAGGTCGCCGGTCAGGCAGCGCACCAGAGTCGACTTGCCCGTGCCGTTCTCACCGGCCAATGCGGTGATCTGGCCGGGCCACAGGTCGAGGTTGATGTCGCTGATGCCGCGCCTGGGCGCGTAGTGGAAGCTCACGTGCTGCGCGCGCAACAGCGGTCTGGGTTCGATGACCTGGGTCACATTCGTCAGTGTGCCGCATCGCCGGAGCGGCCCTTGCCGCAACCGGAGGTCCGGGTCGATTCGTCACCGGCGTCGGTCCACCGCTCGAGCCGTGCACCGGGCCGCGAGGCGGCTGACGTCGGCGCGGGTGTTGGATGACCGCATGCCGCTCTTCGGGAAGCGCCGTGCCGATGCAGGCCCCGCGATTGATCAGTTCTGGCAGTGGTGGCACGCGCAGGGCGCGCGCCAGGCGTCCGCCGCGGTGGGGGAGACCCCGGACCCCGCGCTCGTGACGGAACTGACCGAGCGGGTCGTCGCGATCCGGCCCGGGCTGGCCTGGGAACTCGCTCCTGGCAGCGCGTCGGCCCAGCTTCTCATTGTGACCGCGGACGGCGACCCCGACCTGCGTGCGACGGCTCGACGATGGTTGCGGGCAGCGCCGGAAGCCGACGTCGTGTGGTCGTATGCCGACAGCCGCCAGCCGGTCGCCGACATCGCGGGGCGGACCCTGAACGTCGACGGCGGTGAGATCGCTCTGGATCGTGCACTCGTGGGCGTCCGGCGGCAGACGACGCGCGTCGACGTGACGTTCTACCACCCCGGATTTGCCGATCTGCCTGAGCAACAACGTCTTTCGGTGTGTTTCCTGGCGCTCGATGCTGCTATCGGTGAAGAGGCCACCGAGACTTGGATCGGCGAATTGACGCCCGCTACGCACCCTCCCATCGACGGCTTCGGTCTTGCAGGTCTGCGCGCGGTCGTCCGTGACCTCAAGGCCGAACACCTCGACGTCGACGGCGAGCCCGCCTGGATGGAGTTGCGCGGGCAGGGACGCAAAGGTGCGGTGAGTGGCGGTGCGCAGGTGCCGCTTGCCGCCGCGTGGGCGCCGCAGCTCAACAGCCACGTGAGCATCGCCGTGCCGTATGCCGATCGCGACGAGGCCGGGCTGCCCGGTCCTGCCGCGACCGAGGCGTTGCGGTCACTGCAACGGCATGTGACCGAACGGATGGAGGGTGCCGGCCGGGTCGTCGCGTTCGAGAGCAGCGCCGGCCTGCACGTGATGCACGCGTATGTCGAAGGCGACTCCCACGCCGCGGAGCAGATCCGCGCCGCGGTCCGCGGGTGGCCGGACGGGCAGGTGACGGTGGCCGTCGAGGACGACCCGGGGTGGTCCGGAGTGGCGCACCTGCGCGGCTGAGCCGTCGCAGTTCCAGGGACCGGGCACAGCACCGTTCGCGGCGTTGGCCCCGTTCCACGAGCACGACCTCCCGCGCGCGGCGTGTCCTGCCGGTGACGCTGCTGTGACGCATTCGAAACATGAGCATGATGGGGTGTACTGCGTGATCAAAGATGACGCGAAACTGCGGGTGCTGGTGGCCGAGGACGAGGCGCTGATCCGCCTCGACATCGCCGAGATGCTGCGAGAAGCCGGGTATGACGTGATCGCCGAGGTCGGCGACGGACGTCAGGCGGTCGATGTGGCACTGGACCTGCGACCCGACCTGGTCGTCATGGACGTCAAGATGCCGCTGTTGGACGGCATCAGTGCCGCCGACGAGATCGGCGCCGCCGGTGTCGCACCGGTCGTGATGCTCACGGCCTTCTCCGACAAGGAACTCGTCGAACGCGCCTCCGACGCAGGCGTCATGGCCTACGTCCTCAAACCGTTCACGATCGACGACCTGCGCCCGGCAATCACCGTGGCGCGCTCGCGGTGGACCGAGCGCAAGGCGTTGGAACAGGAGATCGCCGACCTCGGCGACCGGCTGGAGACGCGCAAGAGCCTCGATCGCGCCAAGGGAATCCTCATGACGCAGCTGGGCATCGACGAGCCCGGCGCCTTCCGCTGGATCCAGAAGACCGCCATGGACCGGCGGCTGGGAATGCGCGAAGTCGCGGACGCTGTCATCGCGGGTGCTGGCGAGCGCTGACAACGCTCCCGTCGAAGGTCTGCGCCATACAGAAGCACTGCTACATGGTGCCGGTTAGGTCACGAACCGGAAACGAAATGCATGGTTTGCTGAGAAAACACCCTGCGGGGCCTTAATTTTTCCGCAACGACGCTCCCAGCCCTGGGGTAGCGCGGCGTTTGAGGAGGAATTTCCGTGCGTGTTTCGCAAAAAGTGGCGATCCCGGTGGTTGCGCTCGCAGTGGTCCTGACCGGTTGTGCCAACAGCAGCTCCGGCTCCGGCTCCAGCAGCGACAGCAGCGGGCTGGCCGACGGCCTGACCAACCTGCCCGTCCAGAGTCAGATCGACGTCCCGGCGGATGCCGTGAAGCCGGCCGGTGACGGCAAGGCAGTGTGTGCCTCGACCACCGCGCTGGGCTATGTGGGTGCCGAGACCGGCGCCAACGCGCAGTTGGGCATCAACATCGTCAACGGTGTGAAGCTGGCGCTGAAGGAGCACAACGCGGCCAACCCGAACTGTCAGGTCAAGCTCAAGGAGTTCGACACCGAAGGCGACCCGACCAAGGCAACCGGTCCCGCTGTCCAGGCGACCAACGACAAGACCATCGTCGGTGTCGTCGGCCTTCCGTTCTCGGGCGAGTCCAAGGCCACGGGCAAGATCTTCGAGCAGGCCGGCCTGGCGCACATCACCCCGTCTGCCACCAACCCCACGCTGACCCAGAACGGCTGGACCACCTTCTTCCGGGGCCTGGCCAACGACAACGTGCAGGGCCCGGCAGCTGCGGAACTGGCCAAGAAGCTCGGGGCCAAGAAGGTCTTCGTCGTGCAGGACGACTCCGACTACGGCATCGGCCTGGCCAAGACGACCACCGACGCGCTCGGCAGTTCGCTGCTGGCCGGCACCGACAAGGTCACGACCGGGCAGAAGGACTTCTCCGCGACAGCACAGAAGGTCATCAACTCCAAGGCCGACGCGGTCTTCTACTCCGGTTACTACGCCGAGGGCGCGCCCTTCGACCAGCAGCTGGTGCAGAAGGGCTTCAAGGGCGTCTTCATCGGCCCCGACGGTGTCAAGGACCCACAGTTCATCAAGCAGGCGGGCAACGCGAGCACCAATGCGTACTTCACCTGCCCGTGCATCCCGGGTGACCTGATCCCCAGCTTCGCCACGGCATACAAGATGGTCTCCAACGGTCAGGCTCCCGGCACCTACTCCGTCGAGGGGTATGACGCCACGACGATCATGCTGACCGCCATCGACAAGGGGCAGAGCACCCGCGCGCAGATGAAGCAGTTCATCAAGACGTATGACGCGGACGGGCTGTCCAAGCGCTACAAGTGGAACGCCCAGGGTGAGCTCGAGGCGCTGCCGGTCTATGGCTACAAGGTTCAGGGCAGCGACATCGTCTCGGTCGGAGTCGTCAGCAAGAACTAATCACGACAGTCGCGAATGCGGCCCCTCTTCAACGGTTTTGGGGCCGCATTCGCGACGTCCGACCTGCCTCACCACTTCAAGGAGCCGATCACGTGCACAGCCTTGCCAGCAGCCTGGCTGCCGACGGCAGCTGGATCCAGTTCAACTGGGACTACCTGTTCCAGAATCTGGGTCCCGCCACCGTCGACGGTCTCACCTTCGGCGCGATCTACGCGCTCGTCGCCCTTGGGTACACACTCGTCTACGGCGTGCTGAACCTCATCAACTTCGCCCACTCCGAGGTCTTCATCTCCGGCGCCTACGCCGTGGTGTTCACCCTCTCGTGGCTCGGTTTCGGGCCG
This sequence comes from Rudaeicoccus suwonensis, assembly GCF_007829035.1. Lineage (NCBI taxonomy): Bacteria > Bacillati > Actinomycetota > Actinomycetes > Micrococcales > Dermacoccaceae > Rudaeicoccus > Rudaeicoccus suwonensis. The sequence continues at coordinate 1,536,127 of NZ_VIVQ01000001.1, forward strand.
AATACGCCCAACCTGTCGCCGATCGCGATCGCCGGTGACCTGATCCTGGCGTGCGTCGCGGCGATGATCGTGTCGGCTTTGGTCGCGCTGCTGGTGGAACGGGTGGCGTACAAACCGCTACGTGACCGGGGCGCGCCGCGGCTGGCCTATCTGATCAGCGCGATCGGCGCGTCCTTCGCGATTCAGTACATCTTCTTCAACTGGCGCGGCTCGAACGCCGAACCTGCGGTGATCATGTTTCAGCCGAAGGCGATCTTCGACATCGGCGGCACGCTCATCGACAGCCAACAGCTGACGATCGTGATCGCAGCCGTCGTGATGATGGTCGGCGTCGACCAGTTCATCCGACGCACCCGGCTGGGCCGGGGAATCCGCGCGGTGGCGCAGGATCCCGACACCGCGACGCTGATGGGCGTCAACAAGGAACGCATCATCATGGCGACCTTCCTGATCGGCGGTCTGCTCGCCGGCGCCGCGGCGTTGTTCTACGTGATGAAGGTGCCGTCCGGGGTCATCTACAACGGCGGCTTCATCCTCGGCATCAAGGCCTTCACCGCGGCCGTGCTCGGTGGCATCGGCAACATTCGCGGCGCTCTGCTGGGCGGGCTGCTGCTGGGCATGATCGGCAACTACGGGCAGTACCTCCTGGGTGACGCCCAGTGGACCGACGTCGTCTGTTTCGTGGTGCTCGTGCTGGTGCTGATGGTGCGACCCGAGGGAATCCTGGGCTCCAACCTCGCGAAGGTGCGTGCGTGATGACCATGAGCATGAGCGAGGGAAGAGGCGCGGCACTATGAGCATGAGCGACGACCGAGCCGAGGACACGAACGCAGTGAGGCCCGCAGGCAAGGGAAGAGGCGCGGCACTATGAGCATGGGCCAGGCCCCGATGGGCGGCGCCGTCGAGGCGCAGGAACACCAGGACGAGCAGCTCGAACAAGCCCGAAAGCCCAAGCTGCTGGCCGGTGTCCAGGAGAAGTGGAACGGACTCGAGCGTTGGCAGCAGTGGCTGGTGCTGGCGGTCGTGGCGATCATCGTGTTCTTCCTGCCGGTGATCAACCCACCGATCATCACCACCGAACCGGGCACCGACTTCCCGCTCGCGTGCTTCGACATGGCGCGTTTCGCATTGGCGGCGCTGGGTCTCAGTGTCGTGGTGGGCCAGGCCGGTCTGCTCGACCTGGGCTACGTCGGCTTCTTCGCTGTCGGTTCGTATGTCGCAGCACTGTGGACCAGCACCGACTCCACGATGGTGCACATCCCGTATCTGTGGACCCTGCCACTGGCCATGGTCGTGACAGTGGTCTTCGGAGTGCTGCTCGGCATACCGACCCTGCGCCTGCGCGGCGACTATCTGGCGATCGTGACCCTCGGCTTCGGCGAGATCATCAGGTTGCTGGCCAGCATCGTGCCGGCGCTGCGCGGCAACGTCGGCTTCCAGAACATCGGTGCGCCGCCCGGCACCCATGACGGCAAGCAGATCTTCGACAACAGCAACGGCACACCGTGGTACATGCTGACCGTCGCGATCATCATCGTGGTGATGTTGCTGCTCGGCAACCTCGAACGCTCCCGGGTCGGTCGCGCCTGGATCGCGATCCGCGAGGACGAGGACGCCGCCGAGACGATGGGCGTGCCGACCTTCAAGTTCAAGCTGTGGGCCTTCGGCACCGGCGCCGCGATCGGTGGCCTGTCCGGGGCGATCTTCGCCGGTCAGGTGGGCTTCGTGAACAACCAGAAGTTCGACGTGGCGACCTCGATGCTGTTCCTGGCAGCGGTGGTGCTCGGCGGATCCGGCAACAAGTTCGGAGCGGTGATCGGTGGTGCGGTGGTGTCGTACATCCCGAACCGGTTCATCGACATCGCGCCCTACAAGTACCTCGTCTTCGGCGTGATCCTCATCGTGCTGATGATCTTCCGTCCGCAGGGCCTCCTGGGTGTCCGCAACCACCTGCTCGGCGCGATCGGCCGGCTGCGGCAATGGGTCGGCTCGGCGCCAACGGCGACCGCCGGCGGGCGCGCTGCCACCGTCGACCTGCCTGAGAAAGGTGATCTGTCGTGACCGACTCCACGAATGACCAGACACCGCCGGTGCCGGCCGATGTCGATGCCGACGTCGATGTCGATGTCGTCACGGTGCCGGACGATCTGCCCGACATCGCCGAGGTCGTGGCCCCCGACCGGGAGATCTCGGTCGCCGTCGGCGAACCACTGGTGCGACTCGACGAACTGACGGTGGAGTTCGGCGGTCTGACGGCACTCGATCACGTGACCTTCGACATACGTCGCGGGGAGATCCTCGGGCTGATCGGCCCGAACGGTGCCGGCAAGACCACGTGCTTCAACGCGATGACCGGCGTCTACAAGCCGTCGCACGGCACCGTCACAATGGAGGGCGCGTCGCTGCTCGGCAAGAAGAAGCACGCGATCACCCGTGCCGGCGTCGCCCGGACCTTCCAGAACATCCGCCTGTTCGGCGAGATGACGGCTCTGGAGAACGTCGTCGTAGGCCTGGACGCGCGCCACCGCACCAGCGTGCCGGGCGCCATCTTCCGGACCCCGCGGCATCTGCGCGAGGAGCGCGAGTCCATCGACAGAGGTATGGCGCTGCTGGAGTTCGTCGGCATCGCCGACAAGGCCACGGCACCCTCGCGGAGCCTGCCCTACGGCTACCAACGCCGGCTCGAGATCGCGCGTGCGCTGGCCACCGAACCCAAGTTGCTGTGCCTGGACGAACCGGCAGCGGGATTCAATCCTGCCGAGAAGCAGGAGCTGATGCAGCTGATCCGGACGATCCGCGACGACGGCTACACCGTCCTGCTCATCGAGCACGACATGAAGCTGGTCATGGGCGTGACCGACCGCATCGTGGTGTTGGAGTTCGGCCGCAAGATCGCCGACGACGTGCCCGTGAAGATCCAACAGGACCCGGCCGTGATTGCGGCATACCTCGGGGTCGAGGAAGAAGATGACGATGGCGCTGCTTGAGATCGACGACGTGAGCGTCCACTACGGGCGGATCCAGGCTCTGCACAACATGTCGATCACCGTCGAACAAGGTGAGATCGTCTCGCTCATCGGCGCCAACGGCGCGGGCAAGACCACCACGATGCGCTCGGTGGCGGGGCTGCTCGGTCTGTCGGGCGGCGCGATTCGCTTCGACGGCGAGGACATTTCCAAGACCAAGGCCCACCTGCGGGTCGTCAAAGGTATGTCGCTGACGCCCGAGGGTCGTGGGATCTTCCCGTCGATGACGGTCCTGGAGAACCTCGACATGGGGGCCTACGCCCGCAAGGACAAGTCAGGCATGGCCGCCGACTTCGACCGGGTCTTCGACCTGTTCCCGCGCTTGAAGGAACGCCAGAAGCAGACCGGCGGAACGATGTCCGGGGGCGAGCAGCAGATGCTGGCGATCGGGCGGGCATTGATGGCGCAGCCCAAGCTGTTGCTGCTCGACGAGCCGTCGATGGGTCTGGCGCCGCAGTTCATCCGGCAGATCTTCGCCATCATCAAACAGGTCAACGAGCAGGGCACCACGGTGCTGCTGGTCGAGCAGAACGCCAATCAGGCGCTGCGTCTGGCACACCGCGCGTACATCCTTGAGACCGGTCGCATCACCCGTGAGGGCACGGGACGTGAACTCGCTGCCGACGATGCGGTGAAGGCGGCCTACCTCGGAGCGTGACCAGCGAGTACACGGTCAACCCACAGCAAGCGATGGTGCGCTGTGGGCAACCTGTCGGGAACCGATGCGGGGTCTGACAGGGAGGCGTACGCTTCCTCGGGCACGGCAGTACGCCAACAGGTACCGGTTGCTTGGAGGAATTCATGGCCCGTCAGAGCGTGCAGGTTGTTCGGGCCAGGCCCGAGGACGAAAGCAGCTTCGCGCAGTTGTGGACGGCGTCGCGGGCGGCCACCGGACTCAGCGCCAAGCATGCGGAGAAGTCGGTGCGTGACGGTCGGCTCGGCTGCGCGCTGCGTCGAGCGGACGTGCGCGTCTACCTGGCCACCTCCGACGGTGAGGCCGTCGGCTACGTCATGTGCATGCAAGGACCGGTCGGCGCCCTGAGCGATGAGCTCGCCGTCTGGATCGACCTGATCTGGGTCGACCCGGCACGACGCGGCGGCGGCGTCGCGCGAGCACTGTTGGGCATGGTCGTGGAGTTCGCCGATCACATCGGCGCGGTCGACATCGTGTCGTGCGTGCCCGCCGGAGAGCGCGAGCTCAACCGCTACTTCGCTCGCCTCGGGTTCTCCTCGGTGGTCACCGAACGCACCACGACACCAGCGGCGCTGCGCCGCCGGCTGGCGGGGGGGCCGGTGTCGATGGCCGCAGAGGCCGTCCGTCGCAGGCGGTCACTGCGTGCTCGGGCGCGTGGTCAGGTCGCCATGGTGCGCGAGATCCAGACGCATTCCACCTCGCCCTTCTGAGCCGGCTCAGCGCGCCTTGGGGGCGCTGTCTCGCAGCAGGCAGGTGATTCGCGCCGTGCACACTCGATTGCCCTCGTCGTCGACGATCGCCACGTCATACGACGCCAGCGTGCGGCCCAGCGACAGCGGAGTTCCGGTGGCAGTCACATAGCCCGATCGGGCACCACGGTGATGCGTCGCGTTGATGTCCAGCCCGACCGCGATGCGCCCGGGGCCGGCGTGCAGCGCCGCGCCCACGGAGCCGACCGACTCGGCGAGCACGACACTGGCCCCTCCGTGCAACAGACCGTAGGGCTGGGTGTTGCCCTCGACCGGCATGCGCGCGACGATCCGCTCCGGGGTCGCCTCCAGGAACTCCACACCCATTCGCTCCGCCAGAGTTCCGCGACCGCCCTCGTTGATCGCGTGCACGGTGGCCGCGTCGTCGGTGCCGTCGACGGGGAGGGCGACATCGGATGCTGCGGACGGGGCGGTGGTGTTGTCGGTCATGCCCCATAGGCTGCCATGCGTGAAACGCCTGCTGCTGCTCGATGGCCATTCGCTCGCCTACCGCGCCTTCTACGCGCTGCCGGTGGAGAATTTCTCGACGACGACGGGTCAGCCGACGAACGCCGTCTACGGGTTCACCTCGATGCTCATCAACGTGCTGCGCGACGAGGAGCCCACCCACATCGCGGTGTGTTTCGACGTGTCCCGGCAGACCTTCCGCGCCGAGGAATATGCCGAATACAAGGCCGGCCGCGCCAAGACGCCCGACGAGTTCAAGGGCCAGGTGTCGCTGGTCCACGAAATCCTGGATGCCCTGCGGATCACGTATGTCGAGCGCTCCGGCTGGGAGGCCGACGACCTCATTGCCACCCTCGCGACGCAGGCCGAGGAGTCCGGCTTCGACGAGATCCTCATCTGCTCCGGAGACCGCGACGCTCTGCAACTGGTCACCGGCAAGGTCACCGTCCTCTATCCCGCCAAGGGAGTCTCAGACCTCTGGCGGATGACGCCGGCCGCCGTCGAGGAGCGCTATCTGGTGCCGCCTGCGTCATACCCCGACCTTGCTGCGCTCGTGGGCGAGAAGTCCGACAACCTCCCCGGCGTGCCCGGAGTCGGTGCCAAGACCGCCGCCAAATGGATCACGATGTATGGCGATCTGCCCGGCATCGTCGACCACATCGACGAGATCAAGGGCAAAGTCGGCGATGCGCTGCGCGAGCACCTCGACGGGGTGCTGCGCAACCGCCGCCTCAACCAACTCGTGCGCGACGTCGAGGTTCCGGTCACCGTCGACGAGCTCGAGCGTCAGGTGTGGGATCGCGACCAGGTGCACCAGGTCTTCGACGGTCTGGAGTTCCGGGTGCTGCGTGACCGCCTGTTCGCGACCTTGGACGCTGCCGGACCCGAGGCGGAGGGGTCCATCGAGGTCGACGGCACGGTGCTTGAGCCGAACGACGTTGCGGCGTGGGTTAATTCGCACCTGACAGCCGATGCCCGAGCCGGTCTGCACGTGCTCGGCACCTGGGCCAGGGGAGTGGGCGAAGCGCACGCGCTGGCCGTCGCGGTCGGTGACGACGACGCGGCTGCTGCGGCATACATCGATCTGACGACACTGACCCCGGACGCCGAGACGGCTGTGCGCGGCTGGCTGGCCGACGGCGACCGGCCCAAGGTGCTGCACGATGCGAAGGGTCCGCTGCAGGCGCTGCACGCGACCGGCCTGCCACTGGCCGGGGTCGTGAGCGACACCGCACTTGCGGCATACCTCGTGCGCCCCGACCAGCGCTCCTACGACCTGGCCGATCTTGTGCTGCGCCATCTCAAGCGGGAGCTGCGACCGGAGCAGGCCGACCCGGCCCAGGGCATGCTCGACCTCGACGGCCATGATTCCGCCGCAACCGAAGCCATGAGCGCCGCCCGTGCCGTCCTCGACCTGAGTGCGGCGCTGGACGAGGAGTTGCAGCACACCGGCGGCTCGGCGCTGCTGCGCGACATCGAGTTGCCGCTGGTGGACGTGCTGGCGCGGATGGAACGCGCCGGCATCTTCGCCGACACCGAGGTGATGACCGCTCTCGAGAGCGACTACGCCGACGGCGTCGCGCAGGCCAGCGAGGACGCCTACGAGGCGATCGGGGGCGAGCGCATCAACCTCGGCTCGCCCAAACAGCTGCAGACGGTGCTCTTCGACACCCTCGGGATGCCCAAAACCAAGAAGACCAAGACCGGTTACACCACCGACGCCGACGCGCTGACCGAGTTGTATGCCAAGACCGAGCATCCGTTCCTGGAGGCGCTGCTGCGTCACCGGGATGCCTCGCGCTTGCGGGTGACTGTGGAGGGGTTGATCCGCTCCGTCGCCGATGACGGTCGGATCCACACGACCTATCAGCAGACGATCGCTGCAACCGGGCGATTGTCCTCGACCGACCCGAACCTGCAGAACATCCCGATCCGCACCGAGGCGGGCCGCCGGATCCGCGAGGTCTTCGTCGTCGGCGACGGTTACGAGTCGCTCATGTCGGCCGACTACAGCCAGATCGAGATGCGGATCATGGCGCATCTGTCCGGCGACGAGGGGCTCATCGAGGCCTTCCGCACCGGGGAGGACCTGCACCGATTCGTCGGGTCGCGGGTCTTCGGTGTCGAGCCGGCCGATGTCACCACCGAGATGCGGGCCAAGGTCAAGGCGATGTCCTACGGGTTGGCGTACGGCCTGTCGGCCTTCGGGCTGTCCAAGCAGCTGAGCATCTCGACGGCGGAGGCAAGCACCCTGATGGAGGAGTATTTCTCCCGGTTCGGCGGGGTGCGCGACTATCTGCATGAGATCGTCGAGGTGGCCCGCAAGACCGGCTACACCGAGACGATGCTGGGACGCCGGCGGTATCTGCCCGATCTCACCTCCGACAATCGGCAGCGGCGCCAGATGGCCGAGCGGATGGCGCTCAACGCGCCCATCCAGGGGTCTGCCGCCGACGTCATCAAGCTGGCCATGCTGCGGGTCGATGCTGCGCTGACGCAGCAGGATGCCCGCTCGCGGATGCTGCTGCAGGTGCACGACGAGCTCGTCCTCGAGATCGCGCCGGGGGAGCAGTCCGACGTTGAAGAACTCGTCCGGCGTGAGATGGGCGCGGCCATCGAGATGGACGTGCCGCTCGATGTGAGCGTCGGTGTCGGCGGCTCCTGGCACTCCGCGGCCCACTAGCTCGACTCCGACCGAGCAGTTGCGCGGCGCGCTGGGCTGTTTTCGGCGGCGGGTGCCGCTATGGTCGCCGTAACCGTCGGTTCTACTGAGAAGTAACCGGGCGAGAGCCCGGTCTTCGCACGGAGGAGTGCGCATGGTGCATGACGAGAACGAACCCAAGGCAGTGCCCAGCTCGGACCTGAATGCGCGTCAGGAGGTGCTCACCTGGGCGGTGATCGACGTCGCGGCGCTGCTGGTGATGTTGCTGATCGCGTTCATCTTCCGACCGGAGCACGGTTGGATCCCCGGACCCGTCTGGCTGACCGGGCCGCTCGTCGGGTGGGTCGTCGGCAATGTCGTCGGCTGGTTCCTGCCGCGGATGGCGTCGGTTCCGTCGCTGGCGATTGCCGGAGCAGCGCTGGTGCTGGTGGTGCTCTGCGCGATCGTCCTGCGTGGATCGGCCTTTGCCTTCGGTCAGGCGCTCGCCGGTTGCTTCATCGGTCTCGCCGGCGGTGTGCTGGTGGGACGGTCGTGGAAGGTCCATCACGAGGCGCACATCGCTCACTGATCCACCGGCAGCCTGATTCACCGCTCCGCCGGCCACCGAGCGTCAACGCCCACGATTCACGCGGGGTTCGCATCACCCGGTCGCCTCCGCTTGAGGTGCCCGGGTGACGCGCCTTCGCGCTCAGGAACCGATGACGCCGCGGTTGTATGTCGAGCCTGGATCCACGTGCGCGTCCCAGGTCACCACGCAGTCGGTGAGTCGGGCACCCTCGTGCACCACGGCGCCGCCGAGGATCACGCTGCCGGAGACGAACGCACCTGCCGCGACGGTGGCACCGGCACCGACGTAAGACCCGCCGGTGACGACGGCGTCCGCGGCGACGCTCGCGCGTGTGTCGATCAGCGCGCTCCGACCAGAGTTCGTCACGGCCTCGACATTGGCCCGTCGGAAGGTGTCCGGGGTGCCGATGTCGCGGCCGGCACGCTCGTCGTGGAAGACCGTCACGACTCGGCCGACGGAGAGGGCCTGAGGCAGCACGTCGCGTTCGAAACTGAGGTGCGTGTGTCGTGGGAAATCTTGCAGGAGAACGGGATCCACGACATACGTTCCGGCGTTGACCAGCCCGGCACACGCCCGGCTGGGTTTCTCCTCGAAGCTCACGAGGAGGTCCTCGCCGCCGCCGGATTCGACGCCGAGCAGCCCGAACGCCCGGACGTCCTGCACGGTGCGGGCATGCACCGATCCGCCCGCGCCCGCCTGCACGCGGGCGGTCTCGAAACGCTGGAGTTGAGCGGTCAGATCGTGTTCGGTGAGCTGATCCCCATTGAGCACCACCAGCGTGTCACCTGGCACTGCTCGGAGTACGGCTGCGGCAGCGACGAGAGCGCCGCCTGTGCCCAACGGGGTTGTCTCCCAGGAGTAGATGCAGCGGAGGCCGAGACGGGACCCATCCCCGAACATTGGCTCGAACCGATCGCCCAGGTATCCGGTGGCGATGGCCACTTCGGTGATGCCGGCGGCGGCCAGTCGCCGCAACTGGAGGGCAAGGAGTGGTTCACCGGCGATCGGGAGCAACGGTTTGGGGCACCGGTCGCTGATCGGCCGCAGCCGGCTGCCGCGACCTCCGGCGAGCACGACGCCCAGCAGCCTGCTCATGGGCGCGTCGTGGCGTCGGGTGCACGTCCCTGGACGATGTCGCTGATCTGCGGCGCGAGCCAGGACCAGACGATGGCGCCGGATTGCTTGGAGAAGTGCAGTCCGTCCACATAAAGGGGAATGCGGTCGATGGTGGTGTGGAAGCCACCGGTGCACAACAACGCCTTCAGATCCAGGACAGGACTTCCGCTGCTCTCAGCCCACTGCTGCACGACCTGATCGACGTGATCGACGCGAGAATCGTTGTTGGTGTTCTGTGCGCCTTTGCTCACGGTGGCGAACGGCATCCGGTGGTACGCGAGGGTGAGCACCGCGAACCGCTTCGAACCCGCAGCGAGCGCTTCCTTGCGAACCAACGTCAGGGTGCGGTCGATGAACGCGTCATACGCAGGCGTGCCCCAGGTCAGCCTCTTGCCGTCGACGATGTAGTCGCCGGTGAAGGTCTGCGGGATCATGTAGACCGTCAGATCCGGCTTGAGATCGACGATCGCTTGCGTCCAGCGCTGGTGCCACTGCTCGCAGGCGGGCGTAGGCGGTTGCGGGGTGTTGCCGTAGATCTGGTCGCCCGGATACGGATCGCAGCCCAGACTGGTCGCGGTGTTGACGGTCAGACCCGGGTAGGCGCCGTTGGGGTAGGCGACGGCCAGGCTGTAGGGCATCGAGTTGCCGGCCAGCACCACGGAGGCACCGCCGGGCGGTGCGACGTAGTGGCCGCCCTTCACCACGACATTGGTGCTGCTGTCGGTGCCGGGGTCGGCGACAGCAGCGGAGCTTGGCGTCGTGCCGAGCGGGAGCATCAGCGCACCCAGGACGACCGCAGGTATGGCGAGCGTCGCGATCGCCATACTCGGTCGTGGGTGGCGGGGCAGCAGCCCTCGAAAACCCTGGGTGCGGATGGGTTTCTCCACCCACCGCCATGTCGCATAGGCCAACGCCACTGCGATCGCGACCTCGATGACAGCGTCGATCACCGCGTTGCCGGTGAGCCTGCCGGTCAGGAAGACGATCACCGGCCAGTGCCACAGATACAGCGAGTAGCTGATCAGACCCAGCCGACGCAGCGGCTCCCAACTCAGTGCGCTTTGCAGCATGCTGGGCTGTGGGCTGGCGGCGGCCGCGATAGGGGCGACCAGCAGCACACACAGCACGGCCAGTCCGCCGCGGAAGACGATGGTGTCGTTCTGGGAGACGAGGCAGCAGGCCACGACCAGCACGGCCAGACCGGCGGCGCCGGTCCATGGCAGCAGCCCGGCGCGGACGGTCCGCTCTGCCCGCGGCGGTCGTCGTGCGGTGAACTCTCGGGCACCGAACAACAGTCCGGCACCCGATCCGATGAGCAGTTCGAAGGCGCGTGTGTCTGTGCCGTAGTAGACGCGACTCGGGTCGGTGCCGGGAACATAGAGCGCCCACATGCGCCATACCGACGCCGCTGCCAGCGCCAGCAGGACACCGGCGATCAGCCGACGACGTGCGGTCCAGCGCATGGCGTGCGTCAGCGTGAGCAGCAATGCCAACAGGATGGGGAAGACCCAGTAGTACTGCTCCTCGATGCCGAGCGACCAGGTGTGCCGTAGCGGCGAGGGCAGGCTGAGATTGGCGAAGTAGTCGTCGTCGGAAAAGAGCAGTCGCCAGTTTGCGACATAGAACAACGTGGACACGGCGTCGTCCCGCACCGCGGCGCGACGGGCAGCGATCGTCCAGAATCGCGACACGACCAGCACGGCGAGCAGCATCAGCACGAGCGACGGCAGCAGCCGACGGGCACGAGCGAACCAGAAGCCGGGCAGATAGATGGATCCCCACCGTTGATATTCGGTGACCAGAAGGGAGGTGATGAGGAAACCCGACAGGACGAAGAACAGGTCAACCCCGAGCCAGCCGCCTGGCAGCCACGAACTGTTCAGGTGGTACACGACCACTGCCGACACCGCGATCGCGCGCAGCCCGTCCAGCGCCGGGCGGTACGGCAGCGATCGGTGAGAACGTGGGCTCAAGGGTTTCTTTCGTCGCGGAACCTGCGGCCGGTCGACCGACGGCCAGATCGTACTAGCCGGTAGCGATAGATGTGGTGTGCGCCACTAGTATTCCCGGCATGTCTGCACCGACCGTGGAAACCCGTACCGTCATCAGGTTGCGCAACGGCAGCAAGATCTGCGTGCTCATCGCGATTGCGCTGGTCGCGGTGGGGGTCTACTACTACTTCCTCCCCGTGAAGATCACCAGTGCCAACGGCATCTTCGGGTGCGGGTCGGCGGCGCATCCTCCGTCCGGCACGTTCCAGACGTCCACCTGTCAGGACCTCACCCACGTCAACCTCTTCCGCACCTACCTGTTCGTCGGCGTCGGCATCATCACTGCGGCACTCGGATCATGGATGTTCGGGGTGGACCGCCAGACCCAGGTGCGCCACGCCGTGGTGGAGTCGCGCCAGGACGACGGCCTCGGCGCTGACGAGCGTGACCACGGACGTCAGGACGAGGCGTCCGACGACGGGCAGCACCAGCAGGAGCCTGGCCGCCCAACCTCCGGTGACAGGGACTGACGTCACCGCATCGCGCACTGAGCAGCTATGGACACGTCCGCCTTCTTCGATCACCTCGGCACCGCATTTGCCGGCGACCCGCAGACCAGCGATCCGCTCGACCCTCGATGGACCCGCATCGCCACCGACGTCGCCGGCTACACCGGACCCAACGAACTGGCCGTCCTCAATGCCGCCGCCGCGCTGCTGCCGGAACATGAGGCCTACCTGGAGGTCGGCACCTTCAAAGGTCGTTCTCTCGTCGGCGCCGTCGCGGGCAACGAGGGCAAGAAGTTCTACGCGATGGAGAACTTTCTGGAGTTCGGTATGGCGGGTCAGGAGGCACGCGCCGAACTCGAGGACAACCTGCGCACGTATGCCGCATCCGCCGATATCGCCCTGCTCGAAGGCGACTGCTTCACGCTGATGGCGCAGCCGGGAGCCGTCGACGCACCGGTCGGCGTCTATTTCTACGACGGCGAGCACACCTTGTTGTCGCACTACCTGGCGCTGGCGGCGGTGGAGCCGCTTCTCGCGGACGAGGCGCTCGTGCTTGTGGACGACGCCACGTGGCCGGTGGTCCAGCGCGCTCACCGCATCTTTCTGCGGCGTCATCCGGGCTGGTCGGTCGCGGCCACCTGGGATGCCGCGCACGCCGACGACCCGCGCTGGTCGAACGGGCTGCACGCGCTGGTGTTCCGGCGTACGGGCCGCCGGACGCGGATGAGTCGGGTCGACGAGGGACTGCGGATCTACCAGACGCGGGTCCAGGACCGCCTCAACCATGCCGCGTGGGCGGTCGCCGACCGGTTCCCCGGCATCACCAAGCGGGTGGCGGCAGTGGTGATGGGCCGGTCACGGGCGATCGGCGACGACGATCACTGACTCCTCCGGCATTGCCAGGCGGGTGCGATGGCGTGCCACGACGCGCACCAGGCCGGTCAGCGCGATCAGCAGGGCGCCGGTCAGGCAGGTGCCGACGATCTGTGCTGCGTTGTGGTGCAACCAGACGGCAATGGCGGCGGCCTCGGCCACGATCACCGCCCAGGTCAGTGCGCCGAGGATGCCACGGTTGGCACCCATCTCGGAGAACAACCAGATCTGTGCGACCGCCCACGCCATACCGAGTACGACGAACAGCAGTGCCAAGTGCCCGAATTCGCGATAGTCCGAGCCGCCCGCGACGGTGATCCACCACTGCGGATCGATCGCGACGATCCCGAATCCCACCAGCCCGATGCCGAGCACCAGAGCGCTCGCGCGCAGCAGGGTGCGTGCGGCATCGGCACCGTGCATGCGCGGCACGATCAACAGCGCCACGAACTGCGTGCCCCAGCAGATGGCCCGTCCGAAGGTGGACGCGAGCGCGTAGCCGCCGGACTCGTGCGGCGACAGGAAGTGCCGGGCGAACAACACGTCGATGTTGGTCAGTGCGACGTATGCCGCCAGGGTGCTGTTGGAGCGCAGCATCTCCGCCGCGACGCCGGGCGCATTCGGTGGAACCAGCCGAATGTCGTGACGGCACAGCCAGGCACCGGCCACGGCGGTCGCCGCCGCGGCGAGGAACATCGCTGCGAACACCTCGGTGACGTCCAGGTGGTCGATGGCCGCTGCTGCTGCCGCCACCACTCGGGTGACGGCGGTGATCAGGTAGAGCGCCGACAGGGCACGCAGCCGGTGGCGGCCCAGCAGGATGCCCTGGAAGCACCCGGTCACCATCATCGGGACCAGCATCGCCCCTAGCAGCACCGCCGACAGTGCGGAGTGCAGATGGAAGGCCTCCGCCAGCGGCGCCGAGATCGCTGCGGTCACCGCGAAGAAGGCCACACCCAGCACGGCGGCGGGCGCCAGTCCGGTCGTCTGCAGTGCATCGCTCCCGGCGCCGGACCCGTCGGCGTCGCCTGCGCGGCGTGACAATCTCCGGGCCACGACCACCTGGAAGACGCCGGCCGGGATCGCGAGCAACACGCCATACGTCGACAGCGCTGTGTAACCACCGAACTCGGCTGGTCCCAGCGGGCGCGACAGCAGCATGACCACGAGATAGCCGAGGGCGTTCGACATCCCCATCGCCACACCCAGAACCGCGCCCTTGAGGGCAGTCGGCGCGGGCTTGCGCGCCCGGTGGGGGACAGTGGGTGCCACGGGTTGGCCTCGTCGGTCGGCGGTGGAGTCTGCGCAGGCTGATCGGAACCTGTGGAGTTCGCCCCACATGCCGGGGTAAACGTGACTCAGGTTACTCAGCGGTTATATTTGGCGGCGCCCTGCCCGCCTGCGCCCACCGCAGCCGAGCGCATCGACCGTTCGGAGAGATCCCATCTTGCGACGTACCGCCACGAATTACCGGCTGACCGTCGCGGCTCTGGTGCTCTTGCTGGCGCTGATCGTCGGACTCAACGGGTGGGGAACCTTCTACACCGACATCAAGCCCGAGGTGTATCTCGCGCCGAGTCGGATGATCTCCCAATACCTGTCGGCATGGACGGCTACGCCATACCTGGGGTCCCCCAACTTCAACGTCGGCCTGGTGCCGGTGCTGGTCGTGACCGCGGCACTTCGCGGAATCGGGCTGTCGCCGGAGTGGACCTACAAGGTATTCCACTTCGCCCTCTGGCTGCTCACCGCGTGGGGGACGGTCCGGCTCACCCGGCGGCTGGTGCCGCGCGCCGGACGGTGGGCAGCACTGACCGCCGGCGTCCTGGTGCTGGCGAATCCCTACACGATCCAGGCCGGCGCGACCCTGGCGATCGCCTTGCCGATGGCGCTGCTTCCGTGGAATCTGCTCTGCTTCGTGCGGGCGGTGCACACCACGGGCAACAGGGTGCGTGACCCGCGCGGGTGGGCCTGGCCGGCAATGTTCGGTCTGACGTTCTTCGCGATGAGCGGGATGAACGTCGCGGTCGTCCCGGTCTTCCAACTGCTGGCGCTGCTGCCGATCATCGTCGTGGCGCGACTGGACTGGCAGATCAGCTGGCGCGACATTCTGCTGACGCTGGGCAAGTGCGCGATTTTCGTCGTCGGGGTGTCGGTCTACTGGCTGGAGCCCGGTTTCGGCGCGCTGAGCACCGGCAACCAGATCGTGGGGGAGTCCGAGACGATCACCGGCATCGCCAAGGTGTCGTCCTTCCCGGAAGTGCTGCGCGGCATGGGCCTGTGGCCGCTCTACGGTCACGACAGCAACGGGCCATGGGTGCCGCAGGACACCGTCTATGTCACCAGCCCGGTCATGATCGTGCTGACCATGCTGTGGCCGGCGTCGGCTCTGCTGGCCCTGCGCTGGCTGCCTCGGGCGATGCGCCGGATCTGCGCGCTGAGCATCGCGATCGCTGCTGTGGTGATGGTCGGTGCCTTCCCCGGTGCCGATCACACCGCATCGCCCTTCGGATACGCCTTCCAGCACTTCCTGAGCCTGCCGGGGATGGGTGCCTTCCGCACCACGAACAAGGTCGGTGCGGTGCTGGCACTGGCGTTCGCCATCGCGCTCGGTGCCGCCGTTGCCGCGGTCGGTCCGCGATTGATGAGGCACGACTTCTTCGCACCGATCGCGGCCATGATGGCGGTGCTGCTGGTGGTGGCGTGGACGCTTCCGGCGCTGACCAACCGGCTGTACACCTCGCCGATGAACATCCCGTCGTACTGGCGGCAGGCCGCCGCCGCGATCGACAAGGGCAACCCCGACTCCAGCGTGTTGTTCCTGCCGGGCCAGACGCAGGCCGACTACCGCTGGACGGTGGAACGCCCTGACGACGTTGCGAATTCGCTGTTCACCCGCAACGTCATCATCCCTGAGACGACCCCGAATGCGTCCGCGCCCGGAGGCAACTTCCTGCAGTCGATGGACGCCACGCTGCAGAACGATGTCGGCCCGTCGACGCTGGTGTCGACATACGCACGCTATCTGGGAGCGGGCACCGTCCTGCTGCGGCACGACATGCAGTGGGAGGACGACGGCGGCGCGCGCCCGGCGACCACCAGCGCCGAGTTGGCCGGTGACCCTGGTCTGTTCGGTGTCGCCAACTACGGGCAGCCCGGGGAGTATGTCGTAGCGCCCGATGAGAACGCCGCGGCATACGGCGAGGAGATCCTGCCGCCGTTGCAGCAGTACGACGTGCAAGGCGCAACCACTTCGTTGCGCGCGCAGCCGATCTCGAACTCGATCGTCGTCGCCGGTGACGGGTGGTCCGTGCCGGCCATGACCGCGGCCGGTCTGCTCGGGTCCACCCCGACGTTCCAGTACGCCCAGAACCTCAGCGCGTCGCAACTGGCCGACTCCATCGGCGGCGACCACACGCTGGTGCTGTCGGACACCAACGCCCGCCGGCTGGCCATCACCAACCGGCTGACCGACAACGAGGGCCCGTTGCTGGCGGCGGACCAACCACTCGACGGACCCACCCGCACGCTGGGCACCGACGTGGCCGACCAGACGGTGCTGGTGCGCTCCGGTGCACAGGTGACGGCGACGTCCGAGGGCAGCGCCTTCTTCGACCTGCCGTATGCGGTGCCCGCGAACGCCCTCGACGGCGACCCCTCGAGCGCATGGCTGTTCGGCGATTTCAACCGCGCGCGTGGGCAGGTGTTGACGATCACCGAACCGGCGCCGGTGACCATCGACACGATGCAGATCGCGCAGGCGCAGGTCGGCAGCGTCAAGATCGACAAGGTGACCGTCCGCGCCGGTGGGAAGGCCGTCACGCAGACACTTCCGGACAGCGGCTACGCCACCTTCGACCTGGGCGGGGTGGCCGCCTCGAAGGTCACGGTCACCATCGACTCCACCCGCGGGTCCGGGTTCAACCTCGTCGGCATCAGCGACATCAAGATGCCCGGACCGCTGGCCCAGCAGGCCGCCCGCACGCCGCTGACCTTCTCCCGGCAGTACTCCGAACTGACGCCCGCGCAACGCGCCGTGTTCGACCGCACGCCGTTGGACGTCCTGCTCACCCGCGACCAGGGAACCTCCGGATCGACCACGGACGACCCCGAGATCTCGCTGCGCCGAATAGTGACACTGCCCGACTCACGCACCTTCGACACGATGGCCGCCGTGCGCGTCCAAGGGTCCCTCGAAGCCGTCTATGACCAGGTGGCGGGGTACTCCAGCTCGGTGCAGGCGTCCTCGTCCGGGTTCTATTTCAACAATCCCTCCGAGCGCGCCTCGATGGCGGCCGACGGTGATCCGAGCACCGCCTGGGTGCCCGGCGGGTCGGTCAAGGGCGGCTGGTGGCAGATCACCGGCCCGCGACGCGCGATC
The DNA here is from genome assembly GCF_007829035.1 of Rudaeicoccus suwonensis. Classification (NCBI taxonomy): domain Bacteria; kingdom Bacillati; phylum Actinomycetota; class Actinomycetes; order Micrococcales; family Dermacoccaceae; genus Rudaeicoccus; species Rudaeicoccus suwonensis. Next base: position 1,553,164 of record NZ_VIVQ01000001.1, read on the forward strand.
ACCTCGGTCGCCATCACCCAGCACGCTGCTCCCAGCGATCCGAGTGGCGACCAGACGCTCTACGCCGGTCGGGTGACCATCACCGTCGACGGTAAGGCGGTCGGCACCGGCACCCTGGCTCGCAACGGCACGACCACGATCCCGATTCCGACAGTCGACGGGCGGCCGGTGACCGGGCGAACGGTGCGTATGACGATCGACTCCACCTCGGGCGACCTGGCCGGTGCACCGCCCGCCTTTCCCTCCATCGCCACCGGCGTCACGATGCACGCCACCACGACCACGCCCATCTCCCGGGCCGGGGCTGGTGACCCCCGGTGCATCACGGTGGCCACGATCGACGGATCCCCGGTGCGGATGCGTCCGGCCACCCAGACCCTGGCCGGTGCGAGCTCACAGGGCACCGCATGGGTCGGTTGCGGCACCGTGAAGGTCAGCGCGGGTCAGCACCAGATCGACCAAGCACCCGGATTCACCCTGGACTCGCTCAACCTGATCGATGTGCAGACACCGACGGCCTCGACGGTCGCCCCGAGTCCCAGCACCACGGTGATCGCCAACGGCACCACCAGCAAGAAGCTGACGGTCAGCAGTGCGGCGGGCTTCGCCGTCGTCATCAGCCAGAGCTACGACTCGAGATGGCAGGCCACAGCCAACGGCAAGAGCCTGGGCACCCCACAGATCATCGACGGCTACTCCGTCGGCTGGATCATCCCCAAGGGCGGCAATTACACCATCGACATCCACTACGGCCCGCAGGTGCAGGCCGACGTCACTCTCGGCGTGAGCATCGTGGCGGTGCTCACCGCAGCAGCACTGGCGGTCCAGCCCTTCGTCCGGCGGGTACGCCGCCGGCGGGGGCACGATGACGACACCGAGCCGTATGACGATGACGACCCCGACGACCTCGATCCGGTCGCCGGGCGCACGAACCGTCGCATCCGTCTCCCGCGGGTGTGGAAGGAGATCGCCCTGGTGGTGTGCGGTGCGATCTTCGTCGGCCCGGCCGGGGCCGTCGCCGCGTTGGTGGTGGTCGGCACACTGCGTCTGCGTCCGGTCAGTGCCTGGCGCCTGCAGGTCGCCGGGGCCGCCTTGCTGATGGCTGCGATCGTGGTCTACCTGATCGCACTGGGGCCGCTGCGTGGGCAGTTGAGCGCTGACGGTGTGGCGCGGAACATGTGGCCCAACTACCTCGCCGGCGCCGGGTTGGTCGTCGGTCTGACGGGCGCCCTGCGCGGCGACTGGCGGCGGCATACCGACGACGGGTCCGATGGTTCGCCTGACGAGCAGGCTCCCGGCGGTCGGAGCGCGGATGCCTGAGCAGCCACTGGTCAGTGTCGTCGTGCCGACCCGCAACAACCGGCGCACGATCCGCGCCTGTCTGAGGTCTGTGCGCGAACAGAGCTACCCGCGCATCGAACTCATCGTCATCGACAACCACAGCACCGACGAAACCTTCGACGTGGCAACCGAACTCGCCGATATCGCGCTGTCCGGCGGGCCGGAGCGGTCGGCCCAGCGCAACCTGGGCATCGAGCGCGCCACGGGGGAGTGGGTGCTGTGGCTGGACAGCGACATGATGCTGCCGCCGGACAGCGTCGCGGTCGCGGTCGCGACGGCGACGGCAACCGGAGCGACGGGCGTTGCACTACCGGAACGCACGATCGGCTCCGGCTTCTGGACAGCTTGCCGCGCTCTGGAACGCGAGTGCTATCTCAACCAGCCGCTGCTGCACAACCCGCGCCTGGTGCGCCGTGAGTACCTGGCCGGCGACGGCGGATTCCACCTGGCGATGTCCGGGCCCGAGGACGCCGATCTGCGGTTGCGGATGCGCGCCGCCGGCGAAGGCATCGAACTGGCACCGATCATCGTCGACCACGACGAGGGCAGGCTCACCGTCCGTGACGTGCTGAGCAAGCGCTACTACTACGGTCGCAGCATCCCGGCGTTCGCCGGCCGCCACGACGGCGCCGTCAGCACCCAGGGCCGTGCGGTGCTGCGGGCGTATGTCGTCAACCGGCGTCTGCTGGCCCGCGATCCGGCACACGCGGCGGGCATGGTGCTGCTGCGTAGTCTGGAGGTCGTCGGCTATGCACTGGGCGCCCGTCGTGGGCAGCATGACCGCAGAGGGGAGCGAGACGTATGACGCGGCGCATGCTGTGGGTGTCGCTGCCCGATCAACGCGCGCGTCGTGAGCTCTACTGGATGAGCCGCATGCCCGGCACCGAGGTCACCGCGCTGGCCGCGCAGGAGCCGGTGGGCGACATCACCTGGATCCCGAGCACCTATCGGCGGCCGGTGAAGCGCTTCGTCGAAGCGGGTGCCCTCGCCTGGATCGACGGCCTCGACCGGCAGGAGCCTGCGGCATACGACTGGGTCACGTCGTTGGAGCTGTGCTCGCTGGTGACCGGTCAGGCCAGCGACTGGCGCCGCGGTGGACAGCCGCTGCAGGCGGTCATCACCTGGGAGAACCTCTCCCACCAGCCGTTGTACAAACTGCCCCCTTATCGCAATGCGCTCGACTCGTGCCGATCGGCGGACCTGCTGTTGTGCATGGTTGATGCTGCGCGAAATCACCTGCTGGACAACGGTTTTCCGGATCGGATGATCCGGGTGGTGAAACCCGGCGTCGACACCACGATGTTTGCTCCCGCCGATGACCCGGCGCTCGAACCCACAGTCGTGTTCACCTCGCCACTGGCTCCGAACAAGGGCATCGACCGGGTGCTGGCCGCGATGCGGCTGGTCCGTCGCGAGATCCCGCAGGCACGACTGCTCGTCGCCGGCGACGGTCCGCTGCGCGACAAGGTCGCGGCCGCGGCAGCCGACCGGCATACCGGTGTCACGTTGATGGGACACCTGGATGCCTTCGGGGTCGCCGAGCTGCTGCGCTCGGCAGCGGTCTTCTGCACGGCACCGCGACCGACCTGGAAGTGGACCGAGCAGCTGGGCCTGGCTTATCTGGAGGCTCAGGCGTGTGGAATCCCGGTGGTCACCACCCGGTGCGGCACCAACGACGAGGCCGTCCACCCGCCGAATCTGCTGGTCGAGGATTCCGCGGAGGCGGTCGCCGAGGCGCTGCTGACCTTCCTGCGTGATCGCGACCTGCGCATCCGCGTCGGCGCGGCCAACCGGGCCCGGATGGTGGCCGAGCACGACCTGGTCACGCAGTGCGCACGGATGGGTGACGCCTTCGCCGACATCGAGGCGCAGCGAGCCTGATGCGGGTCAAGCTGGCCCTGCCCGGTCGCGGCGACCGGTCGACCCGACCGGACCACCGCGCGCTGGGCGGTCTGGTCGGTCTGGTGTGCGGACTGCTGGCGCTCGGGCCGGCCCTGCGGCCGGGATACCTGTTGTTCTACGACATGGTCTTCGTGCCACGGCTGGCGTTCAGCGACCGGACGATGGGCGTCGACGGCTCGGTGCCACGTGCCGTGCCCAACGACTTCGACGTCGCGGTCCTGTCACACCTGGCGCCCGGCTGGGTGGTGCAGAAGGTGCTGCTCATCGGGGTCTTCGTCGCAGTCGGTGCCGGCGCCGCCGGGCTGATGCGCACGCGGCTGGGTGCCGTCGCCGCGGCACTGGTGGCCGCCTGGAATCCTTATCTGGCTGAGCGTCTGGCGATCGGCCACTGGGGTTACCTGCTCGGCTACGCATGCGTTCCTTTCCTGGTGAGCGCCGCTGCAGGCTGTCGATCCGGTGCAGTCCGTGGGCGCTTCCGGCTCGGGGTGTGGCTCGTGGTGCTGGCCTTCACCGGGTCGACCGGCGCGGTCTTCGGGCTGATCGCGGTGCTCGCCGTGCTCCTCGCACCGGGGCCGCGGCCGTCGTGGCACCGCAGCATGCGGGACATCGGCTGGGCACTGCTGATCTGGCTGCTCGCCGATGCGACGTGGTGGTTCTCCTATCTGTTCCTCGCGCCGACGCCGCCCGGCGGCAGCGCCGGGGTGACCGCCTTCATGGCACGCGCCGACACGCCATACGGCGTGATCGGCTCACTGCTCACCGGCGGCGGCATCTGGAACCAGGGGGTGTGGTTCTCGGCCCGCTCCTCGGTGGTGGTCTCCGGGCTGGCGCTGCTCGTCGTGGTCGTCGCCGTCGTGGTTGCGGTCCGCCGCCGGGTGTGGCGCCAGAGCCCGGCCCTCGCCGGCCTCGGCATCGCCGGGGTCATCTGTCTGGTGCTCGCGGGCGCCAGCGCGCTGCCCGGCGGCTCGCACGTGATGACGATCCTCGGCAACGACCTGCCGGGCGGTGGCCTGCTGCGCGATGCCCAGAAGTTCGACGCCGTCTGGATGATTCTGGTGGCGGTCCTGGCCGGACAACTGGTGGAACGCACGCGTGACCTCGGCATCCGGGTCGGCGCGCAGCGCAGCACCGCCCTGGTCTTTGCCGCGGCGCTCGCGGCCTGGCCGCTGATCACCCTCACCGGAATGGCGTGGGGCGCCTGGGGGCGCTGGCAGGCCGTGGACTACCCCGCGTCATACGTGCACACAGCGCAGCAGATCGACCGGCTGCCACCGGGTGGGGTCGCGGTCTTTCCGTGGACGCAATACCGCAGCTACGCCTGGGACGGACACCGCGTGCTGCTCGACCCGTGGCAGCGGCTGGTGTCCCGGCAGGTGCTGGTCAACGATGCCCTGCCGCTGACCAGCGGTGTCGTTCCGGGCGACGACCCCGACGCGCGCAAGGTGACGCAGGCGCTTGCCGACCATGGCGACGTCGCCGCGGTGCTGCGCTCGGTCGGGGTGCGCTATGTGCTGGTCGAGACCGATCAGCCGGTGGCCGCGGGTCTGCCGAACCTCGCGGGCGACCGGGTGCTGGTCGCCGCCGACGGATTGCGCCTGTACGACCTGGGACCGGTTCATGTGTCCGGTGGCCACGACGGGCCGTTCCGTTACACCGGATGGTTACTAGCCGGTATGTCGGTGCTTCTCGTCGGCGTGGCAGGTGTGTCCGCCGGGCGCTCGGCGACAGGGCCGCCCGCCGGAACCAGCGCGCGCCACGAGGATCTCTAGGCCTGTCGAACAGGGCCTGCTTTGCTATGCTGAGCCGAAAGTCATTGATACGGCATCGACGTCCCGGGCGTTCCCCTGGGCGTGATCGGTCCAGGAGAGGCGCGGATGAATCCGGCAAACAAGATCATCTACAACGTCGGCGGCGCCATCGTCGGCGCGCTGCTTGCTGCCGTCGCGATCTTCGGCCTGGTGCAGCAGCAGGGCTCGCAGACCCAGCCGCAGACCTACAAGGGCGCCATCACCTACAACCAGTGATCTGACCGCGGCGCCGTGCGCACCGCACAGAAGAACTTCGACATCGGCGATGTCGACTCCCGTGATCAGGGTGTCGGCGTCGCCGATTCGTGTTCGGCGACGATCTCGTCCAGCGACCGCAGCCGGGGAGCCACGATGGGGGGTGAATCCGGTCGCTCGACCTGACCCAGCACCGACCGGATCGACCGCTCCAACTGCGCACCACTCGAACGCCAGTCGAAGGACAGCGCGTGCTCGCGAGCGGTCACGCCCAGCCGGTGCCGCAGGTCATGGTTGGTGAGCAGCACCCGCACCTGGTTGGTCAGTTCGTCCGCGTCGGTCGCAAGCAGCCCGGTCAGCCCGTGCATGATCGACTCGGTGGGTCCGCCGGCGTGCTCGAAGGCCAGCGCCGGCGTCGCGTGCAGACCCGCTTCGACGATCGTCAATCCCCAGCCCTCCTTGTGCGAGGGCATCAGCACCAGCCATGACTGGGCCAGCAGTTGATGCTTGCGCTCCTCGGTGACGAAGCCGTGGAAGTCCACCCGGTCGGCGACGCCCCGCTGGTGTGCGTGATCGACCAAAGCGTCGCGCCAGTAGCCCTCACCGACAACGTTCAGCCGTAACTCCGGCTGGTCGACGGTGAGATCGGCGAGTATGTCGATCGCGATCTCGACCTGCTTGTGGGGCACCAGCCGCCCGAGCACGGTGATGGACGGCGCCGGCGTGCGCGGGACATCGGCATACTGCCGCAGATCCGCGGGGTGGTCGTTGCCGGAATACACCAGGTCGATGCGATCGGCGTCGACGCCGAGCCCGACGAGGTCGCGACGGCTCGCCTGAGAGACGGTCACGTAGCGCGATCGGCGGTAGACCCACGGAGCGACCCGGGATTCGAGGAACCACCCGATACGCGCGACGCGCTGGGGAAAGATCACCGACCACTGGTCACGGTGGGTGTGATGCACGATGTTGATGACCGGTGTCCCGGTGACCAACGGGCTCCAGAAGGGCACACCGTTCTGCACATCCAGGATCAGGTCGAAGTCGTCGCGGTGCTGGGCGGCATACAGCATTCCGCGCAGATAGCAGGTGAACCGGCCACCGCGTCGCAGCACGCGCACCGGGCCGTGCCGGTCGACGGCGGCGCTGCCGGGAAACCGGCTGGTGACGATGGTGACCTCGTGCCCGAGTTCGGTGAGCACCTCAGCGGTGCGCTCGGTGAACGTCTCGGCACCGCCTGCTTCGGGGTTCTCACGATCGCGCCAGGAGAGGTACAACAGGCGCAGTCGCGGTGCTTCCGCGGTGTCGGACACCGGCACGTCGATACTCCTTCTGACCACCGCTGTCGGAGCGGGTGGTCCTGACAGGTCGGCCGATAGACTAACCGCATTCCTACTCGGAGGTAACCCAGATCACAATGGTCGATGCGGTGTGTGAGATCTGTGCCGGCCGACTGCGCGACCGGCATGTCCGCGGTGGCGCGACTTTGCAGGAGTGCTCCGGGTGCGGCCACCTGCTGCGGTCACTCGCCTGCGCCCCCGCCGGCCACCGTGATCATGCCTACGGCGGCGAACCGACGCTGGACCGGTGGCGGCTGGCGCTGACCTACCGGTTGTTGCGGCGGCACAGTTCGCCTGCATCGGTCTTCGAGGTGGGTTTCGGCACGGGCGCTCTGCTGCGGCGATTCCTCGATGACGGCGCCTCGGTCGCCGGGGCGGACCCCGACCAGTTGGGGCTGTCGGTCGACCCGCGCGTGCGTGCAGTGGGCGACCTGCACGCCTGTGCCGTTGAAGACGTCGCCGATCAAGCGGTCTCCGCCGACCTGGTCTACGGCATCCATGTCCTCGAGCACGTGCGCGACCCCACGCGCACGTTGCAGTTCGCCGCGCGCCTGCTGCGACCGGGCGGCAGCGTGCAATTCCTCACGCCGGCAGGGGACAGCGACGGCTTGCGGCTGTATGGCGCCGCCTGGTGGATGCTCGAGGACCCGACCCATGTGCGCTTCTTCACCGCCCGGAGTCTGACTCTCGCGGCAGAGGCCGCCGGGCTGGTCGACATACGGGTCGAACGCCCGGCACTCGACAGCACCTCCACCGACGCGGCCAGCCTGGTGCGACTGGTGCGCCCCGCGCAACGGCCCGGTGGCGTGCTGTCCTCGGCGCCCGCGGTGGTGAGCAGTATGGCGACCACACCGCTCGTCCTCGCCGCACGCGCTGTGGCGCCACGCCTTCGCCCCACACTGCACCTGATCGCACGGAGGCCGCACTGATGCAGCGTGGGATCGCCAGGTCGGTGCGGTTGTTCCGTGCGTTCCGCCTCGAACAGTCACGGCCGGAGGTCTTCTACGGAGCGCTCGCGGCGGACTCCATCGAACTGCTCGACGAGTGGACGACCCTCGACAGCAAGGTGGTCGTCGACGTCGGAGCGGGGCCGGCGGAGTTCGCACACGCGTTCCGCGCTGCGGGAGCCCGGTATGTGCCGGTCGACTATGACCCGTCGGTGTCGTCGGTCCGCGACGGTGGTCTGGTCGCGACGGCCGAGTCGTTGCCGTTCGCCGACTGCAGTGTCGACGTGGTCTTCAGCAGCAATCTGTGGGAGCACGTGCGCGACCCGGAGGCCGTCGCGGACGAGGCGGTGCGGGTCGCGCGGCCAGGCGGGCTCGTCTTTCTGTCGTACACCAACTGGCTGTCGCCGTGGGGTGGACACGAGACGTCGCCGTGGCACTGGCTGGGCGGCGAACGAGCCGCCCGCCGCTACGAGCGGATCAACGGTCACGCACCCAAGAACACCGTCGACAAGACGCTGTTCCGGGTGAGCGTCGCGCAGGGCCTGCGCTGGGCCCACGGGCAACCAGACGTCGAGTTGCTTGCGGCCCGACCGCGCTATCTCCCCGACGCCGCGCGGCACGTGCTGCGGGTCCCCGGTGTCCGCGAGATCGTCACCTGGAACCTGCTGCTCATCCTGCGGCGGCGATGAGCACACGGCAGAAGGCGCCTGCCGTCGATCGGGTGCAGTGGTGGCTCGCCGTGGCTGCTGTCGTCGTGCTGCCCTGGCTGATCTCTCCTGGCCTCACGGAGCCGGACACCAAGATCGACCTGACCGTGTCGCCGTGGCGCTACCTGGGCCGTGCGCTGGACGCTTGGAACAACCACGCCGGCCTGGGCGAACTGCAGAACCAGGCCTACGGCTATCTCTTTCCGATGGGTCCGGTCTTCGGAATCTGCCACAGCCTCGGCATCGCGCCCTGGGCCGCTCAGCGGGTCTGGTGGACGCTGCTGCTGGTCGTGGCCTTCACCGGCAGCCACCGGTTGATCCGGCGGCTCGGCGTCGCCGACGGTGCGCCCGCGTTGATAGCCGCAGCCGCCTACGCACTGTCGCCTCGCGTGCTGACCGTGCTGCCGGTCATCTCGATCGAGGCCTGGCCGTTGGCGCTCGCGCCCTGGCTGGTGGTCGCCGTCATACCGCTCGTCGACCGCAGGGCACCCCGTCCGGTCGTATGGCGCTCGCTGGCCCTCGCCGGCGTGCTCGCTGCGACGCTGGGCGGCGTCAACGCCACGGCATCAGGCATCGTGCTCGCGCTTCCGTTGTTGTTTCTGATCACCCATCGCGTCGGCCGCCGTCGCGTGCTGCCCTGGCTGGTCGCGGTCGTCGCCGGTGCCGCCTGGTGGCTGCTGCCGCTGCTGGTGCTCGGCAAGTACGCCTATCCGTTCCTCAACTACATCGAGACTGCGTCGATCACGACCGCGGTGACATCGGTGCCCAACGATCTGCGCGGCGCCTCCGACTGGATCGCCTACATCCTCGACAGCGCGAATCACCCCACCTGGCAAGGCGGTTGGGTGATCGCGCAGTCGGTGACCGCGATCATCGCGACGAGCGCCGTCGCAGCGCTCGGCGCCTGGGGGCTGCTGCGCTGGCGCGGTCATCTGGCCCGGTGGTGCATCGCGAGCGTCGTCGGCGCGACCGTGTTCATGGCGATCGGGCACGCCGGCATCGTGAGCGGGCCGTTCGCCGGACCTGCACGGGCGCTGCTGAACGGCGCGCTCGCACCGCTGCGCAATGTGCACAAGGCCGATCCGATGATCCGGCTGCCATTGATCATCGGCCTCGCCGGGTTGCTGCAGTACTTCGCCCGGTCGGCGAAAGTCCGGCACCGGTTTCTGCCAGCCGTCCTCGCCCTGTTGGTCGCGGTTGCCATGACGCCGATCTGGCAGGGACGCGTGGGGGCGCAGGGGGCTTACAACGGCATACCGAAGCAGTGGTCGCAGGTGGCCACGGCCGTCGATGCCGCCGCTCACGCCGACGGTGGTGCCACGATGCTGCTGCCGAACTCCCGCACAGCGACGTACACCTGGGGCAGTCCCACGGACGAGCCGCTGTCGGCGCTGGCGACGTCACCGATCGTGACGCGAGAGGCCGCGCCGCTCGGCATACCGGCATCCACGCGCATCCTCGACGTCGCCGACGAACTCGCTGCATCGGGTGCGCCGCAACCGAGCCTCGCAGCGGGTCTGGTCCGGATGGGCATCACCCGCATCGTGCTGCGGCGCGATCTCGCCTCGGTCGTGCAGGCGGAGCCGTGGCAGTTGGTGCAGCGGACCCTCGCTGCCTCACCGGGTTTCCGCGCGGTGCAGACCTTCGGCAGCGGCACGTCCGCCCTCACCGTCTACGACGTGACCGCGCCGGGCGCACCGACCGCGACGACCGACGACGTGACGGCATACAGCGGCAGCAGCCCGCTCACGGTGGCCGGCGGTCCCGAGGCGATCTTCGACCTGTATGCCGCAGGGCTGATCTCGGCGCAGCAGTGGCTGCAACTGGACAACTCCACGACCGGCAGCGCGGACATCGTGACCGACACGATGCGCTGGCGGGCCTACAACAACGGGGTGCCGACAGCGCTCGGTTACAGTCCGACCCTCCCGGCGGACGACACCGAGCCGGACCACATCGGCTCGCGCGACCTGCCACCTGCGACCGATGTGGCCGAGCAGCCGACTCGGCGGCTCATCGGCCTGTCCGCCTTGACCGCCTCCTCGTCGGGTGCCGACCCGTTCGCCAAGGCGTACGTCAGCCCGGCAGCCAGTGTGTATGCCGCAGTCGACGCTGACCCGGCGACATCCTGGCTGACCGGCGACCACGAGCGCGTCGCCACCCTCACCGCGGACCTCGACCCGGTCGTGACGGTCAGGTCTGTGCGGCTGGTACTGGCCGGGCCGGCGCAGGGGGCCTCGCTGCCGTCGACGGTCGAGGTCACCGTCGGCGGAGTCCGCCGACAGATCGCGGTTGACGGTCGACGCGATGTGACCGTTCAGTTGCCGAGCACACGAGCAGGCACGGTCCGCGTGCAGCTGACCGCGGCGGCCGGCAGTACCGACCCGGTGCTGGGTGTCACCGAACTGCAGATTCCCGGAGCCACTCTCGGGTCGGTCATCTCGCTGCCGCATCCGATCGATCCCGCACGGCAGGCCGTGTTGATCACTCGGGATCCGCTCGAACGGTCCGTCGATGCCCGGGCGGGTGAGGACGGTCCGGATCTGGTGCGTCAGGTCACCTTCGACAGCGCCGGGGTGTTGCCGGTGAAGGTGTGGGTGCGCCCGGTGCCGGGCGCGGCGCTGCAGACTCTGCTCGCACAGTCCGGCGGCATCGTGAGCCTGGGCTGCGGTCAGGCCGGCCGGGTGCGGGTCGGCGGCGCGACCGTCGACCTCCGCCTGACGGCGGCGCGCAGCGACGTGGTGGCCGGGGGCCTGCTGGCGGCGACGCCCTGCAGTGCCGGCCTCAGCGTGGCAGCGGGCTCGACCACTGTCACGGCCGCTGCGGCGCCTGCTGTCCAACCCGATCTGGTGCTGCTGGGTCATCCCACGGTGGCAACCGGATCCACCCGGGCTGTGCGGGTGCTCACCGACGATCCCGGTCACCGGGTCGTCGACGTCGCTGCCGGCCCAGCCGGGGTGATCGCGCTGGACGAGGGCTTCAATGCCGGATGGCAGGCCACCGATGCCTCGGGCCACCGCCTGCAACCGGTGGAGGTCGACGGCTGGCGCCAGGGGTTCCGGTTGTCCGGCACGAACGCGCAGCGGGTGACCGTCGATTTCACGCCGACGACGCCGCAACGTCTCGGCTTGCTGATCGGAGCGGTGCTGGCTGTCCTGCTGCTGGCGGTGCTGTGTGCGTGCGCCGTTGTCTGCCGCCGGCGCGGGCTGACCGCGCGCGTCGAGCAGGTGCGGCTCGACGACAGACACACGGTCCTCGCGCCGCGGCGGATCATCGCCGCGGTGGTGAGTGTCGTCGTCGCGACGCTGGTGTGTGGTCTTGCGGGAATCGTGGTCGGGCTCCTGGTTGCGGCCGTGCCGAGGCGGTGGCTGCGGCATACCGCACTGGCCGGTCTCGTCCTGGCCGGAGTGGCACTGGCCTTCCTCGGCGTCGTCGACCAGCGGTCGGCCGGAGCCGTCGCCGGTCAGCTGCTCGGCACCGTCACGCTGTGTGCACTGGCACGCGGGGGCGTTGAGGCGAGCGATGCACCCGGCGCAGGATCGGCTGCTCCACCAGCACCGCCGACGCCCAGGCGATCAGCACACTGAAGACCCCGACCGCGAACAACACCCGGGTGAACGATCCGGTGAAGATCGACCAGCCCGTGAGCAGGTAGATCAGCTGCAGGAGCAGCACGTGCCACAGGAAGACGCCGTAGGAGATGTCGCCGACGAACCGCGTCGCACCCGCCCGTGCGACGGCGGCCCATCGTTGGTCGGAGGGTCCGCGCACCGCAGCCAGCAGCAGAGCTCCGGCGAGTATGGCGTACAGCGTCTCCTTGGTGACTGCTTCGGCGACGGTCGGCAGTTGCAGCTGCCGCGGTCCGGCGAGCGAACTGGAGGCGACCAGGAAGACCACCGCTCCCACGGCGATCCAGGTGCCGACACCGACCGCGGCGAACCGGTCGAGGTCATGGTTGGCCGCTGCGACCGAGATCGCGGCACCCACCGCGAACCACGCCGCATGGCCGAGGACACAGGTGGCGAGCACGCCCGCGTGTCCGTGGGGCTGCGACAGCGACCAGGCAGCACAGCCTCCCTGGATCGCGATGCCGACCACGGCCACTGCGGCGAGGATGCCGTAACACAGACGCGAGTTGTGACGCCGCAACCGGCCGAGCGCCACACCGATCGCGGGAACGAGCAGATAGAAGGTGCCCTCCGTCGTCAGGCTCCAGGTCTGGGAGAACGCCTGATACGACTGCCCGGTGTACCCCTGCACCAGGAAGATGTGAGCCAGCACGGTGCCCGGTGAGCCCGGCCCACCTGAGGCGCTCCAGGTGACTGCCACGAGCAGCACGGCGACCAGTGCGATCCAGTAGGCGGGCAGGATCCGTGCCGCCCGCCGGATCGCATACGTGCGTACCGACGGCTGGGGCCTCGTGGCGCCAGCGAGCAGCCAGGGTTGCAGCAGCAAGAAGGCGCTGATGGCGAAGAAGATCGCCACGCCGCTGTCTCCCCGGGCGAGCAGCCCGCCGGAGACGTCCATCGTCGACGCGCCGGTCCAGAACGCCACGTGCGCGAGCAACACCAGCGACGCGGCCACCCCGCGCAGGCCGTCGATGAGGCGGTACCGCGGCATGTGTCCACCCTCTCAGGCCGGATTTCCGAGCCTCTTGGAAGCGCGGCCGTCGCTCTCGTCAGTGACTACTCTGCAGTAGGTTAGTGTGTCGCCCGCCACAGCCGGTGGCATCGATGTCTCACCGCGGAGGCCACCCACATCATGACCGTCCCGGACACGCAGGTCGCGGACTCCACGACCCTGGACCCGACCCGGCCGGTCCTGCGCGCGCGCGCTCCGCTGCGGATCTCCTTCGCCGGTGGCGGCACCGATGTCGCGCCCTTTCCGCAGCGCGAAGGTGGCGCCGTGCTGTCGGCGACAATCTCCAGTTTCGCGTTCTCCACCTTGCGGCCACGATCCGACGGCAAGGTCACCGTGCAGTCGCTGGACTACAACACCGCGATCGGCTTCGGCATCGACGACCCGGTCGAGTTCGACGGCCAGCTCGATCTGCCGAAGGCCGCGATCCGGCGGATCCGCGACATCGACGGGGCCCGGCCGTCCGGCGGATTCGACCTGTTCCTGCACACCCAGGCGCCTCCTGGTTCCGGCCTCGGCTCGTCCAGTGCCGTCATGGTGTCGGTCATCGGTCTGGTCGCCCAGCACTGCGGGCTCGACCTCACGCCGTACGACGTGGCCGAACTTGCCTATCGCCTGGAACGTGAGGACCTGAGCATCCCTGGTGGTTCGCAGGATCAGTACGCCGCGGCCTTCGGCGGCTTCAACTACATCGAGTTCCAGCCGAACGAGGTCATCGTCAATCCGCTGCGGGTCCGCGATGACACGGTGCACGAGCTTGAGCACAACATGCTGCTGGCATTCACCGGCAACACCCGCGTCAGCGACCACATCATCGAGGATCAGCGCACGCGTTACGAGGACGGCGTGTCCGAGGCGCTGGAGGGCTTGCGGGCACAGAAAGAGCTCGCGGTCCGGATGAAGGTCGCCCTGGTGCGCGGCGAGGTCGACAGGTTCGGCGAACTGCTGGGTCAGGCGTGGGCGCAGAAACGCAAGATGTCGGCCAAGATCAGCACTCCGCTCATCGACACCGCTGTCACGACGGCGCTTCGCTGTGGGGCTCTCGGCGGCAAGGTGACCGGCGCCGGCGGCGGCGGCCACCTGGTCTTCGTGTGCGAGTTCGAACGCCGACACATCGTGGCGCAGGAGTTGCTCAAGCTCGGCCTCACGTTGTCCGAGATCACCTTCAGTCAGCAAGGTGTGACCACGTGGCGGGGGCAGAGCTGATGTCGCACGAGCACGCGCTGCACACCGTCGGGCCGCACCAGCGCGCGTCGGCCGTCGCGGGGCAGCACCGCAACGGTCTGGCAGCCTGGGCCCGCCTGTCGCAGAATCTGGCCGAGCCCGACCTCACGGCACGGGTCGATGCAGCAGGCGAGGCACTGCTCTCGGCGCTGGTCGCCGGAGGCACCCTGCTGGTGGCCGGCAACGGCGGCAGCGCGGCGATCGCCAGTCACGTCGCCGCCGAGTTCATCGGCAAGTGCATCCACGACCGCGACCCGCTGCCGGCGATCAACCTGTCGGAGTCGCTCAGCTCGGTGACTGCCGTCGGCAACGATTACGGCTTCGAGGAGGTCTTCGCACGCGGTGTTGCAGCGCATGGCCGCCCCGGCGACGTGCTCCTCGCGATGTCGACGAGCGGCACCAGCCCGAACATCCTGCGCGCCTTGTCCTGCGCGCGAGAGCGTGGCCTGCTGACGATCGCGCTGTCAGGTGGCTCCGGCGGAGCGCTGCCCGGCGCGGCCGACCACGTGCTGCTCGCCCCCTCGCAGGAGACACCTCGGATCCAGGAAGTGCACATGTTCTGGGCACACACCTGGTGCGAGGCAGTCGACGTCGTATGCCGGTGACGCTCTCCGACGCGGAGTTGCTCGGCGAGGCGACCGGCCCCATAGCGGCAGGCACCCCGACAGCGGCATACGACATCGTCTTCCTCGATCGGGACGGCACCCTCAACGTCCATCGACCGGGGTATGTCGCAGACCCGGCCCGGTTGGTACTTCTGCCGGGCGCGGCGCGCGCCGTCGCACGGCTGAATGCAGCAGGCTGCCGAGTCGTCCTGGTCACCAACCAGCGGGGGATCGCGACCGGCCGGCTCACCCGTGCCGGGCTCCTTCTGGTGCATCGCACTCTGGTCGCCCAGTTGGCTGCGCAGGGGGCGCACCTGGACGCGCTCCAGGTGTGCCCGCACGACGTCGGCACCTGCACCTGCCGCAAGCCCGCGCCCGGGTTGTTCGAGACTGCGCTGCGCCGAGCGACCTGGGCGTCACCCGCGCGCTGCGCGATGGTGGGGGACCAGCCCAGTGACATTCTTCCGGCGGCCGAACTCGGGATGACCACGGTGCTGCTCGGAGAGGGAACGGCATCCCTGGCGGCAGCCGTGCAGCGACTTCTGTGACGCTGCCCGGTCAGGTCCGGACGGCGACACACCCCCGCACGCATCGATGTGACACAAATCGCACCATTACTGCTACTGTCCGGTAGCAGTCCATCGAACGTCCCCGGAGGTATGCCCGTGCGGAAATCCGCAATCGTGATCGGTTTCGGCGCGTTCTTCGTGACGATGGCGTTGCTGCTGAAGTTCTACGCCTACCCGAATCTCGCTGTCATTCCCAAGGATCAGAACACCGGCCAGACGCTGTCGGACCCGGACGCGTACTTCTTCAACGCCAACACGCTCAAGTTCAACCGGGGCGAGTTGGTCACCAAACTGGCGGTCGTCGTCAACAAGGAACTCACCAAGAAGGCAGGCGGGAACACCCTGGTCATCGACCAGTGGCAGTACTCCAACACCCCCGGTGACGCCGCCGCGGGCAAGCCACCGATGGAGGCTTACCACGCGCAGTTCGCGATCAACCGCAAGACCGGGTTGCCGGTGAAATACGCCGACGACAACCAGGACAACATCCCGACCACACACGAGGGATACACGATCAAGTTCCCGTTCGGGTTGAAGAAGAACAAGTCCTACGCCTACTGGGACACCACGCTCGAGAAGGCCATCCCCCTGAAGTACTCCGGGACCCAGACCATCGACGGGATGGAGACGTACAAATACACCGTCGACATCCCGACAACCGTGTATGAGAAGTACGAAGTCCCCGGCTTCCTGTTCGGTCTCGGGCAGTCCAGCCCCGGCCAGAACGCCGACCGCACCTACGCCAACCAACGGACGATCTGGGCCGATCCGGTCACCGGAGTCTTCATGAAGGTGCAGGAGAACCAGACTCAGACCGTGGAGATCCCCGGCCACGCGCCGGTGACGGTGCTCAAGACCGACACGGTGATGGACCCGTCCACCGTGAAGGCCAACGTCGATGAGTACAAAACCAAGGCGACCCAACTCAAGGCGCTCATCGCGGCGCCGGTGATCCTGGGCATCCTGGGTGTGCTGCTGATCGTCGGCGGCATCGTGTGGGCGGTCATGGCCGCCGGTCGTCGCCCCGAGGACGACGCCGACGGTGGTGGTGTCTCCCTGCGGAAGAACGACGACACCTTCGTCGAAGAGACCTGATCCTCATGCGCGCAGTCGTCACAGGTGGCGCCGGTTTCCTCGGCTCGCATCTGTGCGAACAGTTGGTTGCCCGTGGTGCGGACGTCGTGGCGCTCGACAACTTCTGCACCGGCTCCGCCGCCAACGTCGAGCACCTGCACAGCACTGGTCGGTTCGACCTCATCGAGCAGGACCTCACGACCGGGGCGCCGGTCGACGGTCCGGTCGATCTGGTGCTGCACTTCGCCAGTCCGGCATCACCAGTCGACTATCTGCGGCTGCCGATCGAGACTCTGCAGGTGGGCTCGTTGGGCACCCAGCACGCCTTGGACCTGGCCCGTGTGAAGGGATCCCGGTTCGTGCTGGCCTCGACCTCTGAGGTGTATGGCGATCCTCAGGTCCACCCACAGCGGGAGGACTACTGGGGCCACGTGAACCCGGTAGGCCCGCGCGGGGTCTATGACGAGGCGAAGCGTTTTGCCGAGGCGCTGACGCTCGCATATCGCCATACCCACGGGGTCGATACGGCGATCGTGCGCATCTTCAACACCTTCGGCCCACGCATGCGACCCAACGATGGTCGCGCCATACCGAACTTCATCCGTCAGTCGCTGGCCGGTGAACCGGTGACCGTTGCCGGTGACGGACTGCAGACCCGGTCGATCTGCTACGTCGACGACCTCGTGCAGGGCATCCTGGCGATGGCTGCCGCGCACCATCCCGGCCCGATCAACATCGGCAATCCGCACGAGATCTCGATGATCGACCTGGCGCACTGGATCGTGAAGCTCGCCGAATCGGGCTCCCCGGTCACACACATCGAGCGGCCCGTGGACGATCCGACGGTCCGTCGCCCCGATGCGACGCTCGCCCACGAGGTGCTCGGCTGGGAGCCGCAGGTGCAGATCGAGGATGCGTTGTTGCGCACGATCGACTGGTTCCGCACCAACGAGCTCCGCACCCCGGTGCTCAGCCCCGCTGCGACGGAGCAGATCCTCACGCGCACCGATCCGTCGGTCTGACACCACCGCGAGAGTGCCGGCGCCGGTTGCTCCGTGTCGTTCGTGTCATCTGCGCACAGTCGGACCGATCGGCGTCAGCTGCGTTCGGTGACGAAGATTGCCGTGCCGGGCAGAACGGCGCCCCGCGTAGGGCTCCAACCACCCCACTCGTTCAGGTTGTCGGCGGGCCACTCCGGCTCGACGAGGTCGACCAGTCGCAGCCCTGCCGCATGGATCTCTCGTACCCGGTCGCCGGTCGTCCGATGGTGTTCGACATACGTGGCGTTGCCGTCATCGTCCTGCTCGACATACGGCGTGCGGTCGAAATACGACCAGTGCGCGGTCAGGCCCTCGGCGCCGGGGACGTCCGGGAAAGCCCAACGGATCGCGTGCGTGGTGGCGAAGACGAACCTGCCGCCCTCGTGCAGCACCCGAGCGGCCTCCCGCATCAGCGCGGCGCTGTCGGCGACGAAGGGCACCGCGCCATACGCGGTGAAGACGATGTCGAACGAGTCCGCGGCGAACGGCAACTCGACCGCATCGCACTGCACAAGAGGTATGCCGTGGGCGTTGCCGGCGTCGATCGCCTGTGCCTGCCGCAGCATTCCGTGAGACAGGTCCGTGGCGACGACCTGTGCACCGCACCTGGCCAGATGACGGGCGCCCTGTGCCGCACCGGCACCGATCTCCAGCACACGGCGGCCGCGGACGTCGCCGAGCAGGTGCAGCCGGCTTTCCTGATGACCTTCCGGACCCCACACCAGGGCCTCGTCGCCGAGGAAGTCACCGTGTTCGAGGTAGTACGGCGCTGCCTCCGCGTCCCACCACCGGCGGTTCGCCGCGCGGGTCTCGGCAGGTCCGGTGTCGCGATGGCCGACGCCGAACTCGTCCACGGTGGGTCTCCTGCGGCTCGGTGATGATGCGTTTGCGGTGGTCGGGGTGGCGCCATGAGCGCTGCCCGGCCGGCGATATGAGACTACTTTGACCCGGCTATAGACATATCGGTAGGGTGAGAAGGCGCACATGTGTGCGTACCCGGCCCTCATCGGTCCTCGGACCATGATCCTCGCCGGGATCACTGTCCATCATCAAGTGTCCACCAAAGGTTTCCTACTACATGACTGCCACCACCACCTCGCCGATCGCTGTCAACGACATCGGATCGGAGGAGGAGCTGCTCGCCGCGATCGACGCGACGATCAAGCACTTCAATGACGGAGACATCGTCGAAGGTGTCATCGTCAAGGTCGACCGGGACGAGGTCCTGCTCGACATCGGTTACAAGACCGAGGGCGTCATCCCCTCGCGCGAGCTGTCCATCAAGCACGACGTCGACCCGTCTGAGGTCGTTGCGGTCGGCGACGAGGTCGAGGCTCTGGTTCTCCAGAAGGAGGACAAGGAAGGCCGCCTCATCCTGTCCAAGAAGCGTGCACAGTACGAGCGCGCCTGGGGCACCATCGAGCAGGTCAAGGAAGAAGACGGCGTCGTCACCGGCACCGTCATCGAGGTCGTCAAGGGTGGCCTCATCCTCGACATCGGCCTGCGCGGCTTCCTGCCGGCATCGCTCGTCGAGATGCGTCGCGTGCGCGACCTGCAGCCGTATGTCGGCAAGCAGATCGAGGCCAAGATCATCGAGCTCGACAAGAACCGCAACAACGTGGTCCTGTCGCGTCGCGCCTGGCTCGAGCAGACCCAGTCCGAGGTCCGCACCACGTTCCTCAAGGAGCTGCAGAAGGGCCAGGTCCGCTCTGGTGTCGTCAGCAGCATCGTCAACTTCGGTGCGTTCGTCGACCTGGGCGGCGTGGACGGTCTGGTCCACGTGTCCGAGCTGTCCTGGAAGCACATCGACCACCCGTCCGAGGTCGTCGAGGTCGGCACCGAGGTCACCGTCGAGGTGCTCGACGTCGACATGGACCGCGAGCGTGTCTCGCTGTCGCTGAAGGCGACTCAGGAAGACCCGTGGCAGCACTTCGCCCGCACCCACGCGATCGGTCAGGTTGTGCCGGGCAAGGTCACCAAGCTGGTCCCGTTCGGTGCGTTCGTGCGCGTCGAGGACGGCATCGAGGGTCTGGTCCACATCTCCGAGCTGGCCGAGCGTCACGTGGAGCTGCCGGAGCAGGTCGTCACTGTCGGCCAGGAGATCTTCGTCAAGGTCATCGACATCGACCTCGAGCGTCGCCGCATCTCGCTGAGCCTCAAGCAGGCCAACGAGGACGGCGCCGGCCAGGTCGAGTTCGACCCGACCCTCTACGGCATGGCCGCGGAGTACGACGAGCAGGGCAACTACAAGTACCCCGAGGGCTTCGACTCCGAGTCGGGCGAATGGCTCGAGGGCTTTGAGACCCAGCGCGAGAAGTGGGAGAAGCAGTACGCCGAGGCGCACGCCCGCTACGAGGCACACCAGGTGCAGATCGAGCAGGCTCGCAAGGACGACGCCGAGGCTGCCGCCACCGCAGCGACCTCGGGCACGACGTCCTACTCCTCGGAGAGCAGCGACAACTCCCCGGCGTCGGCCGGTTCGTCGAGCAGCTCCTCCTCGCACTCGGCCCCGGCCGAGGGCACGCTGGCCTCGGACGAGGCGCTTGCCGCGCTGCGCGAGAAGCTCACCGGCGCCTGATCGCCGCTGACACCCGACTGACCAGGGTCGCAGCTGTGACCTGACGTCGGAAGCACGTCACGAAGGCCCCCGGAATCATCACGATTCCGGGGGCCTTCGTCGTTCGGCCCGCGGTTCGGCTGCGGGGTGTTGGTGCCGGGGTGCGTGTTTCGGTGCGCCACGCGAAGCTGACGCGTATGGCGCCGAATCGGCGACTACTGCATAGAGCCCCCGACTGAATCCGCCGGATCGGCGAATTGTGTGGGTGGAGGCAGGTCGTAGTCGCCGGATCGGCGACTTATGGCGTAGGCGCGGTCCATCGCAGCGTCCGCACGAGACGCTCGGTGCGACGGGACCTAGGCTGGCGGGATGTTGTGCATCGGGCTGACCGGCGGGATCGGCGCGGGTAAATCGACGGTGTCGTGTGAACTCGCCCGACTCGGCGCCGTGGTGGTCGACGCAGATCTCATCGCCCGCGAGGTCGTCGCTGCTGGAACTCCTGGACTACACGAGATCACAGCACATTTCGGTGAACAGGTCCTGTCCACAGACGGCTCATTGAACCGGCCGGCGTTGGGCGCGATCGTCTTCGGCGACGCGACCGCGCGACGCGAGTTGGAGGCCATCACCCACCCGTTGATCCAGCGACGGACGCGCGAACTGTTCGAGCAGGCGCCACCCGAAGCGGTGCTGGTGCACGACGTGCCACTGCTGGTCGAGCTGGGCATGGGCGCGGCATACCACCTGGTCGTGATCGTCGACGCGAGCGAGGAAGCCCGGCTGGCTCGGCTCATGGACAACAGAGGTATGACGCAGGCCGAGGCCCGCGCACGCATCGACGCTCAGGCGAGTCATGCGCAACGTGAGGCTGCTGCCGACGTCTGGCTGCACAACCACGGCAGCACCGACGACCTGCAGGCACAGGTCGATGCTCTCTGGCGGGACCGGCTTGCGGCATACAACTCGAACCTGCTCGACGGCCGTTGCGTGCGGCGAGTGCAGCAGGTGCAGATCGTGCAGCCGCGCGACGAATGGGCCGCGCAAGGCGAACGCGCAGTGGCTCGCATCAGGCATCAACTGGCTCAGGCGGGCGTCGGCGGGCAGGTGCGGTCGGTCGAGCACATCGGATCGACCAGCGTTCCTGGATTGCCGGCGAAGGACGTCATCGACCTGCAGGTCGAAGTCGACGACCTCGCTCTGGCGCAGACCGCCGAATTCAAGAAGGCCATGCTGGCGGCCGGATTCGTCTACGACGGCGAGCGTCACGACGATCCGCAGGCGTGGGCGCCGGACCCGAGTCAGTGGTCGAAGGTCTTCTACGGGGGTTGTGATCCGGCGGTGGTGCACCACGTGCATGTGCGCGGGAGTGGAACCCCTGGTGCCGTGATCGCACCCATGTTCCGCGACTGGTTGCGCGCCCATCCGGCTGAAGGAGATGACTACGCGGCGATGAAGTTTGCCGTCGCGGAGCGTTTCCCCGGTGGCGAGCCGGTGGGATCGGACTACAGTGCGGCAAAGTCTCCGTGGCTCGCAAGCGCATTCGAGCGTGCCCGGGAATGGCACGCAGGCGCGGCCGGATCATCCGATAACGGTTCGGCGTAGCGACCCGATAGTTACCCCCGTGTCAGCGTGCCGAGCGCTAATGTTCACCCCGTGTTGAATCTCATCGGTGAGACTTCGCGACCGTGACCACTTCGCCGGAGACCGTGTCGGCGTCGCCACGCTCGGGTCCGCCTGCTCCGGTAGGCCCTGCGCCGCGACGCAGCGGCCGACCGTATGGCGAGTGGATCCTCGCCGCGGCGCTGCTTCTGCCCAACCTGGTGCTGCTGGTGATCTTCACCTACCGGCCGTTGCTGGACGACTTCCGGTTGTCGTTCACCGACTGGAACATCTCGGCGCCGGTCGCGCACTACATTGGCTTCCAGAACTACGTCACCTGGTTCCACGACCCGAACTCGCACCAGGTGCTCATCAACACCCTGGTGTTCACGGTCGCGACGGTCGGACTGTCGATGGCGCTGGGTCTGATCCTGGCGATCCTGCTCGACCAGAAGCTGCGCGGACGCAACCTCGTGCGGTCGGCCATTTTCGCGCCCTTCGTCATCTCCGGTGCCGCCGTCGGCATCGCCTTCCAGTTCGTGTTCGACCCGAACTTCGGCATGCTGCGCGACCTCTTCCACCGCGTCGGCGTGACCGTGCCCGACTTCTATCAGCAGCCCCACTGGGCGCTGGTGATGGTGACGGCGACATACGTCTGGAAGAACCTGGGCTACACCTTCGTCATCTACCTGGCGGCGCTGCAGGGTCGGCGAGCCGACCTTGATGAGGCTGCCGAGATCGACGGGGCCTCGGCCTGGCGCCGGTTCTACAAGGTGCTGCTGCCGCAGCTGCGGCCGACGACGTTCTTCCTGTCGATCACGGTGCTGCTGAACTCCGTGCAGGTCTTCGACATCATCAACGTGATGACCAAGGGCGGGCCGCAGGGGTACGGCACGAGCACGATGGTCTACCAGGTCTACGAGGAGACCTTCGTCAACAACAAGGCTGGGTATGGCGCAACGATCGCGACGATCATGTTCTTGATCCTGCTGGTGATCACGGTCGTGCAGGTGCGTGTGATGGATCGAGGCATGAAGAATGACTGACACCATCGTGGACGAAGGCGTCGACGCCCCCGCCAAGGGCGCTCACCAAGCCGAGGCGGCGACGTTTTCGGGGCCGGTCATGCGGGTCGTGGGCTACATCGCGATGGTGATCGTATTCCTGATCGTGGCGTTGCCGTTGTTCTGGATCGTGATCACCTCGTTCAAACAGCGCCAGGACATCTACACCCAGCCGGCGCAGTGGTGGCCCAAGAACCCCACCACCAACGGCTACCACCTGGCGACGACGACGATCGCCTTCTGGGACTACTTCCGCAACTCGATCATCATCACTGCGATCCTCTCGGTGACCAAGATCGTGCTCGGCGTCATCAGCGCCTATGCGCTCTCGCTGCTGCGGTTCCCCGGGCGCACTGCGCTGTTCCTGCTGATCATCGCGGCGCTGATGGTGCCCAACCAGATCACCGTGATCTCGAACTACGCGCTGGTCAGCCAGTTGGGTTGGCGCAACACCTACCAGGGCATCATCATCCCGTTGGCCGGCGTCGCCTTCGGCACCTTCCTGATGCGCAACCAGTTTCTCTCGGTGCCGAGCGAGATCATCGAAGCCGCCCGGCTCGACGGTGCCGGGCCCCTCAAACTGCTGTGGCGGGTCGTCCTGCCGATGTCGTGGCCGACGCTCATCGCGTTCTCGATCATCACGGTCGTGAACGAGTGGAACGAATACCTCTGGCCGTTCCTGATGGCCGACGACCAGCGGGTCGGCACCTTGCCGGTCGGTCTGACCCAGTTGCAACAAACCGACGGCATCACCAACTGGGGTCCGGTCATGGCCGCGACCGTCCTGGCGATGTTGCCGGTGCTCATCCTGTTCCTCGCACTTCAACGACACATGATCAAGGGCCTCACCGCTGGTGCGGTGAAGGGCTGATTCCCTCACTAGGAGAAAACTGATGACTGAATTGACCCGCCGCGGATTCCTCGGCGCAGCCGGTGGTGCGGCTCTTGCGACTGGATTGGCAGCATGTGCCGGCACCGGCGGATCCTCCAGTTCTTCCGGCGGAGGTGGCGGCGGCAACTCCAACACCATTGACTTCTGGAGCAATCACCCTGGCACCTCCAAGACCACCGAGCTGCAGCTCATCGCGGCCTTCGAGAAGGCCAACCCCGGCCTCAAGGTCAAGCTGACCGACGCCGGCAAGTCCTACGAGGATGCTGCTCAGAAGTTCAACGCCGCCCTCGCCGGTGGCAGCCTGCCGGACGTGGTCGTCGCCTCGGACGTGACGTGGTTCAACTTCGCCCTGAACAACCGATTCGCCGACGTGGGTGCGTTGTTCCAGCAGAACGGGCTCTCGACGACCGACTACGTGGACGGCCTGTATGCCGACTACCTCTATCAGGGCAAGCACTATGCGATTCCCTACGCCCGCTCGACGGTCGTCTTCTACTACAACAAGAACGTCTTCAAGAAGGCCGGAATCCCGGACCGCTCCCCGGAGTCCTGGGACGAGTTCACCTCGTGGGCGCCGAAGCTGCAGGCTGCGATCGGCTCCGGCAAGAGCGCGCTGATCCTGGACGACGGCTCGGACTACCTGGATTGGACCTTCCAATCCATCGTCTGGTCGTATGGCGGCGCCTACTCCACGGGCTGGACGCCGACGTTCACCGACCCCAAGACGATCCACGCCGCGAATGTGCTGCAGGGCTGGGCCAAGTCGAAGTACATGAAGACGTCCGCGGACTCCTCCAGCGACTTCGGTGCCGGACTGGGTGCGGTGCTGTTGGAGTCGACCGGTGACCTCGGCGGGTTCAAAGATCTCAACTTCGACCTTGGCGTCGGCTTCGTCCCGGCGCCGGGTGGCGTCAAGACCTGCCCGACCGGCGGCGCCGGCCTGGCGATCCCGTCCGGGATCTCGGCCGACCGGCAGAACAACGCCGCCAAATTCGTAGCGTTCATGACCGACCCGGCCAACACCGCCACCTTCACCCAGGCAACCGGCTACATGCCGGTGCGCAAGTCGGCGCTGGAATTGCCGCAGGAGAAGGCATACCTGGCGGCCAACCCCAGCTACGACGTCGCAGTGAAACAGTTGCCGTACACCCGTCCGCAGGACTACGCACGCGTTTTCGTGCCGGGTGGCGGCGCGATGATCGGCCAGGCGCTCGACAAGATCGTCGCCGGCTCCGATGTCACCTCGACGTTCAAGTCGCTGAACGGCTCCATCACCTCGGCATACGACAGCCAGGTCAAGCCGCTGCTGAAGTCCTGACGCATGGCATCCGTTTACTTCGACGAGGCGTGCCGGATCCACAAGGGCAACACCCGGCCGTCGGTCGACAGCATCACGCTGGACATCGAGGACGGCGAGTTCCTGGTGCTGGTCGGGCCGTCCGGTTGCGGCAAGTCGACGACGCTACGCATGCTCGCGGGTCTCGAACCCGTCGACAAGGGGCGCATCCTCATCGACGGTCATGACCAGGACGGTGTGCGGCCGCGGGACCGCGATGTGGCAATGGTTTTCCAGAGCTACGCGCTGTACCCGAACATGACCGTCGAGGAGAACATGGCATTCGCGTTGCGCAATGCCGGGGTCAACAAGGCGGACGCGCATGCTCGCGTGCTCGAAGCCGCGAAGATCCTCGAGCTCGACCAGTTGCTGAAGCGCAAGCCGGGGCAGATGTCGGGTGGTCAGCGGCAGCGCGTCGCTATGGGCCGGGCGATCGTGCGGAACCCCAAGGTGTTCTGCATGGACGAGCCGTTGTCGAACCTGGACGCCAAACTGCGGGTCTCGACACGTGCTCAGATCGCGTCCTTGCAACGACGGCTGGGCGTGACGACGGTCTACGTCACCCACGACCAGGTGGAGGCGATGACCATGGGTCACCGCGTCGCGGTGCTCAAGGACGGCGTGCTGCAGCAGGTCGACACTCCCGAGGAGCTGTACGAACGGCCGCGGAACACCTTCGTGGCCGGCTTCATCGGCTCACCCGCGATCAATCTGCTCGACGTGTCGGTGCACGAGGGTGTCGCGGACCTGCTCGGTGCGAGTGTGCCGTTGGACCGTGCCAAGGTCGACGGCAGCGACAAGGTCACGATCGGCATACGGCCCGAGAGCTGGTCACTGGAAGGTGCCGGTGCTGGGGTCGCGCTCCGGGTCGAACTCGTCGAGTCTCTTGGCGCGGAGTCGTTCGTCTATGGACGGCCCGAGAACGACGAGGACGGCCCACGGATCACCGTCCGCTGTGACCGTCGGCTCAAGCCGGACCAGGGCGATGTCGTACAGATCGTTCCGGACGCGAAGGAGATCCACATCTTCGACGCCGAAACGGGTGACCGTCGCTGAACGAAGCGATCACGTCGAAACGGTTGCGCCGCGCAGGGCCTTGGTCCCTGCGCGGCGCAATGGTGTCGTCTCCACTCACGGTGACACCGCGTTACCTGCTGGCAGTCGTCGTCGTCGGCCTCGGCTCAGGTGTTGCCGGGGCCGCACTGACACTGTTGCTGCACGCGGTCCAACGGGTCGTCTTCGGCTACACCGGCAGCCTGACCTTCCTGGTCGGTGTGGAGCATGCGTCGCCGGCACGGCGGGTGATCGGTATGACGATCGCCGGCGTGATCATCGCCCCTGCGTGGTGGCTGTTGCGATCGCGCCGGACTCTCGTCAGCGTGCCGGCTGCGCTGCGCGACGAGCAGGTCCGTTTGCCGGGTGCCCGCACCACCGTGGATGCGGTGCTGCAGATCGTTGCCGTCGGTGCCGGTGCCTCCCTCGGTCGGGAGGGCGCCCCGCGGCAACTCGCCGGTGCGATTGCGGTGCGGGTGGGGGAGTGGCTCGCGCTGGATGCCACGCAGCGTCGGGTGCTGTTGGCGTGTGCGGCAGGTGCGGGTCTCGGAGCCGTCTACAACACCCCGTTGGCGGGGGCCGCGTTTGCTGTCGAAATTCTTTTGCTGACAACGGATCTGCTCCAGATCGGCACGGCTGCGGTGGTCAGCGCGGTTGCCGTTGTGGTGGCGTGGCCGGTGGTCTCCTCCGATCCGACCTACGTGATCGGTGCACACCGGGTCGGCGGCGGCAGCTGGATCTGGGCAGTGCTGGCCGGCCCCCTGTGCTGGGCTGCCGGCCGGGGCTGGCTGGCGCTGATGGCAGCGGCGAAGTCACGTGATCCGGATTCTCCGACGCGAGATCTGCCATGGCGTATGGCGGGGGCGATGTGCGCCGTCGGAGTCGTCGCTATTGCGCTTCCACAGATCACCGGTAACGGCAAGGGGATCATGCAGACCGTCACCGGCGCGGGCACCATCGGTGCCGGGCTGCTGGCGTTGTTGGTGATTGCCAAGCCGCTGGTCACCGCCTTGTGTCTGCGTGGGGGTCTCGTCGGAGGCCTCATCACGCCGTCGATGTCGACAGGTGCGGCGATCGGGGCCCTCGTGAGTCTGGGCCTCGGACAGGTGCTCGGCTCGACCTCGATGGTCGTGTGCGCCATGGTCGGCGCTGCCGCGATGCTTGCGGCAACTCAGCACGCGCCGATCACAGCGGCAGTCTTCATGCTCGAACTCGCGCACGCTCCATGGCAATTGATGCCGCCGATCTTCGTTGCGGTCGCTGTGGTCGGGATGCTCGAGCACCGGTTGCCGATGCGCCGCTGAACTCGGGTGGCCGCGAGTTGTGCTCGGCGGTGGCGAGGCGTGCGGGTCAGGTGATCGTTCGACGTTGATGCGCAGATAGTTGTGTGTATACAATGGTTGTATGCCAACAACCAATTCCTCGCCCATCGCGGTGTGGTTGGCGATGTTCTCGCTCGTCATGGACAACAAGAGCTCGCTGCAGGAACTGCTGGACGACCGGATCGGTATGCCGTGGAGCCGATTCCGTGTCCTTCGCAGACTGGAGCACGCCGATCGCACACAGCGCGAACTCGCCGAGCGCATGGGCATCGACGCCCCGGCCGCTTCGGTGATCGTGGCCGATCTGGTGAATCGTGGCTACGTCATACGTGCGCAGCATCCGCGCGATCGCCGATGCAAGGTCGTGCGAATCACCGACACGGGGCGCGCGCTGCTGGAACAGCTTCGTGACCTCGACGTCGTTCCCGCGACGACAGCGCCGCTGACGGCGACCGAGCGGAAAGAACTTGCCCGACTGGTGGAGAAAATGCGCCAAGGAGCCGAAAAATGACTGATACCAGTACCATTCACGCCTCATCCACATCAGCGATCGACAAACGCCGAGCGATGCTGATTCTCGGGATCTGCTGCCTGAGCCTGTTCATCGTCGGCATCGACAGCACGGGGGTCAACCTCGCGTTGCCGTCGATCCGACGCGATCTCGGCACGAGTGCCTCACAGCTGCAATGGGTGGTCGACGCCTATACGTTGGTGCTCGCGAGCCTGCTGATGCTGTCGGGGTCGATCGGTGACCGGATCGGGCGGCGTCGGGTGTTCCAGGTCGGTCTGGTGATCTTCGGGTCCGGCTCGGTGCTGTGCTCGCTGTCGCAGTCGCCGGGGATGCTCATCGGCGCGCGCATGCTGCAGGCGATCGGCGGCTCGATGCTGAACCCTGTCGCAATGTCCATCATCACCAACACTTTTCGCGACCCGAAGGCTCGTGCACAGGCCATCGGCATCTGGGGCGGAGTGATCGGGTTGAGTATGGCGCTCGGCCCTGTCATCGGTGGCGCCCTTGTCGATGCGGTCAGCTGGCGCGCGATCTTCTGGATCAATGTGCCCGTCGTGATCGCTGCGGTGATCCTGACGGCGTTCTTCGTGCCGGAGTCGCGCGCCGAGCACACCCGCCGACTTGATCCGCCGGCGCAGATCCTCGTGATGATCCTGCTCGCGACCGTCACCTACGGCATCATCGAGGGCCGCTCGCTGGGATGGACCTCAGCGACCGTGATCGGCTTGTTTGCAGCGGCAGTACTGTCGGCGGTCGCGATGGTGCTGGTCGAACGTCGTCGTAAGGAGCCGCTGCTGGATCCACGGTTCTTCCGGAGCGTGCCGTTCAGCGGCGCGGTCGTGAGTGCGGTGATCGGGTTCTGTGCAATGGCGGGCTTCTTGTTCCTGAATACCCTTTATCTGCAGGACGTTCGGGGTTACACGCCGTTCCACGCTGGTCTGATGACTTTGCCGATGGCGGTGGCAACAGCCGTCTTCGCACCGGTCTCCGGTCGTATCGTCGGTTCTCGGGGTCCGCGGCTGCCCATGCTGATCGCAGGTGTCGGTATCAGTGTCAGTGCCCTCATGCTGATGCAGCTGACCGGGTCGACGTCACCATGGTTGCTCGGGCTTGCGTATCTGGCGTTCGGCATCGGCTTCGGCATGCTCAACGCCCCTATCACCAATGCCGCTGTTTCCGGCATGCCCCGCAGCCAGGCCGGCGTGGCTGCGGCCATCGCGTCGACGAGTCGTCAGGTCGGCTCGTCGCTCGGAGTGGCGGTCCTTCCAGCGGTGGCGTTCGCCGGACTCGACGGGCCGCTGAACACTGCGCTGCCCGCCGCGACCCATGCGGCGTGGGCCATGATGCTCGGGTGCGGACTTGGTCTGCTGGTGATGGCATTCCTGGTGACGTCGTCGTTCGCGACGCGGTCGCGGGACAAGGTGGCTGCCGAACTCGGCGCTTCCTGAGGTCACCGTGACGCCGGGCCATGCGGACGGGGCGCCGGCGCTGGGAGCAGCGCCTTCCGATATTCGACGCCAAGGCAGTGACAGCTGCTCTGGCGTCGAACATCGAAGGGGTGCGCCTCAGGACGGTGGAGGCTCCGTGGTCCAGAGTCGCGCCGGTCGTCCTCGGCCGGTCACCTGCGAGCGACCGGTGTCGGTGAACATCGTCCCCAGCCGTCGGGCCAGGTTGGCCTGGCTCATCTCGACTCCCAGATACTCTGCGAGCACCGCGACCTCCAATGTGCTGAAGGTCGCGCCGAGGAAGGCCGGAATGACGCGTGTGTCGACCCAGAACCGGGCGAGCAGGTCCTCGACCGCGTCCGCGACGATCTGACTGTGCGCGAACGGCAGCTTCGGCAAGGCTGTCAGCGGCACCGCCCACGTGCCTTCCCAACCGTGTGCAGCGGGATCCAGCACCAGGATCTGGGTCAGCGAGATGGTCGCCCCGCGCGGGTCGCGATTGCGCTCGTCGTTGTAGCGTCCGGCCGCCTGCCAGCGCACGGCGCCGGCCTCCACACCACACTTGTCGCGAAGGCCACGCAGGGCGGCGGCATGCGCGCTCTCGCCCGCTGCGAGCATCACGCCCGGGAGAGCCCGGCGGTGCCGGAAGGGCGCGAACTGTCGCTCGACAAGGACGACGCCGACACCCTCACCGGTATGCCGCAGCGCCACCGGATCCACACTGATCACAGGCTGACTGGCGTTCATGATGGCCTGCGTCATACCTGGCCGGCCAGCGTGTCACGCACGTCGGCGAAGGTCTGGAACTGCAGGAACTCGCCGTCCTGCCACACCGGCTGCAGCAGCGATGCGGCCTCCTGCTCGGCGCTCGCCTGCTGCACCAGGGTCAACTCGCCGTCCTCGCCGCGAAGCACTGCCAGGCGACCGGTCGCGGACTTCTTGGTGCCTGAGTCGGTCACCGGGTTCTTGGCGAGGTCGAAGCCGTGCCCGTCGACTTCGGCCCACGTCGCTTTGACCGCCGAACCGAAGGTGTCACGGGTGACGTACTGGTAGGAGTAGCTGCCAACGCCGAAAACGACGTTCGTCGAAGCGAATCCCTTGTCCGCCAAACGTTTGCAGATCTCGTCGGCACGCTCCCGGGTGATCGAGTCGCCGTAGATCGCGCCGATGTGCGTGTCGAGCTCGCGGTAGCCGGCGTCATTCACCGTGCCGCCGAAGATGTCCCACAACAACTCGACCACACCGCGTTCGACCGGGCCGTCGCCACCCGTGGCGGCGTCGGTGCCGCACAGGATGTCGGCCGGATTGCCCGAGTCGGGCCGGATCACGAGCCTGCCGTTGCGTGCCAGGACCTTGTCCTTGAGGGTGGGCAGGTAGTCGGTGAGCACGCGCCACAGGTCGAAGGTGTCGCTGACGACCGAGACGATCCCGGTGGGATAGAGGTCCAGCAGGCGGGAGAACATGTCCCGCTCGCCGATCGTCGCGATGCCGGCCATCATCACCGAGTGCTCGGTGGCGGGGACCGACGCTGCGACATACTCCCCGCCGTAGAAGCGGTCGATCCAGTCCAGTGACACCAGTGAGTCGGTGCCCTGGAAGGACAGCAGGTGACCGGCGCCGGATGCTGCTGCGGACTGGTCACTGGTCTGCCCGCGGTAGGAGAAGTCGTGTGCCTGGAAGTCGACCGCCGCCGCGGGGCCGCCGGTCTTGGTCGCCCAGTCCTGCAGGATCTGCCGGTAACTGTGCGCGATGGTCGCCGTGGTCGACGGATGCCACACCCCGGCGGACAGCGCCGTCTCGATGTAGTTGGTCAGCCAGTAGAACTCCGGGTCGGTGTTCTCGACTGTGAAGCTCGGCACCTTGATCGGCACCAGCGTGCCCTCGGGCACGGCGCAGAAACGCAACGGCAAGTGCCCGCGGCGATGCAGTGCCCGGATGTGATCAGACCCGATCGTGTTGGGGCCGAGGATCGAGGTGACCCGCTCCTCGTACAGCGAGCAGACCTCGTCCTCGTCGGCCGCGAAGAAGGGCTCGAAGTCGGCCACGAGATTGCCGGCGATGAATGCCTGCAGACCGAAGTGCACGACGTGGTCGATCTGCGGGATCAGGGACGACCGGTTGGTGTAGTTGGCGTAGACGCCGGTCACTCGTCCTTCGCCGGCGAGGGTGTACTGCTGGATGTGGCCGAGCTTGTAGGCGTCGGTGGCGAACAGTGGTGCGACTGGTGCAAATCGGTTGGTGGTCATGGTGATTCAGTCCTTCTTCGGTGAGTCGTGGTCGGCGATGGCGGCGAGCAGGCTGGTCAGCAACGGCTGGCGCTCGACGTCGAAGTGGGTGAAATCGGCAGTGCTCGGGACGCTGTCGGTGGAGGCGATGAAGCTGAATGCCTCGGGCAGGGTGGTGGCTGCACTGCCGGAGAAGATGCCGTGCGTGACCCACAGGCCGAGGCGTTCCTTCGGTATGCCGGCGACGCCCGCGAGGCCGAGGAAGGTGCCGCCGCCGTCGCAGATGTCGTCGACCACGAGGAGCTGCCCGGATGCAGGCAGTGGTTCGACGCTGAAACCGGTCAGGCCACCGGTCGCAGGGTCGCGGTGCTTGAGCGCCTGGAACATCGGCACGCCGAGTGCGGTGGCGATGCTCGCCGCGTGCAGGCTGCCGGACTTGTCAGCGGCGATCACACCGCTGACCGCGTCGGTGCGGTCCTGCCAGGTGCCTGCGGCGGCCGTCACGAAGGGCGTGTGATCGGCGATCGTGAGGTGGTCGTAGAGCCCGGCGGAGAAACTCGAGTGCGGATCGATCGTCACGACGTGGTCGAAGCCGAAGCCGTTGACCAGCGTCGCGTAGACCTCCGCGCCCATGACCTCGTCGTGGTCGGAACGGGCAGCGGGCAGGTAGGGAAGCAACAGCACGGTGCGCATCCCTGCGTGGCGCGCGAAGCTGGCGGCGATGCCGGCCCGCACGAGGTCGTCGGTACCGCTGCCGCGCACATCGACCACCAGATCCTGGGTGGTGTCGAGGTCGCCCGTCCTGCGGATCGACCACTCACCCCCGGGGAAGCCGAAGAACTCCAGCGGGGCCGGCTGTGGCCAGCTCGACCCTGGTTCTGTGATCCACGTTGTTGTCGTCATGGAGATGATTATTAATAAACATCCGCACGATGTCAAATATGGGTGGATGCTGCCGGTTCCGGGGCGCGATCGACTGCAACCGCCGTTTCAGGCGGGCGATCCGAAGCCGAGAATGCCGGAATCGTCGGCAGGTTCGGTTGTGACGGTGATGCCGCCCGGTTGGTTCCCGCCGACGGTCGTCAATCTGCCGTCGCGGTCGCTGAGCACCAGATTGGTGTGGGCGCCGAAGCGGCTGCCGGTCTTCCACAGCACGAGGTCGCCCGGTTGCGGCTGATAACCAGACCCCTGCAGGTGCAGCCGGTGGACCGACTGCAGGTAGTCCTGAAGCGTGTAAACCCCTGGTATCCGCCAGGATCCGGAGTTGGGATTGCTCATCGGAACGCCGGCGGTGTTCCATACCCAACTCACGAAATCCGCGCACCAGGCCTCCTGAGCACCTTGCGAATACTTCGTGGCCGGCCCCGGGTCGTCGAACTGCGTGTGCGCGACCTGCACGATCGCGGCACGGTCGGCGGGAAGCGCCTGCAGGTCCACCGCCGGAAAGCTGCCGCGGCTGTCGTTTCCGGCGGCGGAGTGGCCGCTCTTCATGCGCCATACGACACCCGCGGCGACGACACACACGATCAGTGCGAGCACGCACGCGACGAGGGCGCGCCGTCGCCGCGGCGTGCCAGGGGGAGGGGCTGCGGCATACTGCCCGGTCCGCCCGGAATCGATGGTCGACATGCCGAGATCGTATGCCGCTGACGCCGCACTAGCCTGGAACCATGCGCGGCGAATACAAGGTTCTGGGCGGCAAACTCGTCGCGGTCGATGTCGACGTCGAGGACGGCCGACTGGCGAACGTCTCGGTGTCGGGCGACTTCTTCCTCGAACCCGACGAAGCGCTGCAGGACATCGACGCCGCGTTGAACGGTATGCCGGCCACCGCCTCCGTCGAGCAGCTGTCGTCGGCCATCACCGGCGCGCTCGACCCGGGTGTGCAGCTGATCGGATTCACGCCGGAGTCGGTCGGCGTCGCGGTCCGACGCGCCCTTGGCAAGGCGACCGGCTGGGCGGACCACACCTTCGACGTGATCCCGGCGACAGTGCTGCCGCCGGTGCAGCACGTCGCCCTGGACGAGGTGATCGGGCAGGAGGTGGCCGCCGGGACGCGCCGGCCGACGTTGCGTTTCTGGGACTGGGATTCACCGCTGGTGGTGATCGGATCCTTCCAGAGCTACCGCAACGAGATCGACCCCGACGGAGCCGCGCGTCACGGAATCGACGTCGTACGAAGGATTTCCGGCGGCGGTGCGATGTTCATGGAGCCCGGCAACTGCATTACGTATTCGCTGGTCGTGCCGTCGTCGATGGTCGAGGGACTTAGCTTCGAGCGGTCCTATGCCTTCCTCGACGAGTGGGTGATGGCGGCGCTGGCGGATGTCGGAATCAATGCGCACTACGTCCCACTGAACGACATCGCCTCCGACAAGGGCAAGATCGCCGGCGCCGCGCAGAAGCGGTTCGCCGCCGGAGCGGTGCTGCACCACGTGACGATGGCCTACGACATCGACGCGGACAAGATGCTCGAGGTGTTGCGCATCGGGCGCGAGAAGATGTCGGACAAGGGCACCAAGAGCGCCAACAAGAGGGTCGACCCGATGCGTTCGCAGACCGGTATGCCGCGCGCGGACATCCTCGCGACCTTCACGTCGTCCTTTCTCGCCCGCTACAGCAGTGAGCTGTCGTCATACCGCCCGGAGGAACTCGAACTCGCCGAGCAACTGGTGCGCGAGAAGTTCGGCACGACGGAGTGGACCCACCGCGTCCCGTGAGGTCAGCTCAGCCGCGACCCAGCAACGTCCCGCCGTTGACCTGCAGAATCTGCCCGGTGGTCCAGCCGGCGTCGGGGGAGACCAGGTAGGCCACGGCCTCGGCGATCTCGTCGGGCGTGCCCGGCCGGCCCATCGGAACGGGCGCGGTGCGGTTGTCCATCAACGTCGGGTCCGCGGCGATGCGGTCGGCCCAGAACTCGGTGTCGGGCACAAAGCCCGGCGCCACCGCATTGACGGTGATGCCGTCGGCCGCGAGCGCTGTTGCCCGATCGAGCACCCAGGCGTTCACGGCGGCCTTGGCGCCGCCATAGGAGCCCGAACCACGAAGTGCCGCAATGGAACTCATGGCCACGATGCGGCCACCCGGGCGACGCAGGTGCGGCTGCAGAGCCTGCGCGAGGAGCACCGTCGTCAGCACGTTGCCCTCGAAGTCGGCGCGCCATCCATCAGCAGTGGCGCCCAAGCCGCCGGAGGCTCCGACTCCGTAATTGCCGCCGGCGTTGGCAACGAGCACATCGATGCCGTCATCGGCGGTGATGGCATCCGAAAGATGCTGCACCGCAACCGGATCGGTCAGATCGCAGCTGTATGTCGTGACTCGGGCCAACTCGTCGACAGCCATGAGCGAGTCCGCCGCATCCTGAAGCACTCGCTCACGTCGGCCGACCAGGATCAGCTCGGGCTCCTCGACGAGCAGACGGTGTGCGATGGCCAGGCCGATGCCGGTGCCGCCACCGGTGATCACGATGCGTCGGGTCATGGCAGCAGGTTAGTGGCGCTCCACGTCGGACGGGTCGACGACGGGCGCGGGGAGCCGTGCCGGATCCAGGGCGCGTTCGACGGCGCGGCCCGCGGCGCTGCCGATGAGCGTGCCTGCTGCCACTGCGACCACGGCGCCGACAGTGGCCGCGATCGACGAGACGCCGGCGTGGCCCGCTGCGAACTGCGCGGTGCTGAGCAGGCCGAGGCTGCCGGGCACCAGCAGCCAGAAGGACGGCAGGAAGACCACGAGGCGCAATGGTCGGCCCGAGAAACGATGCACCAGCGCCGCCGAGGCCGCCGCGACCGAACCGCCGGCCAGCCCTCCGAGTGCGACTCCCCAGTGTTCTGCACCAGCCACTGCGTGCCGAAGGTCAGCACCAGCACGCCACAGATCCAGGGGATGGCGGGCCGGGATGCAGCGACGTTGACGACGATCCCGGCGCCGACCAGCGCCACCCCGGCGAACGGCGCGATCGGTCCCAGGTCCGATGCCCGCACGTTGGTGAGGGCATCCAGACCCACGCCCGTCGCCGCGACGGCGGTGAAGACGCCGACGGCGAACAGCACCAGCTGGACTCCACCGGACACCAGGCGTGCCGTTCCGGCGACCGCTGCACCGGAGGCGACCTCCGACATACCCGTCACGATCATCGAACCGGGCAGCAGCACCGCGATCGAGCAGACGAGGGTGCGCAGGGTGCCTTCCAACGGCCACCACTGTGCAGCTGTCAGCACGACGCAGCCGACCCCGAAGGACGCCAGTAGTGGCTGCAGCGTGCGCACCAGGGTGGAGCGGTGCCCGATCATCACGATGACCGCGACCAGCAGCGCCCCCGCCGCCGTCACCACGAGGTCACGCCAGGTCGGTTGCAGGATCGCGCAGATGCCGACGGAGATCGGCAGGATCGCAAGGTCGCACAGCCAGCCCGGCCGGCTCGCCGGCATCGCTTCGATGTCCGCCAGCTCGGCGACCGCGTCCGCGGCTCGCATCTGCCCGGATCCGAGGTTGTCGACGACCTGCTGCACCCGGGTCATCTGCTCGAATCGCAAGGTCTCCGAGACAGATTCGAAGCCGACCACCTGATCGGGCGTGGTGGCCACGAAGACGCCGGTCGGGGTGGCCGCGACTCGCACGTGGCTGACTCCCATCCGGGCTCCGAGCCGGGTCAACTGTGCCTCGACGTCCGGCACGGGAGCAGCGCCGGCGAGCAGGGCCGCGCCGACCTGGAGCAGGCAGTCGCGCGTCACGTCCGGCGTGGCGACGTCGTCAGATGGTGGCGGCGCAGCGGCGTTCGTCATACGGCACATGATCCCGGTGGGTCGGTCTGCGCACGTATGGCGGGTTGCCGTGCCCGCTGCCACCGTTGGGGTGTCGGTGCACCCGTATACGGTCGATGCATGCGCCCCACGACTGATCTGAAACGTCGAGTTGCACCCTTCGAGGTGGTCTCGGAGTACTCCCCGAGTGGTGATCAGCCGACCGCGATCGCCGACCTGACCAAGCGCGTGCAGTCAGGGGAGCAGGACATCGTGCTGCTCGGTGCGACCGGCACGGGCAAATCAGCAACGACCGCCTGGTTGATCGAGCAGGTGCAACGCCCGACGCTGGTCATGGCGCCGAACAAGACCCTGGCCGCGCAGCTGGCGAACGAGTTCCGCGAGCTGCTGCCCAACAACGCCGTCGAATACTTCGTCTCCTATTACGACTACTACCAACCCGAGGCATACATCCCGCAGACCGATACCTACATCGAGAAGGACTCCTCGATCAACGACGAGGTCGAGCGGCTGCGGCACAGCGCCACCAACTCGCTGCTGACCCGCCGCGACGTGGTGGTGGTGGCATCGGTGTCGTGCATCTACGGTCTGGGCACCCCGCAGGAGTACGTCGACCGGATGCAGAAGCTGCGCGTCGGTGAGCAGCTCGACCGCGACGACCTGCTGCGAAGATTCGTGCAGATGCAGTACTCCCGCAACGACCTTGCGTTCACCCGGGGCACCTTCCGCGTGCGTGGCGACACCGTCGAGATCATCCCGGTCTACGAGGAGCTCGCGATCCGGATCGAGTTCTTCGGTGACGAGATCGAACGCATCTACACGCTGCACCCGCTGACCGGTGAGGTCGTGCGCGAGGAGCAGGAGATGTACGTCTTCCCGGCGTCGCACTACGTCGCCGGCCCGGCGCGGATGGAACGCGCCATCGACGGCATCGAGGCCGAACTCGAGGACCGCCTGAAGACGTTGGAACGACAGAACAAGCTGCTCGAGGCACAGCGGCTGCGGATGCGCACCACCTACGACATCGAGATGATGCGGCAGGTGGGCTCGTGCTCCGGCATCGAGAACTACTCCCGGCACATCGACGGCCGTGGCCCCGGGACGGCGCCGAACTGCCTGCTCGACTACTTCCCGGAGGACTTTCTGCTGGTCATCGATGAGTCGCACCAGACCGTGCCGCAGATCGGTGCGATGTACGAAGGCGACATGTCCCGCAAGCGGATGCTGGTCGACCACGGCTTCCGGCTGCCGAGCGCGATGGACAACCGGCCGCTGAAGTGGGAGGAGTTCCTCGAACGCATCGGCCAGACCGTCTATCTGTCGGCGACACCGGGCGACTATGAGGTCGCGAAGGCCGACGGTGTCGTCGAGCAGGTCATCCGGCCCACCGGCCTGGTCGACCCGGAGATCGTCCTGAAACCCACCAAGGGCCAGATCGACGACCTGCTGCACGAGATCCACGAGCGCACGGCCAAGAACGAGCGTGTGCTGGTCACCACGCTCACCAAGAAGATGGCCGAGGACCTCACCGACTACCTTCTGGAGCGTGGTGTCCGGGTCCGCTATCTGCACTCCGAGGTCGACACCCTTCGGCGGGTGGAACTGCTGCGCGAGTTGCGGATGGGCGAATACGACGTGCTCGTCGGCATCAACCTGCTGCGCGAGGGCCTCGACCTGCCGGAGGTGTCGCTCGTAAGCATCCTCGACGCCGACAAGGAGGGCTTCCTGCGATCGGCGCGCTCGCTGATCCAGACGATCGGTCGTGCGGCGCGCAATGTGTCCGGGCAGGTGCACATGTATGCCGACAAGATCACCCCGAGCATGCAGGAGGCCATCGACGAGACCACCCGACGTCGCGAGAAGCAACTGGCCTACAACAAGGCGGCCGGTGTCGACCCGCAGCCGTTGCGCAAGAAGATCGCCGACATCACCGACCTGCTGCAACGCGAGGATGCCGACACCGATGCACTCATCGGCAGTGGCCGGCAGCAGTCGCGTGGCAAGGGACGCGGTGGTCGGGGAGCCGCCGCGGCCGACGCCGACGCAGCCGGCGCAGCTCGCGTCCACGGGCTGCCCGCCTCGGATCTGGCGAACCTGATTCAGGAACTGACCGCCCAGATGCACCAGGCCGCAACCGATCTGCACTTCGAGTTGGCCGCGCGTCTGCGGGACGAGCTCGGCGACCTGAAGAAGGAGTTGCGCCAGATGACGGAGGCGACCAGGTAGTCACTGGGAGATGGCAGCTGCAGGCGCCCGGTCGGAGTCGCTCGCCGGGGCGTGGCGTGACCTGGTGATCAGCCGGCTTCTTCGACAGTGGGTTCTGCAGTCTGGGCGCGACCGGAACCCAGCACGATCACGCTCGCCGCGACGACCAGCGCCATACCGAACAATCGCACTGCTGCGAGGTGTTCACCGAGCACGATGTACCCCGCGAGTGCGGCGGCGACCGGCTCGAGGGACAGCAGGATTCCGAAGACGTTCGCTGCCAGGCGACGCAACGCCATGAGTTCGAGCGAGTAGGGCAGCACCGACGACAGAAACGCTATTCCGGCACCTTTCAACAGCGCCGTCGCAGTGAACAGGTGAGCGCCCGCCTCCAGGACACCGGCCGGCAGCACGAAGATCCCGGCGATCGCCATGGCGATGGCAAGGCCGTCGAGGCCCGGGAAACACCGACCGGTCCGCCTCGATCCGATGATGTATGCCGCCCACCAGGCGCCCGCCGCCAAGGCAAGACCGATGCCGACAAGGTCCAGTGAGGCGAGATCCGTCGACAGCGCTCCGGACACCAGCAACACACCGAGCGCGGCCAGCGCCACCGCCGCCACGTCGCGACGGGTTCGGGACAGCACCGCCGCGAGCACAAGCGGTCCGACGAATTCGATCGTGACGGTCACCCCGATGGGCAGCCTCTCGAGAGCTCCGTAGAAGCAGAGATTCATGGCGCCCAGGGAGACCGCAAAGCCACACACCGCCAGCCAGTCGCCGCGGCTGTGTCCGCGCAGGCGTGGGCGGGCGATCACACACAGGACAGCGGCGGCCAGGACGAGGCGCAGCGACACCGAGCCGGCGACACCGACGGTCGGCAGCAGCGTCGCTGCCAACGCTCCGCCGAACTGCACCGACACGATGCCCGTCATCACCAAAAGCGGTGCCGGAACGGCGGCGAGGTGACGCGAAGGCTGTGCGAAGGTCACTGCAGGCAGCGTAGGCGCCCAGCGGCCACCAGGGTGCGGCGTCGGGTCTCGGGCATGGACT
This sequence comes from Rudaeicoccus suwonensis, assembly GCF_007829035.1. Taxonomy (NCBI): domain Bacteria; kingdom Bacillati; phylum Actinomycetota; class Actinomycetes; order Micrococcales; family Dermacoccaceae; genus Rudaeicoccus; species Rudaeicoccus suwonensis. Next base: position 1,592,576 of record NZ_VIVQ01000001.1, read on the forward strand.
CCTCGACGATGCGGTGACCGGTCGACGGCGAATGCAGGATCGTGTCGCCGCCTGCGGCGATCGCGACGTGATGGATGCGTTCCGCCGGTCGCGCGAAGAACAGCAGGTCGCCGGGCTCGGTGGTGCCCAATTCGACCGGTTCGCAGTCGATTTCGTGCTGGTCGTCGCAGTCACGCGCCACCGTGAGCCCGAGGTTGCGGCAGCTGAAGTGCACCAGACCGGAGCAGTCGAGCCCGTCGGCCGAAATGCCGCCCCAGAGATAGGCCAGGCCGACGTATCGCCGCGCCTCCGCCAGCAGATCGGTGCGCGTGACGGCACCGCCGGCAGACGGTCGCGCGCGTGTGGCGCCGCCGGCATCCAGATGTGCCGTGCGGATGAACCCCGGGTATCCCTCGGCATCCTTGCTGCTCGGCTGCCATGGGCAGACGACCTGGCTCCACCCGTCAGCGGTGTGGGAGCGCACCACCACCGGTTCACCCTCGAGCGCCTCGGTCTCGAAGCGATCCAGCAGTCCCAGTCGCCCGTCCTCGAGGGCGACGCCATCGAGATCACGCAGCCACTGCTCGTGGTCGGCATCGTCCGCGACGATGGCGGCATCGATCGGACGCGGTGACGTGGTTCTGGCCCACACCCCCGCCACAGGGACTCGGATCGTTGCGGTGCCAGGGAGATTCACGATGTTGCCGTTGCCCTTCGACGGTTCAGTTGTCGGACTCACCATCCGCGAGCACGCCACTCTTGCAGGTGTGGACGCTCCGCGGCCAGTGTCGTGTCATCGCCATGGCCCGGGTAGACCCAGGTCCTGTCGTCATACACCTCGAAGACGCGATGTTCCACGTCGTCGATGAGCTGCGGAAATGACTGGTAATCATAATGATTGGTCGCACCAACTCCACCGGGGAACAACGAATCGCCGGTGAACAGATGGATGCTCCCGTCGGAGGCGCGCAGTGCCAGCGCAATCGACCCAGGTGTGTGACCCCGCAGATGTATGACGTCCAGCACGAGCTCGCCGACGTGCACCTGGTCGCCATGCCGCAGGGCGCGATCGACGGCCAGCGGCAGGTCGTCGGCGTCGTCCGCACCCGCGATGACCTTGGCACCGGTGGCGTGCGCGGTCTGCACCAGCGCGCGCACGTGGTCCCAGTGCCGGTGCGTGGTCGCGATCGCCGTCACATGCGTCCGCGCGTCGCTGATGGCGGTCTCGATCGCCGGCCAGTCGTCGGCGGCATCGATGAGCAATGCATCTCCGGTCGATGCATCCCGCACGATGTAGACGTTGTTGTGCATGTCCGACACCGACAGTTTGGTGATGGTGGCGTTGCCCAGATTGTGCGAGATCGGCGCGTCACCCGGGGCGACGTGACCGTCATACGTCATCTGAATCTCCTTGTCTGAGAGCCTTTTCCGCATCTGCAATCGCGACAGCGGCCTGCACCAACGTCAAGTGGCTGAACGCTTGCGGGAAATTCCCGATCATGCGTTGCCCGACCGGGTCGTATTCCTCGGACAACAGGCCGACGTCATTGCTCAGACCGGTCAGCCGACCCATGAGAGCGTGCGCCTCGGCGAGCCGGCCCGCCTTGGCATACGCGGACACCAGCCAGAACGAGCACGCGAGGAACGGGTGTTCGCGTCCCGGCAGGCCGTCGACACCCGCCTCGGTGCGATACCGCATCAGCAGGCCGTGGTGCATGAGGTCGTGCTCGATCCGGTCGATCGTTCCGAGCACCCGCGGGTCGTCGCCGGGCAGGAAACCGACCAACGGGATGTTGAGCAGAGAGGCATCGACCTCGGTCGTGTCGTAGTGCTGGGTGAAGCTGTTGATCTCGGTGTTGAAGCCCTTGGTGAGCACTTCCTCGCGGACCTTGTCCCGGAGTTCGCGCCATCGTTCGACGGGTCCCTCGAGGCCGTGCTCGTCGACAGCGCGCACAGCGCGATCGAAGGCCGCCCACACCATGACCCGTGAATGGGTGAAATGGCGCAGCGGTCCGCGGATCTCCCAGAGGCCGTTGTCCGGGTCCTGCCAGTTGTCGGCGAGCTCCTCCACCAGCGCGCGCTCGACGGCCCAGGTGTGCGGAGACTCCTCGAGGCCGAGGTCGCGGGCCAGATGCAAGGCGATCATCACCTCGCCCAGCACGTCGGTCTGCTTCTGGTCGACCGCGCCGTTGCCGACGCGCACCGGCTGCGATCCGGCATACCCCGGCAGGTGGTCCAGGGTGGACTCCGGCAGTCGACGTGACCCGTCGACGGCATACATGATCTGCATGTCCTGTGGATCACCGGCGATGGCGCGCACCAGCCAGTCTCGCCACAACGCCGTTGATTCGGAGAAACCCGCCTGCAGCAGTGCCTCCAGCGTGAGCGAGGCGTCGCGCAGCCAGCAGAACCGGTAGTCCCAGTTGCGCACGCCACCGAGGTCCTCGGGCAGGCTCGTCGTCGGGGCAGCGACGATTCCACCGCGCCGGGTGTCGGTCAGCAGGCGCAGCAACAACAGCGAGCGGACCACCGCATCGTCATACGGACCGTCGTACGTGCACTCGGCGGCCCAGTCCTGTGAGGTCTCGATCGTGCGGGTGATCCGCGCCGGTATGTCGAGCGGTGCCGGTATCGGCTTCCACGAACTGACCCACGACAGGTCGAACTGCAGACGCTCGCCGGCGTGGACCGTGAACCGGTCGTGGTGGCGGCCGTCACCGCCCCGGGGCAGACGGCTGCCTCGCAGCAGAAGCATGTCCGGGCCGGCGATGGCGACGAGGATCTCCTGGTCACCGCTGTCAGCGTCGTGATGAGACACCCACGGCCGGATGCGACCGTAGTCGAAGCGGACGACAAAATCGTGCGCCATCTCGACCTCACCGTCGAGACCTTCGATGACGCGCACGATATCGGCGCGGCCTGCGCCGAGCGGCATCAGATCGGTGACCTTGACAATGCCCGTTGCCGTCTCGTGAATGGTCTCCAGCACCGAGGACCGGCCGATGTAACGGCGGTGGCTGTCGGCCTCGCTGACCGGCCCGATCAGCCATCGGCCGTGCGACGGATCGCCCAGCAGTGCGGTGAAACACGAGGCGCTGTCGAACCGCGGTAGACACAGCCAGTCGATGGACCCGTCCCGGCTGACCAAGGCTGCGGTCTCGGTGTCGCCGATGATCGCGTAGTCCTCGATACGCACCCGTGGGGGAGTCGTCTGGCTGGAGTTGACTTCGTCATCACCTGTCACGGTCCCGAGGGTATGCCGCACGCTGGTCCCGCCGCCGGGGTATCTCGTCCTTTGCGGCGTGTCTGGCTGTCGGTGGTGCCACCTAGCATGGCGTGGTGCCTTCGTCGCTCTCATCGTCCTCTGCCGCCGGCCGCAGCCACGACCACCTGCGGGTGCGCGGTGCGCGCGAACACAACCTGCGCAACGTCTCCATCGACATCCCACGCGATGCGCTCGTGGTCTTCACCGGGCTGTCCGGCTCGGGCAAGTCGTCACTGGCCTTCGACACGATCTTCGCCGAGGGTCAGCGGCGGTATGTCGAGTCGCTGTCGGCATACGCGCGCCAGTTCTTGGGCCAGATGGACAAGCCCGATGTCGACTTCATCGAAGGCCTGTCGCCGGCAGTCTCGATCGACCAGAAGTCGACCAACCGCAACCCTCGTTCGACGGTCGGCACGATCACCGAGGTCTACGACTATCTGCGCCTGCTGTTCGCTCGGGCGGGCCGGCCGCACTGCCCGGTCTGCGGCGAACCGGTCGGTCGGCAGACTCCTCAGCAGATCGTCGACCGGCTGCTCGAACTGCCCGATCGCACCCGATTTCAGGTGCTGGCGCCGGTGGTGCGTGCCCGCAAGGGCGAGTATGTCGATCTCTTCGCCGAGCTGCAGACCAAGGGATTCTCACGCGCGCGCGTCGACGGCGAGGTCGTCTCGCTCGCCGAGCCACCCACCTTGGCGAAGCAGAAGAAGCACACCATCGACGTGGTCGTCGACCGGCTCGTCGCCAAGGAGGGTGATCGCACCGGCAAACAGCGGCTGACCGACTCCGTCGAGACGGCTCTGGGGCTGGCCAACGGTGTGCTGGTGGTGGAGCTTGTCGATCTCGACGCCGACGACCCGCTACGCGAGCGACGGTTCTCCGAGAAGATGGCCTGCCCCAACGATCACCCGCTCGGCATGGACGAGATCGAGCCACGGTCGTTCTCGTTCAACTCGCCGTTCGGTGCCTGTCCGGCGTGCTCGGGTATCGGCACCGAGCTTGAGGTCGACACCTCGCTGGTAATCCCGGACGAGGACAAATCCATCCGTGAGGGCGCGATCCTGCCGTGGGCGCAGGGCTCGCAGTCAGCCGACTACTTCCTGCGCGTGATCGGTGCCCTCGCGGAGGACCTGAAGTTCTCGCTCGACACCCCGTGGCACGCGCTGCCCGACCGGGCACGCCACGCATTGCTCGAGGGCCAGAACCACCAGGTGCACGTGAAATACCGCAACCGGTTCGGCCGCGAGCGCAGCTATTCCACCGGCTTCGAGGGCGTGATCCCGTTCGTCAAGCGTCGGCACGCCGAGACCGAGTCCGACTGGAGCCGCGACCGCTACGAGGGCTACATGCGCGAGGTGCCCTGCCCGGTATGCCGCGGCGCCCGCCTCAAGCCGGAGTCGCTCGCTGTCACCATCGGCGGTCAGTCGATCGCCCAGGTGTGCGCGCTGCCGATCTCGGAGTCGGCGACCTTCCTGCAGGGTGTGGACTTCACCGCGCGCGAGAGGCAGATCGCCGAGCGGGTGATCAAGGAGGTCGAGGCGCGGTTGGGGTTCCTGCTCGATGTCGGCCTCGACTACCTGTCCCTCGACCGGCCGGCCGGCACATTGTCCGGTGGTGAGGCGCAACGCATCCGGCTGGCGACCCAGATCGGGTCAGGCCTGGTCGGTGTGCTCTACGTGCTCGACGAGCCATCCATCGGGCTGCACCAGCGCGACAACCACCGATTGATCGAGACGCTGACGCGGCTTCGCGATCTCGGCAACACGCTCATCGTCGTAGAGCACGACGAAGACACCATCGCGACCGCCGACTGGGTGGTCGACATCGGCCCGGGCGCGGGCGAGCACGGCGGCAACGTCGTGCACTCCGGCAGCGTCGCAGACCTGCTGACCCACCCGGAGTCACTGACAGGCGCCTATCTGTCGGGCCGGCGCGAGATCACCACCCCGGCCGTTCGTCGTCCGCGCGACGGGCGCGAGATCACCGTCCGGGGTGCCCGTGAGCACAACCTGCAGGATGTCGACGTCAGCATCCCGCTCGGCAATCTCGTTGCGGTGACCGGTGTTTCAGGATCGGGCAAGTCGACCTTGGTCAACGAGATCCTCTACAACGTGTTGGCCAACCAGCTCAATGGCGCGCGTCACGTCCCGGGTCGCCATCGCACCGTCGAAGGCCTCGACCAGTTGGACAAGGTCGTGCACGTCGACCAGAGTCCGATCGGCCGCACCCCGCGCAGCAACCCGGCCACCTATACCGGTGTCTTCGACAACGTCCGCAAGTTGTTCGCCGAGACCACCGAAGCGAAGGTGCGTGGTTATCAGCCGGGCCGGTTCTCCTTCAACGTCAAGGGCGGCCGGTGCGAGGCGTGCACCGGAGACGGCACCATCAAGATCGAGATGAACTTCCTACCTGACGTCTATGTGCCCTGCGAGGTGTGTCACGGAGCGCGGTACAACCGGGAGACGCTGGAAGTCCATTTCAAGGGCAAGACGATTTCCGACGTGCTCAACATGCCGATCGAGGAGGCCAAGGAGTTCTTCGCCGCGGTCCCGGCGATCGCTCGGCACATGAACACCCTTGTCGACGTCGGGCTGGGCTATGTGCGTCTCGGGCAGCCGGCGCCGACGCTCTCCGGTGGTGAGGCGCAGCGCGTCAAACTGGCCGCCGAACTCCAGAAGCGGTCGACCGGCCGCACCATTTATGTGCTCGACGAACCCACGACTGGTCTGCATTTCGAGGACATCCGCAAGTTGCTGCTGGTGTTGCAGGGTCTGGTCGACAAGGGCAACACGGTGGTGGTGATCGAGCACAACCTCGACGTGATCAAGTCCGCCGACTGGATCGTCGACATGGGCCCCGAGGGCGGCCACCGTGGCGGCACAGTTGTCGCGACCGGCACCCCGGAGGAGGTTGCAGCCGTGTCCGAGAGCTACACCGGGCAGTTCCTCGCACCGCTGCTGGCCAGGTCGGGCAGTTCCGCTCGGCCGTCTCAGACGTCCACCGGGCGCAAGGCGACCGCTCCTCGCGCCGGCACCACGGCAGGTGGCTCCGAAGCGGCCGCCGCAAAGACCGCTGCCGCCAAGGCCACCGCTGCCAAGGCAAGAAGTGCCGGCAAGGCGCGCTCGGCGTCGGTCTCTACCACCAAGCGCACGACGAAGACCGGCGCGGCGACCAAGACCGCCTCGACGCGGTCCCGGAAAGCCGGCTGACAGGTGGCGGTAATGAGGCTCCTACGGAACGCCCGGTTTCGTCGCTCATGATGGGCCTATGACGACCGACTTCACCGCCCGCCAGCCCGACCAGACGCAGCCCGTACCGACGACTGGTCCGTCCCGGCGGCGGGTGGTGCAGTCCGCAGGCGTCGCCGGGGGCGTGGTGGCTGCGACGGTGCTGGCCGGCTGCGGTGGCAGCAGCAGCGCCGGTTCATCGAACAAGAGCGGCAGTGTGCCGATCTCGAAGGTGCCGGTTGGTGGCGGCTACATCGACACCTCCATCACCGCTGTCGTGACGCAGCCGACCAAGGGCGAGTACAAAGCCTTCAGTGCCATCTGCACTCACCAGGGTTGCCTCGTCACGGAGGTCACCGACGGCGTGATCACCTGTCCGTGCCACGGCAGCGAGTTCAACATCGCCAACGGCAACGTCGTCGTAGGACCGGCGACCAGGCCGCTGCCGGCCAAGACCGCGACGGTGTCGGGCGACACGATCGAGATCTCCTGACCACCGCTCCTCGGACACAGCTTCGGCATACCGCGCGGCAGGTCGTGCAGTGGCCACCGGGTCCCGGAACCGAGACCCGGCATACCTCCCGATCGGCCGACCGGTTGCCGCTCCCGTGCTTCAGGTGACACGGTCCCGCACAACGACTGTCGGTCCGGCTTCCTAAGCTGGCAGGGTGGCAGATCCGTCGACCTACCGTCCCCGTCCCGGGGAGATACCGACCGATCCCGGTGTCTACCGCTTCCGGGACAAGGACGGCCGGGTCATCTACGTCGGCAAGGCCAAATCGCTGCGCAGCCGGCTGTCGTCATACTTTCAGGACATCTCGGCGCTACACCCACGGACCAGGTCGATGGTCACGACCGGCGCCAGCGTCGAATGGACCGTCGTCCGCAACGAGGTCGAAGCCCTGCAGCTGGAGTACTCCTGGATCAAGGAGTTCGATCCGCGCTTCAACGTCAAATACCGCGACGACAAGTCCTACCCCTATCTCGCGGTCACCCTCGGCGAGGAGTTCCCACGCGCCCAGGTGATGCGCGGTTCGAAGCGCAAGGGCACGCGCTACTTCGGCCCGTATGCCCATGCCTGGGCGATCCGCGAGACCCTCGACCAGTTGCTGCGGGTGTTCCCGGTCCGCACCTGCAGCAGCGGAGTCTTCAAACGCGCCGGCCAGGTCGGCCGGCCCTGCCTGCTCGGCTACATCGACAAGTGCTCGGCGCCCTGTGTCGGGCGGGTCACCGAGGCCGAGCATCGCGAGATCGCCGAGGAGTTCTGCGATTTCATGGCTGGCAACACCGCACGCTTCGTCAGACGCCTCGAGCAGCAGATGCGGCAGGCGAGTGACGATCTCGACTTCGAGACCGCGGCGCGGCGGCGCGACGACATCGTCGCCCTGCAGAAGTCGCTCGAACGTTCGGCCGTCGTGCTGGGCGATGCGACCGACGCCGACGTCTTCGGCATCGATGACGACGAGCTCGAAGCAGCAGTCCAGGTCTTCCACGTCCGCGGCGGCCGCGTGCGGGGCCAGCGCGGCTGGGTGGTCGACAAGCAGAGCGAAGGCGATCTGGCACTTGCCGAGGTTGTCGAACGGCTCCTCCTGCAGGTGTATGGCGGAGAGTCACCTGAGGGCGTGCCGCGCGAGGTGCTGGTCCCGGTGCTGCCACCCGATCCGGAATCGGTGGCGCAATGGCTGTCCGATCGCAGGCAGGCCCGCGTGGACCTGCGCGTGCCGCAACGCGGCGACAAGCGCACTCTCATGGAGACCGTCGAACGCAACGCCAAACAGGGGCTGGCCCGGCACAAGGTCGCGCGTGCTGGCGATCTGACAGCGCGCAGCCAGGCCCTGCAGGACCTGCAGGAGGCACTGGAACTGCCGCAGGCGCCGCTGCGCATCGAGTGTTACGACGTCAGCCACGTGCAGGGCACCAATGTGGTCGCGTCGATGGTCGTCTTCGAGGACGGCCTGCCGCGCAAGTCCGAATACCGCCGCTTCATCGTGCGTGGCACACCGCAACCGGACGGCTCGGTGCGTGTCGACGACACCGCTGCGATGGACGAAGTGCTCACTCGCCGGTTTCGTCGTTACCTCGACGACCGCGATGACGCGGGCGACATCGAACTCGACGACACCGACCAGGGCGACGACGCCGGGGTGCTCGACCGTAGCGGCCGGCCGGCTCCCGCCAGCGGGCCGATCGACGAAAAGACCGGCAAACCAAAGCGTTTCGCCTACCCGCCACAACTGGTCGTCGTCGACGGCGGCAAGCCCCAGGTGGACGCCGCCACCCGTGCCTTGGAGGCCCTGGGCATCGACGATGTCGCGGTCGTCGGTTTGGCCAAGCGCCTCGAGGAGGTCTGGGTGCCGGGCGACGACTTCCCCGTCATACTGCCGCGCACCAGCGACGGTCTCTACCTGCTGCAACGGCTGCGCGACGAGGCGCACCGGTTCGCGATCACCTTCCACCGGCAACGCCGCTCCAAGGCGATGACCACATCCGCGCTCGACGACGTGCCGGGCCTCGGGGCGGTGCGTCGCAAGGCGCTGCTGCGCGAATTCGGCTCGGTCAAGCGCCTCAAAGCAGCCGACGTCGACGATCTCGCAGCGGTCAAGGGCATCGGGCCGGGTCTCGCCGCGACGATCCATGCCCACTTGCGAGAAGATGGCGACGCCGCACCCGCCGTCAACCTCACCACCGGTGAAGTCCTGGACTGAAGGAGAGTCGCCTCGATGAGCGAGAACGACGAGTCAGCGCCCCGCTCCGCCGAACTCATCGTGGTCACCGGCATGAGCGGCGCAGGCCGCACCACCGCCGCGAACGTGCTGGAGGACCGTGGTTGGTATGTCATCGACAATCTGCCACCGCAGTTGCTGGTGTCGATGGCCGATCTGATCGCCCGCGACGACGAGACCATGCCCAAACTGGCGGCCGTCGTCGACGTCCGCTCCCGCACGTTCTTCTCCGACTTTCAGGTGGGCCTGGACCACCTGCGCGACAAGGGCTGGCAGCCGTCCGTGGTCTTCATGGACGCCACCGACGAGGCGTTGGTGCGCCGGTTCGAGTCGGTGCGCAGACCGCACCCGCTACAGGGGGAGGGTCGGCTGCTCGAAGGCATCATCCGCGAGCGCGAGATCCTGCGCGACCTGCGATCGAACGCCGACATGCTCATCGACACCAGTGGTCTGAACGTGCACCAGTTGAGCGCGAAGGTGCGTGAGTTCATCGGCGGCGACGACGGTCCCGCGCTGCGCATTGCCGTGCTCTCGTTCGGATTCAAGTACGGCATCCCGCTCGACGCCGACCTGGTCTTCGACATGCGCTTCCTGCCCAACCCGTTCTGGAATCCGCAGCTGCGCCCGCACACGGGGCGTGAGGCCGTCGTCGCCGACTACGTGCTCGCTCAGCCCGGTGCCCAGGAGTTCCTGCACGGCACCCTCGAGTTGATGAAGCCGATGATCGCCGGATACCTGCGCGAGGGCCGTAGCTACGTCACACTCGCGGTCGGGTGCACCGGCGGCAAGCATCGCTCGGTGGCGATGGCGGAGGCTCTCGCCACCCGCCTGGACCATGAGGATGTGCACGCTCTCGTCGTCCACCGTGATCTGGGCCGCGAATGAGCGGCCTTGGACGCCACGGCTGGGCAGTTCGAAAAGCCTTGAGCGCAACGTTTGTGCCGTCGGATCGCAGCTGCCGATGCGCGCGACACGACGACGGTCCGATGAGAGAAGAATCACTCAGTCGCCTTGCCTCGGGAACTGCCGCATGAGCCGCCGCCCGGCCATTGCGGCGCTGGGCGGGGGTCACGGACTCTTCGCCTCGCTGCAGGCACTGCAGCTCGTCACCGACAAGATCACCGCCATCGTGACCGTTGCGGACGACGGCGGATCCAGCGGTCGGCTGCGGCAGGAGTTCGACATCCTGCCGCCGGGAGATCTGCGGATGGCGCTGGCGGCGCTGTGCGACAGTTCCGAGTGGGGCCTGCAGTGGCGCGACGCGCTGCAGCACCGGTTCGCAGGTGACGGCCCGCTCGGCGGTCACGCCCTCGGCAACCTCATCATCGCCTCGCTGTGGGACCTGCTCGGCGACCCGATCGCCGGTCTGGACCTGGTCGGCCGGCTGCTCGGTGCACGCGGCCGGGTGCTGCCGATGGCCGCCGAACCCCTGCGCATCGAGGCCGACGTGCTCGGCGCAGACCCGGTCCTGCCGCACGAGGTCACTGAGATCGTCGGGCAGGCAGAGGTCGCCAGCACCTCCGGCCGGGTGCTCAGCGTGCGCCTGCATCCGGACCCGCCGCTCGCCTGCCGCGAAGCCGTCGACGCCGTGTATGACGCGGACTGGGTGATCCTCGGCCCGGGGTCGTGGTTCACCTCCGTGATGCCGCACCTGCTGGTGCCCGACCTGCGCGATGCCCTCGTGCACACCAGCGCCAAGCGGCTGCTGACGCTCAACATGGTCATGGACACCGGTGAGACGGTCGGGTTCAGTGCCTCCGATCACCTCGAGGTGCTCGCCGCGCACGCGCCTGACCTGCACCTCGATGTGGTTCTCGCCGACCCGAGCGTCGTCGCCGATCACGGCGACAGTCTGCGTAGCACAGCCGAATCCCTTGGCGCAGAGGTTGTTTTCGCCGATGTGGCCGATGTCGACCAACCGGGCAGCCATGACACCCTTCGACTGGCGGCGGCCTATCGAGATGTGGTGGAGTGATTCGCCGAACCGACGCCCGATGAGCCCTACGATCGGTGACGTAGCCCGCGCTGGCGATGACGCCACCGAGAAAGCACGAGGATTGAATCCGTATGTCGATGACCGCAGCCGTCAAGGACGAACTCAGTCGGTTTGCCGTCACCAAGACCTGTTGCCGTAAAGCCGAGATCTCCTCGATCCTGCGATTCGCGGGCGGGTTGCACATTATCGGTGGGCGCATCGTGATCGAGGCCGAACTCGACACGGCCGCCGCGGCACGCCGCCTGCGCCAGTCGATCGCGGAGGTCTACGGGCAGACCCCGGAGGTGCTGGTCATGAACAGCGGCGGCCTGCGCAAAGGCAGCCGGTACATCGTGCGCGTGGTCAACGACGGCGAGGCGCTCGCCCGGCAGACCGGTCTGATCGACCACCGCGGTCGGCCGGTGCGCGGTCTGCCCCCGCGCGTCGTCAACGGCTCGGTCTGCGATGCGGAGGCCGCGTGGCGCGGCGCCTTCCTGGCACACGGTTCGCTCACCGAGCCCGGCCGGTCGTCCTCGATGGAGGTCACCTGCCCGGGTCAGGAAGCCGCACTCGCTCTCGTGGGCGCGGCGCGGCGCCTGGGAGTGCAGGCCAAGGCACGCGACGTCCGCGGGGTCGACCGGGTCGTCATACGTGACGGAGATGCCATCGGTGCCATGTTGACCCGTCTCGGCGCCACCGACGTCTTCCTGGCGTGGGAGGAGCGCCGGATCCGTCGCGAAGTACGCGCTACCGCCAACCGACTGGCCAACTTCGACGACGCGAATCTGCGGCGGTCCGTGCAGGCGGCCGTCGCGGCCGGTGCGCGTGTCGAGCGCGCCATGGAGATCCTCGGAGACGACGTCCCCGACCACCTGGCCCAGGCAGGCCGGCTGCGGCTGGACTTCAAGGAGGCCAGCCTCGAGGAGCTCGGCCAGAAGGCCGAGCCGCAGATGACCAAGGACGCCGTCGCGGGTCGCATCCGCCGGTTGCTGGCGATGGCCGACAAGAAGGCCGCCGAGCTCGGCATTCCCGGCACCGACGCCAACCTCACCCCGGAGATGCTCGACAGCTGAGCCATGGCGAAGGCCACCCGACATACGTCCGTATGACGGGCGTCACGTCCACTCCGTGGTCGGCTCGGCCGGCTGGTGCCGGTTACTGCTCAGTCATCCCATAAGGTCGGGGCGTCGAACGATCCGGCGCGTGTCGCGCCGTTCCCACGTGTCAGACACCCATCCGAGCAGGAAAGAGATGAGTCCACAGATGACCGTCCGTGTTGGAATCAATGGCTTTGGTCGCATCGGCCGCAACTTCTTCCGGGCCGTCGTGGCTTCCGGAGCCGACATCGAGATCGTCGGTGTCAACGACCTGACCGACAACAAGTCCTTGGCGTTGCTGCTGAAGTACGACTCGATCCTGGGCCGCTTCGACGGCGACGTCACCGCGACGGACACCGAGATCACCGCCGGCGGCAAGACCTTCAAAGCCTTCGCGGAGCGAGACCCCGCAAACCTGCCCTGGGGCGAACTCGGCGCGGACATCGTCGTGGAGTCCACCGGCATCTTCACCGATGCCGAGAAGGCCAAGGTGCACATCGCCGGTGGGGCGAAGAAGGTCATCATCTCGGCGCCGGCCAAGAACGAGGACATCACGATCGTGATGGGTGTCAACGACGGTCAGTACGATCCGGCGGCACACCACATCATCTCCAACGCGTCCTGCACCACCAACTGTCTCGGCCCGATGGCTAAGGCGCTGAACGACGAGTTCGGCATCGTCAAGGGCCTGATGACGACGATCCACGCCTACACCCAGGACCAGAACCTGCAGGACGGTCCGCACAAGGACCCCCGTCGTGCACGTGCCGCGGCACTCAACATCGTGCCGACCTCGACCGGTGCCGCCAAGGCGATCGGCCTGGTGCTGCCGGAGTTGAAGGGCAAGCTCGACGGCTACGCCCTGCGCGTGCCGACGCCCACCGGCTCGGCCACCGATCTGACCTTCGAGGCCGGTCGCGAGACCACTGTCGAAGAGGTCAACGCCGCGGTCGAAAAGGCCGCCGACGGCAAGTTCCTGCGCTACACCAGCGACCCGATCGTGTCCTCCGACATCGTCACCGACCCGGCGTCGTGCATCTTCGACTCCGGACTGACCAAGGTCATCGGCAACCAGGTCAAGGTTGTCGGCTGGTACGACAACGAGTGGGGTTACTCCAACCGCCTGGTCGACCTGGTCGGTCTCGTCGGCAAGGATCTCTGACCCCAGATGCGCACGATCTCCGATCTGGGCAACCTGCGCGGCAAGACCGTCCTGGTGCGCAGCGACCTGAACGTCCCGCTGGACTCGAGCGGCGCTATCACCGATGACGGCCGGGTCCGCGCATCCGTGCCGACGATCCGCTCACTGTCGCAGGCGGGCGCGCGCGTGGTCGTGTGCGCCCACCTGGGCCGGCCGAAGGGCGCTCCCGAGGAGAAGTACTCGCTGCGTCCAGTCGCCGACCGGTTGTCCGAACTGCTCGATTTTCCAGTGCTGTTCGCCACCGACACCGTCGGTGAGTCTGCCAATGGCACCGTCGACCGGCTCAATGACGGCGACGTGGCGTTGTTGGAGAACCTGCGGTTCAACCCGGGCGAGACCAGCAAGGACGACGCCGAGCGTGGTGCCTTCGCGGATCAGCTGTCACACCTGGCCGACGTCTTCGTCAGCGACGGCTTCGGTGTGGTCCACCGCAAGCAGGCCAGTGTCTACGACATCGCCGAGCGGCTGCCGCAGGCGGCCGGCGGCCTCGTCGAGACCGAGGTGGCCGTGCTGGAGCGACTGACCCGGCCCCGGCGGCCGTATGCCGTGGCTCTGGGCGGTGCGAAGGTCAGCGACAAACTCGGCGTGATCGAGAACCTGCTCAAGCAGGCCGACATGCTGCTCATCGGTGGCGGAATGGTGTTCACCTTCCTCGCGGCACAGGGCTATGAGGTTGGCACCAGCCTGCTCGAGGCCGACCAGGTTGCCCGGGTCCGCGGCTATCTCGTCGAGGCCGAGAACCGCGGCGTCGACATCGTTCTGCCGGTCGACATCGTTGCCGCAACGGCCTTCTCGGCCGATGCCGAGCACGAGGTCGTGCCGGCCGGCGCCATACCTGCCGACCGGATGGGCCTCGACATCGGTCCGGAGTCAGCGCAGTTGTTCGCGCGCAAGATCCGATCCGCCAAGACGGTCTTCTGGAACGGCCCGATGGGTGCCTTCGAGATGGCTCCGTATGCCGACGGCACCCGCGAGGTCGCGCAGGCTCTCGTCGATGCCACGGCCGCCGGGGCCACGACTGTCGTGGGCGGTGGCGACTCTGCAGCAGCAGTGCGCCAACTGGGCTTCGCCGACGACGCCTTCACCCACATCTCCACCGGCGGCGGCGCCAGTCTGGAGTTCCTCGAAGGCAAGACGCTGCCCGGTCTCAGCGTGCTGGACGACTGATGGCCGCAACGAAAGACGCCGCGCCCGCCGGTCGCGTGCCCCTGATCGCCGGCAACTGGAAGATGAACCTGGACCACCAGCAGGCGACGGTGCTGGTGCAGAAACTCGACTGGACGCTGCGCGACAAGAAGCACGACCACGCCGCCACCGAGGTCGCGGTGCTGCCCCCGTTCACCGACATACGGTCGGTCCAGACCCTCATCGACGGTGACCGGCTGCGGCTGAAGTTCGGTGCTCAGGATCTCTCCGAACACGACGCCGGCGCCTACACCGGTGAGGTGTCCGGTGCCTTTCTGGCCAAACTGGGCTGCACGTATGTCGTCGTGGGTCACAGCGAGCGGCGCGAGCACCACGCCGAGACCGACGAGGTCGTCGGCGCCAAGGTCACGGCGGCATACCGCCACGGACTCACCCCCATCCTGTGTGTCGGGGAGTCGCTGGAGGTGCGTCAGGCGGGCGAGCACGTGCCGTATGTCGTGGCTCAGTTGACCGCCGCTCTTCGGGGCCTGCCCGCCGAGCACGCTGCATCGATCGTGGTTGCATACGAGCCGGTGTGGGCCATCGGCACCGGTGAGGTCGCGACACCGGACGACGCGCAGGAGGTGTGCTCCGCGCTGCGCGACGCGCTGGCCGAGCTCTACTCCGGTGACCTGGCCGACGGAGTCCGCCTGCTGTACGGCGGGTCGGTGAAGTCCGGCAACGTCGCATCCATCATGGCCAAGGACGACGTCGACGGCGCACTGGTCGGCGGCGCATCCCTCGACCCGGCCGAGTTCGCCGCGATCTGCCGCTTCAAGGCGCACCAGGGTGTCGTGGCCTGAGCCTGGCACCAGTGACAGCGTGTAATCTTGTCCGAGGTCGCGACCCGGTTCAGGGCTCAGCGCCGTCATACATTTCGCCAACCGAAGGTGAGTCCCCGCGTGGATGCCCTGCGCATCGCTTTACAAGCTGTCGTCGTCGTCAGCGGTCTGTTCCTCGTGCTGTTGATCCTGTTGCACAAGGGCAAGGGCGGCGGCCTCTCGGACATGTTCGGTGGCGGCGTGAGCAGCAACCTGGGTGGGTCCTCCATCGCAGAGCGCAACCTCAATCGCCTGACGATCATCGCCAGCCTCATCTGGGTCGCTGCCGTCGTCGGACTCGGACTCATCGCCCGGTTCTCCTGACCGTCGCGTGACAACCATTCACTAAGGAGCAGAAGTGGCCGGTGGCAATGCAATCCGTGGCAGCCGCGTCGGTGCGGGACCGATGGGCGAAGCCGAACGTGGCGAGTCCGCGCCGCGTGTGGTCGTGTCGTACTGGTGCTCCAACGGGCACCACACCCGTCCGAGCTTCGCGCAGGAGCACGGCCTCGCCGTGCCCGAGACGTGGGACTGTCCGCGATGCGGCCTGCCCGCCGGCCAGGACCAGGACAACCCGCCGGCACCGCCGCGCGTCGAGCCCTACAAGACGCACCTGGCCTACGTGAAGGAACGTCGCAGCGACGAAGAAGGCGCCGTGATCCTCGACGAGGCACTGGACACCCTGCGTCAGCGGGGCCTCATTCGCTGACCGCCATACGGCACTTGCACAAAGCCCGGGACACCTGGTCGTCCCGGGCTTCGTGCATCTCTCGACGCATCGGCTCAGACGTCTGGTCTCGTCCGACAGTCCCGAAGGCGTGGTTCCATTTGCCGGTGTAGACGGGGAAGACGCTGGCCTGGCCGAAGTCCTTGATCTCCGCGGCCAGCTTCGTCGACACGAACAGGTCCTCGCGGGCGACACCGGAGGTGTGTACGCCCTCGCCGACGCCGCGCTCGTTGCCGTAGGCCTGCGCGGTGTCGATGTTGCGGTAGCCGATCTCGATCGCTGCTGTGACGGCGTCAGCTGCCTTCTCGTCGTCGATGAACCAGGTGCCCAGCCCCCAGCTTGGGGAGCTCAACGCCGCCGGTCAGGGTGTAGGTCTCGTTCAGGATGCTCATGATGGTCACCTTCCGTCGGTGGTGGGCAGCTGGCCGTACACCTCGTCGGTGACCGGCTCGAGCCATTCGTTGCTGACGCCCTCGCCGGAGGTGATGAAGGCCAGGTGGGAGAACCAGGAGTCGGCCTTCGCGCCGTGCCAGTGTTTGGTGCCGGCCGGGACGCGGATCGCGGTGCCCGGGACCATGCTGACCGGTTCTTCGCCGTCGGCCTGGTACCAGCCGGACCCGGCGGTGCAGATCAGGACCTGATCGCCTCCGCCGTCGGTGCCGTGGTGGATGTGCCAGTTGTTGCGGCACGCGGGCTCGAAGGTGATGTTGTTGACTGGGATGCTCCCGTAGACGACCGGGGCGTTGTAGCTCTGCCCGATGAAGTACTGTGCGAAGGCGTCGTTGGGCTTCCCGGTCGGGAAGATCTGCTCGAATGCGTTGTCACTCATGCTGTTTCCTTGGTATCGAAGATGTTCTTGGCGACGGTCATAGCGGACATGCCGTTGGGCCACCCGGTGTAGAACGCCAGGTGCAGGATTGCTTCTTTGAGCTCGTCCTCGGTGGCCCCGTTGGTGCGGGCGTAGTCAAGGTGAAAGGTCAGTTGTTCGGTCTTGCCGGTCGCGACGAGTGCGGCGACGGTGATCAGGCCGCGGTCCCGTTTGGACAGCCCCTTGCGTTCCCATACCTGGTCGAACAGCACCTTGTCGGTGTAGTGGACCAGCCCGGGGGCGAAATCGCCGAACGCTCGCTGCCCTCCGGTCCAACCGGTCGCTTGTGGTGTGTCGTGGTCGGTCATGGTGTGTGGTCTCCTTCTGTTGGTGAAGTGGCGTGGGCGGGGTCGGTTCGCTCGGTGGCGGCCATCTCCTCGGTGGGGGCGAAATGGGCAAGCTCGTCGGTGCTCCACGCAAGTGGCCTCTGATCGTTCATGCGGTCTCCTGCACGCCACCCAGGAGCGGCCCAGAAGACGAGGCGACCGCACCACCCATCGCCCACACCGCGATGGCCCGGCCACGTGTCCTGGCTTCGGACCCAGGCGCGGCCGTCGGCGGTCGCGGCAGGGACCGAGGCGATTGAGGCCTCCGGCGTAACCAGGGTGCTGGGGGCGGTAGGACTCGTCACGTCATCCAGTACATAAGGGTCTCGTCGCCGCAAACAGGTCGCGTTATCGGGGGTACCGGCACAACCTGGCTCCCAGGGACGACACGCCTACGGTGGAGGGGTGGACAACCGAGCAGAGATCCGGGACTTCCTGTCAACCCGGCGCGCGAAGATCACTCCTGACCAGGTGGGTCTACCCAGCAGCGGACGCCGCCGCGTGCCTGGACTACGCCGCGAAGAAGTCGCCGTGCTGGCCGGGGTGAGTCCCGAGTGGTACACCCGCCTCGAAAAGGGCCACATCACCGGAGTGTCCGACGAGGTCCTGCACGCCGTCGCCGCTGCGCTACGGCTGAATGACATCGAACGAGAGCACCTATTCAACCTCGCCCGCGCCGCCAAACCCGCCCGCACCCCTGGTCAGCGTCGCAAACCCCACGTGTCGGCCAGCATGCAACGAGTCCTGGACTCCATGACCGGCGCCGCCGCATTCGTGCGCACCGGCCGCCTCGATATCGTCGCCGCGAACACGCTCGGAGCCGCGCTGTACTCTCCGGTGCTGAGCAACCCGCACCATCGCGGCAACATCGCCCGATTCAACTTCCTCGATCCCCGCGCCGTCGACTACTACCCCGACTACGGCGGCGCCCTCTCGGTGGCCGTTGCGCTGCTACGAACCGAAGCCGGCCGCAACCCTCACGACCCCGCTCTCACCGAACTCATCGGCCAACTCGCCACCCAAAGCGAGGCATTCCGCACCCGCTGGGGAACCCATGACGTCCGCGCACACAAAGGCGGCATCAAAACGTTCAACCACCCCGAAGTCGGATACCTCGAACTCGCCTACGACTCCATGGAACTCATCGCCGCACCCGGCCTAATCCTGACCGCCTACACGGCCGAACCCGCTACCCCCTCAGCAGACAACCTCAACCTCCTCGCCAGCTGGGCCGCCACCGACCATCCCGCCGTGCACAGCCCCACGACCAAGACCCGAACTCGATCGGTGTATCTCACGGCACCGGATCGGCGCCGCTGAGCATGGCCAGTTGCGCGTCGGTCACCTCGGGCGCCGCGGCGCTGGCCGTGATCAGCAGATTCAGCAGGTCTCGCTGAGTTTCGACATCGGTCAGCTTCAGGCCGAGGCGTTCCATCATCACCAGCGGCACGGCGCGTGCGCGTTCGCGCAGCGCCAGTCCCTGGTCGGTCAGCTCGATGACGAGAGTCCGTTCGTCTGCGTCGTCGCGTCGTCGGGTGACATGCCCGAAAGACTCCAGTCTGCGCACCAACGGTGACAGCGTCGCCGGCTCCAGTGCCAGGGCGGTGCTGAGTTCCTTGAGCGACTGCCGTCGGCGTTCCCACATCGCGAGCATGACGAGGTACTGCGGATGCGTGAGGCCGAGCGGTTCGAGCACCGGGCGGTGGGCGCCGATGACGGCTCGGGAGGCTCGCGACAGCGCGAAGCACACCTGCTGCTCGAGGGCGAGCGGATCGTCGGTCATCTTGTCTCCGGGAGCGTGTCTGGGAAGGACGACTGGCAGATACTACCGGGATCCGCATATTATTAGTGCACTAAACATTAGTGTATGAAGGAGTTGCGACGATGGTTGAACGGATCCGGCCGGTGAAGACGCCCATCCCGAAGGACACCACGGGTCTGTCGTGGTGGTACCGCCTGACCTGGCGTTTGGAATACCTCGGGGTGTCGGTCACCGGGCCCGGCGAACAGCCGCTGGCACGCGACCCGCGAGAACGGCTGCGCCGGGAGCGGACCCAGCGGGTTGCCGACAACCTGGCGGCTGCCGGGCGTCGGGAACCCTGAGGCCGGAGACGACCGCCGGCCCCGCGGCAGAGTGAACGAGCAGGCTCAGAGGTGTGCTGCGGCGGTCGAGTCCAGCCACCAGATGGTCTGCTCGCGACCGCGGACACCGCTGGCGGGCACGTCCCATCGATCGGCATCGGGCGCCAGCGCAGAAGCCACCGCGTCTGCCTTTTCGGCGCCCGCCACCATCAACCAGACCTGGCGGCTGCGGCACAGGCACTCGTACGTCAGCGAGACCCGGGTCGGCGGCGGCTTGGGGGAGTCGTGCACCGCAACCGCGATCGCGTCCTCGATCCGCTGCGCCGGGTGATGCGGAAACAGCGATGCGACGTGACCATCCGGTCCCACGCCCAGCATCACGACGTCGAAGACCCCGTCACCCGCCTTGTCGCCTCGAATGGCCGACGAGTATGCCGCAGCACTCGCCTCGGCATCAGCCACCAGATCGGGGCCGGCCACCCGGTGCACGTTGGCTGCGGGCAGCGGCAGCGCGGACAGCGCCGCTTGGTCGGCCTCGGTGTCATTGCGCTCCGGGTCTCCGGCCGGCAGGAATCGCTCGTCGCCCCACCACAGATGCAGCGCAGTCCAGTCGATGCCCGATGCCTGCGGCAGAGCTTGCAGCGAGAGACCGCCCATCGACCCGCCGGTCAGCACGATGTGCGCAACACCGCGAGCCTGTTGAGCGGCGACGATCTCGGCGATCAGCCGCTCGGAAATCGCCCGGCCCAGTTCGTCCTTGGTGTCGCGCCTCTCGATCGTCATGACGCCGTCCCGCCGGCCGCAGCGGTCCTCTTGGCCGTCGCTGTGCGGGGCGTGGCCTTCGTGGCTGCGGTCCGCGTTGCGGTGGCCTTCTTCGTCGCCTTCTTGGCGGTCGTCTTCTTGGCGGTCGCCTTCTTCGCGGTCGCCTTCTTCGCGGTCGCCTTCTTCGCCGTCGCCTTCCCGGCCGCCGAACTGCTCGAACCACCCGACCCAGCGTCACGCGCCGCCTGTTTGTCGGCTTCGGATTCACCCGGTGCGCCCGCCGGCGGCGACATCTTCTCCAGCGTCCGCGCACTGACTCCGCGTTGCGCAGCCTTGGCCGCGGCACGCTTGGCTCTGCTCGGCGACGGTGCGCTGCCGTTCGCGACGGCCTCGGTGGCCGTCTTGCCGGAGTTGATCACCAGCGGCATACCGCGCACGAGCGCCTCGCGGTAGACCTCGTCCTTGTCCAACCGGCGCAACTCCTCGCTGAGTGACTCCGCTGTGCCGGGACGCGTGAGATCGAGCCGGCGGGTCGGCTGGCCGGGTTGGGTGAGCGTGGCGGACCCACCGGTGCGCACCAGGTCGATTGGACCGGAGGCGCGCTCCATGCGCACGCTGACCAAACCGACACCCGGCTTGGCCTTGGTGCGGCGCACCGGGCACTTCAGCCGGACCGCGAGCCAACCGGCGAGCAGGTCGGTGCTTGCCGAATCCGTGGCACCCGTCACGGTGACCGCGGTCACCGACTCGTAGGGCGGTTGGTCGAGCGCTGTCGCCAGCAAGGCACGCCATCGGGTGGTGCGTGCCCATGCCATGTCGGAGTCGCCGTTGGCGTACTCCTCGCGACGCTTGCGCAGCTCCTTGCGCGGGTCCTTCGACAGCGAGGCATCGGTGATCCGGCGGGTCGCGATCTTGCCGATGGCCGAACCGGCGACGTCATTCGCGTGCACCGGCCACCAGGCCACCACAGGGGAGTCCGCAGCCAGCAGCGGGGTCACGACACTCGCGCCGTGCGCGGCCAACTCGCCATACAGCCGCAGCACGACGATCTCGGCGACACCGGCGTCCCCGCCGATGCGCACCTGTGCGTCCATCCGGGTCGCGCCGCGGGCGTTGCTGCGTACGAGCGCGATGATCCGGCTGGGGTGCTGACGGCTGGCCTGGGTGGCGGCCTTCAATGCCTCCTCGGCGCCGGCCTCGTCGGTCACGATGATGAGAGTCATCACCCGGCCGAGGGTCATGGCGCCGACGTCATTGCGCATCCGCACCAGCGCCTTGCTGACGTCCTTGGTGGTCGTGTCGGGCAGGTCGATGATCATGGCATCCTCCACTGTCGCCCGTCGCGTTCCATCATCTTGTCTGCGCTCGACGGACCCCATGTGCCGGCCTCGTAGGCCTCGGGCCGCCCCTTGCGGGCCCAGAAGCGCTCGACCGGGTCGAGGATCTGCCAGGACAGCTCGACCTCTTCGTGCCGCGGGAACAACGGCGGGTCACCGAGCAGCACGTCCAGGATCAGCCGCTCGTAGGCCTCGGGGCTGGACTCGGTGAACGCAGCGCCATACCCGAAGTCCATCGTGACGTCGCGCACCTCCATGGAGTTCGCGCCGGGCACCTTGGAACCGAACCTGATCGTGGTGCCCTCGTCCGGCTGCACACGTATGACGATGGCGTTCTGGCCGAGCTCCTCGGTCGCGGTGTCCGCGAACGGCAGATGCGGCGCGCGTTTGAAGATGACCGCGATCTCGGTGAGCCGCTTGCCCAGGCGTTTGCCGGTGCGCAGATAAAACGGCACCCCCGCCCAGCGGCGGGTGTGGAACTCGAGCTTCATCGCGGCATACGTCTCGGTGGTGGAGGCCGGGTCGATGCCGTCCTCCTGTAGGTAGCCGATGACCTTCTCGCTGCCCTGCCAACCAGCGGAGTACTGGCCCCGGGCGGTGGCCGCAGCCAGGTCGTCGGGCAGTGCGACGGCCGCCAGGACCTTCTCCTTCTCGGTGCGAAGCGCGTTCGCCGCAAACGAGTTCGGCTGCTCCATCGCAGTCAGCGCGGCCAGCTGCAGCAGATGGTTCTGTATGACGTCGCGCGCCGCGCCGATGCCGTCGTAATAACCGGCACGGCCGGCGATACCGATGTCCTCGGCCATCGTGATCTGCACGTGATCGACGTAGTGCGAGTTCCACACCGGCTCGAACAGCTGGTTGGCGAAGCGCAACGCCAAGAGATTCTGGACAGTCTCCTTGCCCAGGTAGTGGTCGATGCGGAAGACCGAATCCGATGGGAACACCCGCTCCACCGTGTGGTTGAGGGCGCGTGCGCTGGCCAGGTCGTGACCGAAGGGCTTTTCGATGACAACGCGCCGCCACGAGTCGTCGGTCGGCTCGGACAAACCGCAGCGCTCGAGCTGGTTGCACACGGTCGAGAAGGCACTCGGCGGCACGGACAGATAGAACGCGACGTTGCCGCCGGCCCCCCGCTCCTCGTTGAGTTCGTGCACCTGACGGGTCAGCTCGTCGAAGGCGGCGTCGTCGTCGAAGGTGCCGGTCACGAAACGCAGGCCGTCGGCCAGGTGGCGCCACACCTCCTCACGGAAGGGAGTGCGGGCGCCGGCCCGGACCGCGTCATACACGATCTTGGAGAAGTCCTGGTCGTCCCAGTCGCGCCGGGCGAAACCCACGAGGCAGAAACCCGGCGGCAACAGGCCGCGGTTGCTCAGGTCGTAGATCGCGGGCAGCAACTTCTTGCGGGCCAGGTCTCCGGTGACACCGAACATCACCATGCAGCACGGACCCGCGATGCGGGGAAGCCGACGGTCGTCGGCCTCCCGCAGCGGGTTGTGACCGCGGGCTACACGCGCAGGACTCATGAAGCAGTGACCTGGGCGATCGCCTGCTGGATCTGAGCCAGACCGGCGTCGTGGTCGGTCAGGTGCAGCTGCAGCACCGGTCGACCGTGGTCGGCGAGCACCGAGGCGTCACCGGCCGACTGGGAGGCGATGAATTCGCCCAGGGTGAACTCGCGGCCCGGTATGGCGAGATCCTCGATCGGCGTGGTCGTGATCTGCAGGTAGATACCGTCCGCCGGACCACCCTTGTGGTACTGACCGGTCGAGTGCAGGAAGCGCGGACCGAAACCGAAGGTCACCGGGCGGTTGAGCTTGGTCGCCAGGGGCACGCGGACATCCGCCAGGGACTGGTCGGCGATGCGATCGACATACGCCATGACCGCGAGATAGCCGTGCTCGGGCAGCTGACCGAGCAGCGCCGAGATCGCGGCCGACACGGTGTCGGCACTGCCCAGGAAGTCCGGACCCATCGAGCGCACCTCGACGGCACCGTCGGTGAAGGCCGGTGCGGATGCCGAACCGGTGCCCTTGCCCAGCAGCTCGCGGGCGGCAGCCTTGGCGGACTCGACGTCCGGCTGGTCGAACGGGTTGATGCCGATCAGCCGGCCGGCAGCCGCGACGGCGACCTCCCACAGGAGCATCGCGGCGCCCAGCGAACCGCTGACCTGGACCGCCGTGTCACCGGGGTGGGCCGACTCGTCGTCGCCCGAGACCAGGTAGACCCAGAGTTCGTCCGCCAACAGCGGCCCGGTCGGAGCATCGCCCACCACGACCGGCAGCAGACCCTTGCCGTCCTTGCC
This sequence comes from Rudaeicoccus suwonensis, assembly GCF_007829035.1. NCBI lineage: Bacteria > Bacillati > Actinomycetota > Actinomycetes > Micrococcales > Dermacoccaceae > Rudaeicoccus > Rudaeicoccus suwonensis. The sequence continues at coordinate 1,616,450 of NZ_VIVQ01000001.1, forward strand.
GGTGCTCTCGGCGATGAGCTGCTCGGCCCAGTCGCCGAAGCCGACGTTGGCGGTGCCGGCGCTGATCAGCAGGATCTTGTCACGCAGCGGAGAGGTGCCACCGAGCGCGGCGCCGAGGCGCAGTGCCGGGTTGTCGACATCATCGGTGGCGAACAGGTCGCTGACGGCTTCGGCTTCGTCCAGCAGCCGGCCGATGTCCGCACCGGCCAGACCGCTGGGCACCAGGCCGAAGGCGGTCAGGGCGGAGTAGCGGCCGCCGACCCCGGCGTCGGCATTGATGACGGTGTAGCCGGTCTCGCGGGCGTCCTTGTCGAGCGGGCTGCCGGGGTCGGTCACGACCACGATGCGCTCGGTCGGGTCGATGCCCGCCTCGCGGAACGCCTGCTCGAACACCCTGCGCTGGGAGTCGGTTTCGACGGTCGAGCCGGACTTCGACGACACCACGACGACCGTGCGGTCGAGGCGATCGGCCACAGCGGCGCGCACCATGTCCGGCTGGGAGGAGTCGAGCACGGTGATCGGCACACCGTCGGTGGCGCAGATGACCTCGGGGGCAAGAGACGAGCCACCCATGCCGCACAACACGACGCGGTCGAGACCGGCGTCGGTGAACTGTGCGCGCAACTGGGTGATCTCTGCGACGAGTGGTCGCGAGGTCTCGGCGAGGCCGACCCAGTCGAGCCGTTTGGCGGCCTCGGACTCCGCTTCCTTGCCCCACAGGGTGGCGTCCTTGGCGAACAGGCGGCTGGCGAAGTTCTCCTTCACCAGCACCGGAACTGCCGATTCGATGGCGTCGGCGGCATCGCCGACAGCGACGATGCTCACGTCGGAGGTGGTCACTTGGCAGCACCTGCCTTGTCGAGCTCCGACTTCACCGAGTCCAGCAGCTCGTCCCAGGACTTGTCGAACTTCTCGACACCCTCACGTTCGAGGACGGCCACGACGTCGGCGTAGGAGATGCCCTGGCCTTCGAGAGTGTCGAGCACCGCGGCAGCCTCGTCATACCTGCCGGTCACCTGGTCGCCGTTGGGCTCGCCGTGGTCGGCCAGCGCTTCGAGCGTCTTGGGCGGCATCGTGTTGACGGTGTCGGACACCGCGAGGTCGACGACATACAACGTGTCGGGGTAGGCCGGGTCCTTCACGCCGGTGGAGGCCCACAACGGACGCTGCCGGTGGGCACCGTCCGCAGCGAGGGTCTGCCAGCGCGGGGTGGCGAAGACCTCTTCGAAGGCCTGGTAGGCCAGCCGCGCGTTGGCGACGCCGGCCTTGCCCTTGAGGGCCTTGGCGTCCTCGGAGCCGATGGCGTCCAGGCGCTTGTCGATCTCGGTGTCGACCCGCGACACGAAGAACGACGCCACCGAGCGGATCGAGGAGAGGTCCTTGCCGTTCTCGCGGGCCTGCTCGAGCCCGGCGAGGAAGGCGTTCATGACGCCGCGGTAGCGCTCCAGCGAGAAGATCAGCGTGACATTGACGCTGATCCCGTCGGCGAGGGCGGCGGTGATCGCGGGCAGGCCCTCGACGGTCGCCGGGATCTTGATCATGGCGTTGGGCTGGTCGACCTTGGCCCACAGTTTGCGGGCCATGGCGATGGTGCCGTCGGTGTCCTTGGCCAGGCGGGGGTCGACCTCGATCGACACGCGACCGTCCTGGCCGTCCGTGGCGTCGTACACCGGGCGCAGCACCTTTGCGGCGTTGTGCACGTCCTGCGTGGTGATCTCGAAGACAGCGTCGTCGACCGGCGTGCCGGCCGCGGCGAGCTGTGCCACCTGCTCGTTGTATGCCGATCCGTCGGACAGCGCGCCCGCGAAGATCGTCGGGTTGGTGGTCACACCGACGACGTTGCGGTCGTCGATGAGCTTTTGCAGATCACCGGATCCGATCAGCGTGCGGCTCAGGTCGTCCAACCAGATCGAGACGCCTATGTCGCTGAGTGCCTGAGTATTCGTTGTCATCTCACATGCCTCCTGAAAAACGTCGAGAGAGAGTTCCGCAGGTGCGCCGGGCCCACCGGCGCACCTGATGGTGCTGGGCGATCGTGCTCAGCCGGCTGCGACTGCGGCGATCGAGTCCTGTGCGGCGGTGACGACGGCCTCGACGGTGAAGCCGAACTTCTCCAGCAGCAGTTTGCCGTCGGCGCTGGCGCCGAAGTGGTCGATGCCGATGGCACGGCCCGCGTCGCCGACGATGTCGTGCCACCCGAAGGGTGTCGCGGCCTCGACGCTGACCCGGGCGCGCACCGAGGGCGGCAGCACCTCGTTGCGGTAATCCTCGGGCTGCTGCTCGAACCACTCACGGCACGGCATGGACACCACACGAGCAGCAACGCCGGACTCGGCCAGGGTCTTCCGCGCCTGAACGGCCAGGTCGACCTCGGACCCGGTCGCGATGAGGATCACGTCCGGCGTGCCATCGGTGTCGGCCAGCACGTAGGCGCCCTTGGCGACGCCGTCCGCAGAGGCGTATTCAGTGCGATCGAGGGTCGGCAGCGCCTGACGGGACAGCACCAGCGCGGCGGGACGGTCGAAGTGCTGCAGGATCGTGCGCCACGCGACCGCTGTCTCGTTGGCATCGCCCGGCCGGATGACGTCCAGGCCCGGCATCGCGCGCAAGGTGGCCAGGTGTTCGATCGGCTGGTGCGTCGGGCCGTCCTCGCCCAGACCCACCGAGTCGTGTGTCCACACGAAGGTCACCGGCAGCTTCTGTATGGCGGCGAGGCGCACGGCCGGGCGCATGTAGTCGGAGAAGACCAGGAAGGTTCCGCCATACACGCGGGTCAGGCCGGACAGCGCGATGCCGTTGAGTGCCATACCCATGGCGTTCTCGCGGATGCCGAAGTGCAGCACGCGGCCGTATGGCGAGCCGCTCCACGCTGTGGTCTGCCAGTTGTCCGGCACGAAGCTGGGCTGGCCTTCCATGGTCGTGTTGTTGGACTCGGCCAGGTCCGCCGAGCCGCCCCAGAGTTCCGGCATGACCGGACCGAGTGCGGTGAGGATCTTGCCGGAGGCGGCACGGGAGGCGATGCCCTTGGCGTCGGCCTCGAACGTCGGGAAGGCGTCCTCGAATCCGTCGGGCAGACCGTTGCCCAGCAGACGCTCAAGGAGTGTGTGGCCCTCCGGATTGGCGGACTTCCAGGAGTCGAAGGACGTCTGCCACTGTGCGTGCGCCTCGCGGCCGCGGTCGGCGACCTTGCGGGTGTGGGCGATCACGTCGTCCTCGACCTCGAAGGTCTTGTCGGGGTCGAAGCCGAGCAACTTCTTGGTGGCAGCGACCTCCTCGTCGCCGAGTGCGGAGCCGTGCGCCTTGCCGGTGCCCTGCTTGGTGGGTGCCGGCCACGCCAGCACGGTCTTCAGCGCGATCAGCGACGGCTTGTCGGTGACCTGCTTGGCTTCTTCGATGGCGGCCAGCAGCGCGTCGACGTCTTCGACATACGTGCCCTCGTCGCCCTTCGGGCTGGACCCGCGGCGCCAGTCGACCTCCTGCACGTGCCAGCCGTAGGCGCGGTAGCGGGCTGCGACGTCCTCGGTGAACGAGACGTTGGTGTCGTCCTCGATCGAGATCTGGTTCTGGTCGTAGAAGGCGATGAGGTTGCCGAGCTCCTGGTGACCGGCGAGCGAGCCGGCCTCGGCGGAGACGCCCTCCATCAGGTCACCGTCCGAGGCGATGACCCACACGCGGTGGTCGAAGGGGCTGGTGCCGGGGGCGGCGTCGGGGTCGAGCATGCCGCGCGTGCGGCGAGCAGCCATCGCCATACCGACGGACGAGGCGATGCCCGAGCCGAGCGGGCCGGTCGTGATGTCGACACCCTTGGTGTGGTGGACCTCGGGGTGACCCGGCGTGAGCGAACCCCAGGTGCGCAGCGCCTTGAGGTCGTCGAGTTCGAGGCCGTAGCCGCTGAAGTAGAGCTGGATGTACTGCGTCAGGCTCGAGTGGCCGCAGGAGAGGACGAAGCGGTCGCGGCCGATCCACTCAGGGTCGCTCGGGTCGATGCGCATCACCTGCTGATAGAGCAGGTAGGCAAGTGGCGCGAGGCTCATCGCTGTGCCGGGGTGGCCGTTGCCGACTTTCTGCACGGCGTCGGCGGCGAGCACCCGGACGGTGTCCACGGCACGCACGTCGATGTCCGACCATCCGGCGGCGTCTGCGACCGGGGTGGATAACGAGGCGTCCCGGTTGCCCAGGTGGTTTGCGGGGTTCTGGCTCACGACTGAGTGCTCCTAGAAAAAGTGGAGATCTTGAACTTCCGCAAACGAGCCTAGACCCGGGGACCTTTCATCGGTCACACAGTCTCGGCGGGCTAGACTGGACGCATTCGGGTTGCGAGCCATCCTGCCGCGACCGACGCGAAACCCCTTGAAGGACACTGTGACTGCGATCGAGCCGCGCCCGGCCGACGGCCGCGCTTCGACCGACCAACCGCAGATGACGCAACGGCCGCGTGGGCAGGTGATCCGCGACTACGTCTCGTTGACCAAGCCGCGCATCATCGAGTTGCTGCTGGTGACGACCTTTCCGGTGATGTTTCTCGCAGACCGGGGGATCCCGTCGGTCTGGCTCATCTTGGCCACGCTTGTCGGCGGCTCGTTGTCGGCCGGCTCGGCCAATGCGCTGAACTGCTATCTCGACCGCGACATCGACCGGTTGATGCATCGCACCGAGGGCCGCCCGATGGCGACGGGTGTGATCTCGCCGCGGGCCGGCCTGACCTTCGGACTCGTGCTGTGCGCCGTGTCGGCCCTGTGGCTCGGCCTGCTGGTCAACTGGCTGTCGGCCGCCCTGTCGCTCGCTGCCGTCGTCCTGTATGTCGGTTTCTACACGATCCTGCTCAAACGTCGTACCTCGCAGAACATCGTCTGGGGCGGAGTCGCGGGCTGTATGCCGGCGCTCATCGGCTGGTCGGCGGTGACCAACTCGCTGAGTTGGTCGGCGCTGGTGCTGTTTCTCATCGTGTTCTTCTGGACTCCGCCGCACTACTGGCCGTTGTCGATGCGGTTTCGCGACGACTACGCCGCTGCCGGGGTGCCGATGCTGCCCGTGGTGGCCGAGGACGTCGCGGTCGGCCGGCAGATCGTGATCTACAGCTGGGTCACGGTCGCCACGACCTTGGTGCTCGTTCCCGTGGCGGACATGGGCGTGATCTACACCGTCGTTGCTCTTGGCGCGGGTGGCTTGTTCCTGGTCGAGGCACACCGACTGCTGCAGCGCGCGAAGGCAGGTGCGCCATACAGCGTGCTGAAGCCGATGCGGCTGTTCCACTACTCCATCAGCTATCTGACGCTGGTCTTCATCGCCGTCGCGATCGATCCGCTGCTGCACATCACCCTGCACTGAGCAGGAGTTCGGGCGGAACTGAAGCAGCTGAATCAAGGCAGTGGTTCTCGCTGAGGTGAGGGGCCGCGACACTGATCGGCGTGGCCTCTTGGGCCAATATTCGACGCTGTGGCGGCAACTGGCGTCCTGTCGTCGAAGATGACTCGGGTGGTCCCTCGGAGATTCGACGGTATGGCGGCTAAGAGATCGCGCGGGTAGGTGTTCGGCGTGGCGTTGCCGTGGGGCGGGCACGGTGTCTGTTACCAGTGTGATTTGTGAGAAAAACGCTGATCATCAGGATGCACCGTGCCCGCCATCGCCCTCCGTACGTCGCCGAATCGGCGACGTACGGGTGCCCGGACTGCCCCGGCACAGCGAGTGCATGGTCGAGATGACGATTACTTCCCAGTATCGCGACCGCGACCGGAAGTAATCGTCTTTCCAACCACCCCAGCGTTGCTAGCGTGGCGTATGTGGCGGGTGGGACTCACCGCGCGTGTCTGTTACCAGTGGGATCTCCGCGTCCGCACCGAACGACGCACCCAGGTCATCAACGCGTTCATCGCCTCATCAACGCGTTCATCGCCCTGGCCAAGACAATCACCATCACCCGACTCCTCATCCGCACCGCCTGGACCACCCACCGCTGGAACCCAGACCCACACACCGGCCATGACCTACCCGCGCAATCTCTAAAGGCGAGGCGCCCCGGCGTCGAATATCGCAGGAGGCGGGGTCGGGCCTTGCTGGAGACCGGCGCGGACTCTGTTCAGTCGCGTCGACGCAGGCTGAGGACCCCCCAGGTGACCGCAACGACGAGCAACGTGGCGCCGAGCATGTGGAACTCCACCAGGGTCGCCGGCACGCCGAGGAAGTACTGGGTGTACCCGAGAGCGCCCTGCAAGATCGTGATGATGAGCACCAGGGTCCAGGCGCGCTTGGGCAGCGGTTCGGACGCGACGAGCACACAGCACAGCAGCATTGCCACGACCAGTCCGCAGAACAGCATCACCGAGTCCGCGTGCAGCCACGCGATCGTGCGCACGGCGATGTGCAGTCGTGCAGGCTCCTTGGCGTCGCCGGAATGCGGGCCGGCGCCGGTGGTCATGGTTCCGAGCACCAGCACCACTGCACAGGCAGCACTGGTCGCCAGAGCGAGCCAGCGGACCTCGTGGCGGATGATCGGTGTGGCCCGTCCATCGCCCTCGTAGGACCGCCATACCAACCAGGCGGATGCAGACACGAGCACCATCGAGGCCAGGAAGTGGGTGGCCACGATCACGGGGTTGAGCTTCATCAGCACCGAGATGCCGCCGACCACAGCCTGTACCGCGATACCCACGAGGATGAGCACGACGGGCTGCCACAGATGCTTTCGGCCGCTGCCGCGTCGCATATCCAGGATGATGCCCACGAGCAGTGCGACGGCGACGATACTCACGACACTGGTGAGCATGCGATTGCTGAATTCGACGTACTTGTGCCACGTCTGAGCCTGGTGTGCCACGGGCGTCAGTGACCCGCTGACGCACTCTGGCCAGTCGGGGCACCCGAGACCGCTGCCGCTGAGTCGCACCAGTCCGCCCGTGAGCACGATGCCGATCTCGACGATCAGGTTAAGCCAGAACAGCCGCCGCAACCAACGGGACCCGGCGTCGTCGAGCGGGGCGGATTCCGGCACCGGCAAACGCATCAGTCGCTCCACTTGAAGAACCGTGCGGTCAGCGCAGTCGCCAGACCACCCCAGACCACAAGCACCAGCAAGGGCACGGCCAAGCGCACATCGTGTCCGTTCAGCGCGTCGCGAAGCCCGTTCCCGAGGGCACCGGACGGCAGCAGACGTATGGCGGTGCCCAGCGTCGTCGGCATCCGGTCGGTCGGATAGATCAGTCCGCCGCCGGCAGCAAGAAGAATCCAAATGAGGTTGGCGACGGCGAGCACCGCCTCTGCCCGCAGGACCCCGGCGATCAGCAGAGCGATCGACACCCAGGTCCAGGTGCCGACGACCATCAGGATCGCGGCCACCACGACACCGCTGAGATGCGGATGCCAGCCCAGGCACACGCCGAGAACCGACAGCAAGACCGTCTGGAGCAGCACGACGACGAAGACGGCGATCGCCTTGCCTGCCAGTAGGCCGGTGCGACCCAGCGGGGTCACACCGAACAACCGCAGAACGCCATAACGTCGGTCGAAGCCGGTCGCGATGGCCTGACCGGTGAATGCGGTGGAGACGATCGCGAGAGCCAGGACGCCCGGCACCACCAGGTCGATACGCCGACCGTGCCCGAGATTCGGTGTCTTGGTGATCGCGAGACCGATGAGCACCAACGCCGGGATGATGAGGGAGACGAGCAGTTGTTCTCCGTTGGACAACAGGGTTCGCGTCTCAAAGGCCGCTTGTGCCCGTGCCCTCGATGCCGTCGTGCTCATCGTGCGGTGTCCTTGCTGCGGCGGGTGAGGTCGAAGTATGTCTGTTCGAGGCCGACGGTGCCGCTCACGGTCGCGACGTCGCCCTGTGCCACGACCGAGCCGCCGGCGACGATGATGACCTGGTCGGCGAGGCGCTCGGCCTCTTCGAACGAGTGGGTCGTCACCACGATCGTCGTGCCGCGGTCGCGGTGTTCTCGCACGAGATCCCAGACGTCGAGCCGAGCATGCGGATCGAGGCCGGCGCTCGGCTCGTCGAGGAATGCGACCTTCGGGCGGCCTACGAGTGCGGCAGCCAAGGCGACGCGCTGTCGCTGACCACCGGACAGGCGCCGCAGGTTGGTTCGCTGGAAGTCACCGATACCGAGCGCGTCGACGAGGGCCGGAAGAGCGTCCGGCTCGTCATACAGCGCGGCCAGATGCTTCAGCAGACGTAGTGGCCTGACAGAACCGGGCAGGCCGCCGTCCTGCAGCATCACGCCGACTCGGGCACGATGCTCCGCCGAGGCGTGCCACGGGTCGGTGTCCAGCACCCGGATGGTTCCGGAGTCGGGGCGACGCAGGCCCTCGGCCATCTCCATGATGCTGGTCTTGCCGGCGCCGTTGGGCCCGAGAACACAGGTGATTGCTGCGGCCGGAGCCGCCCAACTCATCCGGTCAAGTGCCTGTTTGCTGCCGTAATGGTGGGTGACCTGATCAACCACCACAGTTTCGGCTTCAGTCACAGGGATCGATTCTAGGTGGCTTGAAAGTACTGCGGTTTCGCAGGGTCGGGACCTGAGTGCTCGGCAGTAAACTTATGTGAATTCTCTGTCATCGCGGGTGTAGGGGTGGGATCGATGGGATTTCGACGAGGCCGTCTGGTCACAGCTGGTGTGGTGTCGACCGTCATGGCAGCGGGGGCGGTCGGCATTTCGGCACCGGCGCATGCAGCGCTGTCGGCTCACCAGGCTGCGCATCACCAGAGTGCGCATCACGAGTTCGCCAGCCGCCAGTTCGCAAGTGCGTGCAGCGTCGACACCTTGATGAGCCGTATGACGCTGCAGCAGCGCGTGGGTCAGTTGTTCATGGTCGGAACACCGGCGACCGGTGCCTCGAGTGCGCTGCTCGCCGACATCGGCAGCTATCACATCGGCAATGCGTTCCTGTCCGGTCGCAGCTACGACGGCAAAGCGGCGCCATCGGCCACGACTGCTGCCATCCGTGGCCGGATGACGAGTGCCGCGACGTATGCCGTACGGCCCTTCGTCGGCACCGACCAGGAGGGTGGCGAAGTCCAGGTGCTGCAAGGCCCGGGCTTTTCCGCGATGCCCACGGCTCTGGCGCAGGGGCGGTGGGACTGGCAGACCGAGCAGGCCAACGCCGCCGCGTGGGGTGCGCAACTGAAGTCCGTGGGGGTGAATGTCGACCTTGCTCCGGTGGGGGACACCGTCGGAAGTGCCGCCGGTGCTGCCGCCAACCCGCCGATCGGACAGTTCCAGCGCGAATACTCCTACAACACGTCGGTGGTGACCTCGGATGTCGGATCGGTGATCCGCGGCATGCGTCTCGCGGGCGTCGACACCGCGACGAAGCACTTCCCGGGGCTGGGGTACGTGCACCAGAACACCGACACCTCCTCCTGGGTGCACGACACCGTGACCACCAAGACGGGTTCGATGATCCAGCCCTACAAGGAGGCCATCTCGCAGGGCGGCGCGTTCATCATGGTGTCCTCGGCGATCTACAACCACATCGACGCGTCCCAGCCGGCGGTGTTCTCCGCATCCACCATCGGCTGGTTGCGCAACACGCTCGGCTTCACCGGCCTGGTCATCAGTGACGACCTCGGCGATGCAGTGGCCATGTCGCCGTACTCCTACGGCACGCGTGCCGTGAACTTCTTCAATGCATACGGCGACGTCCTGCTCACGGTCGATCCGGCGTCGGTGCCCGCGATGGTGAGCGCTGTCGTGTCGCTCGCGCAGAACAATCATGAGTTCGCGAACAAGATCTGGACGGCGTCCGAGCGGGTTCTGATCGCCAAGCAGCAACTGGGTCTCTTGCCGGCCTGCTGACGGTTGTCGATGTGACTGGTCCCGAGGCGAGAGGGTGGGGCTCCGGGCTGGATGCCGGAGGTTAGGTTTGCCTGTCTGGAGACGTGATTGGTAATTACGTCACACTTGTGTTGTGAATATCGGACCTGCATCCACGGACGTGCGTACGCGCGACCGGGTGCTGCGCACGATTTCCGAACGTGGGCCGGTCACCGCAGCTGCTCTCGCGGAGACCCTCGGCCTCACCTCCGCCGCTGTGCGCCGACACCTTGAAGGACTGGCGGCCGAGGGCTTCGTGGAAGATCGAGAGCTTCCCCGTGTCGGTGGGCGCAAGCGTGGCCGCCCGGCACGAGCGTTCGTGGTCAGTGACAAGGGCCATGCGAGTCTGCGCAGCGACTACGCGTCCCTGGCCGCGTCCTTGTTGAAATTCCTCGACGAGACCGGCGGCGAGGAGGCGGTGACGCAATTCGCTCGCGAGCGTGCCGAGGCGCTCGCCACACGTGTCCGTCCGCGGGTCGATGCGGCAGGTCCCGACATCGGTGACCGCACGGCCGCCCTTGCGAAGGCGCTCACCGACGAAGGATTTGCTGCGACCACCCGGCCGGTCGGTGACGGAACACCGTTGGCCGGCGTGCAGTTGTGCCAAGGGCACTGCCCCGTGCAACACGTTGCGGCCGACTTCCCGCAGTTCTGCGATCAGGAGGCGAAGGCCTTCTCTTCGACCCTCGGCGTACACGTGCAGCGGCTCGCGTCATTGGCCCGCGGCGATCATGTGTGCACCACTTTCGTACCAACCGCCCCATCCCATGCGACTGAAAGGCATTCGCGATGAGCACCATCGAAGAGCTCAACCCGGGACTGAAGGACATCGGTCGTTATGAGTACGGCTGGGCCGACAGCGACGTCGCCGGCGCCAGTGCGAAGCGCGGTCTGTCGCCCGAGGTCGTCGCCGACATCTCCGGCCGCAAGTCGGAGCCGGACTGGATGCTGCAGCGCCGGCTGAAGGCCCTGCAGCTGTTCGACAAGAAGCCCATGCCGTCGTGGGGTTCGGACCTCACCGGCATCGACTTCCAGAACATCAAGTACTTCGTGAAGTCCACCGAGAAGCAAGCCACGTCGTGGGAGGAACTGCCCGAGGACATCAAGGCGACCTACGACAAGCTCGGCATCCCGGAGGCGGAGAAGCAGCGGCTGGTCGCCGGTGTGGCGGCGCAGTACGAATCCGAGGTCGTCTACCACCAGATCCGCGAGGACCTGGAGGAAAAGGGCGTCATCTTCGTCGACACCGACTCGGGTCTGCGCGAGCACGAGGACCTGTTCCGCGAGTACTTCGGCTCGGTGATCCCCTCCGGCGACAACAAGTTCGCCGCGCTCAACACCGCCGTGTGGTCGGGCGGTTCGTTCATCTACGTGCCCAAGGGCGTCCACGTCGACATCCCGCTGCAGGCGTATTTCCGCATCAACACCGAGAACATGGGCCAGTTCGAGCGGACCCTGATCATCGCGGACGAGGACTCCTACGTGCACTACGTGGAGGGCTGCACCGCGCCGATCTACAAGTCGGACTCGCTGCACTCGGCCGTGGTCGAGATCGTGGTCAAGAAGGGCGCCCGCGTGCGCTACACGACGATCCAGAACTGGTCGAACAACGTCTACAACCTGGTGACCAAGCGCGCGACCTGCGAGGCCGGCGCCACCATGGAGTGGATCGACGGCAACATCGGCTCGAAGGTGACGATGAAGTACCCCGCGGTCTTCCTGCTCGGTGAGCACGCACGCGGTGAGACCCTCTCGATCGCTTTCGCCGGCGAAGGACAGCACCAGGACGCCGGCTCCAAGATGGTGCACGCCGCGCCCAACACCAGCTCGACCATCGTGTCGAAGTCGGTGGCACGCGGCGGTGGACGCACGTCATACCGCGGGCTCGTGCAGATCCTCGAAGGTGCTCACGGCTCGAAGTCCAGCGTCGTGTGCGACGCGCTGCTGGTCGACCAGATCAGCCGCTCCGACACCTACCCGTATGTCGACGTCCGCGAGGACGACGTGCAGATGGGCCACGAGGCCACCGTCTCCAAGGTCAGCGAGGACCAGATGTTCTATCTGATGTCCCGCGGCATGACCGAGGAAGAAGCCATGGCGATGATCGTCCGCGGCTTCGTCGAGCCGATCGCTCGCGAGTTGCCGATGGAGTACGCCCTCGAACTCAACCGCCTCATCGAACTGCAGATGGAAGGAGCCGTCGGCTGATGTCGTTGCTGACGCCCGAAGCACGAACCCACACCGACCCGGCCGCCCAGGCCAGTGGTCAGCCCATCCCGGACCAGTCGCGCGCCGAACGCCGTACGTCCTTCGAAGTCGCCGACTTCGCGGTGCCGCACGGTCGTGAGGAGGAATGGCGGTTCACCCCCGTCGACCGGCTCACGAACCTGCTGTCCGACGCAGCCACCGACGAGGGCGCGGTCGAGATCACGACGACCGGCACCGAGGGTGTCGAGCTCGGCTCGTTGGCCGCCGGTCAGGCTCCCCGGGGCACCGTGCTGGTCCCCGCTGACCGCGCCGCGGTCGTCGCCTCTGCCAACAGTGGTGAAGCACTGCACGTCCGGATCCCGGCCGAAGCGCAGCTGACCGAACCCGTCCGCGTCCACGTGCACGGTCGTGGCGCCGGTCGGCGCAGCAACGCCCACCATGTCGTCGAGGCTCAGCGTCACAGCAAGTCCGTTGTCGTGCTGGAGCACACGGGTGCTTCTGACCACACCGGCAACCTCGAAGTCGTCGTCGGCGACGGAGCCGACCTGACCGTGGTCACCGTTCAGCAGTGGGACGACAGCGCGATCCACCTCGCGCAGCACGACGCGCTGGTCGGTCGGGATGCGGCATACCGCCACATCGCGGTCACCCTCGGCGGTGGCATCGTCCGCATCAACACCAACGTCCGGTATGCCGGGCCTGGTGGTGACGCGACGCTGCTCGGTGTCTACTTCGCCGATGCGGGCCAGCACCTCGAGCACCGCTCGTTCGTCGACCACAACGCCCCGCGGTGCACCTCGTTGGTGACGTACAAGGGTGCCCTGCAAGGGGATTCGGCCCACACCGTCTGGGTGGGGGATGTGCTGATCCGCGCCGAGGCCGAAGGCATCGAGACCTACGAGCTGAACCGCAACCTGGTGTTGACCGACGGCGCGCGTGCCGACTCGGTGCCGAACCTGGAGATCGAGACCGGCGACATCGCCGGTGCCGGGCATGCCTCCTCGACCGGTCGCTTCGATGACGAGCAGTTGTTCTACCTGCAGTCGCGGGGCATCCCCGAGGGCGAGGCACGGCGTCTGGTGGTGCGCGGATTCTTCGCCGACATCGTCGGCAAGATCGGTGTGCCGGAGGTCGTCGACCCGCTGATGACGGCGATCGAGGCGGAACTCGCCGCCGGGGCGCACTCGTGACCGGTTCTGCCGAAGTCAGCGACTTCGTCAGGGTCTGCGCTCTGCAGGAACTGCCGACTGTCGGTGCCGCTCGCGCCGAGATCGACGGCGTCCCCGTGGCCATCGTGCGGGTCGAGGACGGCTCCGTGCATGCGGTGAGCGACACCTGCTCGCACGCGAACGTCTCGTTGTCCGAAGGCGATGTCGAGGGCTGCACCATCGAGTGCTGGCTGCACGGGTCGCGTTTCGACCTGATCACCGGCGCGCCGACCGGTCTGCCGGCCACGCGCCCCATTGCTGTGTATCCCGTGAAGATCGACGGCGACGACGTCTACGTCTCCGTCGCAAGAGTTTGAGAGAAGAGCGAAAAGATATGTCAACGTTGGAGATTCGCGACCTGCACGTCACGGTCGACACCGAGCAGGGCACCAAGGAGATCCTCAAGGGCGTCAACCTGACGGTGAAGTCGGGCGAGACGCACGCGATCATGGGCCCCAATGGTTCGGGCAAGTCGACGCTGGCCTACAGCATCGCCGGCCACCCGAAGTACACCATCACCCAGGGAACCGTTACCCTCGACGGCGAGGACGTGCTGTCGATGAGTGTCGACGAGCGCGCGCGGGCGGGCATCTTCCTGGCGATGCAGTACCCGGTCGAGGTTCCTGGCGTGACCGTCGCCAACTTCCTGCGCACCGCCAAGACCGCGATCGACGGCGAAGCGCCGAAGCTGCGCACCTGGATCAAGGACGTCAAGGGCGCCATGAATCAGCTGCGCATGGACCCCGAGTTCGCCGAGCGCAATGTCAACGAGGGCTTCTCCGGTGGTGAGAAGAAGCGCCACGAGATCCTGCAGATGGAGCTGCTGCAGCCGAAGGTCGCGATCCTGGACGAGACCGACTCCGGCCTCGATGTTGACGCGCTGCGCATCGTCTCCGAGGGCGTGAACCGCGCCAAGGACGCCACCGACCTGGGTGTCCTGCTGATCACGCACTACACGCGGATCCTGCGCTACATCAAGCCCGACTTCGTGCACGTCTTCGTCGACGGCAAGGTCGCCGAAGAAGGCGGCCCGGAGCTCGCCGACCGGCTCGAGGCCGAGGGGTACGACCGGTTCGTGACCGCCGGCGCGAATTCCTGAGCTGGGGAACGACATTCGGGCCACTCGGAAGGAGTGTGTGCTGATGACTGATTTCGACATACAGGCATTGCGAGCGGACTTCCCGATCTTGTCCCGGACCGTCCGTGACGGCCGACCGCTGACCTATCTGGACTCCGGGGCGACCTCGCAGAAACCGCGCCAGGTGCTGGATGCCGAGCGCGAGTTCTACGAGCGGCACAACGCTGCCGTGCACCGTGGTGCCCACCAGTTGGCCGAAGAGGCGACCGACGAGTTCGAGTCTGCTCGTGCGACGGTCGCTGCTTTCGTCGGCGCAACCGCTGACGAGATCGTGTTCACCCGCAACGCGACGGAGGCGATCAACCTCGTCGCGTATGCGTGCAGCAACGCGAGTGTGCCCGGTGATCTCGGTATCCCCGGTGCCGACCCGGCCGTCACCGAGCGATTCCGCCTGGGCCCGGGTGACGAGATCGTCACCACGGTCATGGAGCACCACGCCAACCTCGTGCCCTGGCAGGAATTGGCACGTCGCACGGGTGCGACGTTGCGCTGGCTGGATGTCACCGACGGCGGAGAGCTCGACCTTGCGGGTCTGAACGACGTGGTCACCGATCGCACGAAGATCGTTGCGTTCACTCATGTTTCGAATGTGGTGGCGACGATCAATCCGGTTGCGGCACTGGTGGCACGGGCCCGTGAGGTCGGTGCGCTCACTGTGCTCGATGCGTGCCAGTCGGTTCCGCACCTGCCGGTGAACTTCGCCGGACTCGGCGTGGACTTCCTGGCGTTCAGCGGCCACAAGATGTTCGGTCCGTTCGGCGTCGGAGTCCTGGTCGGTCGCCACGAGCTTCTCGCTGCGATGCCGCCGTTCATCACCGGCGGCTCGATGATCGAGTTGGTGACGATGGAGCGGACGACGTATGCCGCACCGCCGCAACGCTTCGAGGCGGGTGTGCCCAACGAGGCGCAGGCCGTCGGCCTCGGTGCGGCGTGCGACTACCTCTCCGGTGTCGGCATGGACGTCGTTGCCGCGCACGATCGCGTCATCACCCAGGCTGTCCTGGACGGTCTGGCCGAGCGCGAGTGGGTCCGGGTGCTCGGCCCACTTGACGTCGAAAAGCGAACGGGTGCAGTGGCATTCGTCGTCGATGGTGTGCATCCGCACGATGTGGGTCAGATCCTGGACGACTCCGGAGTCGCGGTCCGCACGGGCCATCACTGCGCGTGGCCACTGCACCGCGCACTGGGGATTCCCGCATCGACTCGGGTGAGTTTTTCGGCATACACCACGTTGGACGAGGTGGCGACCTTCCTCGCGGCGCTCGACCGGGTACCGGCGATCTTCGGGGTGAGCGTCTGATGGACCTCTATCAGGAGCTGATCCTCGACCACTCCAAGCACCCGCAGCATGCAGGTCTGCGTGACCCGTTCGACTCGCAGGTGCATCACGTCAACACCACGTGCGGCGACGAGGTGACCTTGCGGGTGCACGTCGACGGCGACGACCGGCAGGCCCGGGTGCAGGACGTGTCGTATGACGCGATGGGCTGTTCGATCTCGGTGGCTTCGGCATCGGTGCTCGCCGAGGAGGTCATCGGCCACACGGTGGACGAGAGCCTGCAGACCTTCGACGCCATGCGCGCGATGCTGACGTCCAAGGGTCAGGACCCCGGCGACGAGGACCTCATCGGCGACGGTGTCGCCTTCGCGGGTGTCGCTAAGTACCCGGCGCGGGTCAAATGCGCTCTGTTGCCGTGGACGGCATACACCGACGCGTTGATCCAGGCCGGCGTGAACATCATTGAAGAGCAAGCGAACTGAAGGAAGATTTCATGTCTGACACGGCCACACCGCCCAGCTCGGGCACGGCTACGTCGCCCGTCTCCTCCGCTGCGGATGCGGTCACGCCGGTGCCTGCTGCTGCCACGGAGCCGGCAACTCCGGTGACCGCCCCCAGCCCGGAGCCGGCAGCTCCGGAGACGTCGGCTGCTTCAGAGCCGGTGGCACCGGTCGCCGCTGCACCCGCCGACTCGGGCACGCCTATCGCCTCCGAAGCAGGTGCGTCATCCGTTCCTGCTCCCGCTGCTGCACCCTCGACGGACGGAGCGAAGCCGGCCGGTTCGGCTGGTCCGGGCGTTGGCACTCCGCCCAATGTGGCGGATCTCGAAGAAGCCATGCGCGATGTCGTCGACCCCGAACTCGGCATCAACGTCGTCGACCTGGGGCTCATCTACGGCATCACCGTCGACGCAGAGGCGCACGCGGTCATCGACATGACGCTGACGTCCGCCGCCTGCCCGCTGACCGACGTCATCGAGGACCAGACGGCCGGCGCACTGGAGGGTCTGGTGGCGTCACATCGGATCAACTGGGTGTGGATGCCGCCGTGGGGCCCGGACCAGATCACGCCGGACGGCCGCGAGATGCTGCGGTCGATGGGCTTCAACATCTGAATCGAGCCACCGTCATACGGCTCGTGGAACATCTTGCGAAGGGATTGTCGAAGTGATCACCGCACAGGGGGTCGAACTGCGTGTTGGATCACGAATCCTGTTGCAGAACGCCACGTTTCGAGTCGCACCGGGCGACCGGGTCGGACTCGTGGGCCGCAACGGCGCTGGTAAGACCACGCTGACCAAGGTGCTCGCCGGCCAGGGTGAGGCGGCGGCCGGACAGGTGACCTCGTCCGGCGAAGTGGGCTACTTGCCGCAGGACCCGCGCACCGGCGACCTGACGATCCTTGCGCGCGACCGGATCCTGTCCGCGCGTGGTCTGGACACGATCCTGCGCGACCTGCGCAAGGCCGAGACGGCGATGGCCGACGAGGACGACGAGCGTCGCGAAAGAGCGATGCGTCGGTATGCGCGGCTGGATGCGGAATTCCTCGGCAAGGGCGGGTACGCCGCGGAGTCCGAGGCGGCGTCGTTGGCGACCTCGCTGGGGCTGCCGGACCGGATCCTCGACCAGCCGTTGCAGACGCTGTCCGGTGGTCAGCGCCGCCGCGTCGAGCTCACCCGAATCCTGTTCTCCGGTGCCGAAACTCTGCTGCTCGACGAACCCACCAACCACCTGGATGCCGACTCGAT
Organism: Rudaeicoccus suwonensis; assembly: GCF_007829035.1. Classification (NCBI taxonomy): domain Bacteria; kingdom Bacillati; phylum Actinomycetota; class Actinomycetes; order Micrococcales; family Dermacoccaceae; genus Rudaeicoccus; species Rudaeicoccus suwonensis. Next base: position 1,633,842 of record NZ_VIVQ01000001.1, read on the forward strand.
CGCCTGGCTGCGCGACTACCTCAAGGCGTATGCCGGGGGATTGATCATCATCAGTCACGACGTGGAAATGCTGGAAACCGTCGTCACGCGGGTCTTCCACCTGGACGCCAACCGTGGCGAACTCGACCTCTACAACGTGGGCTGGAAGTCCTACCTGCAGCAACGCGAAACCGATGAACGTCGCCGCAAACGCGAGCGGCAGAACGCCGAGAAAAAGGCGTCGGCGTTGCTGGCTCAGGCCGAGAAGATGCGGTACAAAGCGACCAAGGCGACCGCTGCACAGAACATGATCCGGCGCGCGGAGCGCATGCTCGACTCCGCCGAAGGGGCGCGTCAGCAGGATCGCGTTGCCAAGCTGCGGTTCCCGACGCCGGCCGCCTGCGGCAAGACACCGCTCACCGCCGAAGGTCTGTCCCGGTCCTATGGATCACTGGAGATCTTCACCGATGTCGACCTGGCGATCGACCGCGGATCGCGTGTCGTGGTTCTCGGCCTGAATGGCGCCGGCAAGACCACGCTGTTGCGCATTCTGTCCGGAATGGATTCTCCTGACACGGGATCGGTGATTCCGGGTCACGGCCTCAAGCTGGGCTACTACGCGCAGGAGCACGAGAATCTCTCGCTCGATCGCTCGGTGCTCGACAACATGAAGTCCGCTGCCCCTGAACTGGGAGAGACCGAGACGCGCAAGGTGCTCGGCTCCTTCTTGTTCAGCGGTGACGACGTCGAAAAGCCTGCGGGTGTGCTGTCCGGTGGCGAGAAGACGCGACTGTCGCTGGCGCTGTTGGTCGTCTCCGCGGCGAACGTCCTGCTGCTCGATGAACCGACCAACAACCTCGACCCGGCATCGCGGGAGGAAATCCTTTCTGCGCTACGCGGATTCGAGGGTGCCGTCGTGCTCGTGACGCACGACGCGGGCGCGGTCGAGGCGTTGGAGCCCGAGCGTGTGCTGCTGCTCCCCGACGGCGTCGAGGACCTCTGGAACCGCGACTACGCGGACCTGATCGAACTCGCCTGACGGGCGCAAGGGAGTAGTTCGTAGATGGCGATGCACGGCGGCTGGATGATGATGCGTTCGCTGTCCCAGGACGATGCGGCGAAGCACGCCAAACTCAAGCCGGGTACGACCAAGCGCGTGCTGGGATATGCGGCGCCATACCGACGTTCGATCATCGTCTTCTTGGTGCTGGTGGTCTTCGACGCACTGCTGGTGGTCGCAACTCCGTTGATACTCAAGGAGATTGTCGACAGGGGAGTCGGGCACAAGGACACCCGCATCGTGGTGTGGCTCGCCGTGCTGGCCGGCATCGTGGCGATCGTGGACGCCGGTCTCGGCATCGTCGAACGCTGGATCTCGGCACGTCTGGGCGAAGGTCTGATCTACGACCTGCGTGGTGAAGTGTTCTCGCACGTGCAGCGCCAACCGATCGCCTTCTTCACCCGGGCGCAGACCGGCGCGTTGGTGACCCGGCTGAACTCGGACGTCATCGGTGCGCAGACCGCGTTCACCTCGGTGATGTCGAACGTCGTGTCCAATGTCGTCAGCGTCGCCGTCATCCTGGTCGCGATGGCGGCGCTGTCGTGGCAGATCACGCTTGCCTCGCTGCTGCTGGTGCCCTTCTTCCTCATCCCGACCCGCATCCTGGGTCGCAAGCTCGCCGGGCTGACTCGTGGCCAGATGGTCGAGAACGCCGATCTCGGCGCGCGGATGACCGAGCGCTTCAACGTCGCCGGCGCGCTGTTGGTGAAGCTGTTCGGCCGTCCCGACGAGGAAGACCGTGAGTATGCCGAACGTGCTGCGCGGGTACGGGATTTCGGCGTCAGCATCGCCGTGCAGCGAGCGGTCTTCCTGGTGGGTCTGACACTGCTCGCGACGCTCGCGACAGCGATCGTCTACGGCATGGGTGGCGTCATGGCGGTGCGCGGCGAACTGACCGTCGGCACCCTGCTGGCGTTGGCTGCGCTGCTTGGACGGCTCTACTCTCCACTGACCCAGTTGTCGAGCGTGCGCATCGACATCATGACCGCTCTGGTGTCCTTCGAGCGGGTCTTCGAGGTGCTGGATCTCAAGCCGCTGGTGCGCGAAATCGACCGTCCCACAAGGCTTCCCGAAGGACCGCTGGCGGTCGAGATGACCAATGTGTCGTTCCGCTACCCGATGGCGGACGAGATCTCGATCGCCTCGCTGGAAACCGTGCTCAGTCGAGACAAGGGTGACGGCGACACCGTGCTGAGGGGCGTGTCGTTCACTGCGGCTCCAGGGCAGATGGTCGCCCTCGTCGGTCCATCCGGCGCCGGCAAGACCACCACCGTCGGGCTTCTCTCGCGCCTCTACGACCCGACGTCGGGGGTTGTCCGCGTCGGTGGAGTCGACCTGCGCGAGGCGGCGCTGGAATCGGTGCGTGACCGTATCGGTGTGGTGACCCAGGAAGCCCACATGTTCCACGACACGATCCGCGCAAACCTGTTGTACGCACGTCCCGAGGCGACGGAGGCCGAGGTGGAGCAGGCATTGCGCGATGCGCAGGTGTGGGACCTGGTCAGCCGGCTGCCCTACGGTCTCGACACCCTGGTGGGCGACCGCGGTCACCGGCTCTCCGGTGGCGAGAAGCAGCGCCTGGCCATCGCGCGGCTGCTCTTGAAGGAACCATCGGTGATCGTCCTGGACGAGGCGACCGCCCACCTCGACAGCGAGTCGGAGGTTGCTGTGCAGCGCGCACTCGACACGGCTCTGCGTGGACGCACCTCGATCGTGATCGCCCACCGGTTGTCGACGGTGCGCGACGCTGACCAGATCCTCGTCGTCGACGGCGGGCGGATCGTCGAACGCGGCGGCCACGAGGAACTCCTCAGGGCGGGCGGCGTGTATGCCGAGTTGTACCGCACCCAGTTCCGTGAGGAGCCGTCGGCGGATCTACCGTGACGTCCATGACTACACCTCTGGTTCATCGTGGCGTCGAGGCCGGCGTCGCGACGCTGACGCTGGACAACCCGCGCAATCGCAACGCGCTCAGCCGTCAACTGGTCGCCGAGCTCTTGGACGGCCTGGCCGCCGCCGAAGCCGACGACTCGGTGCGGGTGGTCGTGCTGCGCGCGGAGGGCCCGAGCTTCTGCTCCGGAGCCGATCTCGCCGAAGCCAGCACGGACGGTATGGCGCAAGGCGCGCAACAGCTGATCGACATACAGCGCGCGATCGTGGCCGCAACCAAGCCGGTGGTCGTGCGGTTGCACGGTCCGGTGCGCGCGGGCGGGCTGGGCATTGTCGGTGCCGCGGACATCGTGATCTCTGCGGACACAGTGAGTTTCGCGTTCACCGAAGCGCTGCTCGGTCTGGCACCGGCGGCGATCTCCCTGACGACGCTGCCCCGACTGACCAGCCGCGCCGCTGCGCGCAGCTTCCTCACCGGTCAGACCTTCGACGCTGCCGCAGCCGTGCAGATGGGGCTCATCTCCGAGGCGGTGGCTCCGGACGTGCTGGACGCTGCGGTCGATGCCGTCGTCGCCGACCTGCTGCTGGCGAGCCCCCAGGGCCTGCGCGAGACCAAGGCGCTGCTCAGCGGGTCACTCATCGCCGACATCGACGCGCGTCGTGACGACGTGGCGGCGCAGTCTGCCCGACTGTTCGCATCGGACGAGGCACGCGCGGCCATGCAGGCCTTCCTGCAGCGGCGCAAGAAAGCCTGAAAGCGGGCGCAGGAAGGCTCGAAAGCCCAGCTGTCACAACGTTGTTGCCACGGCATCCGGCATACGTCGCCGGCTGTTTGTCAGGCGTCTTCTTCGTCCCAGATGCGGACCTTCTTGGGCCGCTTGGCCCGCGGACCGTTGACCATCTCGTCGTGCTCGCGTCGGCAACGCTCGAGCACGAAGATCACGCCGCCGATCATCGCCGCCCACCACTGCAGGGCGTAGCTGAAGTTGATACCGGCATAAGAGCCCGGGTCGGGCGCGGGGAGCGGGTCCGGCCGGGCGGGGGATGCACCCGAGGCGGTCGTCTCCGAGCGCATCAACACGTAGACCTGGGAGTACATCGTCTCGCCGGTGATCTGCTCGATCTCGGGAATGTTGATCGAGGCGACCTGACCGGGCACCGGCTTCTTCTCCTCGTTCGCCTCGCCCGGCTGCACCCAGCCGATGACGGTGACCGTGCCGGACGGTGTGGGCGGGATCGAGTTGGGGGCTGCAGCGGTGTTGCCGTTAGGGATCCAGCCGCGGTCGACCAGGACCGTCGATCCGTCGGTCTGCTCGAACGGTATGACGACCTCGTACCCGTAATACGTGTCGTTGGGCCGATTGCGCACCAGCAGCAGTTTCGAGCTGTCGTAGCTGCCGGTGAGTTTGACCTGGGTCCACTTGTCGCGTTTGTTCAGCGTGGACTGCTCGGTGGGCAGCACGACGCCGATCGGCTTGGGGGTGGCGTTGTAGTTGTCGGACACCTGGTGCTGCAACAGTGACTTCGACTCGTACCGCCCCCACTGCCACATGCCGAGGTAGTAACTGACGACTCCCGCCAGGATCGACAGCAGTAACCAGGTCATCCAACGACGAGTCAGGAGCAGGCGGAACACGCCCTTGACGCTACCGCCGTAGTCTGGGGACCTATGAGCAACCTCCGACCAGTGTCACCCGGGCTGCCGGACGGCTTCGGTCGTGTGGCGACCGACCTGCGTGTGTCGGTCACCGACCGCTGCAACCTGCGGTGCTCGTACTGCATGCCCGCGGAGGGCCTGGACTGGCTGCCGAAACCGGAGATGCTCACCGACGACGAACTTGTCCGGGTCATCAGCGTCTTCGTCCGGCTCGGCGTGACGTCCATCCGGTTCACCGGAGGTGAGCCGTTGCTGCGGCGGTCGCTGGTCGATGTCGTGCGTCGGGTCGGCGAACTCACCCCACGCCCACGTATGGCGATGACTTCCAACGCGATCGGTCTCGACCGGCTCGCGGCGCCGTTGGCCGAGGCGGGGCTCGATCGGATCAACATCTCCCTGGACACCTCGTCGCCCGAGCGCTTCGCCGAACTCACCCGGCGTGACCGGTTCCACGACGTGGAGCGGGGCATCAAGGCTGCCCAGGACGCCGGTCTTGCGCCGGTGAAGATCAACGCCGTCGCCATGCGCGACCCGAGTGGGCGCGACGACCCGGCGCAGTTGCTGCAGTGGTGCCTGGATCGCGGCCTCGACCTGCGCTTCATCGAGCAGATGCCGCTCGATGCCCAGCACGCCTGGGATCGTGAGTCGATGATGACGTCCGACGAGCTACGGGAGTTGCTCGAAGCGCGGTTCACCCTCACCCCGTTACCCGACGAGAGCCGTGGGAGCGCTCCTGCCCGGCTGTTCCTGGTCGACGGCGGTCCTGCGACCGTCGGAGTAATCGCGAGCGTCAGCGAGCCGTTCTGCGCCGCCTGTGACCGGGTCCGGCTGACCGCCGACGGTCAGGTGCGCAACTGCCTGTTCGCGCGCACCGAAGACGACCTGCGCGCACCGCTGCGGGAGGGCGCATCCGACGAGGAACTTGCCGCCTTAATACAGCGGACCATGATGCGCAAGGCACGCGGTCACGGGATAGGTGAGCCGACGTTCCGGCAGCCGGACCGGCCGATGTCCAGCATCGGCGGCTGACCCATTCGCACGGGTTGGTGCGGTCGGGCCGGGTCGGCCGGGGCTTGGGATGGTCGCGGTCAGTCGAGTTCGTCGACGCCGACCACGGTCAGCGGAAATCCGCGCATGCTGAGGAATTGCGACAGTGACTCACGATGCGCGTCGCACGCGAGCCAGATCTTGCGTCGATCATCGGTGTGGATCCGGGGATTGCGCCATACGAGCCCGTGGACGGCACGCTGACCGCAATCCTTTGCGCTGCAGACGAGTTCGCGGTCTGACGCTGCGCTGGTCACGACTTGGTGTGGCTGCTGTCCGTGGAGCGGCGCGGTGCGTTGATGTGACGCACCCAATCGACCGGGCTGCGTCGGCCCATGACCTGGACCCGCTTCTGGTTGGCCGCATTGGCGCCGATCACGGCGATCTCGGGCAGAATCACGGCCAGCACCACACAGACCCACCGGGCCGGCCCGTCGAGCAGGAACGCCAGGATGAAGGCCAGCGTCCGGATGCCCATCGCGATCAGGTAGTTGCGCATCCTGATGTTCTGGTCGTGTTTGCGAGCCAGCGGAAGGTTGGTCGCCGACGGCACCGGTGACGGTTCAGGGTGACGGGGCATTGGTCCACTTTAGGCGCCGTAACTGAGGTGGGTGCGCCTCGGAGGTGCTGCATCGTCATTTTCTTGCGCAAGCAGCGACGTCGTGGCGTCGGAATCGGCGTTGTCGGTGCCTCGCCGTGGTCCGGCCGCTTCCTGTTACCGGCCGGTAGTCATCTAGCCTGAACCGCTGGATCTGGTTTCGTCAGCCACGGCAGAGGGAAGGTAGCGAATGTCGCAGTCACGGGGAGTGCTCATCACGGGCGGGAACCGGGGGATCGGTCGGGCGATCGCGGAGGCCTTCATCGCAGCCGGCGATCGTGTCGTTGTGACCTCTCGTGGTGGCGACGGACCCGAGGGTGCGCACGTGGTCACGTGTGACGTGACCGACACCGCATCCGTGGACGCAGCCTTCACGGCGGCCGAGGAGTTCCTCGGTGGTCCCGTCGAGGTGGTCGTCGCCAACGCCGGCATCACCAAGGACACCCTGCTGATGCGGATGAGCGACGAGGATTTCGACGCCGTCATCGACACCAACCTGGCCGGCGCTTTTCGCTGCGCCCGGCGCGCATCGAAGGGGATGATCCGTCTCAAGCGCGGCCGAATCATCTTCATCTCCAGCGTGGTTGGGCTGTATGGCGGACCGGGTCAGGCCAACTACGCGTCGTCCAAAGCCGGCCTGGTCGGGCTGGCCCGATCGATCACCCGCGAGCTGGGCAAACGCTCGATCACCGCGAACGTCGTCTCGCCCGGCTTCATCGAGACCGACATGACCGGCGAACTGCCCGAAGCGCAGCGCGCGGCGTATGTCGAGGCAATCCCCGCCGGCCGGATGGCCCGCCCGGAGGAGGTCGCAGCGGTGGTGCGCTTCCTCGCATCCGACGACGCGGCATACATCTCCGGTGCGGTCATCCCCGTCGACGGTGGTCTCGGGATGGGCCATTGACCTGCGCCGACCCGGTGCACTGACTGAATTTCGAGTAATTCCACACCTTTACACACCAGGAGCGGACTCATGGCGGGCATCGTCGAGGGCAAGAAACTGCTGATCACCGGCATCACGATGGAGTCGTCGATCGCCTTCCACGTCGCGCGCATCGCGCAGGAGCAGGGCGCCGAAGTCGTCATCAGCTCGTTCGGGCGGGTCATGCGCATCACCCAGACGATCAGCAAGCGGCTGCCGGTGACGCCCGAACTGGTGCAGCTGGATGTCACCGACGACGACGACCTTTCATCGCTGGCGGACCGTCTGCGTGCCGTCGGTTTCGACTCGCTCGACGGTGTGCTGCACTCCATCGGCTTCGCTCCGCCCGGCGCCTTCAACTTCATGGAAGGCACGTGGGAGGACGCCTCGACCGCGCTGCACGCCTCGGCATACTCCCTGAAATCCCTTGCCACTGCGGCACTTCCGCTGATGACGAGCGGCTCGTCGCTGGTGGGTCTGACGTTCGACGCGAAGTTCGCCTGGCCGGTCTACGACTGGATGGGAGTGGCGAAGGCGGCCTTCGAGTCGACCAACCGCTATCTGGCGCGCGACCTCGGCGCCCACGGAATCCGGTCGAATCTCGTTGCGGCAGGCCCGATTCGGACCACCGCCGCGAAGTCGATCCCCGGCTTCGAGCAGTTCGAACGCGTGTGGGGTGACCGCGCGCCGCTCGGCTGGGACATCACCGATCCGACCCCGGCGGCACGGGCCTGCGTGGCGCTGATGTCCGGCTGGTTCCCGGCAACGACGGGCGAGATCGTGCACGTCGACGGCGGCGTCCACGCGATGGGCCAGTAGCTCGCAAGGCCGGCCACGCCACTGACCTGAGCGTGCTGTGAACCCCATACGATCGAACGTATGACGCACGACGGCGACAACGGCGCAACGGTCACCGAGATCAGGGTGCTCGAAGGGCCCAACCTCTATTTCAACCGGCCGGCCGCCAAGGTGACTCTGCACCTGCCGGGGTATCTCGCTGTCGGCACCGAGCAACTTCAGGCGCTCGGCCGCACTCTCGGGGTGCGGCGCAGTGAGGCCGGCGAACCGAACACCGAGGCGCGCCAACGTTTTGTGCTGCGCCTGGTCGAGCGAGTCGTGCGCCTGCTGGTGCGTGAGACCGGACTGACTCGTCTGGGCGTACGGGTGCGCCCCGGCACCCAACTCGACGAGGTCATCGTCGCCTTCGCGTTGAACAGTCGAGGTCGTGCCCAAGCCGTCGGTGACGCGCTCGAGCCGATGCTGCGCAGCCTGCTGACCCATGCCGGTCAGGGGCCGGCCCTGAGTGAGGCAGCCGAGGCGATCCGGCAGCAGCCGGTGGGGGAGAAGGTGCGGCCGATGCGGCCGAAGATCCCTGTCGTGTCGGTGACCGGCACCAACGGCAAGACCACGACAACCCGCCTGATCGCGCACTTGGGCATGACCGCGGGTCTGCGGACGGGGTGGAGTTCGACCGACGGCGTGCTGGTGCAGGGCGAGCTCATCGCATCGGGGGACTACTCCGGCCCAGGTGGGGCGCGCGCGGTGCTGCGGGCACCCGGTGTGCAGTTCGCGGTGCTGGAAACGGCCCGCGGGGGCATGCTGCAGAAGGGCCTCGGCACGGCATACAACGATGTGAGCGTCGTGACCAACGTGAGCGCAGATCACCTGGGGTTGCACGGAATCGAGACCGTCGACCAGTTGGCCGAGGTCAAGGCGATCATCACCAAGGTCACCAAGCCCGACGGGTGGGTCGTGCTCAACGGTGACGACCCACGTGTGTGGGCGATGCGGTCCAATGCCAGTGCCAAGCCGTGGTGTTTCTCGATCGACCCGGACTCGCCGTCGCTGCGCGAAGCCCTCGACGACCACGGGCGCGGCATCACGGTGATGGATGGCGACATCGTTTTGCTGCTGCCGGGCTCGTCGCCGGATCGCCTGCTCGCGATGCGCGACGTGCCGGTGACGCTTGCCGGGTTGTCCGAGCAGAACGTGCAGAACGTCCTGGCCGCGACCGCTGCGGCGCTCGGCGCAGGGCTGCCGCGGGAGGCGGTGGTCGAGGGTCTGCGCTCGTTCGCGCCCGACGCCAAGCACAACCCGGGCCGGATGAACATCTACACGCTGCCGCTCGGTGGTGGTGGCCGGGCGACGGTGATCCTCGACATGGCGCACAACGAAGCCGGCCTCGACGCGCTGCTGCGGGTGGCGGACGGTCTGCGGCCGCCGGGAGCGCAGCTGCAACTGGGGCTGGGCACCGGCGGCGACCGCACCGACGAGATCCTGGTCAACATGGGCGAGCAGGCGGGTCTGCACGCCGACCGGGTGCAGGTCGTGCACAAGGCGCACTACCTGCGTGGTCGCACCATGGAGAATCTCGAAGGCTTTCTGCGACAAGGGCTTTCGCGGGCCGGTATGACGCCGACGGCATCGTGGCGCAACGAGCTCGACGGACTGCACGGTCTCATCTCAGCGTGCCACGACGGCGACGTGCTGGCGTTGATGACACATTCGGACTGGCAGCAACTGCACACCTGGCTGCTCGCGCACGGTGCGACGAGTGACACCCCCGCGACCATCCGCCGCAAGGTGACGGTCGCGCGCGGTGAGCACGAGGCCGAGACCGAGCTGCAACAGCTGTGGCAGGACGACGATGCCGAGCGCCGAATCGTGACCGCGCAGGCATTGCGCACGCGGTTTCCGCGGGACGGTCGGGTGCTCTACGAACTCGCCGGCACACACGACTCTGCCGGCCACGAAGCCGAAGCCCTTGAGCTGTATGACGACGCCTTGCGTGCCGGTCTTCCCGAGCCGTACCACCACCGCGCGTTGATCCAGAAGGCGTCGACGCTGCGGCATCTCGCGCGACTCGACGAGTCGCTCGGCGTTCTGGATCAGTTGCTCGAGCAATACCCCGACAACGCCGCTGTGGTCACCTTCCGCGCGCTGACGTTGCACGACCTGGGTCGTGACGAGGAGGCCTTGCGCTCGACTGCTGGCTTCCTCGTCGCGACGAGCGCCGATGCAGACGTCGCGCGCTACCACCGGTCGTTGTCGCGGTTTACCGCAGCGATCTGAAGAATGCCGCCACGATCCGGCGACGACGAGGACCCTCGCGTGGTGCGGTGACTGCCACCCGTCACATACGACACATACGCCACATACGCCACGCTAGTAACGCTGGTGTGGTTGGAAAGACGATTACTTCCGGTCGTGGTCGCGATACTGGGAAGTAATCGTCATCTCGACCATGCACTCGCTGTGCCGGGGCCAGCCCGGGCACCCGTACGTCGCCGATTCGGCGACGTACGGAGTGCGATGGCGGATACGGTGGGCGCCACGCCGAGCACCTACCCGCGCAATCTCTTATGTCGCTGATGCGGCGAGAACGGGTGGTGCGACACGAGGCGCGACATACATAAATCGCCGATTCGGTCGATCTTGTCGCCTCACGCGCACCACTAGTCTCATTGGCTCCAGTGGTCACACATAAGTCGCCGACGCGGCGAGAACAAGTGGTGCGGGGCGGGACAGCATCCATCAGTCGCCGATCCGGCGAGTCACGTAGGCCGCAACAGCGATCAGCCGGGGCTTAGGAGCTAGGCCTGGGGACCCTCGAGCCCGTCCAACGCCTCACGGAGGGCGTCGTCGTCCGCGGCCGATGATTGAGCTGCTTCGGTCGTGAGCTCACGGGGGTCGAGGTCGGGATCACCCGGCTGCTCTTCGTCGGTGTGGGTGCCGGCGTTCGCCTGATGGGTGAAGCCTTCCAACTCGGCGAGCACCGCGGCGTGCTGGTCGACGCACAGCACCACGACGTCCCCCGGGTTGGCCCGGTGTACCGCGTGCCGGGTCGCGTCGAGCTCGTCGAGGACCGTCACCACCTGACGACACCGTGCCCCGGCTGCCATCTCGGCCTCGGCGCCTTCGACGATCAGTGCCGCGGACTCCCCGGGCGCCCGGCGGCGCAGGTTGTCATCCTCACGCACCACCACGACGTCGAAGTGGTGGGCGGCGATGGCTCCGAGTTCGCGGATGTCCTCGTCGCGGCGGTCACCGGCCGCGCCGATCATGCCGATACGTGAGATGCGATGGTCCGTGGCGCCTTGGCGACGCTCGACATACGACTCGACGAAGTCACCCAGCATCCGCATTCCCGGAGGGTTGTGGCAGTAGTCGACGAAGACCTCGGCGTGGTTGACCTCCATGCGGTTCAGACGGCCGGGCGACAGGTAGTACGACGTCGTGAACGTCCGCAGACCCTGACGTATGTCGTGCAACGGCGCGCCGGCGGCGAAGGCGGCTCCCGCCGCAGCCAGCGCATTGGCGACGTTCATCCGGGCGGCCCCATCGAAGGTCGACGGCAGCAGGTGGGTCCAGGCCAGTGGCATCGACCGGCGGCCCTGCTTGAGCACGATCATCTCGCCGCGGTCGGAGGTCTCGAGCACAACGGCGCGCGCCCCGCGGCGGCAGCGCTCGTCGATGAACTCCCGCACCGCCGAACCGGCCGGCTCCATCGAGAACCACACGATGGTGCCGCGGCACCGCTTGCGCATCCGTCGCACCAGCGGGTCGTCTGCGTTGAGCACGGCAAAGCCGTCGCGTGGAACCGCTTCAACCACAACGGCTTTGACATCCGCAAGCTGCTCCAGCGTCTCGACGCCGCGCATGCCGAGGTGGTCGGGCTGGATGTTGGTGACCACTGCGATGTCGTTGCGGTCGTAGCCCAGACCTTCACGCAGGATGCCGCCCCGCGCGACCTCCATCACCGCGAAGTCGACACGCGGGTTCTGCAAGACCATCCGTGCCGAACGCGGACCCGAGGCGTCGGCTTTGATGACCAGGCGCTCGTCGATGACGATGCCGTCGGTCGATGTCATGCCGACCTTGCGGCCGAGGCCCTTCATGATGTGGGCCAGCATGCGCGAGGTCGTGGTCTTGCCGTTGGTGCCGGTCACCGCGACGATCGGCACGCGGGAGGGGGAGCCGGGCGGGAACAGCAGGTCGACTACCGGCTTGGCGATGAATTGCGGTTCCCCGACAGTGGGATGCGTGTGCATCCGGAAGCCGGGGGCGGCGTTCACCTCGCAGATGGCGCCGCCGGTCTCGCGCACCGGGGCCGTGATGTCGGGGCAGATGAAGTCGATACCGGCGACGTCCAGGCCGATGAGCCGGGCGGCCTCCTCGGCGATCTCGACGTTGTCGGGGTGCGCGTCGAAGGTGCGATCGACCGAGATGCCGCCGGTCGACATGTTGCCGGTCAGCGCCAGCTTGACCATCTCGTCGACCGGTGGCACCGAATCCATCGAATACCCCTGCGCTGCAACGAGTTCGACGGCGGCATCATCGACGCGAATGCGGGTCAGCACCTTCTCGTGACCGACCCCACGGCGTGGGTCGGCGTTGGTGATGTCGACGAGTTGTGCCACGGTGTGCTGCCCGTCGCCGATCACATGCGCCGGGACCCGTTCGGCGATCGCCGCCATCCGGCCACCGATGATCAGGCAGCGGTAGTCCTTGCCGGTGATGAACGACTCGACCTGCACCACACCACGACGGCTCTGTGCCTCGGCGACGTCGAAGGCCGCCCGCACCTGGTCGTCGGTGCGCAGATCGAGGCAGACACCGCGCCCGTGGTTGCCGTCCAGCGGCTTGACCACCACGGGGTGCCCGACACGACGCGCGGCCGCGACTGCGCCGTCCGCCGTGCGCACGGTCTCCGCCTTCGGCACCGGCAGGCCGGCGGAGCCCAGCAGGGTGGTCGTGAGATTTTTGTCGCCGGCGATGTCGACCGCCAGCGCCGAGGTCAGTGAAGTCATCGTGGCGCGGATGCGCTGCGCGTGCACACCCTGGCCCAACTGCACCAGCGAGTGCTGGTTGAGGCGGGTCCACGGGATGTCACGGCTGACAGCCTCTTCGATGATCGCAGCCGTCGACGGCCCGAAGGCAGCCCGACCTGCTGCCAACAGAAACGTTTCACGCTCGCGCTCCACATCGAAGTCGTCGCCGGCGAGCACGAAATGGTTGACGAGTCGCACGGCCAACTCACCGGCTGCCCGTCCGACGCGCTCGTCGAAGAAGCCGAAGATCACGTTGTAGACGCCGGGTTCGCCCTTGACTCCGCGCGTCTTGCCGCGGCGCATGTCGTGCCCGGCCTCCTGCTGCAACTCCAGTGCCACATGCTCGGCGACGTGCCCGAGCCAGGTGCCCTCGCGCAACCGTTCGACGAAACCCCCGCGGTGACCGCGGGAGCAGGTGTGCTCCTCCAACCCTGGCAGCGCCGCCAACAGGCGATCGGTGAACCCCGGAATGGTGTTGGTGGGGAACTGCTCAAGTGGCCCGAGATCGACCACCAGATGGATCGCCTGCTCGTAGGACCACACATTGGGACCGCGATAGATACGCGTCTGCAGGATCTTCAGCTGACCGATGGGCTGGTCGGCGACGGGCTGATCTTCGGTCATGGGTGGCTCCTCGCTGGGCTGCTGCGCGGTTGGTATGGCGGTGCCGGGGGATCAGTGCCGCAGCGCTGCCGCCGTGGCGGTGTTGTGACGATCGCGACCGGCGGAGATGGCGATGTCGGCATACTTCTCGGTGAACTCGGTCAGGGTGGCGCTCCGCAGATCGAAGGTCGCGCCGAACGGCAGCGTGTGCACGACAGCTCCGCTGACCAGCATCGGTGCATCACGACGAGCCTCGTGCGCATCGGTGGTCGCAGCTCGTGCATCGACCACGAAGACGGCTCCGGAGCCCACAACCGTGAGTTCCTGCTCGTCGGTGATCTCGGCAGCGGTGTCCTCGTCGATACCCATGCCGAGCAGGTTCGGGGAGGTGGCGACGAGCGACAGCAGCCGGCCGTACCGTGCGCGCTGGTCGAAGTGCTGGTCCACGATCACTCCGGGCAGCAGGCCGAGGCCGGCCGTCAGCTGGCTCGAGCGTTGCCGCGGCGTGACGCCCTCCTCGCCCATCGAGATCATGAACTGGCTCATGATCGACGCCCCCGCCGACGTGCCGGCGATGACGGCGCCGCGTTCGTAGGCGCGCAGGATCGATTCGCCCAGCGGCGTGCCGACGATTAACTGGCTCAGCTTCAGCTGGTTGCCGCCGGAGAAGAAGATGCCGGTGGCGTCGTCGATGGCGTCCTGCAACTCCTGGTCCGAGCTGGCCGCGCGGTTGGCCGGGTTCACCGAGGTGACCGATGCGCACCCCAGCCGGGTGAAGACCGTGGAGTAGACGTGCACGACCTCGCCGGGCACCGAGGAAGCGGTGGGAATGATGACGATTCGCGACTTGCGGCCGCCCGAGAGCCGGGCGAACCGTCGCAGGATCGTGACCTTGCCGACCTTGTCCTCGGCACCGCCGATGATGAGCAGGGAGCGGCTGGGTGCGTCAGACATGGGGGGATTCTAGGCAGTCTGTGCCGGACACCGATGCGGCCTCCGCTGCGCGGTCGGCCTCCTCGATCTCGTCGCGTGAGATTCCGAGCATGAACAGCACCGCGTCCAGATAGGGCACGTTGACCGTGGCGTCGGCGTGCGAACGCACGACTGGCTTTGCATTGAAAGCGATGCCCAGACCCGCGGCGGCCAGCATGTCGAGGTCGTTCGCCCCGTCGCCGATGGCGACCGTGCGTGCCAGGGGCAGGCCCTCGCGATCAGCGAATCTACGCAGTGCGCGGGCTTTTTCGGCTCGGTCGACGATCTGCCCGGTGATTCGGCCGGTCAACGTGCCGTCGATGATCTCAAGCACGTTGGCCTGGGCGTAGTCGATGCCCAGATCGTGCGCCAACGGCTCGACAATCTGCTGGAATCCGCCGGACACGACCGCGACGGTGAAGCCGAGTCGCTTCACCGTGCGCACCAGCGTGCGGGCTCCAGGCGTGAGACGTATGTCGCTGCGCACCTGATCGAACACACTCTCCGGCAGCCCGGCAAGCACCGAGACCCGCTCGTGCAGACTCGTCGCGAAATCGATCTCGCCGCGCATGGCCCGCTCGGTGACAGCCGCGACCTGCGGCCCGCGCCCGGCATGGGCCGCGAGCAACTCGATGACCTCGTCCTGGATCAGCGTGCTGTCGACGTCCATGACCACCAGCCGGCGCCCGCGCCGAGCCAGTCCGCCGGGTGCGACGGCGATGTCGACACCGTGCGCGGCAGCTTCGAGCGTGAGATGCCGGCGCAGTTCGAACACATCGGCACCGGACACGTCGAGCTCGAGGGTGGTGACCGGGTCGCGTGCCAACCGGCGCACGCGGTCGATGTTGGCGCCGTGCTGGGCGATCCGCTCGGTGACGGCAGCCAGGCTGCGGGCAAGCAGCGGGGCACCGATCACCACGACGGAGGCGCGGCCGTCGCGCCGCCGCGCGTTGTCGCCACGGCCGGTGTCGATGGTCGCGCGCAGGTCGTGCTCGGCGGCCACCGCGCGGATGGCGTCACTCAACGCACCGGCCGAACCGGGCGACGGGCGCAGCAGGCCGCAGAGCAGCAGGTGGCCGCGCACGACGGACTGCTCGAGGTCGAGGACAGCTGCGTCATACCTGGCAGTCGCCCGCATGACCGCACCTGAGACGCCGGGCCTGTCAATGCCGGTGATGGTGAACAACAGCGAGTCGGATTCTGAATCGCGTGGAAGGTCAGGTGGATTCACGAAGGAATGACCGTGCCCTTGCCGATCACGACAAGTCCTGAGTCGGTCACGGTGAAACCTCGAGCGCGATCGTCATCGTGGTCGAGCCCGATGCTGACACCGGGTGGCACCGAGACGTCCTTGTCGATGATCGCCCGCTGGATGCGGCAGTGCCGACCGATCTGCACGTTGTCGAGCAGGACAGCATCATCGACCTGCGCGAACGAGTGGACGTGGACGTTCGGCGACAGCACCGAACCGTTGACCACCGAACCGCTGATGATGCAGCCGGGGGAGATCATCGAGCCCGTTGCCATGCCCTGTCGCGCAGATGCACCGTGGATGAACTTGGCCGGCGGGAAACTGGACGCGTTGGTCATGATCGGCCAGTCGTAGTTGTAGACGTTGAAGATCGGGTGGATCGAGACCAGGTCCATGTGCGCGTCGAAGAACGAGTCCAGCGTCCCGACGTCGCGCCAGTAACCGAAGTCACGATCGGTCGCGCCCGGGATCACGTTGTCCCGGAAGTCGTAGGCGTATGCCTCGCCACGTTCCACGAATGCCGGGATGATGTCGCCGCCCATGTCGTGCTTGCTGTCCTCGAGTTCGGCATCCGCGGTGACCGCCTCGATGAGGGCGTCGGTGTCGAAGACGTAGTTGCCCATCGATGCCAGCACCTCGTGTGGTGCATCCACCAATCCGACCGGATCAGAAGGCTTTTCGCGGAAGGCGGCGATCTTCTTCTGCGGGCTGCTCTGGTCGAGTTCGATGACGCCGAACTGGTTGGCCATCTCGATCGGCTGACGTATGGCGGCGACCGTCGCGCGGGCACCGGACTCGATGTGCTGCTCGACCATTTGGGCGAAATCCATGCGGTAGACGTGGTCTGCGCCGACCACGACCACGATGTCAGGGTGCTCGTCGTGGATCAGGTTGAGGCTCTGGTAGATCGCGTCGGCTGAGCCGGAGAACCACTGCTTGCCCCGCCGCTGCTGTGCAGGCACGGGAGCGACGTAGTTGCCCAGCATCGTCGACATCCGCCACGTCTTGGTGACGTGCCGGTCGAGACTGTGCGACTTGTACTGCGTGAGCACGACCATCTGCAGGAACCCGCTGTTGGCCAGATTCGACAGCGCGAAGTCGATGAGCCGGTAGATCCCGCCGAATGGCACCGCCGGTTTGGCCCGATCGGCGGTCAGCGGCATCAGCCGCTTGCCCTCGCCGCCGGCCAGGACGATCGCGAAAACCTTAGGACCACGTTGTCGAGCCATGTCCCTAACCTAGAGGCTCGTGACGGGATAGCGTCGTGTCTCGTGAGAGTCGATCTGCTGACCAAGGAATACCCGCCCAACATCTACGGCGGTGCGGGTGTGCATGTGAGCGAACTTGTGCGCGCACTGCGGGAATTGGGCGATCAGGTGTGTGTCCGAGCGTTCGGCGATCCTGTCCACGAGCCGGACACCGTCGGCTATCCGGACCTGCCCGAACTCGCCTCGGCGAATGCCGCGCTGCGGACGCTCGGGGTCGATCTGTCGATGGCGCAAGACTGCGCCGGCGCCGACCTGGTGCACTCACACACCTGGTACGCCAACATGGCAGGCCATGTGGCGAGCCTCTTGCACGGTATGCCGCATGTCATCACCGCGCACAGCCTCGAACCGATGCGTCCTTGGAAGGCCGAGCAGTTGGGCGGCGGGTACCGAGTGTCGTCCTACGTCGAGCGCACCGCATATGAGGCGGCTGCCGGTGTCATCGCGGTGAGTCACGGGATGCGCGCCGACGTCCTCGCCAGCTACCCGCAGCTGGATCCGGCTCGGGTGCACGTGGTGCACAACGGCATCGACTCCCAGTTGTGGCATCGCGACAGCTCTCCGGAGGCAGAAGCGGCGGCACGCCGACACGGTGTCGATCCAGAACGCCCCAGCGTCGTCTTCGTCGGTCGGATCACCCGGCAGAAGGGCCTGCCCTACCTGCTGCGTGCGGCCGCGGAGCTGCCGCCGGAGGTGCAGTTGGTGCTGTGTGCAGGGGCGCCGGACACCCCGGAGATTCTCGCGGAGGTCGAGGGGCTGGTGACCGGGTTGCAGCATCGCCGGACCGGCGTGGTGTGGATTCCCGACATGCTTCCCCGTGCAGAGGTGATTGCATTGCTCTCTGCCGCAACGGTTTTCGTGTGTCCATCCGTCTACGAACCGCTCGGCATCGTCAACCTCGAGGCGATGGCGTGCGAGGCCGCCGTGGTCGGGACGGCGACCGGCGGCATACCCGAGGTCGTCGACGACGACGTCACCGGCTGGCTGGTGCCGATCGATCAGGTCTCCGACGGCACCGGAACGCCCCGTGATCCGGACCTCTTCGTCGCCGATCTGGCGCGCGCCCTCACCGAGGCCACGAGTGACGCCGCCGAAGCTCGTCGCCGAGGGACCGCCGGTCGCGAGCGAGCGGTGCGTGAGTTCTCGTGGGCGACCATCGCCGAGCGCACCCAGCAGGTGTATGCCGCAGTCGTCGGCGGCTGATCGCTGTCAGTCGCCCCGGTCACCGGGGCGCAGACCGGCCAGCCCCAGGGCCGCGATCGTGGTGGCCTGAGCCATCGCGACGTCGGCCCCCGCCTGCAGATCGCGCAGCACTCGGTGGCGCGCTTCGTCCGTCGCGGAATCCACCGCGGGCGAGTGCTCCAACGCCAGATCCATTGCTGCGCCTACAGTTCCAGCGGTCTGCAGGATGCGCAGCGCCCGTCCCGGCAGTCCCGGTGGCAGTCCCCACTGGCGCAGTGCCACGCGGTCGTCGGCCATTGCCCGCAGCGGTGAGCCGGCCCACGGCTGCACGTCGAGGTCGAGCAGCAACTGGGTGGACTCGGCCAGGCGTTGCCGCAGCACGCGCTCGATCTGGGATTCGTGCAACTCCTCCAGACGGTGCGCCGGCGTCGGCGCGCAGTCGTACGCCGTCAGCCGGACGGCCGTGCCCTCGTCGCCGGCTGCGCCATACGTGGAGACCGTCGGCACCAGTGCGCCACCGAGAGCGGGCACGAAGACGCATTCACCCGCGTCGATCGCTGCAGCGGTGAGATCAGGGTTGCCGCGGGGCAGCCCGGTCACGTCACCGGCGCGAGGCAGCGCGCAGGCCAGCACACGTTCGCCGAGGTCCTGCCACGTCGCGAGCCGTTCGAGGTCACCGGAGACGTCGTCGATATCAGGCAGGGCGCGGCGTAGCGCCTCGTCGAGGTCGACGTGACCGGCCCAGGCGGAGGTGACCCAGAGGCTGAGGCGGACGGCGGCAGGCAGGGTGGACATCGACCACACACTAAGGTTTGGTGCCATGAGCGATGTCTTGGCACTCGCAGATGTCAGTGTGGTCCGCGGGGGTAAGCACCTGCTCGACGGCGTGACGTGGGAGATCGAAGAAGGCGAACGCTGGGTCGTCCTCGGTCCCAACGGCGCCGGAAAGACGACCCTGCTGTCGATCGCCGCGGGTCGCCTGCACCCGAGCAGCGGTGTGGCAGGTGTGCTTTCGGAGGTGCTCGGCGCGGTCGACGTCTTTGAACTCCGCCCGCGGATCGGACTGTCGTCGGCATCGATCGCCGAGCGCATCCCCGGTGGCGAACGCGTCGGTGACGTGGTTGTGACCGCGGCATACGGCATGGTCGGTCGATGGCGCGAGCGGTATGACGAGCTTGACCACCGACGCGCCGCCGACCTGCTCGACACCCTCGGTGCCGGCCACCTGATCGACCGGACCTTCGGCACTCTCAGCGAGGGTGAGCGCAAGCGAGTCCTCATCGCCCGTGCGCTGATGACCGACCCGGAGCTGATGTTGCTCGACGAGCCCGCCGCCGGTCTCGACCTCGGTGGTCGCGAGGACCTGGTCGCCCGGCTCGGCGAGATCGCCCTCGATGTCGAGGCGCCCGCGCTGGTCCTCGTGACCCACCATGTCGAGGAGATCCCGCCCGGCTTCACCGACGTGCTCATGCTGCGGGCCGGCAAGGTCGTGGCAGCCGGGCCGATCGAACTGACCCTCACCGCGGAGAACCTCTCGGCGACCTTCGACACGCCCCTGACGCTGGATCGGCATGGCGACCGGTGGGCGGCACGGGCCGTGCAGCGACCAGCCGGCAGACACACTGCAAGCTGACCTAGTCGTTCTCGCTACGGTCTCGGGGTGTCCCTCACTCATGCGTTGCTGATCATGCTGGCCGGCATGGCAGCCGGTGGCATCAACACTGTTGTCGGCTCCGGCACACTGGTGACCTTTCCCACCCTGCTCGCGCTCGGATATCCCGCGGTCGCAGCCAACGTGTCCAACACCCTCGGCCTGGTCGCAGGCGGACTGTCGGGTTCATGGGGGTACCGCAAAGAGGTCTCGCAGAGCCGCGACCAACTGCGGCGTCTGGCGCCGATGTCGCTGGTGGGGGCGGTCGTCGGAGCGCTGCTGCTGATCTGGTTGCCGGCCTCGGCATTCAAAGCGATCGTTCCGATCTTGATCCTCATCGGCATCCTGCTGGTCCTCACCGGACCGGCGCTGCAGCGTCGCGCGTCCGCGCGCGCCTCGGCGGAGCCGACCGCCATGGAGCCTGCGGCAGCCGTCTCTGGCAACGGCCCCGCGACGTCCGAGCACCCGTCGGCAACCCGCCAGGTGCTGCTGGCCGTCGGTGTGTTCGGCGCCGGCATGTATGGCGGCTACTTCGGCGCCGCACAGGGCGTCCTGCTCATGGGGCTGTTGAGCGCCCTGCTCAGTGCACCGCTGCAGCGGCTCAACGGGATCAAGAACGTCCTGGGCACCGTCGTCAACGGGGTGGCAGCGGTGACCTTCCTGGTGGTCGCGATCCACCAGGTGCGCTGGGAGGTCGCGGCGCTCATCGCGGTCGGCTCACTGATCGGTGGCGTGATCGGGGCCAAGGTGGGTCGCCGCCTGCCGCCATGGGCATTGCGCGGTTTCATCGTGCTCATCGGTGTCATCGCGATCGTGCAACTGCTGCGGTGATCGGACACCTGCCTCTCGCGGTCTTCCTCACCCTCGGCATGGTGGTGGCACTGGGCGCCTGCGTTCAATCGGTCGTCGGGTTCGGGCTGGCGGTGGTCGCAGCGCCGTTCGTCGTCGTGCTCGAGCCGCACCTGATGCCCGCGGCACTGCTGGTGACCAGCCTGGCGTTGCCATCATGGGAGTTGCTGACCGGCGACCGCGACATCGCCTGGCGACCGTGGTGCTTCGCCATCGGGGGCCGGGTATTGCTCATGCCGGTCGGCGTGTGGTTGGTGACGTGGGCACCCACGTCGCTCATCGCAGTCATCGTCGGGGCCATGGTGCTGGTGGCGGTGGCCGCCTCGATTTCTCGCATCGACGTCCGGCCCACTCCCGCTTCATCAGCGCTCGCCGGGGTGATCACGGGCGTGTCGGGGACGGCAGCGTCCATCGGCGGTCCCTTCTTCGCGCTGGTCCTGCAGCACGAGCGACCGAGTCGGATCCGCTCCACCCTCGCGCTGTTCTTCGTCGTGGGCGCTTCCAGCGCGCTCACCGGCCTCGCGGTGGCAGGCCACGTGGACGCCACCCAACTGAAGGTCGGGCTGGCATGGATTCCGTTCGTGCTGCTGGGGACTGCGATCGCGCGCCCGTTGCGGTCGCGGGTGGATGCTGCGCGAATGCGGCGTCTGGTGCTGGCCCTCGCAACGGTGGCCGGCGTAGGAGTCATCCTCCTCACAGTCGTGTCCTAGCCTGCTCGACACCTGCCTGGGCTACCCTCCTGCTTGTCATGTGTCCAAGATCCGCCCACGTCCGCGACGTCGTGTCCTATCTGCCCGCTCCTGTTGCGAGCCCTGATCGTGTGCAGGTGACTGATCAGGGCTCGGTCTTCGCTGCGCTGGTACGCGCGCACGGTCTGCCGGACTGGGTCTTTGAGCCGGTGCCGCGCACGCCGGCCAATGGTCTGGCCACGGCGTCCGTCGGATCCTGGTCGTCGCCCGCACCGGAGGCGCCGCAACGCACGGTGGCTACGCCGGTCGAGCGGCATACATCGCCGGCGCCGTCCACGTCGGTCGATCAGTCATTGGTGCTGGGTGTCCGCACGCGCCTGGCACATGCTGCGCCGCACGCCTTCGCCTCGGTCGTAGAGCAATTGCTGACCTGCCTGGGTTATCGCATGCCGACAGGTATGACGAGCGGTGGCGAGGCAGCCAGGCCGTTCGTCGAGGTCGCGGTCGTGCGTGATCCGCTCGGACTGGACCGTGCGCTGTTGCGCGCGGTGCAGCTTCCCGTTGGATGGTCGATCGACCGCGGCGCAGTGCGCGATCTGCTGACCACCGTCCGGGCCGGTCAGGTGAGGCGGACGGTCATGCTGACGACCGGTGTCTTCTCCGAGGACGCCCGTGACGCCGCGGCGGAGGCGGACCGGGATGTGGTGCTGATCGACGGCACCGAGCTCGCGACCTTGATGGTAGGCCAGGGGCTC
Organism: Rudaeicoccus suwonensis; assembly: GCF_007829035.1. Lineage (NCBI taxonomy): Bacteria > Bacillati > Actinomycetota > Actinomycetes > Micrococcales > Dermacoccaceae > Rudaeicoccus > Rudaeicoccus suwonensis. The sequence goes on from NZ_VIVQ01000001.1 coordinate 1,656,047, forward strand.
GGGGTGCGGAATGCGGCCACGCCGACCGTGCAACTGGTGGACGACAGCTTCTTCACCTCCGACTGATCCAACCGCGTGCATCAGTCGGAGTCGGCGCGAATCTAAGCTTGCTGACCGTGCCCGTCATCGAGATCACCGACCCGCGCGACGTGCGGGTCCGCGACTACTTCGACCTGACCGACGTCGCGCTCCGCCGCCGGTTGGAACCCGAGGGTGGGCTATATCTGGCCGAGAGCGAGAAGGTGATCCGGCGGGCACTTGGGGCCGGGCATCGGCCGCGCTCCTACCTGATGGGCCGGCGCTGGCTGACCGACCTGTCGGACGTGGTCGCCGCGGCCGACCGCGACGGTGTCCCGGTGTATGTCGCAGAGGCATCCGTCATCGAGGCGATGACCGGATTCCACCTGCACCGAGGGGCGCTCGCCTCGATGCACCGCCCGGCGCTGCCGTCATACCTCGACCTGGTCGAGCATGCGCGCCGGGTGCTGGTGTTGGAGGACATCGTCGATCACACGAACGTGGGTGCGATCTTCCGTTCGGCGGCGGCGTTGGGCGCGGACGCCGTTCTGGTGACGCCGCGATGCGCGGATCCGCTCTACCGGCGCAGCGTTCGTGTGTCGATGGGGACGGTCTTCCAGGTGCCATGGACCAGAATCGAACCGTGGCCAGCTGCCGCGGAAAGCCTTCGGCAGCAAGGTTTTTCGGTCGCGTCGCTGGCACTGTCCGCAGACGCGGTCAGCCTGGACGAATTGGTCGCCCATCCGGTCGAGCGGCTTGCAATGGTGCTCGGAACCGAAGGTGACGGGTTGTCCCGCCGCACCCTGGAGGCCAGTGACCTGGTCGTCAAGATCCCGATGGCAGGCGGCGTCGACTCCCTCAACGTCGCAGCGGCGACTGCTCTGGTGCTGTGGGCAACACGCCCGGTGACCCCGCCGGGTGGGGTCGATTCCCCTGCACTGCACTAGTTTCGAGGTGTCCGGCCGCAGCGGGTGGCCGTGGCGGAAGGATGAGTCATGGATACCAGCACGTGGTGGATCATCATCGGCATCGTCGTGGTCGTCGTCGTCCTTGCCGTGATCGGTGTCGCGATGCGCAAGCGCAGCGACAACTACCGTCGAACCGCAGCTCACGACCTGCGCGAGCGGGCCAAGGCGGGCGAGCAGACCGTAGCCACGACTCAGTCGCAGGCGCAGGACGCCGCTGCGGCTGCTGAACAGGCCCGGATCGCCGCTGAACAGCAACGCCAGCAGGCAGAGGCACTGGCCGCCGACGCGGAGCAGAAACGGCAGACCGCCGAGGCCGTCCAGCGCGACCACGACGAGACGCTGCGCAAGGCGGATGCGCTCGACCCCGATGTGCCGACCGACCGCGACGGCAATCGAGTGGTGGGCTCCGGGTCGGGTCGTGGTGGCGACAGCGTCGCGGATCCGATCACCGGCGTGCCGGTGGAGGACGCCGTGCGTGAACCAGTCGTGGCTCATCACGACGATGTCGCGACGCAGCACGAGGCCCCGACGCAGAACGTTGCCCCACAGGAAACTGCCTCCCCTGCAGTCGCGGCGCCGATCGCCCACGACGCGCACGCCCACCCGGATGAAGTCTCCGAAGGCGCCGCGTCCGGTGGTGGTTACCGCACCGGCCAGGACGAAGGTGAACTTCGCCGGGACGAGGGTGACGCGGGAGCGCGGACCAGCATGGATCAGGGCGAGTTCCGCCGGGGCCTGCACGAGGAGGGCGATGCTCGCACCGGGATGGACCAGGGTGAGTTCTACCGCGAACAAATGGGGGTCACCGCACCGGTCACCGGCATGGATCAGGGCCAGTTCCACCGCGACGAGGAGACCGCCGACGACGAAGCACCCGCTGCCGATGCGCCGAACGGCGATGAGTCAGGACACACCCGCCGCAGCTGGCGGAACCGGTCCCAGGACTGATCCGCGGAGGCGCACTGCGGCTCCGACTCGCTCCACGTGTGAGTCGGAGCCGCAGTGCCGTCCAGTGGCCCGGTCAGCTCGCCTGGTACGTCGCGACGATCACGCCACGCGCCAGGAGTTGCCCGAGCGCATTGAAGCTGAGGAAGGTCGGCGTCGCGGAGGCGTCGACCGCCAGCGGGTCGCCACCGATGGCGTGCACCGCGAAGTAGTAACGGTGGGCGCGATCGCCGGGCGGGGGAGCAGCACCGTCATACCCGGCGTTGCCGAAGTCGTTGCGGACGCACACCGCTCCCTCTGGAAGACCTGCACCGTCCGCCGTGCCGGCGCCCGCGGGCAGGTTGGTGACCGATGCCGGGATGTTGCCGATCGCCCAGTGCCAGAAGCCGGCCGGGGTCGGGGCATCCGGGTCGAAACACGTCACGACGTATGACGTGGTGCCCTCCGGAGCGCCGGACCACGACAGCTGCGGGGAGGTGTTGCCGCCGTTGTAGGGCTCCCCGTCGAAGACCTGCGCGTCGGGCAGTGTGCTGCCGTCTGTGAACGAGTCGCTGGTCACCGTCATCGACGGTGTCGCGGGAAGAAGCGAGTAGGGGTCGGGAGCCATCGGGCGGTCAAGATCCATGACAGCCAACCTATCCCCGCGACAGGTCTTCGCTCAGCGTGACGTGACCATCGTCGCGAGCAGCCGTCGCAACTCCCGGGCCGGATCGTCGGTGACACCACCGTGGATCGGGCCGGGCTGAAGGACGGTCGAGCGTGGGGCGCTCAGCCAGCCGAAACGTTGCCGCAGTGTCGGCAGATCCGGTCGTCCAGGCGCAGCCTCGCCCCGGCACACCGCATCGACACCGGTCAGGCAGGATGCAAGGCCCGCGAGATCGATACCGGGCGAAAAGGCTTGCAAAAGTAGCGGATTCACGTCGTGTTCGGCCGCCAGGAAGTCGCCCATCTGGCTGTAGAGCACGACGCCGACGTTGAGGTACTCCTCGCGCTCGACTGCCGGAACGCAGCGCAGCACGACGTACTGATAACCAAGGCTCATCGCGGTGACCACGCCTCCGGATTCGCCAGGCGGGCAACGAGATTCGCGATGTATGCCGCACGCACCGACTCCGCGTCCGGCAGGTCGGCAGTGGGCTCCAACCATGCGTCGGGCACTTGGGCGACGACCTCTGTCAGCAAGCCGGTGGTGACCAGCGTGCTGAGTCGGTCGTGCGCCGAAGGCAGATCGGTCACAACGCCGCGCATGATGTGCGTAGAACTGTCGAACGGCTGCGCCGCGAAACGCTCCGGATGCGACCCACGCGACGGCCACGAATGATGGAAGTACAGCGCCGCACCGTGGTCGATGCACCACGTGTCACCGTGCCAACGCAGCAGATTCGGATTCGCCGGCGTGCGGTCCACATTGGCTGTGAACGCGTCGAGCCACATGATCGTGGCGGCTTCGTCGGCACTCGGCGGATGCTCGCCGTCATACCCGAAGGCACCGGGCAGGAAGTCGACCGCGAGGTTGAGCCCGACACTGGCGGTGAGCAGGTCCTGGACTTCTTCGTCGGCCTCGTAGCGCGCGATCTGCTCGGGCACCTCGATGACCTTCAGCTGCGGCACCTTCAGGCCGAGCGCACGGGCGAGTTCACCGACGATGACCTCGGCCACCAACACCTTCAGGCCCTGGCCCGCGCCGCGGAACTTCACCACCCACGTGCCGAAGTCGTCGCCCTCCATGACGCCCGGCAGAGACCCGCCCTCGCGCAGCGGGGTGACGAACCGGATCGCCTCAATGGTCTCAAGCACGTGCCGACCCTAGTAGCTGGCGACGTGGACTGTGGTCACCGCTGGTGGTCACTGCTCGTGGGCACGCAACTGGTTCATCAGCAGGGTGTAGGACAACTGACGCTCGACGGCATCGTGGATGTTCGTGGTCACCATCAGTTCGTCGGCACCGCACGCCTCAGCGCGTGCGGTGACACCAGCAGCGACGCGTTCCGGCGTGCCGATGGTGGTGAATCGCGCGAAGCTCGACGCCATCGATTCCTCGAGGTCGGACCACTCGTGCGCGGCGGCCTCCTGCGGCGAAGGCAGCGGGCCAGGACGGTTCTGCCGCAGCCGCACCATCGACAGCGCGGCGGCACGCCCGAGTTCGGCTGTATGCTCTTGGGTTTCGGCGGTGATGGCGGCAACGGCGAGCATGCTGTGCGGTTCTTCCAGGCTGCCGGGACGGCCGTTGGGGCGGAAGTTGCTGCGGTAGGCGTCGAAGGCCTCCGCGGGGTCGGCGTCACCGAAGTGGCCGGCGAAGGCAAAGGCCGTGCCGAGAAGGCCGGCGGCTTGTGCGCCATACAGACTCGAACCGAGAATCCAGATCGGCGGCAGCGGAACGTCATTCGGCTGTGCGCTGATCGGGGCGAACGGGTGGTCGGCGGGGAAGCCGTCGACATACGCCATGAGCTCGGCGAACTGTTGCGGAAAATCGTTGGCGCTCAATGCTTCCCGACTTCTGCGCAGGGTCAGTGCGGTCAGCTGGTCGGTGCCGGGTGCCCGTCCGATGCCCAGGTCGACGCGCCCGGGATGCAGGGCTTCGAGCACCCGGAATGCCTCGGCCACCTGCAGCGGCGAGTGGTTCGGCAGCATGATGCCGCCCGCACCGACCCGGATGGTGCTCGTCGCGGCTGCGACGCTCGCGATCATCACGATGGGGGAGGAACTCGCGACGCTGGGGATGTTGTGATGTTCCGCAACCCAGAAGCGCTGGTAGCCAAGGGCTTCGGTGTGTCGGGCCAGCGCGATCGTCTCGTTGAGCGCGTCGGCGCCGGAGCGACCCGAGGAGATGGGGGACAGGTCGAGCACGGAGATCGGCAGGGAGATGGCAGCTGTCACGTCCTGTGCAACAGTCCGGTCGCGCTACATCATCCCGATCAGGATCCACAGCTTCCACCGGCCGTCACTGTCACCGGTCCGGCGAATAATCGAAAGCATGACGAACTCGATGCATGCGATCCCCGGCAGTCACCGCGAAGCCGTCGGCACAGCCATCGGCCAGGTCGACCCGACGACAGTGGTCGAGGCGACGCTCGTGCTGCGTCGCCCCGGTCAGGCGCCACCGGCCGACGCACCTGCTCTGAGCCGGGAGGAGTTCGCCCAGACGTATGCCGCAGCTCCCGCCGACATCGAGGCGGTCACCGACACGCTGGCGCCGCTCGGCGTCACGGTCGTCTCGCACAACGCCGCGGCACGCACCGTTCGGGTGCGCGGAACGGCAGCCGCGATCGGCGAGGCCTTCGGCGTCCAGTTGCAGACCACCGAGCTGCCCGACGGGCGTCGACAGGAGCGGATGCGCAGCGGTGAGATCTACGTGCCGCAGGCTCTTGCCGACATCGTCGTGGCAGTGCTGGGTCTGGACGATCGCGAGCAGGCACGGCACATGTCACAAGTGGCAACAGCCGACGCCGTTGCCACGAGTTTCACGCCGCTGCAACTCGCCTCGATCTATTCGATGCCCGAGGCCGACGGGGCAGGCGAGACGATCGCGATCATCGAGCTGGGTGGCGGGTTCGCCCAGAGCGATCTCGACCACTACTTCGGCGGCTTGAAGCTGACGACGCCCAAGGTCACCGCGGTCGGTGTCGACGGCGGCACGAACGTCGCTGGGCAGGCGCCGAACGGCGCCGACGGCGAGGTGCTGCTGGACATCGAGGTCTCCGGCGCGATCGCACCGGGGGCCGACATCCTGGTGTATTTCGCACCCAACACGGACGCGGGCTTTCTGGATGCGATCACCACCGCGGCACAGGCCGAGCCGACTCCGACCGCCATGAGCATCAGCTGGGGTCAGAGCGAGGACCAGTGGACCGCGCAGGCGCGCACCGCGATGGACGACGCCATCGCCGACGCGGTCGCGCTGGGTGTGACGGTCACGGTTGCCGCGGGTGACAACGGCAGCGGCGACAACGACACCACCGGTGGCTCGGTGCACGTGGATTTCCCAGCGTCGAGCCCGCACGCGCTCGCCTGCGGCGGTACCTCACTGAAGGCCGACGGTACGACCGTGGTGAGCGAAACAGTCTGGAACGACGGCACGTCCGGCGGTGCGACCGGCGGCGGCGTCAGCGACGTCTTCCCGCTGCCGAGTTGGCAGGCCGACGTCGGCGTGCCCGAGCGCAGCGGGACCACCACCTCGGGTCGAGGGGTGCCCGATGTCGCGGGCGACGCCGACCCGCAGACCGGCTACCAGGTGTATGTCGACGGCCAGGCGATGGTGATCGGTGGCACGAGCGCGGTCGCGCCGCTCTGGGCGGGGCTCGTTGCGCGGATCGCCCAGCTGACCGGCAAACGCCTGGGTCTGCTGCAACCGACGCTGTATTCCGGGGTTGTCGCAGGCACCGCGGCGAAAGCCGTGCGAGACATCACGACCGGCAACAACGGCGCGTATGCCGCGGGTCCGGGCTGGGACGCGTGCACCGGACTCGGCGTTCCGGACGCTGCCACGGCGACCGCTTTCGGCGGCACCGCCTGAGCATTGGGAGGTGCTGTCGAGAACGATTGCCGAGAACGATTGCACCGCGACAACACGCGTCAGCTGTCCGAAAGGTGCAACGCGGCGCTGAGTTGCCGGTCCACGTCGGCGTGGCCTGATCGATGATCGATCCGCTTCGCGCCGCGACGGCACCAGTACAACGCCGTGCGTCCCTTCACCGGGTCGCGGTGGTGCGGGTCGGCACCGTGTGCCAACAGATGCGACACCGAGGCGGCACGGCCACGCTCGGCGGCGAGTCGCAATGCCTGCCGGCCGAATTCGCGATCCTCGCCGTCGATGGGCACGCCGCTCCCGAGCAAGGCGTCGACCGCCTCGAGGCGTTCGTGATCTGCCGCCATGATGAGCGCGAGCAACCGTTGCTGACGCGGCTGCCCGCGCAGGTCCCAGCCGGTCAGGTCTCCGACGGCGGCCGCCAGCGGCAGGCTGTCGTATGACGCTCCGGCGTGCACGAGCAGGTCGAGGACACCGCTCATGCCGAAGACGGCCGCGTGGGTGAGCGCCGACGCGTTCGGAACGCCTCCGGCATCCGGTGTAGAGAGCCGTTCGAGATCGGCTCCAGCTGCGATGAGCACGTGCGCGACCTCGGTGTCTCCGTAACTGGCAGCCGTGATCAACGGCGTCTCGCGGTCACCGGGACCACCGTTAAGCGGCGCTCCCGCGGCGAGCAGCGCCTGCGCGATGCGCCCGGTGCCGGGCATGTCTCGCCATACGTTCTCGCCGACGGCACACCGCATCGAGGCGACGTACTGCAGCGGTCTGATGTCGCTGTGGTCGGACCACCCATGCAGCCGAGCGACGGCCAAGTCGGGATGCTGAGCGAGCAGAGCCGCGATGCGTGCCGGATCACGGCTGTCGAGGAGGACCCGACGCTCGACCTCGGCCATGAGACGCGGCCAGCTGGTGAAGCCGTAGTCCCGGGCAATGGTGCGTTGCGCGGTGTTGAGATCGAGTGACTCAAGCACCGCGGTGCCGTCCTTGGCCGCGGCAAGCAGGTCCTTGGCCTGCCGTCGCAGGTGGTCCGGATGCGGTCGCGGGGGCAGCTTGGACACGATGTCTCCTTCGCGTTCCGGTGGTCCGCGTCCCGGCACGAGGAGAGGTCGGTCTGAACGACGTGCTCCTGCAATCAGAGGTGAACTCTGTTCTGCCCGCGGACCCGGATGCGCCCTCTCGCGCGGAGTTCACGATAGCCAGCGGGTCGAGACGGCGTCCAGCGTAGGGTTCCGTCGCATGGAACCTCTCTACGACGGTGTAGTCCGCTTCGCGCTGGGTGTCTTCGCCGCGCAGGGCATCAAGTTCACCCGCATCGGTTCGGAGAACATCCCCAGGAGCGGCGGCGCCGTCATCGCGATGAACCACATCAGCTATTTCGACTTCGCCTATGCCGGTTATCCGGCCAAGGATCGTGGCCGGTTGGTGCGTTTCATGGCCAAGAAGGAGGTCTTCCACCACCCGGTGATGGGGCCGCTGATGAAGGGGATGCATCACATCCCGGTTGACCGCGCCGCCGGTGCTGCGGCATACAAAAGTGCCGTCGACGCCTTGCGCCGCGGCGAACTCATCGGGGTGTTCCCCGAGACGACCATCTCGCGCTCGTTCGAGTTGCGGGACTTCAAATCCGGTGCGGTGCGTATGGCGCAGGAGGCAGGCGTCCCCGTCATACCGATGATCCTGTGGGGGTCGCAGCGCGTCTGGACCAAGGATCATCGCAAGACGCTCGGCCGCTCCAAGGTGCCGGTGACGATCACCACCGGCGAACCGATCGAGATCCCGGACGGGTCGGATGTCACCGATCAGACCGAGCACCTGCACAAGGTGATGGAGGCCATGCTGCACACCGCGCAGGAGTCGTATCCGACGTTGTCCGGCGACGATCTGAAATACCTTCCGGCACGACTGGGTGGCACGGCTCCCACGCCGGAGGAGGCGGTGGAGCTCGACGCGGCCGAGGCGCAACGCAAGGCTGATTCGCGGGTTGCCAAGCGCGGCAACGGCCGGAACTGACCGGTGGCGGGGGAGGCCACACGGTCAGTCGAGGAGGTCGCCGCCTCGGTGCTGGCGCTGCTGGCCGGGCCAGGCGCGGAGCTGCGCGAGGGGCAACTCGAGGCGCTGCAGGCACTGACCCAGCCAGGGTCGCGCGTGCTGGTCGTGCAGGCCACCGGCTGGGGCAAGTCGGCGGTCTACTGGATCGCGACCGCCTGGGCACGCCGACAGGGTCACGGCCCGACGCTGGTGGTGTCACCGCTGTTGTCGCTGATGCGCGATCAGGTGGCAGCTGCCGCCCGGGCGGGTCTGCGCGCCGCGGCGATCAACAGCTCCAACGTCGACTCGTGGCAGCAGATCGAAGCTGATGTCTCGGCGAATCTCGTTGACGTTCTTTTGGTTTCGCCCGAACGTCTCGCGAACCCCGGCTTTGGAGCGCGGGTGCTGGAGGGCTTCGCGGGTCGACTCGGGCTGGTGGTCATCGACGAGGCGCACTCGGTGTCGGACTGGGGCCACGACTTCCGCCCCGACTACCGCCGGGTCACCGACGTGCTGCGCCGCCTGAATCCCGCGACACCGGTCCTCGCCACCACGGCGACGGCGAACGCGCGCGTCGTCACCGACCTGGCTGCCCAGTTCGGCGAAGACACCGTGGTCCTGCGCGGGCCGCTGGCTCGATCGAGTCTGCAACTGGCGGTCGTGGCACCGATGGGGGCATTGGAGCGGTACGCCTGGGTCGTCGACCAACTGCCGGACCTGCCGGGATCCGGCATCATCTACACGCTCACGGTGGCCGACGCCGAGCGTCTGGCCCATGCGCTGCAGGTGCGGTATGCCGATGCCCCGGGCCTGCAGGTTGCGGCATACACCGGGGCATTGGACGGTGACGATCGCGAGCGTCTCGAGGAAGACCTGCGGCACAACCGGGTGAAGGCGCTGGTGGCGACGTCGGCGCTCGGAATGGGGTACGACAAGCCGGATCTCGGCTTCGTCGTGCATGTCGGCGCGCCGCCGTCGCCGGTGTCGTACTACCAGCAGGTCGGTCGCGCCGGGCGTGCGATCGACCACGCTCTGGTCGCACTGCTTCCGTCCGGTGGTGACGACGGGATCTGGGATTACTTCGCGACCGCGACGATCCCGAAGGAGTCTCAGGTCCGCAGTCTGCTCGACGTGCTCGGCACGGCGACGGCCCCGATGTCGGTACCAGCGCTCGAGGCCGAGACCGGGCTGCGGCGGACCCGTGTCGAGTTGCTGCTCAAGCAACTGGCCGTCGACGGGGTGACCGAACGCTCCAGCGACGGCTGGCTGGCCACGGGCAAAACCTGGACCTACGACCGGGATCACTACGACGGTGTGCTCGCGGTGCGACGCCACGAAGCCGACATCATGCGCTCGTATGTCGCCGGCTCCCGTTGCCTGATGCAGTTGTTGCAGCTGTCCCTCGACGACCCCGATGCGGCACCCTGTGGACGTTGCTCGGTCTGCCTCGGCCACCTGCCGTCCCCGTTGCGCGAGAGCCCGGATGCACAGACCGTCGCCGCGGTGCGGCAGTTGTTGCGTCAGGAGCAGCATGTCCTGGAGCCGCGCAAGATGTGGCCCGGCGGTGCGTTCGGAGCACGTGGCCGAATTCCCGCAGGCATGGCAGCGGAACCCGGTCGCGTGCTTGTGCATGCAGATGCCGCGGAGTGGGCCGATCTGCTGGCCGGTCCGTTGAGCACAGACGGGGCCGCACCACAGGATCTGCTGGACGCATGTGTCGGGGTCCTGCACCAGTGGCGCAGCGAGTGGGCGAGTCGCCCGACGCTCGTCGTGGGTCTGCCCGCCGCGGGGTTGTCGCACCTGGTGTCGGAGGTGCAGGCGCATCTGGCGAACGTTGGGCGACTCGCGCAGGCACCGTGGCCGATCGACAGACCTGACATCAGCGACCTCACCTCCTCGGATGAAGCGGCTGTATGGCGAAAGACGTTCGCGCAGAGCGAGATTCCGCAGGTGCTCGCAGAGGTGGTCCTGCTGGTCGTCGACGAGTCGTCGTCGGGGTGGGCCGTCACCGTCGCGGCTGCGACACTGCGCGAAGCGGGTGCCGAGATGGTGCTGCCGCTGTTGATCCACCGCCGCATCGGCTGACCCTCAGGCGGCGCCCACGGGCGACCGCTACCGTCGGCGGCATGCGCGCACTCACCGTCATACCGATGCAGCAGGGCTCTTTGGCAGTGCAGGACATGCCCGAGCCGGACGCCGGGCTCGGTGACGTGCTCGTCGACGGTCTCGCCGTCGGAGTCTGCGGCACGGACCACGAGCTGAGCGAAGGTCTCTACGGCTGGGCACCCGAGGGTGCGCAGCGGCTGATCATCGGGCACGAGTCGCTCGGCCGGGTGCGCGAAGCACCGGCGGGGTGCGGTTTCGACGCGGGCGACCTGATCGTGGGCATCGTGCGGATGCCCGACCCGAAGCCCTGCGGCGCCTGCGCACACGGTGAGTGGGACATGTGCCGCAACGGGCTCTACACCGAGCACGGCATCCAAGCAGTTGCACGGTTTCGCGGCAGAACACTGGCGGGTGCGATCCGACCACGCGGTGAAACTCGACCCCTCGCTGCAGTCGGTCGGGATGCTGATGGAACCGACGACCGTCGTCGCCAAGGCGTGGGAGCAGGTCGACCGGGTCGGTGGTCGCGGCTGGTTCGACCCGACGTCGGTGCTGATCACCGGTGCGGGTCCGATCGGGTTGCTGGGCGCCATGCTGGGCGTGCAGCGCGGGATGGACGTGCACGTGCTCGACCGGATGACCGACGGTTTGAAGCCGCAGCTCGTGCGTGACCTGGGAGCGACGTATCACAGCGACCCGGTCGGCGAGGTGCTTGCTGCGGTTCGCCCGGAGGTCGTGATCGAGGGCACCGGCGCGGCGCCGGTGATCGAGGAGACGCTGAGAAATGCTGTGCCGTATGCGATCACGGTGCTGACCGGGATCTCCAACCCCGGCAGGAGCGAGAGCATCGACCTGGGTGCCATCAACCGCGGGCTGGTGCTCGACAACGGCGCCATCGTGGGCTCGGTGAATGCAAACCTGCGGCACTACGAGGCCGCCGCGGCGGCGTTGGCTGCTGCCGACCGGTCGTGGCTGGAGCGCCTGATCACCCGGCGCGTGCCGTTGGAGCAGTTCGCTGACGCATTCGCCGCACGCGCCGATGACGTCAAGGTCGTCCTGACCATCAGCTGACCTGAGTCGTCGGCTCGCGCGCGTCGACACCGACCGGTCTGCCCGGGCATCTTCTGCGTGAACAGGACCGTCTGCCCCAGCACGTTCTGGCCTGTCACCGCTCGCAGGCAGAATGTGCGGGTGCGTTCCGAGGCCAGTGTCATGCACCTCGACCTCGACGCCTTCTTCGCCGCGGTCGAGCAGCGTGACAAACCGTCGCTGCGGGGCCGACCGGTGTGCGTCGGTGGCGTCGGCTCTCGAGGAGTGGTGTCGACCGCGTCATACGAAGCACGGGCCTTCGGCGCACGTTCTGCCATGCCGACAGCGGAGGCACGACGGCGTTGCCCGCCTGGCACGGCCTTTCTGTATCCACGCGTCGAGGCCTACCGGACATCGAGCCGAATCGTCATGGATCTGCTACGGCAGCTCTCGCCGGTCGTCGAGCAGGTGAGCGTCGACGAGGCGTATGTCGATCTCGCGGCCGACCCCGCCCGTGACCTGTCACCGGATGCGTTGCGCACCGAGATCGGTGAACTACTCGACCGGATCACCGAAACCACCGGCGGCCTCACCGCGTCGGTCGGCCTGGCATCGTCGAAGATGCTGGCCAAGATCGGTTCGGAGCTCGACAAGCCGCGCGGGCTCGTGATCGTTCCGGCCGGGCAGGAGCTGGAAGTGCTGTCACCGTTGTCGGTGCGGGTGGTGAGCGGCATCGGTCCGGCGACCGGGTCTCGGCTGCGCACCTTCGGCATTGAGAGCGTTGCCGACCTGCAGCGGCTGGAACGCGCCGACCTGGTCAGCATCTTCGGCGAAGCCCACGGCGGCAGCCTTTACGAGTTGGCTCGCGCGCGCGACGACCGGTCCGTCGTCGTCGAGCACGAGGCCAAGAGCGTGTCCGCGGAGGAGACATTCGAGACCGACATCGTCGACCGCACAGTGCTGGATGCCGAGCTCGACTCGCTGTCCCGACGCACGTCGGCTCGGCTCGCCAAGGGGGCATTGTTCGCCAGAACCGTCACGATCAAGGTCCGCCAGCACGACTTCACCACCTTCACCCGTTCGGCGACCCTCATGCACGCCACCGGCGACGCGGGGACGATCGCCGACGTCGCCCGCCGGCTGCTCGACGCAGTCGACGTGTCGGGAGGACTGCGGCTGCTCGGCGTGGGAGTGTCCGGGTTCAGCGACCATGCGCAGGAGCAACTGCGCTTCGGCGACGACATTCCTCCCACCACAGAGCCTGACCGACACGACAAGTCCGACGGAGCACCCACCGACGAAGCTGCCATCCGCCCGGGCCGTCGGACGCCGGGCCCCGCGGCATACACGAGGACAGGCCCGCTGACCTGGGCACCGGGGCAGGACGTGGAGCACGCCGAGTATGGCGCCGGCTGGGTCTGGGGCAGCGGTCGCGGGCGGGTGACAGTCCGTTTTGAAGGCCCGGCGAGAAGTTCCGGTCCGGTCCGCACCTTCGCCACCGACGACCCCGACCTCAGCGCGGCACCACCGCCGGCATGGTGATCGTGCTCAGAAGGTGACGGCGCGCGTGAGGTGATCTTCCTCGCACGGGGACATCGCTCGCACGACGCCGTCGCGAAGCGGTCGTCACACTAAGGTGACGGGGTGACGATCCGGGTTGCCCTCCAGCACCGCACGACCTACCGATTCGATCAGCCGGTCACGGTGCACCCGCACACCGTCCGGCTACGGCCGGCGCCGCACAGCCGGACTCCGATCAGCGCGTACTCACTGTCGATCGTGCCGCGTGGGCACTTCATCAACTGGCAGCAGGACGCCTTCGGCAACTACCTGGCGCGGCTGGTGTTTCCCGAGAAGGTCAGCGAACTCGACATCTGCGTCGACCTGGTCGCCGACATGACCGTGATCAACCCCTTCGATTTCTTCGTCGAGGAGTATGCCGAGCGGTATCCCTTCGACTACCCCCGTGAACTGCGCGCCGACCTCGAGCCCTACCTGCGGCCGGTCGATGAGTCCGGCACCGGCACCGGCCCGGGCGCGGTCGTGTCGTCCTGGGTGCGCGACACCATCAGCTGGCCCGACGACGGCAGCCGCATCGTGGACTTCCTCGTCACGATCAACCAGCAGGTGCACGAGGCCGTCGGCTACACGCTGCGCATGGAACCTGGCGTGCAGACGCCCGACCAGACGCTGACTGCGGCGCTCGGCTCGTGTCGTGACAGCGCCTGGCTGCTTGTGTCGGTGCTGCGGCAGCTGGGTCTGGCCGCCCGTTTCGTCTCCGGGTACCTGATCCAGTTGACCTCGGACGTCGCACCGGTGGACGGGCCGAGCGGCCCGGCGGAGGATTTCACCGACCTGCACGCGTGGGCCGAGGTCTACGTCCCCGGTGCCGGTTGGATCGGACTCGACGCAACCTCAGGGCTCTTCGCGGGCGAGGGGCATATTCCGCTGTGCGCCACGCCGCATCCCTCCAGTGCCGCACCCATCTCGGGTGCCACGGATTTTGTCGGTGTCGACTTCGAGTTCTCCAACACCGTCAGCCGGGTCTTCGAGGACCCGCGCGTCACTCGGCCCTACTCACCGGACCAGTGGTCGCGGGTCCAGGCATTGGGGGCGCATGTCGACAGCTTGCTCGAGGCGGGGGACGTGCGCCTCACGATGGGCGGTGAACCTACCTTCGTGTCCGCAGCCGACACCTCCACGCCGCAGTGGGAGACCGCTGCCGATGGTCCCGAAAAGCGTGAACTGGCAACCCGATTGGCACACACGCTCAAGCAGCGCTGGGCGCCCGGTGGCCTCAGCCACCACGGTCAGGGCAAGTGGTACCCCGGCGAACCTCTGCCGCGGTGGCAGATCGGTCTGATCTGGCGCGCCGACGGTGATCCGGTCTGGGGTGACCAGTCCCTGCTGGACGACCCGTGGGGCGAACCTGTCGTCGAGCCGGCCAGTGTCGCCGCCGCCGAGCGCGTGCGCGCCCTGGCCCACGGCATTGCCGCACGTCTTGGTGTGCCGGCCGAGTGCACCAGGGCTGCGTACGAGGATCCGGTCGACCGGCTCCTCACCGAGGTGCGGGTGCCGGCGGGCGCACGGCCGGACGACGACATCGATCCCGAATCACTCTCGAACACAACGGAATCCGATCGCCAGGAAATCGTCGAGAGTGTCGATGCCAACGCCGGAGTGCCGGCCGGCTGGGTCGTGCCGGTGTTCCCGTTGCCGGACGGTGACGGTTGGGGGACCACGCACTGGCGCACCCGCCGGTCGCGCCTGTTCCTGATGTCAGGCACCTCGCCGCTCGGGTTGAGGCTGCCGCTGGGCTCGATCGCGTGGACCGACGCGCCATACGTGCCGGACGCCTCGCCCTTCGCCGCGCGCGGTGCCCTGCCGTCATACGAGCCCGTTGACGACAACCCCGACGTCGCTCCCGCGGTCGTACTCGACATCGAGGAGGCACCGCGCACCGCCCTGGCCGTCGAAGAGCGCGATGGCCACCTGATGGTCTTCCTGCCGCCGCTGAGCGAGCTCGACGATGCGCTGTCACTGCTGCGCGCGGTGGAGGGTGCTGCTCGCGCCGTCGGCTCGCCGGTCGTGCTCGAGGGCTACGCGCCTCCTGGCGATCCGCGCACCCGGTCGCTGACGGTCACTCCGGACCCGGGTGTCATCGAGGTCAACGTCCAGCCGACGGCATCCTGGCAGGAACTCGAGACGTTGACCACGACCTTGTTCGAAGATGCCCGCCAGTGCGGCCTCGCGACGGAAAAGTTCGACCTCGATGGCACCCACACCGGCACCGGTGGTGGCAACCACATCACGCTCGGCGGGCGAAGCGCCGCGGAGTCGCCGATGCTGCGCAGGCCCGATCTGCTGCGGTCGATGCTGACCTTCTGGCAGCACCACCCGGCGATGTCCTATGTCTTCTCCGGCAGGTTCATCGGTCCGACCAGCCAGTCACCGCGCGTCGACGAGGGCCGGCACGAGACACTCTACGAACTTGAGATCGCCTTCGCCGAGTTGGAGCGCGTCGCGGCCGAGCCGCCGGAGGAGTCGCTGCCGTGGCTCACCGACCGCCTGCTGCGCCATCTGCTCACCGACATCACCGGCAACACCCACCGCTCCGAGTTCTGCGTCGACAAGCTCTACAGCCCCGACTCAGACCGAGGACGACTGGGGTTGCTGGAATTACGTGGTTTCGAGATGCCGCCGCACCCGCAGATGTCGCTCGTGCAGGCGCTGCTGGTGCGCGCGCTGGTCGCCAGATTCTGGGACGAGCCGTATGCCGGGTCTCTCGTGCGCTGGGGCACCCGTCTGCACGACCGGTTCCTCCTGCCGGCCTTCGCGGCGGCCGATCTGCGCGACGTCGTCGGCTATCTCAACGACGGGCTGCACAATGCGCCGCCGTTCGACCTGGCGTGGCTGGATCCCTTCCTGGAGTTCCGTTTCCCGCGCCTGGGTGAGGTCGACGTCGAGGGCGTGCACCTCGAACTCCGTCAGTCCGTCGAGCCATGGCATGTGCTGGGCGAGGAAGTGAGCCAGTCGGGCACCGCCCGGTATGTCGATTCCTCCGTGGAGAAGGTCCAGGTCGCTGCGACCGGTCTTGTGCCGGGGCGCCATGTCGTCACGTGCAACGGGGTGCCCGTGCCACTGGTGCCGGTCCCCGGCAGTGGTTGGGGATTCGGTTCTCCTGGCACGGGATCGGCGCCCGACACCTGGGCCGGAGGCGTGCGCTTCCGGGCGTGGGCACCACCGTCGGCGCTGCACCCCACGATCGGTGTGCACTCGCCGCTGGTCTTCGATCTGGTCGACCGCTGGAACGAGCGATCGCTGGGTGGCTTCACCTACCACGTGGTGCACCCGGGGGGCCGTTCCTACGACGACTATCCGGTCAACGCCGAGGCAGCCGAGTCGCGTCGCAATGCGCGCTTCGAGGCCATCGGACACACCTCCGGGCGCGTCGACACGAGCAGGTGGCCGGAGTACGAGCGACTGGTGCGGCACGGCGGCGGGGAGTACCCCTCGACGCTGGATCTGCGGCGCTTCTCCGCCGGCCACCGCGTCACCTCGTAGGGTGGCTGCCACCATGACAGCGCTCACCCGCGACGACACCTCCGAGGTCGTCGGCACCTACCGGCAGCGGCTGGCGGATCTGGGCGCACCGCTGCTCGACGAGGTCCTGACTGCCGATGCCGTACGGCCCGCGAGCGTCGATCTGGTGGACCGCGTGAACGCACTCGGCGTCGATGTGCTCCGCGCCCGCAAGGCCGCCGCCCGTCGCTACCTGCAGGACGACGGCGTCACCTACGGCGTGAGCGCCGACGGTAACCGCAGCGGCCAGTGGCGCCTGGATCCGCTGCCAGTGGTGATCCCGGAGGACGAATGGCGTTCTCTTCGCGCGGGATTGCAGCAACGTGCCGAGCTGCTCGATCTCGTCCTGCGTGACCTGTATGCCGATCGCCGGTTGTTGCGCGAACGGGTGATTCCAGCGCGAGCGGTCCTGGGACACCCCGGCTACCTCCCGCAAGCTGTAGCGTCGGTCGATCCTGCCAAGAGGCAATTGATCCTGCCGTGTGCCGACCTGGTCCGGTCCTCCGGCGGTGACTGGGTTGTCATCGGCGACCGCGCCCAGGCTCCGTCGGGTGCGGGATACGCGATGGCCGACCGCCGCATCGTCGGACGGACGATGCCG
The DNA here is from genome assembly GCF_007829035.1 of Rudaeicoccus suwonensis. Lineage (NCBI taxonomy): Bacteria > Bacillati > Actinomycetota > Actinomycetes > Micrococcales > Dermacoccaceae > Rudaeicoccus > Rudaeicoccus suwonensis. Next base: position 1,673,349 of record NZ_VIVQ01000001.1, read on the forward strand.
GGGCTCTATCGCCATACCGAACTCTCCCGGTTGCGCGGCTTCTTCGACGACATGCGCCTGGCGTTGACGGACGCCGCGGCGGAGTCTGTGGCGCAGCCACGTGTCGTGCTGCTGTCGCCCGGGCCGTTGAGCGAGACCGCATTCGACCAGGCCTTCGTCGCGAGCCTGCTGGGGCTGCCGCTGGTGCAGTCGCAGGATCTGACCATGCGCGACGGGCGGGTCTGGTTGCGCACGACCGGCCGGCTGGAACCGGTCGACGTGATCCTGCGACGGGTCGACTCCGAATGGACCGACCCACTCGATCTGCTGTCGGCGTCACGGCTCGGCGTCCCTGGGCTGCTCGAAGCGGCCAGGACCAAAGCCGTGCGGATCGTGAACCCGATCGGCTCGGGTGTCCTGGAGAATCCCGCGTTGCTGCCCTACCTCGATGACGCGGCGCGTCTGCTGCTCGGTGAGCCACTGCGCCTGACCAGCGTGCGCACCTGGTGGTGCGGCGACAAGGAGCGGTCTCGCGAGGCGCTGGACCGGCTGCCCGAACTGGTGATCAAGCGCGCCGGTTCGCACACCCGATTCGGATGGGAGCTGACCCAGGACGAGGTTGACGCCACCCGCGCACAGATCGCGGACGAACCCTGGGCGTGGTCACTGCAGGAGCAGGCACCGATGTCGACCGTGCCGGTCATCAGCGGCGACGGGCTGTGGCCCCGGCACTTCGTCCTGCGCACCTTCGGCGTCGGCACCGAAAGCGAATACCGTTTCATGCCAGGTGGATTGGGCCGTGTCGCCGTCACCGAGTCCAGTCGCATGGTCTCCAACGTCATCGGCAGCCAGGCCAAGGATGTCTGGGTGCTGTCAGCAGGCGAAACCGCCGTCGACCACCACGAGCCGTCCGGCTGGTCCCGTGAGCTGCTGCCCGGGTTCGCGACCGGCAACGTCGGCCTGGCGCCGCGAGCCGCCGAAGATCTGTTCTGGCTCGGGCGGTATGCCGAGCGCGCCGAGACAGGCTCCCGGCTGTTGCTGGTGGCCGACGATCTGGTGGCCGACACGATGGGTCGGGCAGGAACGACGGCGGCCGCAGCGACCGAGGTGTTGTTGAAGGCGATCAGTGCGCTGACAACGGTTCCCTTCACCGCGCCGAGCCCGTCCAGTTCTTCGGTGACGGGTACGTCCCACGGCACTCCGGCCGAAGCGGGCACTTCGGGCGCGTCCGACGAGGCGAGCCGGCCGGGCGGCAGCGACGAGTTGGCGTTCCTGCAGCGACTGCTGTCGGAGGGGCACACGGCGGGCACCATCGCCTTCGCAGTCGGCCGGCTCATCGACGCGGCTCGCGCCGCCCGCGAGTTGTTGTCCATCGACACCTGGCTGATCCTCGGCCGGCTCGACCGGGCGTTGCAGGATGAACTACCCGCCGACGGGCATCTGCAGCCGGTCGTGTCGCAGGTGCTCGAGTCGCTCATCGCGCTTTCCGGCCTCAGCGCGGAAAGCCTGGTGCGCGACCTGATCTGGTCCTTCCTCGACGCCGGCCGCCGGGTGGAGCGTGCCCAGCAGACCGTGGCGCTGTTGCGGCATACGGTCGCCACCGATCGTGCCCCTATCACCGACGGACAGGTCGTCGAAGCGGTGCTGCGCGCGACCGACAGTCTGATCACGCACCGCCGACGCATCGCGGGAGGGCAAGGTCCGGCCTCTCCGCTGCACGTCGCAATCGACCTGCTGCTGCGTGACCGCACCAACCCGAGATCTGTGGCCTTCCAGCTCGACCGGTTGGCTCTCGCGCTGGACGCAGTGCCGGATTCGACCATCTCGCAAGCAATTTCGCAGATGCGGCAGTCGATTGCCGACTTCGACATCGACGCAGGCGTAGATCTGCAACGGCAGGGCCTGGGGGATGTGTTGGCCAGCCTCAACGGCGATCTGCGCGCACTTGCGTCGCAGATCGAAACAACTCACTTCGTGCGGCCGGCGACACAGCAGGCTCTTTCCGGTGGTGACCTGTCCACTGTGGGAGGACGGTCGTATGACTGAAGATCTGCACGCACCGCGCCACTACGAGGTGCGTCACGCGACGGAGTACACGTACGACGACTACGTCACGACGTCATACGCCCGCGCCTGTCTGCGGCCCCGCGAGACTCCCCAGCAGACGGTGGTGTCAAATCTGATCGAGGTGCTGCCTGCTGCGGACGTCCTGACCGAGCACCGCGACGTCTTCGGCAACTGGAGCCACTACATCGAGGTGCGCACGCGGCATACCGAACTCAAGGTCAATAAGACCAGCGTGGTGACGATCACTTGGCCGGAGGTGGACCTCGATCGGCTCAACCGCTGGACGGTCGCCGAGGCCGTGAAGCAGTTGCGACGTGCCGGCGGCGTCGATCCGGTCGATCATGCGATGTACTCGCTGCCGTCGGCGCTCGTCGAGATCACGCCCGCGGTGCGGCGGTACGCGAGCGAGATCCTGCCCGCCAACCGGCCGTATGGCGAGGCTCTTGTCGATCTCCACCACCGCATCTTCACCGACTTCGCCTACACCAAGGGCGCGACATCGACCACGACCACGCTGAGTGAGCTGCTGGAGAGCCGCGCCGGCGTCTGCCAGGACTTCGCCCATCTGGGTGCCGGATGCCTGCGGGCGGTGGGGCTGCCCGGCCGCTATGTCAGCGGGTACATCGAGACGGCACCGCCGCCCGGCAAACCGAAGCTGGCCGGTTCCGATGCAACGCACGCGTGGTGCGCGGCGATGGTGCCCGGTGGTGGATGGGTCGACCTGGACCCGACGAACGACCACTTCGCGGATTCGCGGTATGTCGTGACGGCGTGGGGACGCGACTTCCGCGACGTCTCGCCGTTGAAGGGTGTGATCTTCACCGAGAGCAAGTCCAGCCGGTTGCGGGTGGCGGTCGACGTGACCCCGCTCGAGGCGTCCGCGGTGCCGACGCCGCTGCCGGGCCCGAGTTCCCGCGAGGTAGTCCCGGGCTGACGCCGGTGACCGGGCAGAGATCTCGTGAGAGGTGCCGGCTGATGCCTCAGACCAGCCCGCGAGTCACCAGCGGGGGAGGCCGGTGACCTTTGACACTGGCCACCATCTCCAGCACCTGCCGGGTCTCGACAACGTTGTGCGCGCGGAAGACCGACGCACCGTGCCACGCCGAAATAGCTGTGGCGGCCAGGGTTCCGGACAGACGCTCCGCTGGAGGAAGCCCGCCGAGGGTCTCGCCGACGAAGTCCTTGTTGGACACAGCAACCAGCACCGGCCAGCCGGTCGCGACCAGTTCATTCAGCCGACGGGTGAGCGCCAACGAGTGCCAGGTGTTCTTGCCGAAGTCGTGGGTGGGGTCGATCAGGATCCCCTCCGCCGGGACGCCGCGATCGACCAGGTCGTGTGCGGCGGCAGTCACCGTGTCGAGGACCTCGCCGACGACATCGTCATACTGCACACGGAACGGCCTGCTGCGCGGCGTGGCCCCGCCGGTATGCGAACACACGTAGCCGGTGCCGAATTCGATTGCCACGTCGGCGAGTTCGGGATCATGGCCGGCCCAGGTGTCGTTGAGCAGGTCGGCGCCCTCCGCACAGGTGGCGGCCCCGACCTCGTGGCGCCAGGTGTCGACGCTGATGATCACATCGGGAAACATCTCGCGCAGCGCAGCGACGAACGGCACCACCCGGCGACATTCCTCGGCAACATCGACATCGTCCCCGACCCCGGCCTTCACCCCACCGACGTCGAGTATGTCGGCGCCCGCCTCGACAGCGCGGCGCGCCGCGGCCATGGCCGGCGCATCGAAAAATGTCGCACCGTTGTCGTAGAACGAGTCCGGTGTGCGATTGATGATCGCCATGACCAGAGCGCGGTCACTGCGCACCGTGCGGCCACGGAACATCATCGGCATGAGTCAGAGCCTAACCAGCCGGAGCGAGCTGGATGGTCGCGGGCGCGTCCCGGCATACAGCCCGATCGGTGAGTCTGCGGAGCTACCTCCGCGGATCGGGCGCGCAGATCAGAGGTAACCGATCAAACTCAGCGGATCAGGTTCAGTGGGTGGATCGCCGGTGCACCGGCCATGTGATCGCCGGCTGCCGCAAAGGCTGCCTGGATGTGTGGCGTCTGCATGTGCGCATCGAGATCAGCTTTGGACGACCAGGTCTCGACGGTGACGAAAACCGTTGGATCCACTGTCGATTGGCTCAACTCATAGCTGACGCAGCCCTCCTCACCCCGTGTCGGTTCGACGAGATCGGTGAGGGCGTTGCGCACGATGTCCTCCGATCCGGCCTTGGCGGTGATGATGGCGACGACCTGCACATCGGGCATTGACGGATCCGCTCTGTCATCCGGTGTGAACCGGTTCGGGATGTTTCGGGTGCTCTTCATGTATACGCCCGTCGACCTCAGTGGCGATGGTTAGGCTGCCGACGTGCTCACTCATTGTGTGGTCGTACCTGACGCACCGGTCCTCATTCCGTCGTTGGGTGGGTCCTCGGATTCCCTCGACCGGTGGCGCTCTGACTGCGTATCTGCAGTTCGGGTGGTCGACTGCGAGGATGCCGTTTGGCTCGCCATCGGTGTCGGCGGGCGGTCCGAGTCGATTTCGTCCGACATGGTGGCGCGTCTTTCGTCTTTCGGCGGGGCTGGATCAGTGTCGTTCAGTGACAACGCTGTTCAGGGCATCCGGCGTCCGCCGCCGGCGATGGCGGTCGCCGGATGGCTGCGCGAACAAGCTGGTGTGGCCCGCCTGACAGCAGAAGTCGTCCGAGAGGACGCGACGGCTGTCGAGTGCCGTGCTCTCGGTGCGAAGCTGCGCGCCGCCGCGACGCACCTGCTGGTGCTCGGCAGCGGCACCTTCACCTGGGAACCGACCGACACGGCGCCGGTCGCCGACGTTCACCCGATCGATGACATCGTGGCGAAGGCGCTGTCCGCGGGCGACCTGAGCCCGGTGGCAGCACTCGACGCCGACGTATGTCGCAACCTCCGGGTGACCGGTCGCGCCCCGTGGCAGGTCCTCGCCGGTGCGACTGAAACTGCTGCCATCGCAGTGGATTCGGCGGTGATGGAGGCGCCATACGGCGTGACGTATCACTTGGCCAGCTGGCGAATCGGCTGATCTCGGGATGTTGGATCAGCACCCGATCACCGGTCAGTCCTTCGAATCACCGGTGCCACCATGCTCCGGCTGGCCTGGTGATCCGGCTGAGCCGGCCACTCCAGTGGCCAGCTCGGAGGAACAGGTCGAACGGTTGGCGGCAGGTGCGGCTGATCTGACACAGCTCAATGCCCTGGTATCGGTATGTCGTGCGTGCCCTCGTCTGGTCGCCTGGCGCGAGGAGGTGGCGACGAGCGGACGACGCAGATCCTTTGCGAATCAACCGTATTGGGGTCGGCCGGTGCCCAGCTTCGGTGATCCGAACGCGAAGCACCTCATCGTCGGGCTCGCCCCTGCGGCGAACGGCGCCAATCGCACCGGGCGGATGTTCACCGGGGATCGATCCGGTGACTGGATCTACGCTGCACTCCATCGCGCGGGCTACGCATCGCAGTCGGTCTCGGAACATGCCGGCGACGGAATGGCGCTGACCGGCATACGTATCGCGGCTGCCGTCCACTGTGCTCCGCCGGACAACAAGCCGACCGTCGACGAGCGAGCCATGTGTGGCCACTGGCTCGACAGAGAACTCGAACTGTCCCTGCCGGATCTGACGTCGATCCTGGCGCTCGGTTCGTTCGCCTGGGACGCGACGATCGGCGCGGCACGCCGGCTCAGGTGGGAGGTGCCGCGTCCCAAACCTCGATTCGGTCACGGCGCGGTCACCGAGTTCAGGGCGGCGGGACGGGTGATCCGTGTCGTGGGCAGCTACCACGTCAGCCAGCAGAACACCTTCACGGGCAAGCTCACCGAGCCCATGCTCGACGCGGCAATCGCGCTTCTCCAATGGGCATGAGTAGACACAGGATCATTGATCTCACGCGCCCGATGGCAAGCGAAGTTCGACTACGGTGAACGCAGCCAGCGATGAAACCTCATGTGCGGTGGGCAGGCTCAAAGTAATGTCATTGGACCGTCCCATCCCACGTTGGCGTGGGCGCGTCGAAGTTCGATAGGGATTGGAGTTCGACTGTGAGAGGTTGGCCGATCAGCACCGGAAACGCCTCGACCCACTTGAGTGTCCGTCCTGGCAGGATGCTGGCGTCCGAGACACCGACATTCGACTCGACATCGATTACTGGTTGAACCTCTTGTGTCCCGGCGGTCGCTTGGAAGTACAAACCGGAGGAGTCGAATGAAGTGTCGCCGGTATTCACCACTGTGACCGTGAACTTTCGAAACTTGCCACCAGCAATAGGGGTCGCCGCCGCGTACTCGCTCGGTGTGTACGCCTCAAGTGGCGAAAGAGTGATGTCGAGGTTGTCAGCGGAGTCCTTGTAGGTAGCTCCGAACGGGATCGTGCCGGACTCCTGACTGCTCGTGGCGGCTGGTATCGAGCGGCTGGGTGCCGATGTAGTTGGCCCTGATGGGACTGATGCGCTCGCGGCAGCGCTTGAAGCGGTAGACGGCGCAGATACGGACGGCGCCGATGAGGCGCTGCACCCGGTGAGCAAGGCGAGCGGTAGGACGGTGATGAGTACCCCTGATTTGTTCATGCGCCGGACAGTAACGTCCAGAGGCGACAACGTCGATGGATCAACGTCGGTGGATCACCTCGGACACAACGTCGCATGTGATTCGAATCCGCTTTGAGGATCGGATCCGCTGGCGTCACACACCGGGCTGGCTTCGGGATATGAAAGCGGGCTCCAGGTACAAGAAAGGGCTCCGGCGCTGTGCACCGAAGCCCTTTTCGCTGTGTCCGGAGGGGGACTTGAACCCCCACCCCCGTTAGGGGACTAGCACCTCAAGCTAGCGCGTCTGCCATTCCGCCACCCGGACAAGTGGACGTTGAAACCACCGGTTTCCCGGGTGGCCAACGACCGGAAACACTAGCACGGGGGCAGCCGGATTCCGGAATCGACCGATTGGCCGTCAACGAGCTCCGCCGGCCCCCACGCCGGTCAGACCGACAGGCCGAAATCCCTGATCACACCAGCGAGTCCGGAGGAGTACCCCTGCCCGACCGCGCGGAACTTCCACTCGCCGTTGTTGCGGTACAACTCTCCGAACACGAGCGCCGATTCGGTTGCGGCATCCTCGCCGAGGTCGAAGCGCGCACCCTTCTCGGAGTTCGTCGGGTCGTCGGCATCGAACACACGGATGTAGGCGTCGGAGACCTGTCCGAAGTTCTGACCACGGGCTTCCGCCTGATCGATCGAGGCGACGAAGACGAGCTTGGCGACGTCCGGGGAGACTGACGAGAGCGCGATCTTGATCTGCTCGTCGTCACCGTCGCCCTCACCGGTGCGGTTGTCGCCCTGATGCTGCACGGCACCGCCGTCACCGCTCATGTTGTTGTAGAACACGAAGTCGCTCTCGCCGCGCACCTTGCCGTCCGCACCGCAGATGATGACCGAGGCATCCAGATCGAACTGCGCTCCGTCGGTGGTGCGCGGGTTCCAGCCGAGACCGACCAGCGCGGTCGACATACCGGGCGCTGCTTTCTCCAGCGAGATGTTCGCGCCCTTGCTCAGGTTGATGGCCATGTGTGATCCCCTTGTTCGAGAGTCGATGAGTTCTGCCAGTCTCAGCGCAAGAAGCCGCCCGCAGGTTCCCGACCGTCCACTGAAAACCTCGCGTCAGGAGACTTTGACGATAAGTTTCCCGAAGTTCGCACCGCGCAACAGCCCGCGGAATGCGTCCACGGTGTTCTCCAAACCCTCGACGATGTCCTCGCGGTAGGCAACCTGACCGTCGGCGATCCACGAGCTCATGTCGCGCTGGAACTGCTCGTGCTGGCTCGGCCAGAATTCGCTCTGGATGAAGCCACGAATCGTGAGGCTCTTGGTGAGAATCCGGCCCATGAGCTGCCCGGACCGATCGGGACCCTCCGGCAACGATGTCGCGTTGTAGGACGACACCAGCCCGCAGACGGGCACCCGCGCATACAGGTTCAGCCGGGGAGCCACGGCATCCCAAACGGCGCCACCGACGTTCTCGAAGTAGACGTCGACCCCGTCGGGAGTGGCGGCCTTGAGCTGGTCGCGGAAGTCCGGAGCGCGGTGATCGATGGCCGCATCGAAGCCGAGTTCGTTCAGATAGGCGACCTTCTTCGGACCGCCGGCGATACCGACCGCCCGGGCGCCCTTGACGCGCGCGATCTGACCGACGGCTGAACCCACCGGACCGGTCGCGGCCGCCACCACGACGGTCTCACCCTCCTTGGGCTGACCGATGGTCAGCAGACCCGAATATGCAGTGAAACCAGGCATGCCCAGTACTCCCAGCGCAGTCGACAGCGGCGCTGCATCGGGATCGAGCTTCACCAAATGCTTGGTCGACTCCACCGAGGCGGATTGCCAACCGCCATACCCGAGCACCACGTCCCCCGGTTGGAACCGGTCGCTCGCCTCGACCACTCGCGAGACGGTCGCACCGACCATCGTCTGGCCGATCTCGACCGGGGCCGCGTATGACGGAGCGTCGCTCATCCGGCCGCGCATGTAGGGATCCAGCGACAGGAACAGCGTCTGCAGCAGCGCTTGGCCGTCGCCCGGTTGAGGGAGGTCCACGGTCTCGATGCGGAAGTCGTCGTCGGTTGGTTCGCCGACCGGTCGGGATGCCAGAACGATTCGTGTGGTCTGCATCCATCCAACGTATGTCAGTGCGGAGGGTCAGACTGAGCCAGTGCTGATGTATGCCGTCGTCGCCGCCTCCCGTGATCTTGCCGCGACCCGTTCACGAAACGCCAAACGGGACGTCGTCGCGAGCGTCTTGCAGGCTGCGTCGGATGTCGAGGTGCCGCTGGTCGCGGACTATCTCGCCGGGGTGCTGCCGCAACGACGAGTGGGCGTCGGTTATCGCGCACTGCAGACACTTCCCGAACCTGCCTCGTCGCCGACACTGACGGTGAGCCAGGTTGACGGTCTGCTCGGCGAACTCGGCCGAGTCGCAGGGTCCGGGTCCGGAATGACCCGAAAGTCTTTGTTGGAGAGTCTTTTCGGACTGGCGACGGCGTCCGAACAGACCTTTCTTCGCGGATTGATCCAGGGCGAGCTACGGCAGGGTGCGGGCGACGGAATCATGCTCGCAGCCATCGCACACGCAGCCGACGTGCCAGAACCGGCAGTGCGCCGGGCGGTGATGCTGGCCGGCCGCGCCGCCCCGGTGGCAGCGGCGGCCATGTCAGGCGGTCTGCCCGCAGTCGAGGCGGTGCAGCTCGAACTCGGTCGTCCGCTGCGACCGATGCTCGCCGGGTCCGAACCGACCGTCACCGACGCCCTCGGGGGACCGCGCGCTGCTGATGAGCCTGCCGCGTCGACCCCCGTCGAGCGGTCGCCGAGGGGCGAGACTCGGTCACCTGAAGCTGTGCCTGCCTCAACAGCTGTGCCTGCCTCAACAGCTGCGCACGTCATCGAGACCAAGCTCGACGGAATCCGAATCCAGGTGCACAAACGTGGGGCCGACGTGAGCGTGTTCACGCGCACGCTCGAGGTCATCACCGACCGACTGCCAGAAGTCGTTGAAGCGGTGGCAAGTCTGCCCGCGCGTGACATGGTGCTCGACGGCGAGGCCATCGCGCTGCGATCGGACGGCTCGCCCGAGCCGTTCCAGGTCACCGGTGCACGCACGGCCAGTCGTGTCGATCCTGCGACATTGCGGGTCGAAACACCGGTCACCGCCCTGTTCTTCGACCTCCTGCACATCGACGGTCGTGACCTCATCGACGAGCCCCTGCACGAGAGGCTGGCGCACCTGGATGCCGTTGTGCCTCAGCGATGGCGACCTGCACGGGTCTTCACGTCCGATCCGCTCGAGGCTGAGTCGTTCTTCGAAGATCAGGTCGCTTTCGGTCATGAGGGAGTCGTCGTCAAGACGCTGGCTGCGCCATACGCCGCGGGCCGTCGCGGAGCAGGGTGGGTGAAGGTCAAACCTCGCCACACGTTGGACCTCGTCGTGCTCGCCGTCGAGCGGGGGAGCGGTCGCAGGAGTGGATTCTTGTCGAACATCCATCTGGGCGCCCGAGATCCGCGTACCGGAGATCTGGTGATGCTCGGCAAAACGTTCAAGGGGATGACCGACGAGATGTTGCGCTGGCAGACACAGCGGTTCACCGAGCTGGCGCTACGTTCCCCGACGCAAGACTCCGGCGACGACCCGACCGGCAACGACCCGACCGGCAACGACCCGACGTGCGACGACCCGACCGATCACATTGCGCCGGACGGCAACCCCGAGGACGACACCCTCGTGGACTGGGTCGTCCGAGTGCGCCCCGAACAGGTCGTCGAGATCGCCTTCGACGGCATCCAGCGTTCGTCGCGATATCCGGCAGGTATGGCGCTGCGCTTCGCCCGCGTGCTGCGCTACCGCGATGACAAGAGCGCTGACGAGGCCGACACGATCGACGTGGTGCGCCGTCTCGCGGGTTTCTGACGAACGCGCTCGTGGCATGGTGGTGGCATGAGCGATCAGCAGACCCGTGACGCAGGCAATCTCACCGCCGAGGACGAAGTGGTCCGCATCTGTCAGGACCTCATCGGCATCGACACCAGCAACTACGGCGACGGCCGCGGCCCGGGCGAACGCAAAGCCGCCGAATATGTGATGACGGAGTTGACCGAGGTCGGACTCGACCCGGTGCTGCTGGAGAGTGAGCCCGGACGAGCCAGCGTGATCGTGCGGATCGAGGGGGAGGACAGCACCCGCCCAGGGCTTGCGGTGCACGGCCACCTCGACGTTGTTCCCGCGAATCCGGATGACTGGCAGGTGGATCCATTCGCAGCGGAAATCAAGGACGACTGCGTCTGGGGCCGCGGAGCGGTCGACATGAAGGACATGGACGCGATGATCCTGGCGAACGTCCGCGAACTCGCACGGTCCGGTCGCAAGCCGCCCCGAGACCTGGTGGTCGGGTTTCTTGCCGATGAGGAGGCCGGTGGTCTCAAGGGCAGTCACTGGCTGGTCGACAAGCACGCTGACCTGTTCGACGGGGTCAGTGAGGCCATCAGCGAAGTCGGCGGCTACTCGGTGACCTTCGATGACAAGCAGGGCCAGCAGCAGCGTGCGTATCTGCTGCAGACCGCCGAGAAGGGCATTGCGTGGCTGCGGCTGCACGCCCACGGCCGGGCCGGGCACGGTTCAGTGCCTAACGATGAGAACGCTGTCGTCCGCCTCGCCGAAGCGATCACCCGGATCAACGCGCACACCTGGCCGCGCGAGTACATCGCTTCGGTACGACAACTGCTGGATGGTTTGTCGGACCTGGTGGGCATCAGCTACACCGACGACGACGCGTCCGCCCTGATGCAACGCCTCGGCGGAGCTCGGGGGTTTGTGGAGGGCACCCTGCGCGACACCGCCAATTTCACAATGCTGGACAGCGGTTACAAGCACAACGTCATACCGCAGACCGCTTCGGCGTCGCTTGATTGCCGCTTCTTGCCGGGCCACGAGGACGAACTCATGTCGGTCATCCGGGAGCTTGCCGGCGAGTATGTCGATGTCGAGGTGCTGCATCACGACATTGCGCTGGATGCACCGTTCGAGGGGCGACTGGTCGAGGCGATGACGTCGTCTCTGCTTGCCGAAGACCCGGGCGCCGCGGTGCTGCCGTACTGCCTGTCGGGTGGGACGGACAACAAGGCGCTGAAGAAGCTGGGCATCGTGGGCTACGGCTTCGCGCCGTTGCGGTTGCCGGCTGATCTCGACTTCGCACCGATGTTCCACGGCATCGATGAGCGAGTTCCGTTGTCCTCACTGCACTTCGGAGCACGCGTGCTGGGCAGGTTCCTCGCGACCTGCTGAATTGCGATTCGGAGCACGCGTGCTGGGCAGGTTCCTCGCGACCTAGTGAACTTCCGTTCCGCGCGCACGTGACCGACGAGCCTCCGTGCGGTCTGCCGATCAGCCAACCCGATCAGCCAACTTGCTCGACCTGCGCGGTCAGGCGACGTTCGTGGACTCGAAGCCGCTGCGACGCCCTGCCACGACATCCGTCTGCCGCTGGCGTTCGCCCATGCGGCCTGGTGTGAGGTCCCATGTCACGTGTCCGGCTGTTGTGGTGGCGGTGTAGCCGTCGCGGTGAATGATGGTGTGGTGTCGGGCGCAGACGAGGGCTGAGTTGGTCAGGCTGGTGCCGCCGCCGGCCCACCAGGGGATGATGTGGTGGACTTCGCACCATGCGGGTGGTCGGTCGCATCCGGGGAAGGTGCAGTGCCGGTCTCGGACGATCACGGCTGTGCGTAAACCTGCGGTGACGAGTCGTTTTTGTCGTCCGACGTCGAGTGGTTCGCTTGTTGCACCGAGTACGACGGAGATGAGGTCTGCGTCGCATGCCAGTCGGCGTGCGGATGCCGGATCGATGACGTCCCCACTGCTCGTGATTGCGTGGCCGCGACCCTCTGTGAGGCCTTCCAGTGGAAGCAGAACGGCGACCTTCGCGGTGCCGGACATCGGCGACATTGAGGTATCCAGATCACGTGTGGCATGCGTGATCAGCTCGAGCAGTGCATCGAGTCGACGCTTTCCGGGTGAGCGCGTATCTCGCCGAGCGCTGGCACCGACGGTGCTGTCGTCAACGGTGCTGTCGTCAACGGTGCTGTCGTCAACGGTGCTGTCGTCAACGGTGCTGTCGTCGACGGTCGTGGGCGGGCTGGCACAGCTCGCACTGTCTGGTTGCGTTGGTACAGCACCCGTTGTTACAGCATCCGATTTTGCAGCGCCGGATTTTGTAGCACCGGACTTTGCAGCGCCGGGCTTTGCAGCGCCTAGTTCGGTTGCTGCTTCTCCGGTCGACGTACGACAGTCGCCGGTGTCTCTTTCTGTCGTGCCTTCTGCGGGGTCCTTTGTGTCAGCCTCGTCGCGAGTCATGTCGGTGCCTTCGCCGTCCCCGTTCTCGGCAGGCTTACCGTCGCGGGCGTTTGCTGCTGAACCGGGGTAGCGAGTCACGTCGGCGTCATACGTGCCGCTCGTGTCTGGCACGTTTTTCACTTCTTCACGACGCGTCTTAGGTCGCGGAGCGCTGGTGGCGTTGAGTGCTTCTTTGACGATCGCGGCGTGAGCGGGGGACAGGTCGGCGATCAGACGCACCATTCCAGTGGGTAATTCGCGCCAGGTGAGGGATTCCACCTGCTGGTGGTGGTCCTCGTCGTCCGCGAGTTGATCGTCACCGAAGGCGGCGATCAGGCGCCTGGTCAGGGTGCGTAAAGAGCGAGGACTGAAGTCTTCGAGTGCGAGAAACCATGAGTGGATCTCGCTGCGTTCAACGGTCGGGAACAGTGGCGCGACTTTTTCTGCTTCGCGCAGAGCGACTGCGGCAGTGCCTACTGTGACCTGCCCGTCTCGGACTGCCCCGATGATGGCGTGGTTGCGCGCATCCCGTGCGGCGGTGGCGATATCGGCGATCGCGCGTGCTTGGTGGTGAGTGGTGCCCGGGGTCAGATCACGCACCCATTGCGTGGTCGATGCTGCGGTGGACTGTGCGACAACGCCGCGATCGACCGCGTCTGCTGCGGCGAGTGCGGCGATCGCCTCGGCGCGGTGGCTGATGGTCAAAGCCGCTGATGCCAGATGCGCCAGATCGCGCTCAGCGAGTTGATAGGTGGCAGCCGGCCACGCCTGGAGCACCTGCACGAACTCGTCCGTGGCATTCAGCAGTTCGGCGGCGTGGCCGGGTGCTGCGGGTGTGACCTGATCGCAGGCGACAGTCAGCGGAGTGTCAGGTGTTGTCGGAACGTGTTCCATGACCGCCTCCTCGCGCTGTGGTTGGTTGATTCGACCTATGACTATTAGAACATATGTCGGAACCCGTGACAAGTGTCTAACCGCGTGAAATCTGTTAAAACACAACGCAATTCGTGATCGTTATCCACAAGCTCCGCATCTGTCGGTCTTCATCCACAGAGCACCAGAATTCAGATTTCCGTCCGTCCACAGTGAGTGGACCAGGGCCGCGGGCCGACGAGGGTGCAGATCTCGTAGCCAATATCGCCGCAATGGAAGACAGGAGGAATGTGACGGATCCAGGAGGGTCGCGGCGGCGAACGTAGGGGCAGGGGAAGGCCCACCGCGAGAGGGCGACAAGAACGGCGAGCGCGGCGAACGTAGGGGCAGGAGAAGGCCCACGTGATGTCGGCCTGAGACACGCCAACTCCGAAGGACGGACGCGCGTGAGATCGGCATGCTGCGCGAACCCACCGAGATGACTTCCGTCGTCTATCCACGAGGTCACCCATCGCCCGGGGAACTACCGAACACTTTGTCGTCGACATCGCGTTCACCCGACGAGGTCACCCATCGCGCAGGGGATACCCGGGTGAAAGTCCGCTCAGGCCGTGCGGGCGACCCGGATGATGCGCCGCCGCAACCACACTCGCCGCGCCCCGCCCATGTAGACCCGCGTCCGTGCCAGCTCCCAGTGGCCGTATTCGGCGTGGTCGGTGAGCGCTTGGCGCACATCTGCGCGGCTGGTGTCACGGGGAAAGGTCAGCACCCGAAATTCGTATTCGGTCATCACCGTCGATTATCCACATCGCGCTCACGCAACCGCATCGAATCCGCAGCGACACAGCTGGAATCCAGGGTCGCGCTGCCAACACGCGGCTCCGACCGCTACCGTCTGATCATGACCGCAGACCCGCGCGCCGCTTTGTCCTCGCTTGTGAGTGCCTTCGAACGTCACCTTGAGGCTGCAGCCGCCCGGCGTGACGAGAACGACCCGACCGTCGTTGCCGCCTACCGCGACCTTGCGGACGCTTTTGAGAGCTACGACGACGCCCTGATGGACACCTATGGCGAGGTCACCCCGCTCGAGGTGTACAGCGGCGATGACGACGATGAGTTCGACGATGACGATGAAGATGACGACGAGGATGACGACGACCTCGACGACGAGGACGAAGACAACCACTACATCGGCTTGCCCGACGACGAGGCAGACGACGTGGAGTTCGAAGACCGCAACTGACACGGCGTTCCGCCGGCAGATCAACCGGCCCCTCACCGCACGCGGCAGACCGGTCAGCCGATGGCGCTCAGCCGGTCCTGCTCAGCCCTGACTCCACCGGGCCGGGTCCGACACGTCGTCGAGCGCCTGCCCGATCTGCGGGGGAAGCTCGAGCGTCTCGCTGCGCAACACCGTTCTCAGCTGCGCGGCATTGCGCGCCCCGACGATCAGCGAGTCCACACCCCGCCGTTCGCGCGCCCACGCCAGTGCCACCTCGGCCGGAGTGCTCGACAACCCATCTGCGGCCATGACGACCGCGTCGACGATCGCGTCACTGTGTCCGCCGAGCCGCTTCTTGGCCCATTGGGTATGACGCCCGGCGGCTGCTCGTGAGTCTGCCGGCACACCCCGCCGGTATTTTCCGGTGAGCACGCCACCGGCCATGGGCGCCCAGGCGAGCACTCCCGCGCCAACGTGCGCCGCGGCAGGAATGGCCTCCGCCTCAGCCGTGCGTTCAACGAGACTGTGCTCGATCTCGTTGGCCACCAGCGGGATACGCGCCTGCGAGAGATACGCCGCAGCGGCCACGAGCTGCCATCCCGCGTAGTTGCTGACCCCGACATACCGAGCGCGTCCCGACGTGACCGCGTATTCGCACGCCGACATCGTCTCGGCGAGCGGCACGTCCGGGCTCCACGTGTGCACCAACCAGAGGTCGAGGTGGTCGGTCCGCAACCGGCGCAGAGATACATCCAACTGGTCCAGCAACGTGCCTCGGGAGGTGTCGACCACCCGATGCCCGGTCGTCCGCGAGATGCCGGCCTTGCTGATGAGAGTGATCTCGGATCGCGCGCCGTCGGCCAGCAGCTCGCCGAGCAACTCTTCGGATCCACCATCGGCATACCCGTACGCGGTATCGATCGAGATGCCGCCGGAATCCCTGAAGTCCCGAAGCAAGACCGCCGCCTCGACCGGGTCGACGCTGTCCGCCCAGCCCATCGTGCCGAGAGTCAGACTGCTGACCCGCAGCCCCGATTTGCCGAGAGTCCGAATACGCACCCACCCACGGTAGTCGGCGGGCGGCCACTGGACAGCGTGGGAGTAGCGTCGCCGTCGTGAGACTGGGCATCAACCTCGGCTACTGGGGCACCCGAGGCACCGACGACCTCGTGACGATGCTCGCTCTCGCTCAAGCCGCTGACACCGCCGGCTATGACATCGCGTGGCTGTCGGAGGTCTACGGCTCGGACGCCCCAACTCTGGTGGCGCATCTCAGCGCGCACACCAGTCGCCTCCACTGGGGGACCGCCGTGATGCAGATCCCCGCGCGCACCCCGGCGATGACGGCGATGACTGCCGCCACCCTCGACCGCATCACCGGCGGACGGTTCTGCGTGGGCCTCGGCGTCTCGGGTCCGCAGGTCAGCGAGGGCTGGCACGGCGTCCGCTTCGACGACCCGCTCGGCCGCACCCGTGAGTACGTCGACATCGTGCGCCGTGCACTCGCTCGCAAAAGCGTCGACTACGACGGCGATCACTTCCAGCTTCCGTTGGCCGGTGGCCAGGGCAAGGCGCTGCGCCTCCTGCTGCGTCCCGAGCAGAAGACCGTGCCGATCTATCTCGCCTCGATCGGTCCACGCAACCTCGAACTGACCGGAGAGATCGCCGACGGTTGGCTCGGCATCTTCGTCAGCCCGGAGCACCTGCACGAACAGCTCGAACACCTGCGCGCCGGTCGCCATGCCAACAGCCACGACGTCAACAGCCACGACACCGACGGCCCCGGCGATCTCGACGGCTTCGACGTCGCCGCGTCCGCCAACCTCAGCATCGCCGATGATCTCGACATCGCCGCCGATCGCCTGCGTGACAACGCCGCCCTGTATGTCGGCGGCATGGGCTCGCGGCGCAGCAATTTCTACAACGCCCTCGCCGGCCGGATGGGGTATGCCGATGCTGCCGCTGCGATCCAGCGGTTGTACCTCGACGGCCGACCACGGGATGCCGCGGCAGCCGTGCCCCTTGGTTTCATCGGGCAGACTGCCCTGGTCGGACCCCGTGAGCGCATCGCACCACGACTACATGCCTACGCCGATGCCGGAGTGACGACTCTCAACATCACGCCGTATGGCGACAGCCTCGACGACCGGATCGCATCGGTGCACGCACTGGCCGAACTCATGCAACAGGAAGGATTGCGCTGACCAGCGCGAATCTGCAATGGCCACAGTCCTTCTCGTCCGGCACGGCCGGACCTCGGCAAATTCCGGCGGTGTGCTCGCTGGATGGACACCCGGCGTCAGCCTCGACGACACCGGCCGCGAACAGGTCGACCGCCTGCGGGCCAGGCTGGCGCAGCTGTCGATCGTGCGGCTCGTCGCCAGCCCGCTGCAGCGCTGTCAGGAAACGGCTCAGCGGCTCGTCGACGGCCACGACGTGCGAATCGAGCGCGACGACCGGTTGGGGGAGTGTCACTACGGTGCCTGGACCGGTCGGAAGATCAGCGAGCTGGCCAAGGACCCGCTGTGGCGCACCGTCCAGGACCACCCTTCCGCTGCGACCTTCCCCGACTCGACCGACTACCCAGCCGAGTCATTGCGTGACATGCAAGCCCGTGCCGTCGCGGCCGTCCGCGAGGTCGACGCGCAGGTCGAGCGTGACTCCGGCCCCCACGCGCTCTGGATCGCTGTCTCGCACGGAGACGTCATCAAGGCACTCGTCGCCGACGCGATGGGAGCCCACCTGGACGAGTTCCAGCGGGTCGTCGTCGGACCGGCATCCCTCAGCGTCATCCGGTTCACCCAGCGACGGCCCTTCGTCATACGCGTCAACGACAACTGCGGGCGCGTCGACGACCTGATCCCAGCCAAACCACACGACGGTGACGCCACCCCTGGCGGCGAGACCGACGCGGCGCCGGAGGATTAGGGTCGGTCCATGCCGATCTTCGAGTTCACCCGGCCGGACCGGTTCATCGCCGGCACGGTGGGGCCCCCTGGTGGTCGCACCTTCTTTCTCCAAGCGGTGCAGGGCCGCCACGTCATCTCGGTGTCTCTGGAGAAGGAGCAGGTCGCAGTCCTCGCCGAACGCGTCAACGACCTGCTCGACGAACTCTCCGTGGCCGACGACATCCCGGCAGCTCCGCAGGACAACGACCCGCTGACGACCCCCATCGAGGACGAGTTCCGGGTCAACACCCTCAGTTTGGCCTGGGAGCCCGAGCAGGAGGTTCTGATCATCGAGTGTCACGACCGGCAGGTCGAACTCGAGCCGACCGAGGACGGCGAGGACATGCTCGAGGTGACCGACCCTGACGCCAGCATGGTGCGGGTCGTGCTCGGTCCCGCCCAAGCGCGCGAGTTCGCCCGGCGCGGCCTGGCATCCGTTGCCGATGGGCGCCCACCCTGCCCGTTCTGCGGCGGCCCGCTCGATCCGACCGGACACATCTGCCCGCGTGCCAACGGATACAAGCGCTGAGCACATCCTGCAGCTGCTGCAGGATGGCGAACTCGAGGTCGAAGGCCGGCTGACCGACGCATCCAACACCGTGCTCCGTGTGTGGGCGGAGGTGTCCGGTTCACGAATCCCAGCTGTTTACAAGCCAATTCGCGGAGAGCGTCCACTGTGGGACTTCCCCGACGGGACGCTCGCCGCACGAGAGCGCGCGGCATACCTGGTGTCGGTGGCTGGCGGCTGGAGCTGCATCCCTCCGACGGTTCTGCGCGACGGGCCGTTCGGCGAAGGCTCGGTCCAGCAATGGGTCGGCGCTCTGGACGAGCGCGAGGATCCGGACCTGTTGCGCGTCGACCCGCCTCGTGGCGTCCCGAGCGGCTATCTGCCGGTCGTCGGGCTCAGCGACGAGGATGACGCGCCACTGGTCGTGTCGCATGCCTCGGACAGACAACTGCGCGACATCGCGCTGCTCGACATCGTCCTCAACAACGCCGATCGCAAAGGCAGCGCCCTGATCCCCGAGGCCGACCGGCTGTATGCCGTCGACCACGGCCTCACCCTGCACGAGGAGGACAAACTCCGCACCGTCCTGTGGGGATTCGCCGGATCCCGGCTCCGCACCGACGAAATCCAGCGCCTGTCGGAGCTGCAGGATGCCGTTGCCGGAACCCTCGGGCAGCAGCTGCGAGAGCTGGTCACCCGCGCAGAGCTCGAAGCGCTGGAGGCGCGAATCGCCATACTGCTGCGTCAGGCTCGATTCCCCGAACCGCCGGATCACCGGCATCCGCTGCCGTGGCCGTTGTGGTGACCCAGATACCCTGCAACGCGTGACGATCGCTCCATGGCCCGCCCCGCAGTTGCCAGTCCTGGTCGGTGAGGGCCCGGCGCTCGCCCTGCACTCCGAACGCGACGGTGCTGCTCGGATCCTCCAGGTCGACGGCACGGCGACGATGTACGTCTGCGGAATCACGCCGTATGACGCAACCCACCTCGGCCACGCCGCCACCTATGTCACGTTCGACCTGGCCAACCGCGTGCTGCGCGACGGGGGGCATCCGGTGCGCTACGTGCAGAACGTCACCGACATAGACGACCCATTGCTCGAGCGTGCCGCCCGCGACGGTGTCGATTGGCGCGAACTGGCGACCAGCGAGATCGCGCTCTTCCACGACGACATGAGCGCACTACGTGTCCTGCCGCCGGACCACTACGTCAGCGTCGTGCAGTCCATGGACCGCCACGTGGCGGTGATCAACGACCTGGTCGCCAAGGGCGTCACCTACACCGTCGAGACACCCGATGCCGTCGATGGTGCCGACGTCTACCTCGATCTGTCGACGCAGACCAGTTTCGGGTCGGTCAGCGGATGGGACCGCGGCCAGATGTTCGAGGTCTTCTCCGACCGTGGCGGGGATCCCGACCGCGCAGGAAAGCGCGACGCCCTGGACCCGCTGCTGTGGCGCGCCGAGCGCGAAGGCGAACCGGCCTGGGACGGCGGTCCGATCGGCCGTGGTCGTCCCGGCTGGCACGTCGAGTGCACCACCATCGCTCTGGACCACCTCGGCATGGGCTTCGACCTACAGGCCGGCGGCACCGATCTGATCTTTCCGCACCACGAGATGTCCGCTGTGCAGGCAGTCGCTCTCACGGACACCACCCCCTTTGCGCACGCGTACGCACACCAGGCGATGGTGGCCTACGACGGCGAGAAGATGAGCAAGTCCAAGGGCAATCTCGTACGCGTGTCGCAGTTGCGCCGCGCCGGTGTCGACCCGATGGTGATCCGGCTCGTGCTTCTCGACCAGCACTACCGCAGCCCGTGGGAGTACACCGACCAACTGCTCACCGATGCTGAAAAACGTTGGCACACATGGCAGTCCGCCCTTACAACCGGTGGCGATGAGGGTGCGGACGAGTTGGTCACGACGATCCGTCAGGCACTGGCCGACGATCTTGATTCGCCGACTGCCGTAGGTGCTGTCGATGCATGGGCCGCGACGGCACCGCAGGCCGGGAGCCCTGCGGTGATGGTGCGCGAGGCGCTCGACGCGCTGCTGGGACTCGCGGCCCACGACTGACACCGGACGGTTCCTCGCGATCGGCCGTCCCGCACGATCTGCTGTCGAACGCCGGCCTTTCGAGAGCTGGATCTCTGACCCGGCACTTCGAGCACAGCGGTCTCGAGCGGTCGCTGGTTTCACTTGTCCGTCTTCTTTCGTCGTCGGCCCGCCGATGTCACCGTTCCGCCGTATGGTGAAGGAATGACCGATGCAATCGTCGCTGGCTACGTCATACGTGCTCTGACCGATGACACGTGGGATGCGTTCGCGCGCATGGTCGATCGCACCAACGGCATCTTCGGCGGCTGCTGGTGCACGTGGTTTCACACGATGAGTGGCGAGAAGACCGGCGACGCGCAGTCCAACCGTGACCTCAAGCGTCGCCTGGTCGCCGAAGGTCGCGCGCATGCCGCCTTGGTGTTCGACGGTGAGGATGCCGTCGCCTGGTGCGAGTACGGCTCGGTCGACGAACTGCCGAACATCTACCACCGCAAGCAGTACGAGCAGGAGTGCAGCCGGGTGCCGAACCATCGGCTGACCTGCATCTACGTCGACAAGAAGCACCGTAAGCGGGGCCTGTCAGCGGTTGCCCTGCAGGGTGCTGTCGATCTCATTGCAGCTGCCGGCGGCGGTCGCACAGAGGGATACCCGCAGGACCTGCCCGAAGGTAAACGAGTGTCAGCATCCTTCCTCTACAACGGAACTCGCCGGTTGTTCGAGCAGGTCGGCTTCACCTACGACCGCCCAAAGGGACAGAACCACTGCGTCATGGTGCGAGACATCGCGCCCGCTCACTGAAGCGCGCATCCGCCGGCCCGGAGCATCCGGCATGGCCGGTGAAACCGAGAACTGACCCCGGATCCCACCGGGCGGCATCCCGTCGATCAGTCGTCGGTCTCGCGCCGCCGCAGATATCTCTCGAACTCCCGCGCGATGGCGTCGCCGCTGGCTTCGGGCAACTCGGTGGTGTCCTGTGCCTCCTCCAGGGAGTGCACATAGTCGGCTACCTCCTCGTCGGAAGCAGCCAACTCATCGACGCCGTGCTCCCACGCACGCGCCTGGTCGGGCAGGTCGGCGTGGCCGATCAGCGAGTCCAGCAGTTCCTCCAGCCGGGTCAGCAGCGCCAGCGTCGCCTTGGGGGACGGGCTGCCGCCGGCGTAGTGCGGCACCGCGGCCCAGCACGACAGCGTCGGCAGCAGCGCCTTGTTCGCGGCATCGGTCACCACGCCGACGATCCCGGTGGGGCCTTCGTAGCGACTCGGTTCGACGTCATACCGCTGGCGTGTCTCGTCGTCCTCGGCGGTCACCGTCACCGGGATCGGCCGAGTGTGCGGCACATCGGCCAGCAGCCCACCGAGCGTGATCACCATGGCGACCTCGCAGTCGACGGCGAAGTCGATGATCTCGCGGGTGAAAGACAGCCACTTCATCGACGGCTCAATGCCCTGGACCAGAAGCACGTCACGGTCCAGCGGCGTGTCACGTGCCAGGAAGATCTTTGTGGTGGGCCAGCTGACCTCACGGTTGCCGGGCTCACCGCTGACTCTGGGCCGGTTGACCTGGAAGTCGTAGTAGATCTCGGGGTCGACCGCAGCGATCGGAGTGGCGTTCCAGGTGCCGATCAGATGCGCGATCGTCGCCGACGCAGTTTCGCCGGCGTCATTCCACCCCTCGAACGAGGCGATCATGATCGGGTCGCGCAACAAGGGCACGTCCTCGAACTCGATCACCTGTGGACCTCCTGACATCGGGCGGCGGCTGAACCGCCCCAAGCTTAGGCACTGGACGAGCGCCACGGACCAGGTATGACGAACGCTGGCGTGTCAGGCGAACGCGACGGCCGTGCCGGCCCCGCTAAAATCGAGGTGACCTCGCGCCTTCGGGCGCGTTTTGGCGAAGGGAACCCCGACAGTGAGCAGCCGCTCCGACAATGTCCGCACGCTCGATCGCTCCGAGCCGCAGCGCGACGACTCTCTGGTCCGACCGGACTGCACCGCCGAACTCAGCGAGGCGATGGCACAGCGGGTGCTCCTGCTGGACGGTTCGATGGGCGTCTTCATCCAGCGACACAAGCTGTCCGAGGAAGAGTTCCGTGGCGAGCGGTTCGCCGACTGGTCTCAGGACGTCAAGGGCAACAACGACCTCTTGTCGCTGACCCGGCCGGAGTTGATCCGCTCGATTCACGACGACTACCTGCGCGGTGGCGCGGACATCATCGAGACCAACACCTTCAGCGCACAACGCATCTCGATGGCTGACTACGGGATGCAGGACCTCAGCTACGAACTCAACCTCGAGGCTGCCAAACTCGCGCGTGATGCCTGCGATGCCGTCGCGACGGCCGATCGCCCGCGCTATGTGGCGGGTGCGCTCGGCCCCACCAACCGCACGGCATCCATCTCGCCCGACGTCAACGATCCGGGCGCCCGGAACACCTCGTTCACCGAGCTCGTCGACGCCTACCTCGAACAGGCGAACGGTCTGGTCGACGGGGGCAGCGACCTGCTGCTGGTCGAGACGATCTTCGACACTCTCAACGCCAAAGCGGCGATCTTCGCCATCGAGACCTTGTTCGAGGAGCGTGGCCGCAGGTGGCCGGTCTTCATCTCCGGCACGATCACCGACGCGTCCGGGCGCACGCTGTCCGGGCAGGTCACCGAGGCCTTCTGGAACAGCATCCGGCACGCCCGCCCACTCGCAGTGGGCTTCAACTGCGCTCTCGGGGCAGCCGACATGCGCCCGTATGTCGCCGAACTTGCCCGAATCGCAGACTGTTTCACGTTCTGCTATCCCAACGCCGGTCTGCCCAACGCCTTCGGTGAGTACGACGAGACCGCGGAGGAGATGGCCGAGATCGTCGGCGGCTTCGCAGCTGACGGCCTGGTCAACGTGCTCGGCGGTTGTTGTGGCACGACCCCGGAGCACATCGCCGCGATTGGCGAGCGCGTCGGCAGCGCGACTCCCCGGGTGCCGGCGACGACGGCGCCCGCGCTGCGGCTCTCCGGCCTCGAACCACTCAACATCACCGAGGACTCGCTGTTCGTCAACGTCGGCGAACGCACCAACATCACGGGGTCAGCCCGCTTCCGCAAGCTCATCAAGGAGGGCGACTACAACACCGCTCTCACGGTCGCCCGGCAACAGGTCGAGGCCGGCGCGCAGGTCATCGACGTCAACATGGACGAAGGCATGATCGACGGTGTCGCGGCCATGGACAGATTCTGCAAGCTGATCGCGGCGGAGCCCGACATCTGCCGGGTGCCGGTGATGATCGACTCCTCCAAATGGGAGGTCATCGAGGCCGGCCTGCGGTGCGTTCAGGGCAAGTCGATCGTGAACTCCATCTCGATGAAGGAGGGTGTCGTGCCGTTCATCGAGCGAGCGCGACTGTGCCGCAAGTATGGCGCCGCGATCGTCGTCATGGCCTTCGACGAGACCGGCCAGGCGGACACCCTTGAGCGTCGCAAGGACATCTGCGGGACGGCATACAAGATCTTGACCGAGGAGGTCGGATTCCCGGCCGAGGACATCATCTTCGACCCGAACATCTTCGCGGTGGCCACCGGCATCGAAGAACACGCCAACTACGGGGTCGACTTCATCGAGGGCACCCGCTGGATCAAGCAGAACCTCCCGGGAGCGCTGGTGTCCGGCGGCGTCTCGAATGTCTCGTTCAGCTTCCGCGGCAACAACCCCGTGCGGGAGGCGATTCACTCGGTCTTCCTGTTCCACGCCGTGCACGCAGGGATGGACATGGGCATCGTCAACGCCGGAGCCCTCGTCGTCTACGACGAGATCGACCCGGAGCTGCGCGAGCGCATCGAGGACGTCGTGCTCAACCGTCGCCCGGACGCCGCTGACCGGCTTCTCGAAATCGCCTCCGAACACAACAGATCCAGCGAAAAGGTCGACGACGGCACCGCGAACCAGTGGCGCGCCCTGCCGGTTCGCGAGCGCATCACTCACGCGTTGGTCAAGGGCATCGACGAATTCATCGTCGACGATACCGAAGAGATGCGGGTCGAACTCGCGGAGGCAGGAGAGCGGCCGCTCAACGTCATCGAAGGCCCGCTCATGGACGGCATGGGCGTGGTCGGCGACCTGTTCGGCGCGGGCAAGATGTTCCTGCCGCAGGTGGTGAAATCGGCACGTGTCATGAAGAAGGCCGTCGCCCACCTGATCCCGTTCATCGAGGCCGAGCGCAAGCCCGGTGACGCCGCGCACACCAACGGCAAGATCGTGATGGCGACGGTGAAGGGCGATGTCCACGACATCGGCAAGAACATCGTCGGCGTGGTCCTGCAGTGCAACAACTACGACGTGGTCGACCTCGGAGTGATGGTTCCCGGGCAGAAGATTCTCGATGCCGCCAAGGCAGAGAACGCAGATCTCATCGGGTTGTCCGGGCTGATCACGCCGTCGCTGGACGAGATGGTGTCCTTCGCTCAGGAGATGGAGCGGCAGGGGCTCGACATACCGCTGCTGCTCGGTGGTGCGACGACCTCGCGCGCGCACACCGCCGTCAAGGTCACGCCGAAGTACCACGGCCCGGTGGTGTGGGTGAAGGACGCATCGCGCTCCGTGCCGACGGCGGCCGCGTTGCTGTCGGACGAGCGACGGGATGCCTTCATGGCCGACGTCGACGCCGATTACGAGTCCATCCGGCGCCGTCACGCGGCCAAGAACACCGACCGCCCGCTTGCGACGTATGACGAAGCTCTCGAGCGCCGCACACCCATCGACTGGACCGGCTATCGGCCACCGCGGCCTCGATTCCTGCTGCAGCAGGCGCGCGACGTGTGCGACGGGCCGACCTGCGACCACCCCGGTGGCCACGTGTCGTCCTACACCCGCACGTTCACCGCGTACTCCCTGGAGACACTGCGTGAGTACATCGACTGGCAGCCGTTCTTCAACGCGTGGGAGATGAAGGGCCGCTATCCCGACATCCTCAACAATCCGGCGTCCGGCGAAGCGGCACGCAAACTCTGGGACGACGCCCAGACCATGCTCGACAAGCTCATCGCCGACCGGTGGATCGAGGCCCGTGGCGTGGTCGGCTTCTTCCCGGCCGCGGCGGTCGGCGACGACATCGAGGTCCACACCGACGAGACACGTCGCGAGGTGCGCACGACCTTGCACTCGCTGCGGCAGCAGGGTAAGCACCGTGAAGGCGTACCGAATCGCTCCCTGGCCGACTTCATCGCACCCAAGGACACCGGGCTGCGTGACTACATCGGTGGCTTCGCGGTCACGGCCGGCATCGGCGTGCAGGAGCGGGTGCAGGCATTCAAGGACAGCCTGGACGACTACAGCGCCATCTTGCTGGAGTCGTTGGCCGACCGCCTCGCGGAGGCCTTCGCCGAACGCATGCACGCCGTGGTGCGGCACGAGTTGTGGGGCTACGCACCCGAGGAAGCGCTCGACAACGCCGACCTGATCGCCGAGAAGTATGTCGGCATCCGTCCCGCGCCCGGCTACCCCGCCTGCCCGGATCACACCGAGAAGCTCACGCTCTGGGAGCTGCTTGACGCCAAAGCGCAGACGTCGGTCGAGCTCACCGAGTCGATGGCGATGTGGCCGGGAGCATCGGTGAGCGGCTGGTATTTCTCGCACCCGCAGTCGCAGTACTTCGTCGTGGGTCGGCTCGGGCAGGACCAGGTCACCTCTTACGCGGAGCGCAAGGGCTGGTCGATGGCACAGGCCGAGAAGTGGCTGGCGCCGAATCTGGGTTACGAGCCGGAGGACTGATCATCGAGACAGCGATGCCCTCGGCCATCTCGAGCCGCACCCTGCCTGCCGCCATCCTGTGGGACATGGACGGCACGATCGTCGACAGCGAACCCTTGTGGATCGCCGCCGAGCATGAGCTCGTCGAGTCGTATGGCGGTCGGTGGAGCCAGGAGCTGGCGCTGCAATGTGTCGGCAATCCGTTGCTGGAGTCGGCGCGCATCATCCGTGACAACAGCCTGGTGACGCTGACCCCGGAGCAGATCGTCGACTACCTGCTGGAGCGCGTGATCGCCGGCATGCGCCAGGAGTTGCCGTGGCGCCCCGGCGCACGCGAGTTGCTCGAGGCCGGCGTTGCCCGCGGCATCCCGAATGCGCTGGTGACCATGTCGTATCGCTCGTTCGCCGACGTGCTGGTCGATGCGGTCCCTGCCGGCACGTTCGCCGTGCTGGTGACCGGCGATCGTGTTGCCAACGGCAAGCCGCACCCGGAGGCTTATCTGACGGCCGCGGTCGAACTCGGCGTCACCCCGGAACACTGTGTCGCAATTGAGGATTCGCTACCTGGTGTCACGTCGGCCACCGCCGCGGGGATTCCGACGATCGCGGTGCCGCACGTGGTGTCGCTTCCGCCGATCGACGGCGCCACCCAGGTCGACTCGCTCAGCAGCCTGGACATCACCACGCTCTGGTCTGTCGCCACCGGCAACTGAGGCGCTCCCACCGGCGCTGATCACTCCTCGGTAGGTGCGACCTCGCCGGCGCGAACCGGGTCCAGTGCCAACTGCACCGCATGCGCCGGCAGCGGCGGGGGAGTGCCGCCCCACTCGGGGCACAACGCCTTGTGGTCGCACCAGTCGCACAACCGTGTCTTGTTGGCCCGCCAGTCACCGGTCTGTGCGGCGCGCTCGATGGCCGACCACAACGCCTTCACTTTGCGCTCGGTCGCCAGCAGGTCGCGCTCCTCCGGCTCGTAGCGGACGATCTCGCTGTTGCCGAGATAGACCAGCTGCAACATGCGAGGGATCACCCCGCGGGTGCGCCAGAGGACAAGTGCGTAGAACTTCATCTGGAACAACGCCTTCGCCTCGAACAACTCCGAGGGCGAGCGTCCGGTTTTGTAGTCGACCACGCGCATCTCGCCCGTGGGCGCCACGTCGAGCCGGTCGACGTAGCCACGCAGGGTCAGCCCGTCGACGTCGGCCTCGACATACAGCTCGCGCTCGGCGGGCTCGAGCCGTGTCGGATCCTCCAACGCGAACCACCGGTCGACGAGCACCGCCGCATCGGCCAGCCAGGCTGCCAGTTCGGTGTCGGTCTCGCCTGCGAGCACAGCCACGTCCGGGTCGCGCTCGATCATCTGCCGCCACTGTGGGTCGATCAACTCGTGCGCGGCCTCGACGGTGCGCTGCCCGGCCGGAACGTCGAACAGCCGCTCCAACACCGCATGCACGAGCGTGCCGCGTGCGGCAGCAGCACTCGGCGGCTGCGGCAGCCGGTCGACGACCCGGAAGCGGTACAGCAGCGGGCACTGCATGAAGTCGGATGCGCGGCTCGGCGACAGGGCCGCCCGTCGCGGCGCGGGTGCATCGGCGGCCGGATCTGCAGTGCTCACAGCGTCATCCGCAGTCGCGGCCTCGCGTTCGGTGGTCATGTCCAGCTCCGTCATACCGCTCAATCTAGGGCCCGGCACCGACAGGGGGACGGATCAACCCAGGTCTCGACGACCGACTGCCCATGAGCCCAAGGCCACCACGATCACCGCGGCGAGCAGGAACACCAGGCTGAGGTGCGTCGGGAATGCCGCGCCGATCTGAGCCGGCACGTGCGCGTGAGGGGAGATGTCGCGCAGCCACCGTGGAGCTGCCAACAATTCGCCCAGCGGCCCGAGCAGAAGGTCCGCCACGACCGCCAGCCACCCCACCCGGATCCACGCAGCATCGAGGCCGTATGCGGCGAACGCCACTGCCGCGACGGCCATCGTCGGTGGCCATTGCGCAACAACGGCTCCGAACATGGCGGCAGCACCCGCAGTGTGGCCACCCGACAAGGCCGCGCCCAGCATCATTCCCGCGGCGCTCAGCAGCATCGTCAAGGCAGCCGCGGCAGCCATCACGACAGCGGCGACCAACCGCCGCCGCGGCGAGACTCCCGTCGACAGCAGCACTTCCGCATGCCCGGCGCGGTCGGCGTCGCGTAGCGATGCGCTGACGGTGACCGCGGCGGCCGTGGCGGCGACCGCGACGAACGCGATGACCGTGTTGAGGACAGCAGTGACCAGATCGACGTGCGCACCCGCTGCGCCGCCGCCGAGTTTTCGAACCAGATCGCCCGTGCCGCCAGAACCGACCAGGTCACCGATCGAATTCGTGAG
This sequence comes from Rudaeicoccus suwonensis, assembly GCF_007829035.1. Classification (NCBI taxonomy): domain Bacteria; kingdom Bacillati; phylum Actinomycetota; class Actinomycetes; order Micrococcales; family Dermacoccaceae; genus Rudaeicoccus; species Rudaeicoccus suwonensis. The sequence goes on from NZ_VIVQ01000001.1 coordinate 1,702,002, forward strand.
GAGGCCGACCAGCACGCAATATCCGAACGCACCGGACAGCCACGGCGTCAGCGCCGCGCCAGTGGTCCGAACCGTCACCGTGAAGATCGAAACCGGCCACCACGCAGTCGGGCGTCCTGGTTTCGAAGCGATGAGACCAGCACCCAGATCGCGCCGCCGCGCGATCGTCGCGGAGGTCCAGACCCCGGCCCCGAACACCAGCAGGCACGGCAGGACCGGCGCCACAGATCGAGCACCGAACGGATCGACGTGTTCGGCCCACCCAAGCGGCGACACCCAGACCAACCAACGCCACGTGTCGTCCGCATCCCCGATGCCTCTCAGGAGATAGGCGGTCAACATGAGCGACGACGAGACGGCGATGGAGGTGCGAGATGTCGTCACCACCTGATCGACCACCAGCGCCACACCGACCGCCATGAGGCCGGCACAGAGGAATTGAACCGTCACGAGCGCAGCCGAACCGGCAGAGACGCCGACCACGGCGCTGGTCACGCCTGTCAGCACGGCACCTGCGATGGCGGCCAGACCGGCGACGACCGCCGCGGCCACAACGGGTGCGGCTGAACCGACCGCACCGGCGCGCACGAGTTCCAACCGGCCGCTCGACTCGGGACCGCGCAGATTTCGCGTCACTGTCGCGGCCGCGATGACCGCAGCGATCAGCAGGGCGAACATGCCGATGCGCCATACGGCAATCGGACCGATACCCGAGGTGTCACGCAGACTCCCGAGCAGGATCCGAAAGACGGGGTTCGCACCGGCGCCCGTGGCCAGAGCCTCCCGCGATGACCGGTCGGGATACAGCGGCGCGAGCGACGCAGCAGTCGCGGCCAGGAGCACCGGCACGACCAGCACACCCACGGGAGTCGCCATCCGCTCGGTGCGCAGCGCGAGCCGGATCAGGTCGGATGTGCCGGCGAGCGCGTCGCGCCACGGGGAGGAACGGCCCTCCTCGCCGATGCTGCCGGTGCTGGTCATCGATCCGTGCCGTCGTAGAACCGGAGGAACAACTCCTCCAACGTCGGCTGGGTGACAGACAGGTCCACAACTCCGGCGGATGCGAGCGCGGCGACGGTCGGCCCAAGCATCGCCCGGGTGACCGAGAAGCTGACCCGGTGGTTCGCCGGGTCCGATGCCGGGCCGACAACGAAGTCAGACACGCCGTCCGTGCCGTCGAGCGGACTCGGGTCACCGCGGATCTCGGCTTCGACACGGACGGTGCTGACGTGCCGCAGCCGGGCGAGTTCACCGGCCTCGACGGTCTTGCCGGCCCGGATGATCGTCACCGTGTCGCACAGCTTCTCAACCTCGCTGAGGATGTGGCTGGACAGCAATACCGATGCCCCGGCAGCAGCCGCTTCACGCACACAGTCGGCGAAGACGTTCTCCATGACCGGGTCGAGTCCGGAGGTCGGTTCGTCGAGAATGATGAGTTCGGTCGGTGCGGCGAAGGCTGCGACCAACACCACCTTCTGCCGATTACCCTTGGAATACGTGGAGATTCGTCGCGTCGGATCCAACTCGAACCGTTCGAGCAAGTGGCTCACTGCGGTCTGGTCACGTCGGACGTGCCGCATCCCGAGGAGCAGATCGATGCATTCTCCACCGGTCAGGCGTGGCCACAGGGCCACATCACCGGGCACATATGCCAGTCGGCGATGCACGGCGGCGGCGTCCCGCACCGGATCAGCCCCCAGGATGCGCACCGTGCCGGCGTCCCTGTGGACCAGGCCGAGCAGCACACGGATCGCGGTGGATTTACCCGCGCCGTTCGGTCCGAGGAAGCCGGCGATCTGACCCTGCGGCACACGCAGGTTCATTCCGTCGAGCGCGCGGTGTGTTCCGAACGACTTGACCAGGCCTTCGATCTCGATCGCCGGAACTGCTGAGGACGTGGGCGCCTTCTGCAGATCGCCGTCGGGTCGATCCGCCATACGTTCCCACCTCGTCTCGCGTCGTCTCGACGATCACCGGACGGCCGCAGACCGACACTTGGACCCGAGGCTCATTGTCGGCAGGTTAAGCACCTGCTTCGGTATGACGCAACGCTCCGCCGCGTTGCGCGCCCGTGACGTGCGGCGTGCAGAATCGGTGCGTGATCGAACCCTCCTGGTGGCACACGCTCAGTCGTCCTGACGGAACTGAAATCTCTTATGTCGCAGTGGGTTCCGGTGATCAGACGGTGCTTCTGCTGCATGGCCTCGCCGGTTGTGCCGAGGAGTGGGGGCAGACGATCGACGGTCTGCGCGGGCGGTGTCGCGTTGTCGCGCCCGACCAGCGGGGCCACGGCAGGTCCACCCGCATCCCGTCCGATGTGAGCAGCCGGTCATACGTCGAGGATGCCGCGGCCGTCATACGTGCGGTGTCCGACAGGCCCGTCACAGTCATCGGTCACTCGATGGGTGGCCACACGGCGCTGCTGCTGGCAGCCGAGCACCCGCAGCTGGTCGACCGACTCATGCTGGTCGAATCCGGCGTCGGTGGTGGCGGGGACGCCGCCACCGCCCCGACCGCAACCCGGCTGCGCCGGTGGCCGACGGTCTTCGTCGACCGCGAGGAGTTCTACGAGTTCTTCGGTGGACCACCGGCCGTCGCACGGGTCTGGGCCGACGGGCTCAACGTGCGCGTGGACGGACTGCACCCCCGGTGGGATGCCGCAACGCTCGTCTCCGCCCTCACACATGTGCACCTGATGCCGCGGTGGCGGGCATGGGACAGCATTACAGCGCCGACGACGCTGGTCCACGCGGACGCCGGAACGGTGGCCGCCACCGAGATCGCCGAGATGGTCACGAGGCGACCCGAGGTGCGCACGGAACAGATCGTCGGCGCCGGTCACGACGTGCACCTCGAGCAACCGGAGAAGTGGCTCGAGGTCGTCGGCCGGTTCCTGCAGGACTGAGTCGATCCGCTGTGGATCTGCAACGAGCCCCTCGGCGCGACAGCCGACGCCCGTCCGCGTACGACTAATCTTGCTGCCATGGCGACGCAGCAGCAGGACACCAGCGGCGCCGGTTGGCGGATGGGCTCCGTCATGGGCATTCCGGTCTACCTGGGCCGCAGCTGGATCGTCATCGCGGTCGTCATCGTCGTCACCTTCGGCCCTCAGGTGGAAGACAGGCTGCCGTACCTCGGTGGCCAGGCGTATGTCGTGGCGATGCTCTACGCGCTGCTGCTTCTGCTGTCGGTCCTCGCGCACGAGGCCTCGCATGCGGTGGTCGGCAAGTGGCGCGGCTACGAGGTGCGCCAGATCGTCGCGGATCTGTGGGGCGGACATACGGCATACGACACCGACGATGCCTCGCCGGCCTCCAGCGCGCTCGTCGCCGTGGCCGGCCCGCTCACCAACGGAGTGCTGGCCGGTGTCGCCTGGCTGTTGCTGCCGCACGTCACCCGCGACGTGCCGCAATTGCTCATCGTGGCGTTCTTCGTCGCGAATGCCTTCGTGGCGATCTTCAATCTGTTGCCCGGCTTGCCGCTGGACGGAGGCTTTCTGGTCGACGCGCTCGTATGGCGCATCACCGGTTCCCGCCCCACCGGTCTGATCGTGGCCGGCTGGTGCGGCCGCATGCTGACTGCTCTGGTCGTGCTCGGAGCGCTCGCCTGGACCTACGGCAGCGGCGGATCGCCGGACTACGTGACGATCATCTGGGCGGTGTTCATCGCCGGCTTCCTCTGGTTCGGCGCCAGCAGTTCGATCGAACGCGGCAAGGCACAACGCCTGCTGGCCCGTGTGACGGTCGATGCAGTGGTGCGGCCGGTTGTCTTCGCGCCGGGTGTCACCCTCGTCAGCGACCTGCCCAGCAACATCGCGATCGCGGTCTGCGACCACGACGGCAAGCCGTGGGGGCTGATCCCGAGTGACCAGCGAGAGCTGGTGCCCGTCGGAGCGCGCGACCACACGACCGCCAACTCGCTTGCCCAGACACAGGCCACGGGGTGGGCGTGCCAGGTGTCGTCGCCGCAGGCCGACGTGACCGAATTGGTGCGCACGGTGCAACTGTCGGGGGAGCAGATGCCGAACGTGCTGGTCTTCGATGGGGCCGGGCGTCCATTGGGCGTTGTCGCAGTCGCTGAACTGGGCGACGCGCTCCGGCGAGCCGAGCACCAAGCGGCGCGCTGAGGACGCGCCTCATCAGCCGCGACTGGCGCACCACTCGCATATTTGACGCCAGGGCGCCTATCACCGCCACCACATCACATATCCGGCGCGACGCGGACCTCGGCCGACTCGCGGGCCACGCTCCGTGGTCCGTAAGATCGCCCCTCGTGACCGTCTCGTCTGAACCCACCGGCTCCGCCGCCCGTCGCGGCCCCTTCCGAGCAGGAGAGCGTGTCCAACTGACCGACCCCAAGGGTCGGATGCACACCCTGACGCTCACCCCGGGCAAGCAGTTCCACACCCATCGCGGGCACCTGCTGCACGACGACCTCGTCGGCAGCCCGGACGGCAGCACGATCACCAACACCGCCGGCGTCGAATACCTCGTGATGCGGCCTCTCCTGTCGGACTACGTCATGTCGATGCCGCGCGGTGCCGCTGTGGTCTACCCCAAGGACTCCGGCCAGATCGTCGCCATGGCCGACATCTTCCCGGGAGCACGCGTCGTCGAGGCCGGCGTCGGTTCCGGTGCACTGTCGATGTCCCTGCTGCGAGCCGTCGGCGACCAGGGCAGCGTCCACTCCTTCGAGCGTCGGGCCGAATTCGCCGACATCGCCCGCGGCAACGTCCGCGACTTCTTCCAGGGCGAGCACCCCGGCTGGACCGTGACCGTCGGTGACCTGGTCGAGGCTCTGCCGCAACACATCGAGCCCGGCACGGTCGACCGCGTCGTGCTGGACATGCTCGCTCCATGGGAGTGTCTCGATGTGGTTGCCGACGCCCTCACTCCAGGCGGCGTGATCATTTCGTATGTCGCAACCGCGACTCAGTTGTCCCGTGTCGCGGAGGCGACCCGGGCGCACGGCGGCTATACCGAGCCTCAGGCGTGGGAGTCCATCGTCCGTGGCTGGCATCTGGAAGGCCTGGCTGTGCGGCCGGAGCACCGCATGCACGGCCACACCGGCTTCCTCGTGACCGCGCGACGCCTCGCTCCGGGAGTGAAACCGCCGCTGCGCAAGCGTCGGCCGGCCAAGGGGGCGTATGGCGATGCCGACGGTTCGAATGCTGAGATCGACGACACCAGTGTGATCAACGACACATCGCAGTGGACCCCCGAGGATCTGGGCGAGCGACCGGTCTCGGAGAAGAAGATTCGCAAGCTGCGGCGATCACTGAGCGAGCCGACCGGCGAATGAGCAGCGTCGGCGGTTAGGGTCGGATGGCATCACTCGCAGGGCGTTTCGCCCGCGCGGCGAAGGAGGCCATCATGGGCGACACGCCCACGCAGTCCAACACCCCGGACGAAAGCCCGGAGAGCCTGCAGCACGACGTACGGGCCTACCGCGACCGACTCGCGGTCAACTCCGCCGGGCGCAGTCCGCGCGACCTCGAGCAGCAGGTGCACCAGTTGCAGTCCTCGGTCGGCACCCTCTCGGCCCAGAACGAGCGCTTGGTCCGCACGCTCAAAGAGGCCCGCGAGCAGATCGTCAATCTCAAGGGCGAGGTCGACCGGCTGGCCCAGCCGCCCGCGTCATACGGCGTGATCGTGGCGATGCATGATGACGCGACCGCCGACATTCTCTCCAGCGGCCGCAAGATGCGAGTCGCGGTGAGTCCGTCCATCGAGCCCCGCGATCTCGCGCCGGGCCGCGAGGTCATGCTCAACGAGGCGCTCAACATCGTCGCGGCGGCCGGTTTCGAGCAGGTCGGTGAACTCGTCCAGGCCAAGGAACTCCTCGGCACCGAGCGTGTCCTGGTGGTGTCGCACGCCGATGAGGAGCGCATCTGCCGCGTCGCCGGATCGTTGCAGGATCAGGTGATCCGCGCAGGCGACTCGCTGCTGATGGACAACCGCAGCAGCTTCGTCTTCGAGCGAATCCCGAAGGCCGAAGTCGCCGACCTCGTGCTCGAAGAAGTCCCCGACATCCACTATGAGGACATCGGTGGTCTGTCCGGTCAGATCGAGCAGATCCGCGACGCCGTCGAGTTGCCCTACCTGCACGCCGAACTCTTCCGCGAGCACGCCCTTCGCCCGCCGAAGGGTGTGCTGCTCTATGGCCCGCCCGGCTGCGGCAAGACCCTCATCGCCAAGGCCGTCGCGGCCAATCTGGCCCGCAAGGTGTCCGAGAAGACCGGCCGCGAGGAGACCGCGTACTTCCTCAACATCAAGGGCCCGGAGTTGCTGAACAAGTATGTCGGAGAGACCGAGCGCCACATCCGGTTGATCTTCCAGCGGGCTCGTGAGAAGGCTTCTGACGGCACTCCCGTCGTGGTCTTCTTCGACGAGATGGAGTCGCTGTTCCGCACTCGCGGGTCCGGTGTCTCCTCCGACGTCGAGACGACGATCGTGCCGCAGTTGCTGGCCGAGATCGACGGTGTCGAGCGGCTCGAGAATGTCATCGTCATCGGTGCCTCCAACCGCGAGGACATGATCGATCCGGCCATCCTGCGTCCTGGGCGCCTGGACGTGAAGATCAAGATCGAGCGCCCGGACGCCGAAAGTGCACGCGACATCTTCGGCAAGTACCTCACGACGGACCTGCCCCTGCATGCCGATGATCTGGCCGAGAACTCAGGGTCGGTGGAGGCGACGGTCGAGGCGATGATCCAGGCGACCGTCGAGCGGATGTACACCGAGATCGACGAGAACAAGTTCCTCGAGGTGACCTACGCCAGCGGCGACAAGGAGATCCTGTACTTCAAGGATTTCAACTCCGGCGCCATGATCCAGAACATCGTCGACCGCGCCAAGAAGATGGCGATCAAGGATCAGCTCACCACCGGTGCCAAAGGCATCCGGATCGAGCACCTGCTGCGCTCCTGTGTCGACGAGTTCAAGGAGAACGAAGACCTGCCCAACACAACCAATCCTGATGATTGGGCGCGTATTTCGGGCAAGAAGGGCGAGCGGATCGTCTACATCCGCACGCTCATCGACGGTAAGGACGGCGCCGAGCCGGGCCGCTCGATCGACTCGATCAAGGGCACCGGCCAGTACCTCTGATCGCTGCCACGCTCGCGGTCGAGCGGTCGAGCGATTGAGGGGGTGCGGCTGGCGTATGCCTGCCCTCAGGCCGTGGCCGTGCGACGGCGAGCCAGCAGCAGCGCGATCGCGCGCCAGCCCATCATGAACAGCCCGAGGAACAACGTCGCGACGATGACGAAGGACACCGCGACACCGCGACCGGTGACATGGCGCACCGCCATACCGACGCCGACGGTCAGCAGCCAGACCGGCCACGATGCGACGAGGGCGATCGGCGGCTCACGCCGGACAGCGAGCACCAGCACCCAACCGGCCGCCGCACCCGCGAGGAAGGGCCAGGCCGTTCCACAAGCGTCCAGCACCGGGCTGGCTTCGTGGTGTGACGCACGACCGATCGCCGCGAAGACCAGGATCATCACGACATCCAGCACGGCCGCGATCGGCCACTTCACGCCAACCACCCGCGCACCTGGTCGACGATCTCCCATCGGGCCTGCACGCAGGCGGGCGCGACCCCGGGCAGATTGATGAAACCGTGCGGCATGGCGTGGTACCGCGTGTGCCGCGTCGCGACGCCCGCCGCGCGCAGGGTTTCGGCATACACCTCGCCCTCCTCGCACAACGGGTCACGCTCGGCGGTCTGCACCAGCGCCGGAGCGAGCCCGGCGTGCGAGGCCGCCCGCAACGGGCTGACCTGCGGGTCCTCGGGCGCGACTCCTGACCCGTCGAGGTAGTGCGCCTTGTAGACGTCGAGAGCCTCACCGTCGAGGATCGGCGCGTCGCGCACCTGCTGGTGGATCGACAGATCGACCGCCGGATAGATCAGCACCTGACCGGCGAGCTCGGCTCCGGTGTCGCGCGCGTGCAGGGCGACCAAGGCGGAAAGGTTGCCGCCCGCGCTGTCGCCACCGACGACGATCCGACCGACGCCCGCCAGCTCCTCAGGGGCGGCACGCACCCACTCGAAGGTGTCGATGCAGTCCAGCACGGCCTGAGGAGCTTTGTCCTGTGGCGCTTTTCGGTAGTCCGGTGCCACGACCAGGACACCGAGCTCGTCGGCGATCATCGTCAGGAGCGAGTCGTAGTCCATCGGTCGCCCCATGGTCCAGCCACCACCGTGGTAGTAGACGAAGACAGCCGAGCCCTCCGCGCGCTGACGCGGCGAATACGTGCGCGCGGGGATCCGGGTGCCGTCACGCATCGGGATCGACGTCATCGACCGCGTCACGCGCGAGCGCAGCGCGCCCGTCACCAACGTCGCCGGAAAGACCGGTGGCGGCGACAGCGCCCGCGCCTTGGCGATCTGCTCCGGGGTGAGCGTCGACAGCGGCTTGCGGTTGGCTTTGTCGATCGCGACCAGGAAGAGCCGCAGCCGCATCGGCATACCGCTCGTGCGTTGCCACAGAGATCGAGTCACCCGCTCAGTATCTGTCGTTACCCCCAGCCGCAGAGATTAGGGTCGGCCCATGACAGTGAGACGGGTGATGGGGATCGAAACCGAGTACGGCATCTCGGTGCCCGGTCAGCCGACCGCCAACCCGATGGTGCTGTCGGGCCGGGTGGTGACGGCGTACGCGACGCAGCAGGGCATGCGAGCCGCCCGGGCCGGGTGGGACTACGAGGACGAAGCGCCGTTGCGCGACGCCCGTGGCTTCGATCTGGCGCGCGGTGCCGCCGATCCGAGCCAGCTGACCGACGAGGAGGATCCCACCCTCGCCAACGTGGTGTTGACCAACGGCGCACGGCTGTATGTCGATCACGCCCACCCGGAATACAGCTCACCGGAGGTCACCACACCCCGTGCCGCCATCACCTGGGACCGCGCCGGTGAGCTTGTGATGCGCGAGGCGGTCCGATTGCTGGCCGTCCCCGGCACACCCGGGGTGAACCTCTACAAGAACAACACCGACGGCAAGGGTGCGTCCTATGGCACGCACGAGAACTACCTGATGCGGCGCAGCACACCGTTCTCCGAGATCGTCCGCCACCTGATCCCGTTCTTCGTCGCGCGGCAGATCATGTGCGGGTCGGGCCGCGTCGGCATCGGCACCGAGTCGCAGCGACCCGGATTCCAGTTGGCTCAGCGGTCGGATTTCTTCGAGGTCGAGGTGGGCCTGGAGACCACGCTCAAGCGCCCGCTGATCAACACCCGGGACGAGCCGCACGCCGCCGCCGATCGCTACCGGCGGTTGCACGTGATCCTGGGTGACGCCAATCACGCCGACGTGGCCGGACTGCTCAAGCTCGGCACCACCAGCCTCGTGTTGGGCATGATCGAGGCCGGCGCGGTCAAGGACGATCTCACGGTGGACAAACCGGTCGAGGCGCTGCGTCGGTTGTCCCACGACCCGACGCTGCGGGCCACGGTGCAGGTAGCAGGTCGACGCACCATGACGGGCCTTCAATTGCTTTGGAATTACTACGAGCTCGCCGACAAGTGGCTGCAAGAGACGTATGCCGGTGAGCTCGACTCCGACACCGCCGAGGTCATGCTGCGATGGGAGGAAGTGCTGACCGCGCTTGAGCGCGACACGATGGATGCCGCCCGGCAGGTCGACTGGGTGGCCAAGCTGCGCGCTCTGGAGGCCTTCCGCGACAGGGGCGGCCTCGACTGGTCGGACCCCGCCCTGCGAGCGATCGACATCCAGTGGTCCGATGTCCGCGCGGACAAGGGCCTGTTCAACAAGATGTCCGCCGCGGGCAGGTTCGAGCGGTTGATCACCGACGAGCAGGCGGCAGCGGCGGTCGCGTTGCCCCCAGAGGACACGCGCGCCTACTTCCGCGGCACCTGCCTGGCCCGGTTCCCGCACGAGGTCGCGGCAGCATCGTGGGACTCGGTGATCTTCGACGTACGCAGCCAGCCCAGCCTGCAACGCGTGCCGATGCTGGAGCCCGAGCGCGGCACGAAGACCCACGTCGGTGCGCTGCTCGAACAAGCCGACAGCGCCGACGAGTTGCTTCGGCTGTTGGGCACGACCGGTCGTTCGCAGAGCTGAACAGGCGGGTCTCTCGCGGGTGTCTGTGGCTGGACGTAGGGTTGGGCCAGACCATCCGGAGCACCACGAGAGGCGGACCGCCATGGCCACCCAGGAACGCAAGAGCCCGCAGCGTCGCGACGCCGACCCGGCCGACGAGGCGCCGGAGCCGGGCCCGGGTGCGCCCGCGGCACAGGGCGTCAGCAATGACACCGACAGCGTCCTCGACGAAATCGACAGCGTGCTCGAGTCCAACTCCGAGGAGTTCGTCCGCGGCTTCGTCCAGAAGGGCGGCCAGTGAGCGCCCGCGACACCGGTCGACTGCCGTCGGCATACCTGCAGCCGGGTTCGTCGTCGTTCACCGAGTTCCTCGGTGCCCATGCGCCGCAACTGGTGCCGGGGTCACGCGCCGCCATGCACACCGGTGCCGCTGTGGAGGCGCCGCACGGCACCACGATCGTCGCGGTGGCCTACGACGGGGGAGTCCTGCTCGCGGGTGACCGTCGCGCGACCATGGGCAACCTGATCGCCAACCACGAGATGCGCAAGGTTTTTGCAGCCGACGACTACTCGGCTGTCGGCATCGCCGGCACCGCCGGTGTGGCGATCGAGATGGTCCGGTTGTTCCAGGTCGAGCTCGAGCACTACGAGAAGATCGAGGGCGAGCTGCTCTCGCTCGTCGGCAAGGCCAACCGTCTGGCGACGATGATCCGCGGCAATCTCGGGATGGCCATGCAGGGCCTGTCGGTCGTGCCGCTGTTCGCCGGCTACGACCTCGACGGCGGCCGCGGGCGGATCTTCTCCTACGACGTGACCGGCGGTTGTTACGAGGAACACGACTACCACTCGGTCGGCTCCGGCTCGTTGTTCGCACGCGGCGCCCTGAAAAAGCTGTGGCGGCAGCAGCTTTCGCAGGACGATGCCGTCCGCGTGACCATCGAAGCCCTGTATGACGCCGCCGACGACGACTCCGCGACCGGCGGCCCTGACCTCGGCCGGCGCATCTGGCCGACCGTCGCGATCGTCGATGCCGAGGGCGTTCGCTTCTGCAGCTCCGAGGTGCTCGAGGGCGTCGTCGAGCAGGTCGTCTCCGACCGGCGCACCCCGGGAAGCCGCACCCGATGAGCCTGATCGCCAGCGCCGATGCCCACGTGAAGGACCCCGTCCGATGAGTATGCCGTTCTACGTCTCGCCCGAGCAGTTGATGAAGGATCGCGCCGACTACGCGCGCAAGGGCATCGCCCGCGGGCGCGCGGTCATCGTCGTGGCGTATGACCGCGGTATCGCCTTCGTCGCCGAGAACCCCAGCCGCGCGCTGCACAAGGTCTCCGAGATCTATGACCGCATCGCCTTCGCCGCGGTCGGCAAGTACAACGAGTTCGAGAACCTGCGGGTCGCGGGCGTGCGCTACGCCGACCTGCGCGGCTACTCCTACGACCGCAGCGATGTGACTGCCAGGGGCCTGGCCAACGCGTACGCCCAGACCCTCGGCACGGTGTTCACCCAGGAGTCCAAGCCGTACGAGGTCGAGATCGTCGTCGCTCAGGTGGGCGCCGACCAGGAGTCGGACCAGATCTACCGCCTGACCTATGACGGCTCCGTCGCTGACGAGCGGGGATTCGTCGCGATGGGCGGTGGTGCGGACCGCATCAGTACCGGTCTCGACGAACAGTGGCGGGTCGGACTCGACCTCGGCGAGGTGCTGCGTCTGGCGGTTGCGCTGCTGGCTGTCGACCCGCAGGGCGAGGAGACCCGCACCCTGGGAGCTGACCAACTCGAAGTCGCAGTGCTCGATCGCAGCCGCCCACGTCGCACCTTCCGCCGGGTCAACGGCACACTCCTGGAAGCGCTGCTCAGCACCGACGACCCGACCAAGGACGTGCCGTTGAATGACGTCGCCACCGGCGTGCACGACACCCACCGACCCGACGACGAGCCGCTCGCCTGAGACAGACGTATCTCACCGAAGGCGAACGCCGGCGGCGGCCGGCGTCATTAACCAGGTGAACAATGTCGGTGCCCTCTGACATGATCGGACCAGACCGCCACGCATGACGATGACTGTTTGACTTCAACCGCACTTGAGCATTCAGGCTGTGTCCTGCCACCACCCGCCCCACAGTCAGGACCTGCGCACTCATGGACCACCCTGCCCCGGTGACCGTCACAACTCACACCCCGGGGCAGGCCGGATTTGTCTCGCGTCCGGTGATCGCACCGGCCCCGGAGCGTCGGCGCCGGCATACCGATCTGTTGCGCTTGCTGCCCTATCTGCTGCCCTACCGGGCGAGGTGGCTGACGATGGTGATCGTCGCGATCACCAGTCTTGGCGCGACCGTCGCCATACCGCTGATGACCAAGGCAGTCATCGACGGGCCGGTCCGCCATCACGACCAACACCACCTGTGGACCCTTGGTGCTGCCGCCCTGGCCGTCGGCATGTCAGAGGCGATTCTGTGGTTCATCCGGCGGTGGCTGGTGTCGCGGGCGACCATGGGAGTCGAGCGCGACATCCGCAAGGATCTCTACGCGCGCCTGCAGATCCTGCCGATGTCGTTCCACAACAACTGGCAGTCCGGCCAGCTTCTCTCACGCATCATGAGCGACCTGAGCACTGTTCGCAGGTTCCTCAGTTTCGGACTGGTCTTCCTGCTGCTCAACATCCTGCAGATCATCGCGATCACCGCGATCCTGCTGGCGTTGTACTGGCCGCTGGGCGTGATCGTTCTGATCTCGATCCTGCCGATCACCGTGACCGTCCTGCACAACCAGCGGCAGTTCACCGCGCTGTCGCGTATGGCGCAGGATCAGTCCGGCGTCGTGGCGACCAATGTCGAAGAATCCGCGCTCGGGCTGCGAGTCGTGAAGTCCTTCGGTCGTGAGCAGTACGTCTACGACCGATTCGACACCCAGGTCACCCATCTGTTCGACATACAGGTGCGCAAGGTCCGGCTGCAGGCGCGCTTCTGGACGATGCTCGAAGTCATCCCCAACATCACCCTCATCGTGGTGCTCGGATTCGGAGCAGCCGCAACGGGATCCGGCCGCATTACCATCGGCACCCTTGTTGCGTTCATCACGATGATGCTGTCGTTGGTGTGGCCGATCGCGTCGCTCGGTTTCTTGCTCTCGATGACCCAGGAGGCGATGACGGCCGCCGACCGGGTCGCCGAGATCTTCGACACGGAGCCCGAGATCAGCGATGGTCCCGTCGACGCCGTGTCCGGCGCCGGCCGCCTGGAGTTCGTCGACGTGGGCTTCCGGTTTCCGGGGCCGCCCGCTCATGCGGGGGAGCACGACGTCTCCGACGACTCCGCTGCCGTCACTCCGCCGGCGGCCGACGACTCGGCGTGGGCGCTTCGGCACGTCGACCTCGTCCTCGAGCCGGGCGAGACGATCGCCCTGGTCGGCGCGACCGGCTCGGGCAAGTCGGTGCTCACATCATTGGTGCCGCGGCTCTATGACGTCAGCGAGGGCTGCATCCGCATCGACGGTGTCGACATACGGGAGCTGACCCTGACAGCACTGCGGTCGACGGTCGCGACCGCGTTCGAGGATCCGACGCTGTTCTCGCTGTCCGTACGCGAGAACCTCACGCTGGGCCGGCCCGATGCGACCTATAACGAGATCGCCCAGGCCATCGACGTTGCGCAGGCGCACTTCGTGCACGACCTGCCCTTCGGCCTCGACACCCGCATCGGAGAGCAGGGCATGAGTCTGTCGGGTGGGCAGCGGCAACGGTTGTCATTGGCTCGGGCTGTCCTCGCGCGTCCGCGTGTCCTGGTGCTCGACGACACCCTGTCCGCACTGGACGTCCACACCGAAGCTCTCGTCGAGCAGGCGCTGCGCCGGGTGCTGCACGATGTCACCGGCATCGTGGTGGCGCACCGCGCGTCGACCGTGCTGCTCGCCGATAAGGTGGCGCTGCTCGAACACGGCACGATCACCCATGTCGGCACGCACGCCCAACTGCTCGCGACGGTGCCCAGCTACCGGTTCCTGTTGGCGGCCGACGACGAGCTCGACGACGCCATGCCCGAGCCGACGTGGACCCAAGACGACGAGCGCCTGGCTGCTGACGAACGCCACCTTGTCGAGTCCGCGACCGACGAGGTCTGCCGTGACCGCGGAGACCGCTATCCCTCGGAAACGGCAGAGGAGGCCCGCCGATGAGCACCGACACCCAGCAGCCAGAACACGTTTCGGCCGATGCACCGCTGTCCAAGCCCGAGGAACGTTGGCGTGGCCTGATGTCAGAGGCCTCGGACGATCTGCCGATCGACGAGACTGCTCCACGCCGCGCGGAAGCGCGCGCCCTGCTGCGGTCACTGCTCACGCCGTACAAGCGCATGGTGCTGATCCTGATGGTCATCGTCGTGGTCGAGAACCTCGCGAGGCTGTCGGTCCCACTGCTCGTGCAACTCGGTATCGACCACGGTGTGCCACCGATCACCGACCATCACAACTACCACGACCTCATCACGATCGTGTCAGTGCTCGTTGCGGTCGTGCTTGTGCAGGCCACGAGCCGGGTGTTCTTCCTCCGCAGGTCGGGGGAGATCGGTGAGCGCGTGCTGCTGACCCTGCGGCGCAGGGTGTTCCGCCACTTCCAGGATCTCGACGTCACCTTCCATGACAAGTACACCTCCGGGCGCGTGGTCAGCCGGTCCACCAACGACGTCGAGGCCATCCAGGAGATGCTCGAGAACGGCTTCGACAGTCTGATAACGGCCGTGCTCACGTTGATCGGCACCGCCATACTGCTGGTCTTCCTCAACGTCGAGCTCGGCCTCATCTGCCTGATCAGCTTTCCGATCCTCATCGCGCTCAGTGCGTGGTTCCGTGGGGCGTCGGCCAAGACCTACCGCGAGGTTCGTGAGAGCGCGGCGCTGGTCATCGTGCAGTTCGTCGAGACCATGACCGGCATCAAAGCTGTCCAGGCCTACCGCCGGGAGCCGCGCAACCAGGAGATCTTCGAGGAGGTGGCCGACCGTTATCGTGCGATCAACGAGAAGACCTTCCGCTTGGTCGCGATTTTCATGCCGTCGGTGTCCCTCGTCGGCAACGTGATGACCGGAGTCGTGCTCATCTACGGCGGATGGCGGGTGCTGCACGGACACATGACGATCGGCGTGCTCACCGCGTTCCTGTTGTATCTGCGGATGTTCTTCGAGCCGATGCAGGACATCACCCAGTTCTTCAACACCTTCCAGTCGGCATCTTCGGCGCTGGAGAAGCTCGCCGGTGTGCTCGCGCACAAACCCGCGATCAGTGACCCCGAGCAGCCACTGCCGCTGCGCGATCTGCACGGCGCCATGCGTTTCGACGATGTGCACTTCGGGTATGTCGCCGACCGGCCGGTGCTGCCCGGCCTCACGCTCGACATACCTGCCGGGCAGACCGTGGCGCTGGTCGGCACCACCGGTGCCGGCAAGACCACCATCGCCAAGCTGCTCGCCCGCTTCTACGATCCGACCTCGGGGCGAGTGCTGCTGGACGGCACCGACCTGCGCGACATCGAGCAGGCGCAGTTGCGGCAGCACGTCGTGATGGTGACCCAGGAGAACTTCATGTTCGAGGGGTCTGTCGCCGACAACATCCGCTTCGGCCGACCGACCGCGACCGATGACGAGATCCGTGGGGCGGCCGAGGCGGTGGGCGCTCACCACTTCATCGCACAGCTGCCGCACGGCTATGACACCGACGTGGCCAAACGCGGCGGCCGGCTCTCGGCGGGGCAGCGACAACTGGTGGCGTTCGCACGTGCCTTCCTCGCCGATCCCGCCGTGTTGATCCTGGACGAAGCGACGTCGTCGCTGGACATTCCCAGCGAGCGGCTGGTGCAACGTGCCCTGGAGACCGTGCTCGCCGACCGCACCGCACTGATCATCGCCCACCGGCTCTCGACGGTCGAGGTCGCCGACCGGGTGCTCGTGCTCGAGCACGGCCAGGTCCTGGAAGACGGTCCGCCGGCACAGCTCATCGGATCCGAGGACGGCCGGTATGCCGCGCTGCACGAGGCGTGGGTGTCCTCGCTGGCCTGAACCTCAGTCGGTCTGCCCCGCGAGATCCATCGCCATCAGGCTGATCAGGTCGTATGCCGTGTGCGACGCCGCGATGCCGGTGATCTCCGCGTGGTCGTATGCCGCAGACACCTCCACCACATCGGCTCCGATGATGTGGCAACCGGCGAGGCCGCGCAGGATCTCCAGCAGTTCACGACTGGTCATGCCGCCGGCCTCCGGTGTTCCGGTGCCCGGCGCGTGCGCGGGGTCGAGCACGTCGATGTCCACCGAGACGTAGACCGGTCGGGTGCCGATCCGCTGACGCAACCGGTCAACCACCTCGTCGACGCCCTGACGCAGGACATCAGCGGCGGTGAGGATCCCGAAGCCGAATCGACGGTCGTCTTCCAGGTCCTTCTTGCCATAGAGCGGTCCGCGGGTGCCGATGTGACTGAGCGCCTCGGTGTCGAGAATGCCTTCCTCGACGGCACGGCGGAACGGTGTGCCGTGTGTGTACTCGGCGCCGAAGTAGGTGTCCCAGGTGTCCAGGTGGGCGTCGAAGTGCACCAATGCAACAGGACCGTATGCCGCAGCCGCCGCGCGCAGCAGCGGTAGTGACAGGGTGTGGTCACCGCCGATGGTCATCAGCCGGGATCCGCGATCGGCATACGAGCGCGCGGCGTGCTCGGCGGACTCGATCGCTGCATGGATGTCGAACGGGTTGAGGTCGATGTCGCCGCCGTCGCTGACCTGCACCGTGTCGAAGGGCGCGATGTCCAGTGCCGGGTTGTACGGCCGCAGCAACCTGCTCGCCTGGCGGATGTGCGCCGGGCCGAACCGTGCACCAGGTCGGTAGGACACACCGGAATCGAACGGCATACCGAGCACGACGATGTCGCTGGTCGGCACCTGGTCCAGACGGGGGAGCCGGGCGAAGGTCGTCAGACCTCCGAAACGTGGTGACGCGGATCCGTCCGCTGGTCCGATCGGCGTGGTCATGCAGGTTCTCCTCGCAGGCGATCCGATGACGCGCATCACAACACGCCGAGGGCAAATCTAGTGCTGCACCCTCACCCCTGGGCTCGATCTTCGACACCAGGGCGGGCATCGCCGCCGCAGCGTCGAATATCCGCGCGAGCGCGGACCGTGCACGGAGTCTCGCCGCTAGTTGCCGGCACCCAGCTGCGAGAGCAGCTCACGCTCCTCGGCCGCGCTGAGACCGGCTTTCCGCTGCCGCCCAGGTCCTGCCTGTAACTCCCAGGCGAGGGTGTCGGTGATCGACTCGCGCATGTCGCGGGTGCGCAGCCCGGTGGCATACGCAGCATCGACTGAGCGGGCCATGAAACCGGCGTATGCCGCACCGGGCAACCACAGCGGCAGGCTGCGCGGACCGGCCCACGGTTGCACACCTCGCTCGGTCAGCCAGTCCGCATCGGCGAGCACCAGTTCGCCGCTGAAGGCGGTCACCGCAGCAACATCCAGGAAGTAGTCGTGCATCGTCGTGACACGCCCGGAAACGTTGAGGGTCCCGGCAATTCGGCTGGTTGCGGCAAGGACGAGGAAGTCCGCCAGGTCGCGGACGTCGATGAGCTGCACCGGCTGAGCGCCGCTCGCAGGTGCGAGCACCCGTCCCTCTGCCGCCGGATGCGCCAAGCGCAGCGGCCAGTAGCCGGTCCGGTCGGAGATGTCACCGGGACCGGTGATCAGACCGGATCGCGCGACGAGGAAGCGATCCGCGGTCAGAGCCGCAGCCAGTGCCTGCTCACAGGCCACCTTGCCCTCTCCGTAGAACTCGTCGCTGTACGCCGTGGTCAGGGCGGGCAGCAGCGGCGCGTCCTCGGCCGCGCCCGGCCGGTCGTGGGTGGCGTACACCGAGCACGACGACACCAGCACCCAATGCTCGATCCGTGCTTCCAGCGCCGCCACCGCGCCAGCCACGTGGGCCGGATCACGCGCGACGTCGATCGCGGCATCGAATTCGCCCGCCAGTCGCGAATACCCTTCATTGTCGGCACGATCCGCCTTCACAAGGGTCGCGCCCGTCGGCACCGGACCATTGCCGCGGGCGAGGCAGACGACGTCATGACCCTGGACGAGTGCGGTCGAAGCGACCTGGTGACCGAGCCATGACGTGCCGCCGAGAACGAGTACGCGCATCCGCTCAGCCCATCACGGCAGACCTCGCACGGCAAGGTCACCGACCGTCAGGCCCTGCCTCGCCTACGCTTGGCCCATGGAGCGGCGGATCTTCGGAATCGAGAACGAGTACGGCGTCACCTGCACGTTCGACGGCCAGCGCCGGCTCACGCCCGACGAGGTTGCGCGCTACCTGTTCCGCAAGGTTGTCTCGTGGGGTCGCTCATCGAATGTCTTCCTGGGCAACGGTTCACGGCTGTATCTCGATGTGGGCAGCCACCCGGAGTACGCCACTCCCGAGTGCGACGACGTGCGTGAGGCGGTGATCCACGACAAGGCCGGCGAGCGGGTCATCGAGGGCCTCGTCGAGGATGCACAGAGCCGTCTCGCGGACGAGGGCATCGAAGGCAAGATCTTCGTCTTCAAGAACAACACCGATTCGGCAGGTAACTCCTACGGTTGTCACGAGAACTTCCTCATCGGTCGCGCGGGTGAGTTCCAGAAGGTCTCCGACATACTCATCCCGTTTCTCGTCAGCCGGCAGATCACCTGCGGCGCGGGCAAGATCGCACTGCTCGGTCACAAGCCGACCTACTGCGTCAGTCAGCGTGCCGACCACATCTGGGAGGGCGTCAGCAGCGCAACGACGCGGTCACGACCGATCATCAACACCCGGGACGAACCGCATGCGGATGCCGAGCGGTACCGGCGCCTGCACGTGATCGTCGGTGACAGCAACATGAGTGAGACCACCACGATGCTCAAGCTCGGCTCGGCCCACCTGGTGCTGCGGATGATCGAGGAGGGCGTCAGCATGCGGGATCTCAGTCTGGAGAACCCGATTCGCGCCATACGCGAGATCAGCCACGACATCACCGGGCGCAATCCGGTGCGCTTGGCCAACGGCCGGGAACTGTCCGCGCTGCAACTGCAAACCGAATATTTCGACAAGGCCAGCCAGTTCGTCGACCAGAAGGGTCTGACCGACGATCTCACCAAACGGATCATGGATCTGTGGGGCCGCACACTGACCGCGGTCGACACCGGCAATCTCGGCATCGTCGACACCGAGATCGACTGGGTGATCAAGCACAAACTGCTCGACCAGTATGGCGCGCGGCACGATCTGCCCCTCGACCATCCCCGGATGCTGCAGCTCGATCTGACCTATCACGACATCAACAGGCGTCGCGGCCTCTTCTACCTGCTGCAGCGTCGTGGGCAGGCTGCTCGGGTGTGTTCGGATGTCGAGGTCTTCCAGTCAAAGACCTACCCGCCGCAGACGACACGCGCGAAGTTGCGCGGCGACTTCATCCGCGCGGCGCAAGCGCACCGCCGGGATTTCACGGTGGACTGGGTGCACCTGAAGCTCAACGACCAGGCGCAGCGCACGGTCCTGGTGAAGGACCCGTTCGCCGCCACGGACGCCCGGGTGCAGCGCCTCATCGACGGGATGTGAGGGCAGGTCGCACAGCCCGCCGCGTTATGGTGGGCGCCGCCTGGTGGCACATGATCTGTCAGGTGTAGTTCGACCCAGAGTCCCCCGACATACCAAGAGGTTCGATTTCGTGCGCCGTTTCCCAGTCCGTCTGCTCGCACTCGGTGTCCTGCCAGCGGCGCTGCTCGCCGGCTGCGGCAGCAGCAAGTCCAACGCCACGGGATCCAGTTCGTCGGCTTCGACGTCCGCGTCCAGCTCGTCCTCGGCCACCACGACGAGCATCGCGCCACAGGACGTCAGTCCGATGTCGGCCATCAAGGTCAACAACCCCAACAGCTCGAATCCGACGATCACTTTGGGCAAGAAGCCCTTCCAGGTCAACAAGACCACCGTCGACGTGCTCACCAAGGGCACCGGTGCGACGGTCGGCGCCGACCAGGTCGCTGTGGTCAACTACGCGGTCGCCGACGGCGCCAGCGGCAAGATGCTGACCCAGACCTTCACGACGCCCGTGCCGATCTACATGAAGGACCCCAGCCAGTTCCCGGGCCTGATCACCGCCCTGAAGAACGTCAAGGTCGGCACGGCCGAAACTGTCGCCATCCCGCCGGCCGACGGCTTCGGCACCTCCGGCAACAGCACCTACGGCATTGCGCCGACCGACACCCTGGTGTTCTACATGAAGGTCACCGCCGCCACCAACCCGCTGGTGAGCGGCACCGACGCCGCGCCGAAGTCCGGTTTCCCGACGGTCAAGATGAACGGCCCGGCCTCCCCGGCGACGATCACGATGCCTGACGCGAACCCGCCCAAGACGCTGGAGTCGCAGAATCTGATCAACGGCACCGGGGCCACGGTCAAGAAGGGTCAGACCCTGATCGTCGCCTACACCGGCGTCGTCTGGGTCAACGGGAAGGCCGGCACACTGTTCGACTCGACCGGTTCCCGCGCGGGCGCGCCGGCGTCCTTCGTCATCGGCGAGGGCCAGGTCATCACCGGCTGGGACAAGACCCTGGTGGGCAAGAAAGTCGGCGACCGTGTCCTGATCGTGGTGCCTCCGGCCGACGGATACGGCAGCAAGGGCCAGACGAACTCCTCCGGGCAGACGATCATCAAGGGCACCGACACGATCGTCTTCGTCGTCGACATCCTCGGTGTGGGCTGACCGGGCACCTTCGACTTCCTAGGAGCACCAATGGTTTTCAACGAGAACACCACCAAGCCCGACATCGACTTCCCCGGTGACGAAGCGCCCGCCGACCTCGTGATCGAGGACATCGAGGTGGGCGACGGTCCGCAGGCTCAGGCCGGCGACCAGATTCGCGCACACTACGTCGGCGTCGCATGGTCGACCGGCGAGGAGTTCGACTCCTCCTGGAACCGCGGTGAGCCGCTCGGCTTCCAGGTCGGCGTCGGCCAGGTGATCCCCGGGTGGGACCAAGGCCTGGTCGGTATGAAGGTCGGCGGCCGGCGCAAGCTCACCATCCCGTCCCATCTCGCGTATGGCGACCGTGGCGCCGGCTCGGCGATCGGGCCGGGGGAGACACTGATCTTCGTGGTCGATCTGGTGTCGGCCAACAAGCCCGGCGCCGGAGCAGCCTTCGGCATCGGCTGAGGCGCCGCCAGCACGTCCCGATAGCGTCGGATCCATGGAATCACCCCATGGGTCCGGCGCTTTCGATCTGGGTGCGCTGCAGCACGCCGACGGCGACCCGGACGGCCAGTCCGGCGAGAGCACGCTGACCGTCGTCATCGCCCTGATCGCGAACGTCCTCGTGGCTCTGGCGAAGTCAGCCGCAGCGGTGTTGACCGGATCGGCCTCGCTCGTCGCCGAGGCCGCGCACTCGTGGGCCGATTCGGGCAACGAGGTCCTGCTGCTGGTCGCTGATCGCCGCTCCCGACGCGCTCCGGACGAGCAGCATCCGCTGGGCTACGGCCGGGAGGCCTACGTCTGGTCCATGTTCGCGGCCATCGGCTTGTTCGTCGCCGGTGCGGCCGTCTCGATCTGGCACGGGATCCAGGAGTTGATCAACCCCGAGCCGGCGAGTGATTTCGCGATCGGTTACATCGTGCTGGTCATCGCGTGCGTGCTTGAAGGCGTCTCCTTCCTGCAGTCCGTGCGGCAGGCGAAAGCCGGAGCGCAGGAGTTCGACCGCGACCTGCTCGAACACGTCCTGGCCACATCGGACCCGACGCTGCGCGCGGTGTTCGCCGAGGATGCTGCCGCCCTCATCGGGCTCGTCGTCGCGGCCGTCGGCCTCGGTCTGCACCAGGCCACCGGATCACCTGCCCCGGACTCCATCGGCTCCATCGTCGTGGGTGTGGTGCTCGCCGTAGTCGCGGTCATCCTGATCCGCCGCAACCTGCGCTTCCTGGTCGGGGAGGAGGTCGACCCGCAGGTGCGCTCGGCAGCATTGAAGTCCATCCTTGCCCGGCCGGAGGTCGACCGGGTGACCTATCTGCGGCTGGAGATCGTCGGCCCGCGAAAGGTCTACCTGGTGGGGGACGTCGACCTCGTCGGCGATTCGGTCGAGCACACCGTCGCCGAGCAGCTGCGTGCTCTCGAGGCCAGGATCTGCGAGGGTCCGGCGGTCGTCGGCGCGGTGCTCAGCCTGTCCGCTGCCGACGAAGAATCGCTGGTGCCCTGACCCAACCGTCGACGACGATTCGCGCCCGGTCGATGAGATACGGTCGGGCCATGGCTTCGCCGTCACCCGCCGCAAAGACCGAGCGGCTGCTCAATCTGGTGATCTGTCTTCTCTACACCCGCCAGCCGCTGTCCAAGGCGCACATCCGACGAGCCGTCCCGCAGTATGGCGAGTCCACCTCCGACGAAGCCTTTGACCGCATGTTCGAGCGTGACAAGGACGAACTGCGCGACATGGGAATCCCGCTGCGCATGGAGCCTATCGACGCCTATTTCGACGACGAGACCGGATATCGCATCGACCGTCGCGAGTATGCCCTTCCCGAGATCGCATTCGAGTCCGACGAACTCGCTGTGCTCGGTCTGGCCAGCCGCACCTGGCAGCAGGCCAGTCTCGCCGGCCCGGCGGCCACCGCCCTGCGCAAACTCGAAGCCGCCGAGGTCGAGCGTGACGCCTCGTCACTCGTCGGCCTCGAGCCACGGATTCGCACCAGCGAGCCTGCCTTCACCGCAGTCAAGGATGCGGCGCTGCGGCGGCGGGTCATCACGTTCACCTATCGCAAGGTCGGCGGCGACGCATCCCAGCGGCGGCTGCAGCCGTGGGCTGTCACCAACTGGCACGGCCGCTGGTATGTCACCGGGTTCGACCTCGACCGAGCTGCGCCGCGCGTGTTCCGCCTCAGCCGGATCGAGGGTGCGGTCCGAGCGTCCGGCAAGGATGCCGCCTATGACGTCCCGGCGGACCACGATCCGTTGGTGATGATCGCCGGATCCGAACCTGCCAGCACGCCGCTGAGCGCGACCCTGCTCGTGCGGACCGGCGCCGGCAACGCTCTCCTGCGGCGGGCAGCGTCGCGGACCACCACCGAGGTCGGGACGGAACTCGTGATCGGCTTCACCGACGCGGAGCTCTTCGCGGACGAGATCGCCGGATTCGGCCCGTCTGTGCGTGTCGTCGATCCGCCGGAACTCCGTCAGGCCGTGATCCGCCGGCTGCAGGCGGCGATGCAGAGCAACGGAGCAGCCTGATGCCCACCAACGAGAGCGCGACCGACCGGCTCGCGAGACTGCTGACGATGGTGCCGTGGCTGATCAACCGGCAGGGTATCGACATCGCCGAGGCCGCCGCCGAACTCGGCGTCACCCCTGCGCAGGTCGAGGCCGACCTCAACCTGCTGTTCGTCTGCGGGACGCCCGGGCACATGCCCGACGACCTGATCGAAGCCGAGTGGGATGTCGGGCGGGTGTACCTGCGCAATGCCGACACCATCGCCCGGCCACTGCGGCTGGGCCTCGACGAGGCAACGGCGCTCATCGTCGGGCTGCGCGCCCTGGCGGCCGTCCCCGGCCTGGACGAGCACGACGCCGTTGATCGCGCACTGGCGAAACTCGTCGAGGCTGCGGGTGATTCGAGCACCGCTTCCGACCGGGTCAAGGTCGCACTGGCTACGACGGTGCCGTCGGACACGTTGTCGGCAGCCCGGACGGCACTGGCCGGTCATCGCCGCGTCCACCTGACGTACGTCGTCGCCTCGCGGGACGAGACGACCGAGCGCGACGTCGATCCGATGCGGTTGATCAGCCTCGACGGCCACTGGTATCTCGAAGGCTGGTGCCATCGCGCCGCAGATGTCCGGCTCTTCCGGCTGGATCGCGTGGTCGGCATCGACGTGCTCGACGTCGACGGCACCCCGCCGGCGGAAGCTCACCCGCGGGACCTCGGGACCGATCTGTTCACTCCCGGTCCGGACGACCTGCGGGCGACCCTGCGACTGCAGCCGGAGGCGGCCTGGGTCGCCGACTATTACCCGGCCGAGACGGTGGATCGGCACGCCGACGGCACATTGACGCTGACTGTCCGCACCGGCGACCTGACCTGGTTGCGGCAATTGGTATGGCGCCTCGGTGGTGCGGCCGAAGTCCTTGAACCCGCCCACCTGCGTTCCGAAGTGGCGCAGGGCGCCGCGGAGGCACTTGCGGCATACGGCCTGTGATGCCGTGGTGGGGATGGGTCCTCCTGTGGCTCGCGCTCACAGTTGTCGGTGCCGCATATGTCGCCTGGCGGTTGTGGCGCCTCTGGTCGCCGCTGAAGGCACTGGGGCGGGAACTCGCTCAGGCGAGCGATCGTCTCAGCGAGATCGAGCAGCGGGTCCGGGATCTGGAGAGCGAACTGCGGGATGTCGACGACCTCGCGGTGCTGCAGCATCCGGCCGTCGTGCGGCAGCAGCGCGCCGACCTTCGCCGGCGAACCCGTGCGGAGCGGGCAGCACGCCGACACGCACACCGCCCGGACTGGGTCGATCACGTAGACTGACACGTAGGTGCGACCGACGTGAGGTCGACCGCATTCATCCTCTGAGGAGTTCGTCATGTTTCGTGGTGCGATCGAGCCGTGGCACATCGTCATCCTGGTGCTCGTCGTCGTCATTCTGTTCGGTTGGAAGAGGCTGCCGGACGCCGCGCGCAGCCTCGGCCGGTCAGCGCGCATCCTGAAGAGCGAACTCAGCGACCACGAAGACGGCAACAGTCCGGCCGCAGGGCAGACCGTTCCCGGTCAGACGGCACAGCCGGGTGCCGTCCCGGGAGAAGCGTCGGTTCCTGGCTACCAGCAGCAGTGGGCTCAGCCCACTGCACCCGAGCAGTCCGGCTATCAGCAGCCCGCTGCCACCCCCACATATCAGCAACCTGCCGGATATCCGCAGCAGCCGGCCCCGGCACCTGCCTACCAGCAGCCCGCTGCCTACCCGCAGCAATCGCCGGTCCAACCCGCCTATCAGCAGGCGCCCGTTGCTCCCGCACAGACCCAGCCGACTCAGACCCAGCCGTCGCAGCAGCAGCCTCAGGCATATCCGCAGCAGCCTGGTAACCAACCGGGCGCGGGCGCCTGATCCACTGCCTCAGGGCAGATCTCCGGCGAAAGACGACTCACATCGATGGCGCTGTTACGGCGTAAGGACAATCCGGAAGCCCGGATGTCGTTGGGGGAGCACTTCCGCGAATTCCGACGACGGGCGCTGATCGCGGCACTGGCAATCCTTGTTGCCGGCATCTGGGGCTGGATCATCTACGAGCACACAATCATCCCGTGGCTCGAGCACCCTCTCGACGTGGTGCACAAGCACAACCCCCGGGCCGGCCTGCTCAACTTCAGCGCCAATGGCGTGACGGAAGCATTCGGCATCAAGCTCAAACTCTCGATCTGGTTCGGCATCCTGGTGTCGAGTCCGATCTGGCTGTGGCAGATCTGGGGATTCCTTGCACCGGGGTTGACCAAGAAGGAGAAGCGGATCAGCCGCGGCTTCATCTGCACCGCTGTCCCGTTGTTTGCTCTGGGTTGCTGGGTGTCCACACTCGCGCTGCCCAACGCGATCTCGTTCCTGATCGGCAGCACGCCGAACACCAGCCTCAGCGCCAACTTCACCGACGCCAACAAGTACGTCTCCTTCGTGACGAAGTTCGTCCTGGCCTTCGGCTTCGCCTTCCTGTTGCCGGTCTTCCTCACCGGTCTCAACATGCTGCGCATCCTGCCCGGCCGGTTGATGATCAAGAGCTGGCGTGTGGCGATCATGCTCATCGCCGTCTTCTCCGCCGTGATGAGCCCGAGCCCCGACGCCTGGTCGATGCTGGCGCTCATGGTGCCGATGATCGTGCTCTACTTCGCGGCAGTCCTTATCGCTCTGATCCTGGACAAACGCCGCGCCAAGGCACAGGGCGACGCCCGGCCCGACTGGCTCGACCTGCCGGACGATCAACGCTCCACGCTCTGACCGGGTCGGGCAACTAGCCTGACCACCATGCCGAATCCCGTTCAGCGCGACGCCGCTGACAGTCGCAACACTGGTGACGGTTCTGAACGACCGCGGTTCGACTCCAGCCACGTCACCCGTTTCGCCGACGGCTACGACTTTCCGCTCGACGATTTCCAGGTGCAGGGATGCACCGCAGTTCAGCAGGGGCGCGGCGTGCTGGTCGCGGCTCCCACTGGTTCCGGCAAGACCGTGGTGGGCGAGTTTGCGGCATACCTGGCGGTCCAGACCGGGCGAAAGACGTTCTACACCACGCCGATCAAGGCGCTGTCGAACCAGAAATACACCGACCTGTCCGAGCGGTATGGCGCAGCCTCGGTCGGCCTGCTGACCGGTGACTCCTCCATCAACGGTGAGGCACCGATCGTGGTCATGACCACCGAGGTGCTGCGCAACATGATCTACGCCGGCTCAGCGACCCTGGAACGTCTCGGTTTCGTCGTCATGGACGAGGTGCACTATCTGGCAGACAGGTTCCGCGGAGCCGTCTGGGAGGAGGTCATCGTCCAACTACCTCCGTCGGTGCAGGTGATCTCGCTGTCGGCGACCGTGAGCAACGCCGAGGAGTTCGGCGACTGGTTGCGCGAGGTGCGCGGCGACACCGACGTGATCGTCGAAGAACACCGGCCCGTGCCGCTGTGGCAACACATGATGGTCGGCCGGTCGTTGTACGACCTGTTCGTCGACGACGACCGTGACAGCTCGCGATTGCGTGTCAATCCTCAACTGCTGCAGCGCATTTCGCAGATCGAAGCAGACCGGGGGAGTCGTTACGGCAGACGCGAGGACGCCGGTGCGCCACGGGGGCGCCACGGCCGCACGAGGGGTGGCAGCGGCCGCGAGGTCGTCCGACAGGGCCGCCCGCCACGCGGCCCGAGCCGTCCGGAGGTCATCGAGGCCCTCGACCGCGACGGGCTGCTGCCGGCAATCACCTTCATCTTCAGTCGTGTCGGCTGCGAAGCGGCCGTGGGACAACTGTTGTCGTGGGGCACCAACCTCATCAGCGATCAGGCCGGCCGACGGATTCGCCGTCTGGTCGAGGAGCGTGTCGCCGGACTTCCCGAGGAGGATCTCGCCGTCCTCGGTTACTACGACTTCGTCGAAGGCCTCAGCCGCGGGTTCGCCGCGCACCACGCCGGCATGCTGCCGACCTTCCGCGAGATCGTCGAGGAGTTGTTCACTGCCGGCGAGATCATGGCCGTGTTCGCGACCGAGACCCTCGCACTCGGCATCAACATGCCGGCCCGCACCGTCGTGCTCGAACGCCTGGTGAAGTACAACGGCGAGACCCACGCCGACATCACGCCCGCGGAGTTCACCCAGTTGACCGGGCGTGCCGGTCGTCGCGGGATCGACTTCGAGGGCCACGCCGTGGTGCTGCACTCACGTGGCCTCGAGCCCGATGCCGTTGCGGGTCTGGCGTCGACCCGGACCTTCCCGTTGCGATCGTCCTTCGTCCCCACATCGAACATGGCCGTCAATCTCGTTGCGCAGGTGGGCCGTTGGCGGGCGCGGCAGGTCCTCGAGCAGTCGTTCGCGCAATTTCAGGCGGACCGCGCTGTCGTGGGGATCGCCCGCGCCATCCAGCGCAATGACGAAGCTCTGGAGGGTTATGCCGAGGCCATGCGTTGCCACCTCGGCGACTTCACCGAGTACTCCGGACTGCGCCGACGACTCAGCGACCTCGAGAAGGCCACCGGCAAGCGCCGCTCCGCCAGCAGGCAGGCCGCGGCAGCGGTGTCGCTGACACAGCTGACGCCCGGTGACGTGATCAGCGTGCCCGACGGACGTCGGGCCGGTTACGCCGTCGTCATACCGCCGGACCGGCGGCCGAAAGCGGGTGCCGACCCGACCGTGCTCACCCTGGACGCACAGGTGCGCCGGCTCACCGAGACCGATGTGCGCGACGAGGTCGAGCCGGTCAACCGGTTGCCGATCCCTGCGTCGTTCTCCAGTCGCAGCCCGCGGGCGCGTCGCGACCTGGCGTCGAGCCTGCGCAATCTGCTGCGTGCGGAACCGCCGCCCGCGCCCGGCAAGGACAACGGCCCCGACCTACAGGACGCGCAGGAGCGCAAGCAGATCGAGCAGTTGCGCGACCAACTGCGCCGGCATCCGTGCCACGACTGTCCCCATCGCGAGCAGCACGCGCGATGGGCCGAACGCTGGTGGCGGCTGCAGCAGGACACCGAGGGCCTGCGCCGCCAGGTCGACAGCCGCACCCACACGGTCGCGCGGACCTTCGACCGGATCTGCGACCTGCTGTCCGAACGCGGCTATCTCTCCGCGGACGGCGAGCGAGTCACCGCCCAGGGGGAAGTGCTGCAGCGTCTCTACGCGGAGAAGGATCTGCTCGCCGCGGAGTGCCTGCACCACGACGTATGGCGCAGGCTGGACCCGGCATCACTGGCCGCCGCCGTCAGCTCGCTGTTCTACGAGCCGCGGCGCGATCCTCAGCCCGAAGCTCCGCGCATGCCCAACGATGCCGTGCGCGACGCCCACGCGGAGATGGTGCGCATCGCCGTCGGCCTCCAACAGGCCCAGCGGCGATTGGGTTTGGCGGTGATGGGGGAACCCGATGCCGGAATCGCCTGGGTCGTGCACCGATGGGCAGGCGGCGGCCGGTTGGAGACCGTGCTGCGCGACAGCGACCTGTCGGCAGGTGACTTCGTGCGGCGCTGCAAGCAGCTCGTCGACCTGCTCGACCAGATCGCCGCTGCGGCAACACATGCGGTGCTGCGGGAGAACGCTCGCGCGGCAATCGACCTCGTGATGCGCGGTGTCGTCGCGGCCGACCGCCTGGACTGACGTGGCAGGATGCCGGTATGGCCTTCAACCCCAAGCATCTGGCTCGCGGTGAGCAGATTGACATGGAGATGCGAACCCACGCCAAGGCGATCCTCGGACCGATCCTCATCGCAATGGTCACCATCGTCATCGCCCTTGCCGGATCGGTGTGGTTCAGCGACAAAGGCTGGTCGGGGTGGCTGACGCTCGCCTTGTGGATCGTCGCGCTCATCGTGCTGGTGTGGTTCGTCGTGGTGCCGGTGCTGCGGTGGTTGACCACGATCTACGTGATCACCAACCGTCGGCTGATCACTCGTCGCGGCGTCATCAGCAAGTCAGGACGCGACATACCGCTCTATCGCATCAATGACGTGTCCTACGAGAAGGGCCTGCTCGATCGCATGCTCGGGTGCGGCACGCTCGTGGTCCACGATGCCACCGAGCAAACCGGTGTACGGCTGTATGACGTGCCGCGCGTCGAAGAAGTGCAGGTGCGGCTCAACGAGCTGCTGTTCCACCACGACGACGGTGGCGACGATGACGGCACCTTCCCGCCCGGCGACCCCCGCTCGCACCACGGACGTTCCGGCTACTGACCGACCACCCCAGCGGCCGCGGACGTGCTTCGCACCGCATCGTCACGCTCCGGCGAGGGGATCGCCCGCCGCCTCACACGCTCAACGCAGCCAGCAATCGGCTGACCGGCGTACGCAGATCGGCCTGTGCCACAAGCTCGTCCAGTCGAGCTGGATCCGCGACGCGAGTCGGCACGGACGGGTCGAAACCTGTTGGTATGTCGATGTTTCGGGCGACCTGCACCACCGTGGGTGCGACGTCCAGATACGCCGATGCGGCCTCCAGACGCGCGCGCTGAGCACCCTTCAACGTCGGATCGCCGCTGCTGACCGCGGCACGCAGCGACGCCAGATCGCCATACCGGTTGATCAGCGCCGCAGCGGTCTTCTCGCCGATCCCGGAGACTCCAGGCAGCCCGTCGCTGGCGTCACCGCGCAAGACCGCCATGTCGGCATATGCGGCGCCGGACGACACGTCGTACTTCTGCTGGAGAAAGGCCTGATCGACGACGTCGGGTGTTCGGACGCCACCTTTGGCAGTGTAAAGCACCCGGACGCTCTGCTCGTCGTCGACCAGCTGGAACAGGTCACGGTCACCGGTGACCACGTCGACCTCACTGACGCCGTGCGCGCGCACGGCCAAGCTGCCGATCACGTCATCGGCCTCGTAGCCGTCGACACCCAGACGGCAGATGCCGATCGCGCGCAACACTTCGACGATCACCGGCACCTGCGGAGTCAGGTCGTCCGGCGATTCCTCGGCACCGGCGGTTCCTTCGGTGACGCGGTGCGCCTTGTATGACGGGATCGCGTCGACGCGGAACTGCGGCCGCCAGTCGTTGTCCCAGCAGGCGACAAGGTCGGTCGGAGCGTGGTCGTTGACGAGCGTGGCGATCATGTCGACAAATCCGCGAATCGCATTGTTGGGCAGGTCGGACGGGTTGCGCCGCCGGTCCGGCACACCGTAGAAGGCCCGGAAGTACAGGCTGGCCGAATCCAGGAGCAGCAGACGCCGTTTCATGTGCCTATGCTGCTGCACCGAGCCGACACCGGACAAACGGGCCACGTTCGTCGACAGCGGTGCAGGTCAGCCTCGCGCAGGGTTGCCGGGGCCGGGGGCCTCGTCGCACTACAGTGCGTCCATGGAGGATCTCGACCGGCGCATCGTCGAACTGCTGGCCGCCGACGCCCGGCTCAGCTACACCGATCTGGGCAAGTCCACCGGGTTGTCGACGTCGGCGGTCCACCAACGGGTGCGCCGTCTGGAAGAGCGCGGCACACTCCGTGGTTATCGCGCCGTCGTCGACGCCGAACAGGCCGGTATGCCGCTCACCGCGCTCATCTCGGTCACTCCGGTCGATCCGGCTGCACCGGACGATGTGCCAGAGCGGCTGCACGACATCCGCGAACTGGATTCGTGTTTTTCCGTGGCAGGCGACGAGAGCTACGTGCTGAAGGCGCGCGTTGCCGGCCCGGGTGAATTGGAACTGTTGCTCGCCCGGGTTCGCGCCGCCGCCAATGTCACCACCCGTACGACGGTCGTGCTCAGCACGCCATGGGAAGACCGCTCACCGTTGGCCACGCAGTCGCATCCGTAGTGACGACCTCAGCAGGACGCCGGCCCATCTGGAGCCGACCTCGGCTGCACGTCATCGGGCGATGGGCGCGAACAACGCGCGGGTGATCGTCTGCAGGTCACCAGGAGCCACCTCGACGTCCATGCCGCGCCGTCCGCCGCTGACCAGCACCGTGGCCAGTGTGGTCATCGAATCGTCCAGCACGGTGGTGAGTGGCCGCTTCTGTCCGATCGGACTGATGCCGCCGACGCGGTACCCCGT
This sequence comes from Rudaeicoccus suwonensis, assembly GCF_007829035.1. NCBI lineage: Bacteria > Bacillati > Actinomycetota > Actinomycetes > Micrococcales > Dermacoccaceae > Rudaeicoccus > Rudaeicoccus suwonensis. Next base: position 1,733,297 of record NZ_VIVQ01000001.1, read on the forward strand.
CATACGTTCGGCCACCTGCCCGTCCGCCAAGGTTGCCCGCTTGCACCCCACCGCCGCCGCGAGGGCTTTGACGTCGAGTCGCTGCGACACCGGCACCACCGCGACCACCAGACCTTTGTCATCGACACGGTCGGTTGCGACGACGAGCGTTTTGAAGACTCGCGCGGGATCGACGGCGAGCACCGCAGCCGCCTCCGCGCCATACGCGGTGACCGACGGGTCGTGGTGGTACTCGTGCACCGTGAAGGCGATGCCGGCCGCCGCCATGGCGAGCGTGGCCGGTGTGACTGGTGAGGGCGTCGTTTTCGATGTGTTCGCGCGCGGATTCACACCGTCCATGATGGGCTACGGCGTGTCGTCGGCAACACGCCGTCGCGTCGGGATGAATCTGGATCCGAGCGCGGCAGGCTGACCTGCACGAACGCAGATCGTCGCAGGTCAGACGACGGTTGACAGGTGAGCCAGGATCGGTAAATTCAGGTCTCACGTCCCGCCGCTGCGGGGAGGGGCGACAGGCTACGGATGGGCCCGCTGTCTAGTAGAAAACGTGCGCTGCATGCCGCGGCGTATTGGTCCCAACGACGATGCGGGCCCATCTGTATGCCGCACAGCTTCGCTTCACCCGGGTCACCTACGCTGTGCGGGTGATCGTGCGCCTCGCCCTCGCCGTGGCCGGTGGCCTGTGCATCTGGCTCTCCTTCCCAGGCCCCGCTGTCTGGCCGTTGGCCATCGTCGGCGTCGCACTCCTCGCAATGGCGACGCGCGGTTCGCGGCCCAGAGCGGGATTCCTGCTCGGTCTCGTCGGCGGGTTCGCCTGCTTCGGACCCACGCTGCACTGGGCGGGCACGTATGTCGGGGCGGTGCCGTGGCTCGCGCTGTCGATCACCGAATCGGTCTACATCGCGGTGATGTGCGCGCTGTGCTCGCTGGTGCAGTCTGCGCGTCCGTGGAATCGGCTCCCGCCGTGGGCACGTCGCATGTTGACGCCCGCAGACGGCCCACACATCCGGCCGTTCGCGATCGCCCTGTTGTGGGTGCTGCAGGAGGCCATCCGCGACTCGATGCCGTTCGGTGGATTTCCCTGGGCACGGTTGGCGTGGTCCCAGGCCGGTTCACCGCTGTCGCACCTCGCGTCCATATTCGGAGCGCCCGGGTTGACCTTCACCGTCGCTCTGCTCGGTGGAGCACTCGCCGTCGCCGCGGAACGCATCCGGACACGCGACGTCGCAGGCTGGGCCCGCCGATGCTGGCCGGCCGTCGCGGCGATCGCCGTCGTCGCGGTGTCCGCTGGATACCCCACACCGACGAACGGCCCCAAGCTGCAGGTCCTCGCCATACAGGGCGATGTGCCGACGGCAGGACTGGAATTCAATGCGCAGCGACGTGCCGTGCTTGATGACCATGTCCGCGAGACCGACAAGGCTGCGGCCAAGATCCGCGCCGGGCTCATGAAGCAGCCCGCGGTCGTGATCTGGCCGGAGAACTCCTCCGACATCGACCCGACGCGCAATCCGGACGCGGCGACCGAGATCACCCAGACCGTCAACAACCTCGGGGTGCCGCTGATCGTCGGAGCCGTGCTGGATCAGCCGGTGGGGCACACCAGCAACACGTCGCTGTTGTACGAGCCGGGCAAGGGGATCGTGGCGGAGTACGTCAAACAGCACCCGGTGCCGTTCGCGGAGTACATGCCGTACCGCTCGTTCTTCCGGCACTTCTCCAGCAAGGTCGACCTGGCCGGCAACTTCGTCGCCGGACACAAGACCGGTCTGTTCACGATCCCGACGACGACCAACGGTCAGGTGAAGATCGCCCCCATCATCTGTTTCGAAGTCGCCTACGACTCACTGACCCGCAATGCGGTGCGGGACGGCGCGCAGATCCTGGCGGTGCAAACCAACAACGCCACCTTCGGATACACCGCCGAATCGGAGCAGCAGCTGGCGATCTCCCGTATCACGGCAATCGAGTACGGCCGGTCGATCGTGCACATCTCGACCGTCGGTGTCAGTGGTTTGATCACCCCGGACGGCGTCGTGCACGACAAGACAAGCCTGTTCACAGCAGCCGCTCTGGACGGTGCACTGCCGTTACGCACGCAGATGACGCTCGCGACCGAAGTGGGCGCTGTTCCGGAATGGATCGGTAGTGCTGCCGCGTTGCTCCTGTGCGGCGTTGCCATCGTTGCGAACCGGTCGTCTCGTCGCTCGAAGGCAGCGACGACCCCACAGCAGAAAGTTCATGAGCTTGCCTGAGATCACGACGCTCGACACCGCGGCCGACAAGGTGCTGGTGCTGATCCCGACATACAACGAGCGCGAGAATCTGCCGGTGATCGTCTCCAAGGTGCGGTCGGCGGTGCCGCACGCGCACATCCTGGTGCTCGATGACAATTCGCCCGACGGAACTGGTGCACTCGCCGACGAGATCGCCGGCAACGACGATCATGTGATGGTGCTGCACCGCACTGCGAAGGAAGGTTTGGGCAAGGCCTATCTGGAAGGCTTCGCGTGGGGCCTGGACCGCGGTTACGACCGGCTGGTCGAGATGGATGCCGATGGTTCACACCCCGCCCAAACACTGCCGACCCTGCTCGAGGCCGCGCGCCATGCCGACCTTGTGATCGGTTCACGCTGGATCCGTGGCGGACGGGTCGTGAATTGGCCGTTGAGCCGCAAGGCCCTCAGCGTCGGCGGCAACATCTACATCAAGACCTTGCTCGGCATGGGTGTCAACGACGCGACGGCGGGTTACCGTGTCTATACGGCGTCCGCCCTGCACACCATCGGACTGCAGGATGTCGCGTCGTACGGTTACTGCTTCCAGGCCGATCTCACCTGGCGTGCGGTGCGATCAGGCTTGACCGTCGTGGAGGTCCCGATCACCTTCGTCGAACGGGAGATCGGAGAATCCAAGATGAACCCCGACATCGCCCGTGAGTCGCTGCTCAACATCACACAGTGGGGTATTGCCTATCGCACCGACCAGGCGAAGGCGCTGGTCGGCAAGGTCGGTCGGCGGGTGGTCGGCGCCCGGCGGCGGGTGACCTCGTGAGCAAGACGGGTCGCACCTCGCGACTGCCGTTCTGGGCGCGCCTGCTGCTCGTGCTGGCCCTGCTGATGCCGGTGATCGAGATCATCGTCATCGTCGTGGTGTGGCATGTCATCGGCTGGTGGACACTCGTAGCGCTTGCAGCGTGCTTCGTCGTCGGAGTGCTGGTCATCAAGCGTGCCTCTCGCGAGGCTGTGAGCGAGTTGCGGGAAGCCGTGCGCACCGGGCGACCGCCGTCGCAGCAGCTTGCGGATGCACCACAACTCGTGGTCGGCGGTGTGCTTCTGCTCGTGCCGGGTTTCGTGACCTCGCTGATCGGACTCATCGCGATCCTGCCGGGCGCACGGCACCTGTCGAGGGTGATCGTGCGCGCACTGTTGGCCCGACGGGTGGTGCAGTTCACCGCCACGCCGTATGGCGGCAGCGGTGCGTCACCGCGCGCCGACCACATCGCACACGACAGCCGCAGCGGCGACATCATCGAGGGCGAGATCGTCGAAGACGACCGCCTGAACTGATAGCGCCGGCGGCCGGCCACGATGCTCACAGCGTAAACGAAGGGCCTGACCGAGTCCGGTCAGGCCCTTCGTCATACGTCGGCGGCGGGCGCTCAGGCGCTGCGCTTGCGACGCGGCTTCTCACCACGCGAGGCACGCAGCAACGTGAGGCGCTCCTCCAGAAGTTCCTCGAGCTCCGGGATCGAGCGGCGCTCCAGCAGCATGTCCCAGTGGGTCCGGACCGGCTTGACCGGCTTGCGCTGCGGCTCGGGGCCGTCCTGCAGCAGAGCCTCGGCTCCGCAGCGGCATTCCCAGATGAGCGGAACGTCTGCCTCGACGGAGAACGGCAGTTCACTGACGTGGTTCTCGGGGCAGACATACCGCACCAGCTGCCGCTCGCTGAAGGCAATTCCGTCTTCAGTCTCCAACGACAGGGTGCTGAGGTTGGTCCCTCGCAATGAACGCTCTGCCATGACCCATCACTTCTTCCCACATATTGGCTGCCGCCCGCGAAATCCAGGGCTTGCGAAACGGCGATCTACGTGCTGCAACGGTCGACGCTGTCGTGATGTTCCCGACAGGTGAACATCCACCGGACGGTGGCTCGCCAACCGTGATCTCGCCCTGTAGGACGTGGCAGACGCCGTTCTGGTTGCCTTGTCTCGGCGCCGGGCCCATAGGACCCTGTCGCGTATGGCGGTGCTCACACCACCTGTGGCGGGGTGTTTCCGGCGGTGATGATGCCCTCACGAACCTGTACACCTCTCAACAGGACCGCGCCAACTCCGAAAAAGACAACCAACGCGACGATCGACAGCCGGTAGTCGTGAAACAACTGGTAGACCAGACCGAACACCAGGGTTCCAAGCCAACTGGTGCCGCGCTCCATCGCCTGATAGAGGCTGAAGTACTCCGATTCGCGCCCGACCGGCACCAGTCCGCTGTAGAGCGAGCGGCTCAGCGCCTGGCTGCCGCCGAGCACCAGACCGATCGCGACCGCGAGCAGCAGCCAGAGCAGGAACTGGCGCTCGGGCAGGAAGAACGCGATGCAGACAACGGCGGTCCACAGATAGAGGCTGGAGTAGATGAGCCGCTTGGCGCCGTGCCGGTAGGCGAGTCGACCGAAGCCGAGTGCGCCACCGAACGCGATGAATTGCACCAGCAGGATGGTGATCACCATCTGGCTGTCGCTGAACTTCAGCTGCTTGGTGCCGTAGAGACTCGCCGCCACGATGACCGTCTGGATCCCGTCGTTGTAGAACAGGTAGGCGAACAGGAACCTGCGCGTCTGCGGATACTCCTTCAAGCCCGCGAAGGTGGACCGCAGCTGGCCGAAGCCGGCGCCCAGTCGGCGACTGCTGGCGACGGGCACGCCGCGCAACTCCCGCAGCCCGCGCAGCGGGATGGTCGCGAAGCCGGCCCACCAGAGGCCCGCGACCAGGAAGGTCACCCGAACCGCCGCTGCGGTGCTCAGGCCCAGCGCGGTGTGGACCGTCAGCAGCACGAGGGTTGCTGCCAGCAGCAGCCCGCCGCCGAGGTAGCCGTAGGACCAGCCCTTGGAAGAGACGCGGTCACGGTCGTCCGGCGGCGTGATGCGGCACATGATCGCTGCATAGACGATCAGGCTGCCGCCGAGGCAGAGGTTGGCGATGATGGCCAGGATCACGCCCAGCTGCCAGTTCGTGCCACCGATGAAGACCATCGCCGCGGCGGCCGTCGCACCGACTGCAGTGAATCCGCCGAGGAAACGAACCGGATGGGTCGAGCGGTCGGCGAGAGCGCCGATGAAGATCAACACGATCGCCGAGATGATCGTCGAGACGGTGAGGGTGTAGGGCACCAGTGACCCGGGTGCGACGCCGATGCCCAGCACCGAGATGTTGGTGTGGCAGGTCTGATCGCTGCTCTGCCCCGGGCACGCCGCAAGGTTCGCGATCGACGTCAGGTATGGCGCGAACAGCACCGTCGCGGTCACAGTCGCGTATGCCGAATTCGCCCAGTCGTACCAGTACCAACTACGTTGCAGTCGCTGCTCGCGCGGCGTGGAGGTCATCGAGGCGGCCGCGTTCGGGGTGCTCACGCAGGAACTCTGGCACACCTGCCCTGCCCGGTCAGCCTGCCACCGCCGGTGATTCGTCGGATGTGTCATCGAGGACTTCGCTGGTGTCCGCGAAGGCGGTGCGAGGGACCAGCAACAGGGCTCCGGCTGCCAGCAGAGCGGTTCCGGCGCACACCGCCCACACGGTGATGTACCCCGACAGAGGGGAGTGGCCGGTGGAGGAGTCGGTGTCCTTCATCCCGGTTGACGCGAGCGCGATCGCGAAGATGGACGAGGCGAGCGCGCCGCCCAGGGTCTTGGTGGTGTTGGTCATGCCGGTGGCGAAGCCGGTGCGGTCAGCAGGCGCTGCGGCGGCAGCCGTCGCGGGCAGCGCCGCGACCAGACCACCGGAGCCCACACCGATGACGCACATGTTGACCACCGCTTCGGTCAGACCGGTGTGCAGCACGATCCATCCGGCATACCCGACGGCGACGAGCACACTGGCGGTCACCAGGCTGCCGCGCGGCGTGAGTTTCCTTGCTGCGTATGGGAATCCGAGTGCACCCACGACCATCGTGATGACGTAGCAGCCGATCAGCACCGACACGAAGGATGCTGATGCGTTGAGGCCGTAGCCGGTGACTTTGGGATCGGTGCGCGCGAAGGTCGACAGCGGTATCTGAGCACCCAGCACCGACATACCGGACAGGAATGCCGTCAACTGAACCGGCCATTGATCCCGGCGGCTGATCAGCCGGATGTCGACAAGAGGATCGTCCGTGCGCAGTTGCAGCCGGCTGAACGGGATCAGCAGCACCACGGCGACCAGCCCCAGCACCCAGCCGGTCACATCGGTCACCCCGTGCAACCGGATGAGGATGAGCCCGCCCATGAGCAACGCGATGATGCCGGTGATCGCCGCGAAGCCACGCAGATCGAGTCGGCCACGATCGGTCGGCGGTGCGGCTTCGACGCCGAACCACACGACCGCGACGCAGGCGGTGACGAAGACAGCGGGGATCGAGAGCACCACGGTGATCGGCAGCACCGAGATGAGAGCGCCACTGGCCAGTGCACCGACGATGACGCCGGCTTCGAGGGCGGCTACGAGTCGTGCTGTCGCTTTGCGGGTCAGCCGTGCGTTCTGCCCGGTGCCGGCGGTGCGACCGTGGATGATCGAGACCTCCATCGGCAGCCAGACCGCGTAGAACCCCTGCAACGACCAGGCGATCAGGAACGTCGTGAAACTCGGTGCCACGGCGACACCCCACGACGCGAGCGCTGTCACGGCGCCGGTCAGCAGCAGCACCTGCCGGTGGCCGATGAGGTCGCCCATGCGTGCGAGCACCGGAAGCGCGATCGCACTGACGACCAACTGCCCGGCCTCGAACCAGTTGACGTCGGCCACGTGCATCGACAGGTGCTGGGCGATGTTGGTGTAGATCGGGGTGTAGAAGCCCTGCAGCACGCCGCTGGTGAGCTCGACACAGACGAGGAAACCGACCAAGCGTGCGATCGACGGGACGCCCAGAGCGGGGCGCGGCAGCGACGTGCCACTCACGCGGGCAGCCTCTCAATGAGTTCGCGGAACCACCACACGCCCTCGGCGAGAGCGTCGAGGTGCAGGTGCTCGTCGACGCTGTGAATGCTCTCACGCTGCACCCGGGACATCCGGAAGGGCGCGAATCGATAGACGTTGGAACAGATTTCGGTGAAGAACCGGCTGTCAGTTGCCGCCATCATCACGTATGGCGTTGCCACCGCCTCGGGAAAGACTGTCTGGATCGCACCCGTCACGTGCTCCCACGCAGGACCGGAGGTGGGGGAGAGCGGGCTCGGTTCGGACCCGGACAGCAACACCACCTCGACCTGGTCGTCGTCGACGACCTTGGTGATGTGAGCCACCGCGTCGGCCACGCTTTCGCCGAGCATCACCCGCACATTGACCCCGGCGGTCGCCGTGCTCGCCAGGACGTTGTGACCGGGCGCACCACGCAGCCGGGTGACGGCCATGGTGGTGCGGGTCATCGCGGATGTCTCGGGTCCAAGCCGATCGAAGGCCGCCGCCAGCAGTCGTCGCCTGCCGTGGGTCAATGCGAGAGCCAGCCGCACGGCACCGGACGAGTGGCGACCGACGCGGTCGATCATCTGAACTGTCGGCTCGGGCATCGCCCGCGTGAACGGGTGATTCTCCAATCGGCTGATGGCTCTGGCCAATCGGGCAGTCGTGCCCATCCGCGGGGGCATCGACGCGTGTCCGCCGGCACCGGTGACCCGCAGTTCGACGTCGGTGACGCCCTTCTCGCTCACTCCGACGACGGCGACAGGCCCGTCGACGCCGGGAAATGCTTCGCCGGCGACAGCGCCACCCTCGTCGAGCACCAGCCACGGCGTGACCCCACGCCGGCTCAACTCCGCGACCGCCTGCGCCGCGCAGTCGCCCGAGACCTCCTCGTTGGCCCCGAAGGACAGGTAGACGTCTTGCGCCGGTGTGAAGTCCTGCGCAAGCAGCAGCTCCGCAGCTTCGCAGATGGCGATCAGCGCGCCCTTGTCGTCGAGGGTGCCACGACCCCAGATGACGTCGCCGTCGACAGCACCGTCGAATGCCGGTTGCTGCCAGGGGGTTTCGTCGTCGATGGGGACGACGTCCTGATGAGCCATCAGCACGAGCGGCTGCGCGGCACTGGCACCGGCCCAATGGAACAGCAGGCCGTGATCGCCGATCCTGGTGAGAGTCAGACGCTCGTGGAGGAGCGGGAACTCTTCGCGCAACGCATCGTGCAGGGCATCGAAGGCGGCCCCGTCGGCGACACCCTCATCGACATACGACACGGTCGGGATCCGGACGACACGCTGCAAGGTCCTGGCGGCCCGATCACGCAGGTCGTCGAAGTCCGGCGGACGGGTGGCGGGTGTCCCGAGCTCATCCAAGGGGCGATACCCCCGCACCGCGGTGACCACGGCCGCCACCGAACTCGCGGCGACCACACCCGCGGCGAGCACTTTCACATTCGGCATGCGCTCACAGTAGGTGTGTGCGCCGCCGCTGCCCAGGAGGCGACCGGCGTGGCCGAGACCTCAGACGAGCAGGCCGGAGTAGATGCGCCTCGCGGGGTCGTGCGACTGCCGCACCTGCGCCAGCCTGGCGCGGTTCCCCGCGTAATAACGGCTCGCCGGCATACGGCTCTCGAGGTAGTTGACGTAGCCGCCGACGGAGAACTTCGTGACGTCGCGGTGGGCGCTGTTGATCCAGTTGTATGCCGAGGCGTACCCGGAACTGGCAGCAACATTGCAGTACCACTGGATCGAGGCACTGTGGCGGCGCCACGGGAAGGCTGTGCCGGTGGGAGCGACGTCACCGACCGCACCGGTCAGTGGGTCCAGCAGAGCGCTCGCGGTGCTGCCGGCCCTCGAACGCGCAGCGACCGCACCGACGATGGCGTCCGCGGTGTCTGCCGTGACGGCCGCGAGAACGTCAGAGCCACCGGCGAAACCCTGTCGTTTCGACGTCGTTCCGCCGCCGAGGTACAGGATGCTGTTCGCGTAGCTCATCTCCTGGTACTGCGTTGACACCGGTTCCGCACCGATCGCGCCGATCAACGCCGCGGCGGCGGACCTCTCGTAGCCCGCCTCGGTCACCCCGAGGATGCTCGGCGTGATCGCGCCGTTCCCGTCGGCGTCGATGTGGACACCGGCCCACTGGCTGCGCGGTGCACCCTCAGACCAGGTGGACCAGCCGGTCACCATGCGGGTCGCGTCGGCGCTGGCGAAGTAGAGGCTGAAGATTCCTTTCGAGGTCGCCTGGTGGGTGCGATAGGTGAGGCTGGTGGCGATCCCGATGTTGCCGCCGCCGCCCCCGCGCAACGCCCAGAAGATGTCGCTGTTGTGAGAGCCGTCGGCGGTGACGGTCTCACCGTTCGGCAGGACCAGGGTGGCCGACTGCAACTGGTCGCAGGTGAGGCCGTGGGCTCGTGAAGCGACACCGAGCCCACCACCGAAGGTGAGTCCGGCCGCTCCGACCGTGGGGCAGGTGCCGGTGGGGAAGGTGCGTCCGTAGGGGAGCAGGGCATTGTGCGCCTGGTAGAGACCGACGCCCGAGCCGATCGTCGCCAGGCCGTTGGCGCTGTTGTAGTCGACCGACTGAAGGGCACGTATGTCGAGCACCATGGTGCCGTTCTGAGCGGAGGCGCCGACGTATGAGTGACCTCCGGAGCGGGCGGTGACCTGAAGATTGAAACGTCCGGCGAAGGCCATCGCCTGGGCGATGTCGTGGGCGCTGTGCACACCGAGCACTGCGACGGGTGCAGAGCCGTCATACCGGGTGTCGAAGAGCAGTTTCGACGAGGAGTACTCGCTGGTGCCGGGCAGGTCGACCGGGCCGCTGACGGTCTTGGCGAAGGCAGTCCAATCCGCGCGGGTCGGTCGCGCCGTGGAGGAGCGCCACCCACCAGCAGTGGCGATGTCGTCACGGTGCACGACTGCGACCGCGGCTGTTGCTGCGATTCCGGCGGTACCGATCACGGCGGAGCGGCGAGTGATCTTCTGCATACCTGGTGGACGCCGCAGACCGGCCGGCGGTTGGCCCCGACGTCGCTGAGGTCGAACGGAACTCGAGAGTGGGCTGGATCTGAACTGAGCCGGACCCGAGGTTGAGGTGGCACTTGTTGTCGTTGAGACGCTGTCGTAACGACAACGACCGCCAGGTCGACCTGGGCGCAGCCCGACTCTGAGGTTGAGCTGGCACCAGTTGTCGTTGAGACGCGGTCGTAACGACAACGACCGCCAGGTCGACCTGGGCGCAGCCCGACTCCGAGGTTGAGGTGGCACTTGTTGTTGTTAAGACGCGGTCGTAACGACAACGACCGCCAGGTCGACGGGCAGACAGACGCCCACGCCGCCGGGAGCCTGACGACGACGGCTACGGCGGGCGACGACCGTGTGGATAACTTCTGCGTTCCACGGCGGGCGGCGGGCAGGGTGGCCCGATGAACCCACGAATTCCTGTCGGCAGCACCGATCGGCCGCTGACCGCGGAGCGTCTTGCGTCCGCCGTCGACCGACTCACCACATTTCCAGATCGTCAGCGCGGCTGCGTGTTGCTGCTGTTGCTCGGGCACGACCGGATCCTTCGGGCGCCGGTTCTGATCGAGGACGTCGACGAGACGACAGATCCGCTGACGGTCACCGAGACCTTCGAACGCCTGGCGCGGGTCGTGCGCGACTGCGACGGTTCGGTGGTCTTCGTGCGTGGGCGCAGCGGCACATCAGCGGTCACCGCGCAGGACCAGTCGTGGGGGCAGTGCATGCGTCATACGTTCGGGGAACTTCTTTATGCGTGCTTCATCGCGACGCTTGAGTCAGTCGTCGAGCTTCCGGCGCGGTCCGCGGCCGCCAGTTGAGGGAGATCCTGCCGGCGAGCTCAGATTGCGCAGCCGTCCGGGCCGCAGACCTGCGCCGAGTCACCGCGCACCTCCAGCGGATGCTCCGCACGCCACGCTTCGTCGAGCACCTGGGTGAAGGTAGCTGCGGGCTGCGCTCCGGACAAACCGTACTTCCCGTCGATTACGAAAAAAGGAACGCCCTGTATGCCGTAGGCCCGCGCCGCCGCGAAGTCGTCTTCGACCGACTGCCGAATCATGCTGTCCTGCAGGGCATTTCGCACGTCTGCGGCGTCGAGGCCGTGCGCGGCACCGATCGCGACGAGCGCCTCCGGATCGCCGATGTCGATGCCCTGTTCGAAGTGTGCTGACAGCAGATCCTCTTTGACTGCGTCTGCGACTCCGTGCTTCGCCGCCAGGTGCAGCAGGTGGTGAGCCGGCAGGCTGTTTGCGACGACGAGTCGGTCGAAGTCGTAGTGCAGTCCCTCCGCCTCCGCCTGCGCAGCGACCTGGCCGGTCATCTGGAGCACCTTGTCACGAGGCATCCCCTTGCGCTCGACGAGGTAGTCGACCTCGGAGCCGTCATAGTGCGGCGGAAGGGTGGGGTCCAACTGGAAGCTGTGCCACACCACCTCGACATCGTCGCGGTGCGTGAACTCGCGCAACCCTGCCTCGAAGCGACGCTTGCCGATGTAGCACCACGGACACGCAACGTCTGACCAGATGTCGACCAACATGCCGCCGTCAACGCCACGGTCGCATGCGGCATTCCCGTTCGAGAGCGAGTGGCGGGCACTCGCCGCGGCATACGTGCATGATGGCCTCGGGGTGCACCCGACCGAGCCCCTGCGTCGACGCAAGGATCTACGACCGATGAGCCGTACCCCACTCCGCCATCCCGCTGACAGTCACGACGTGATCCAGGTCGTCGGTGCCCGCGAGCACAACCTGAAGGGCGTCAGCCTGCAGTTGCCCAAGCGGCGGCTCACGGTGTTCACCGGGGTGTCCGGATCGGGCAAGAGTTCGCTGGTCTTCGGCACGATCGCAGCCGAGTCGCAGCGGATGATCAACGAGACCTACAGCGCCTACCTGCAGGTCTTCATGCCCTCGCAGACCCGGCCGGACGTCGATGTCCTCGCGGGACTGACCACGGCGATCGTTGTCGACCAGGAGCGGCTCGGGGCCAACCCGCGTTCGACCGTCGGGACGGCGACCGACACCGGGGCCATGCTGAGAATCTTGTTCAGCCGGCTTGGCGAGCCGAACATCGGCTCACCGCAGGCATTTTCGTTCAATGTCAGCTCGATGAGCGGCGCCGGAGCAGTCACGATGGAACGCGGCGGCGAAACGGTCAAGGAGCGGCGCAGCTTCAGCGTCACCGGCGGCATGTGCACACGATGCGAGGGCCGTGGCTCGGTGACCGACATCGACCTGACCCAGCTGTATGACGACAGCCTGTCGCTGGACGACGGCGCCCTGAAGATTCCCGGCTACAGCATGGACGGCTGGTTCGGGCGCATCTTCCGCGGCTGCGGGTTCTTTCCCACCGACAAACCGATCCGCAGATTCACCAAGCGGCAACTGCATGACCTGGTGCGCAAGGAGCCGACGAAGATCAAGGTCGACGGCATCAACCTGACGTATGAGGGGCTGATCCCGAAGATCACCAAGTCGATGCTGTCCAAGGACGTCGAGGCCCTGCAGCCGCACATCCGTGCCTTCGTCGAGCGCGCGGTGACCTTCGCGGTGTGCCCGGAATGCGACGGGACCAGGCTGAGCGAGCTGGCCCGCTCCAGCCGGATCGACGGGACCAACATCGCGGAGGTCTGCGCGATGCAGATCACCGACGTGCAGACCTGGCTGGCGGGCATCGACGAGCCGTCCGTGACACCACTGGTCGAGGCGTTGCGCCAGACCCTCGACGGATTCGTGCGCATCGGGCTGGGCTACCTGTCGCTGGATCGACCCGCCGGCACGCTGTCGGGTGGGGAGGCGCAACGCGTCAAGATGATCCGCCATCTCGGTTCGGCACTCACCGACGTCACCTATGTCTTCGACGAACCGAGCATCGGCCTGCATCCACACGATTTGCAGCAGCTGAACGCTCTGCTGTTGCAGTTGCGCGACAAGGGCAACACCGTGCTGGTCGTCGAACACAAGCCGGAGACGATCGCGATCGCCGATCATGTCGTCGACCTCGGCCCGGGAGCGGGAACAGCGGGCGGTGAGATCTGTTTCGAGGGGAACGTTGCCGAGCTGCAGCGCAGCCGGACCGTGACCGGTCGCCATCTCGCCGATCGCACGGCCGTGAAGCCGTCGGTGCGCACGTCCTCGGCGACGATGACCGTGCGCGGTGCGGATCTGCACAACCTCAAGGACGTGGACGTCGACATACCGCTCGGCGTGCTCACGGTGCTGACCGGTGTCGCAGGGTCGGGCAAGAGCTCGCTGATCGACGGTTACGTGGCCGGCCGCGACGGCGTGGTGTGCGTCGACCAGACTCCGATCAAAGGCTCGCGACGCAGCAGCCCTGCGACATACGCCGGGGTCCTCGATCCGATCCGCAAGGCGTTCGCCAAGGCCAACGGCGTCAAACCTGCTCTGTTCAGTGCAAATTCAGAAGGTGCCTGTCCGGTGTGCAAGGGAGCGGGGGTGATCTACACCGATCTGGCGATGATGGCCGGCGTCGCCTCGACGTGTGAAGAGTGCGACGGCCGGCGCTTCCAGGCGTCGGTGCTGGAGTTCACCCTGGGCGACCGGAACATCAGTCAGGTGCTGGCGATGTCGGTCGACGAGGCGGCTGGATTCTTCGGCGCCGGTCCGGCGAAGACACCGGCCGCGGCGCGAGTCCTGCAGCACCTGGCCGAGGTGGGACTGGGCTACGTCAGCCTCGGGCAACCGCTGACCACCTTGTCCGGCGGCGAACGGCAACGTCTGAAGCTCGCGACGCACCTGGGCGAGAAAGGCGGGGTTCTTGTGCTCGACGAACCGACGACCGGACTGCACCTCGCCGACGTCGATCAGTTACTGCGACTGCTGGACACCCTGGTGGATGCGGGCACATCGGTGATCGCCATCGAGCATCACCTGGCGGTGATGGCGCATGCGGACTGGATCATCGACCTCGGCCCGGGAGCCGGACACGACGGTGGCACCGTGGTTTTCGAGGGCACACCCGCTGAACTCGCGACTGCCGGGTCCACCCTGACCGGTCAGCATCTGGCGTCATACCTGGCAGGCCGCCAGCCGGCGAACGCCCGAGAGGTATGACGGGACTCCGCGCTTTATTCAGGTTCAGATCTACATCTTGCATATATTAGGAAATATCCTAAACTAGCTGGTATGAAGGCTTCGATCGTCATCACCGCCGATCAAATCGGCAGTCGCCGTGGCAGCTCGCCGCCGGCGAAAGTCACCCTCGATCTGCTCGAACCACTGGTCCATGGGGCCGGTTCCAGAAAGTTCGCGCAGCAGGCGGGTGACGAGATCCAGGGATTGCTCACCACCTCAGTCGACGCCGTCTCGGCGCTGGAAGTGCTGACGAGAGTGGGGAAGTGGCGGGTCGGCGTCGGCATCGGCATGGTCGACACCCCCGTGCCACGGGACGTGCGCGTCGCCAACGGATCCGCCTTCGTCGCGGCACGGCACGCGTTGACGGCGGCGCGCGGCGCACCACAGGACCTTCGCGTCGAGGCAGCCGATGCACCAACGGGGCGGGCGACGCGGGTCGCCGACGGTGTCCGCGACCTGCAAACCGCACTGTGGCTGACCCGGATCGTGTGGCGCCGACGCACCGACACCGGGTGGCAGGCCATCGACGCGGTGCAGCAGTCGCGCACCCAGCAGGATGCAGCGCTCGCGCTGGGGATCACGCCCTCCGCGCTCAGCCAACGACTCAGCGCGGCAGCACGCGAGGAAGGCCAGGCCGGCAGTCGCCTGGCCGCCGTGCTCATGGACGCTCTGCGCGACGCAGTCGCCGCGAACCTCGGCACCGCTGTCGGCACCGACCGATAGCGTCGGGCGACATGAGGAGTGCTCTGGTCATCGCCGCTCTCGGTCTTGTCGCGGTCTTCGCGGGCATCGCCGTGACCATGGGTGTCTTCCGCTTCATCGACGCCAGCGACCGGCATGCCGATGACGCTCACGCTGAGCAACCGCAGGGGGAGCGGTCGCAGGTCGCGCACACGATGGAGTCCGCTGCGTCCGCCCTGCGGGGTGGCGCGTGGATCGGCGCGCTCGAGCGCGCCGCCATCTTCGCCGGACTGATCGCCGGCTGGCCTGAGACCATCGCGATCGTGCTCGCGGTCAAGGGCCTGGGTCGTTATCCCGAGCTCAAATCCGGCGAACAGCCGGCAGTTGCAGAGCGATTCATCATCGGCACGTTCGTGAGCGTGCTGTGGGCGTGTGGTTGCGCCGGCGTGGCCCATTGGCTGACGACCTGAGCGTGGGTGCCGTGCGGTCCTCGCCGACGTCATAGGGGCTGTCAGTTGAACCAGCCGACATCGGCATACACGGCGCAAAACCCGTCGGTACGCCCTAGATTTAGCTCGCCGCTGGTGGGCGGCGGCGGACTCGCCCTGTGACAGGAACAGCCACAGAGCCATCGCAGGATCGATGTGACGAGATGAATCGATGCCGGGGTTTTGTGGGCGTCTGTGTGCTCCTGTTGTCCACCTTGTGGATCGCGTCGACGTCGATGGCCGCGGCCGCCACGCCCGCGCCCACAATCGTGTCCGGCTGGACGACGACCGCCTTGACCGCGGGCCGGGGATATCCGGTCTCGACGCCGGTCACCGTGCAGACCGGCGCGGGCCACGCCATACGGCAGGTTCGGCTGCAGCGACAGACCTCGGGCGCGTCGACGTGGTCCACGATCTCGACCCTGTCCACGACATCGGCCGGCACGGCGACCATCACGTATGTCGTCCCGGGCATCGGGACTTGGGCCTACCGGCTGTATGTCGCACCCACCGCCACGGCCGCGGGCGTGACGACCACCAGCAGAACGGTCACAGGGACAGTCGGAGCGGGCTGCTCGAACCCGCTCGTCTCAGTGTTCGATATCCAGCCCGGCGTTTACCCGTTCGTCGGGCTGGAGTTCGACGGTGGCAACGGGCTCACTGTCAACTGGGGTGGCGCCGGGAGCGGGACAACGGCAGGGTCCGGCAAGGCACCACTGCTGAGCTACGGACCGAACCCGGGATGGCTGTCCTACACCTATACGACGCCTGGCACCTACACCGTGATGGCCTGCGGCAGCGCAACCCACTTCGCGGACGTACCGACAGTCAACCTTGGGGAATTTCCCCAACCCCACCTGACGCAACTGTTGAGCTTCGGCTCTCTTGGCATCACCGATCTCACCGACGCCCTCGCCGAATCACCGGTCACGGTCGTTCCGTCGGCACTTCCAAGAGGAGTCACCAACCTCAGCGGGATGTTCGAGAACGACTGGTTGTTCAACTCTCCGATCGGCTCGTGGGACACCAGCAATGTGACCGACATGAGTGAGATGTTCTATGGGGCCGCCTACTTCAACCAGCCCATAGCATCGTGGAACACAGCGAAGGTTTCGCAGTTCCAAGGGATGTTCAGCCAGGACCCTGCCTTCAATCAGCCGATCGGTGATTGGAACACCGGCGCCGCCACCAACATGAGCGGGATGTTCTGGCAAGACGCTGCCTTCAATCAGCCAGTCAGTGCGTGGAAGACCGCTGGTGTCACAGACATGAGCGGCATGTTCGGCATGGACCCGTTGTTCAATCAGCCCATCGGCAACTGGAACACCAGCAAGGTCACCGACATGAACTCGATGTTCTGGGAGGACACCGATTTCAATCAGCCCATCGGCAACTGGGATACCAGTGAGGTCACCGACATGGGTCAAATGCTTGGCATTGATCCGGCCTTCAACCAGCCCATCCGCAACTGGAACACAGCCAAGGTCACCGACATGAACAGCATGTTCTGGAACGATGCGAAATTCGATCAACCGATCGGCAACTGGAACACCTCGCAGGTCACGAACATGAGCGGACTCTTCCTCGACGCTTCGCACTTCAACCAACCAATCAGTAACTGGAACACCTCGCAGGTCACGGACATGAGTTGGATGTTCGACGGTGATCCGATCTTCAACCAGCCGATCGGCAACTGGAACACCGCCCGAGTCACCGACATGAACGGCATGTTCTGGAACGACCCGGTCTTCGATCAACCGATCGGCAACTGGAACACCTCGCAGGTCACGGACATGAGTTGGATGTTCGACGGTGATCCGATCTTCAACCAGCCGATCGGCAACTGGAACGTTTCCCGGGTTCAATACATGAGATACATGTTCACGAACGACAGGAGTTTCAATCAGCCGATCAAAGCGTGGAACACCATGAGCCTGGAGGGAATGGGTGGCATGTTCGAGAACGACACCGCCTTCAACCAGCCAATCGGATCATGGGACACGTACGGCGTCATCAACATGAGCCATACCTTCGACCACGCCACCGCATTCCAGCAATCCATCGCCTCGTGGCCAGTCGGCCTCGACACCATCAACATCTCCGGAATGTTCGACGGCACCACCCAATCCACCGCCAACTACGACGCGCTCTTGATCCATTGGGCCTCCGAAGACGTCGCCCACGGGCTGGCATTCTCCGGCGGCAACAGCAAGTACTCCCCAGCCGCAGCCAGCGCACGCGAGCAACTGATCAAGCAAGACGGCTGGACGATCACCGACGGCGGGCCGGCGTAATGGCGACTGGCTCGACCACACTGCGACAGGACACTGCATGAAGCTCGTTCTCACCTCGGGCGGCGTGACCAACGCCAGCATTCGCGCCGCGCTGGTGGACCTGCTCGGCAAGCCGATCGAGGATGCAAAGGCACTGTGCATCCCGACTGCGATGCACGGCCATCCCGGCTGCTCTCCCTACATGACCCGGGACTTCGTTGCGGGAGAAGCGAATCCGCCGATGTGCGACCTGGGATGGAAGTCCGTCGGCCTGCTCGAACTGACCGCGTTGCCGACGATTGACGTCGAACGGTGGAGCGCTTGGGTACGTGACGCTGATGCGCTGCTGGCCGCGGGAGGCGCTGCGACATACCTCGCGTACTGGATGAAGCAGTCGGGGCTCGCCGAGCTGCTGCCCGATCTGCGCGACACCGTCTGGGTTGGGCTGAGCGCCGGCAGCATGGCCATGACGCCATGCATCGGCGACGATTTCGTCGCGTGGGCGCCGCCGGGTGGGGGCGACGACTGCTTGGGTGTCGTCGACTTCTCGATCTTCCCGCACCTGGGGATGATGCCGGAGAACCTCATGCGCGATGCCGAACGATGGGCCGCCGAACTCGGGTCACCGGCATACGCAATCGACGATCAGACCGCGATCACGGTGGTCGATGGCGAGGTCGAGGTCGTCTCCGAGGGGGAGTGGCGGAAGTTCAATTGACGCGCTGCGCCAGCTGACCCGGTTCGTCGACCGTGTGGGAGAGGATGAGGGATGACCCGACTCGCCGCCCTTGTCATCAATCGCCGCTGGTGGGTCATCGGAGCGTGGATCGTGCTCGCGCTTGTTGGGGGGTTCGCGGCGCCTCGAGCTGTGTCGAACCTCTCCTACGCCTTCGATCTGCCGGGCCAGCCCGCGTCGATCGCGAACCAGAAGATCGCCGCGCAATTCGGCGCCACCGGTGGTGACAACGCTCCCGTCATACTGCTCGTCAAAGGCTCGGGCGAGACCACTGATGAGGTCGCTGCCCGGCTGAAAACCGTTGTGCACCAGGCTATTCCGAGCGCACGTGTCGCTACCTGGGTCGACCAGCCGAAGCTGCGATCGAGTGACGGTTCGGCCGGTGTCGCTCTGGTCTACCCACCCGTCGCTGCCGGCCCGAAGGCATACGCCACCGCGATCCCCACGCTGGAGCGGGCGATCGGCCAGGCACGAATCCCCGCGACCCTCACCGGTGTCGACGTCGTCGCTCAGCAAGGGGGAGGGGGAGTGAGTGTGTTGGCCGAGACGATCTTCGGGGCACTCGCCGCTCTGGTCGTGCTGGTGCTCGTCTTTGGTTCGTTCCTCGCGCTGACGCCACTGTGCGTGGCGGCCGCCTCGATCCTGTCGGCATTCCTGTTGCTGTGGGGATTGACCGGTTTGACGCAGGTGTCGTTCGTCAGCCAGTATCTGCTCGCGCTCATCGGGCTCGGCGTCGCGATCGACTATGCGCTGCTGATCGTGACGCGGTGGCGTGAGGAGCGTGGCAACGGCGTCGAACCCGAGGCCGCGATCACCGCCACGATCACCAGCGCGGGACGTTCGGTGCTGTTCTCGGGCGCGACTGTGGCGATCAGCCTCGCGGCCCTGGTGGTGCTGCCGGTGCCGTTCCTGCGCAGCATCGGTTTCGCCGGCCTGCTGATCCCGATCCTGGCCGCGGCCGCCGCGTTGACTCTGTTGCCCGCCATCCTGCTGGTCGTGGGGGATCGGCTGTCATGGCCGCATCGCCGTCGCAGCAGTCCCGACAGTCATCTGTGGGCCGGCATCGGCCGGCACGTCGTGCGGCACCGGTGGATTTCGATCGTCGGGGGACTGGTCATCCTGCTCGTCCTTGCGGCTCCGGTTCTCGGACTGCGACTCGGCGCGGCGACGAACTCGTCGATGGCGTCGACCGGCGGACCCGCAGCTGCGGCCATCAGCACCATCGACGACAGCGGCATCGGCCGGGGTGTCACACAGCCGATGGAGATCCTGACGTCGGATCCGGGAGCGGTGCTTGCCGCGCTCGACGGCCAACCCGGCATCTCCGGAGCCGTTGCTCCGGACTCCTGGCGTTCGGGCCGTATGGCGGTGGTCGACGCCTGGACCACGTCCGACCCGACCAGCACCGCCGGGTCGACCGCGCTGAAGCAGGCGCGGGCAGCGGTCGAGCGCGCCGGTGGGGAAGTGGGCGGCATACCGGTGCAGAATCTCGACTTCATCCACGCGGTCTACGGCAACGCGATCTGGGTGCTGTTGATCATTGTCATCGTCACGATGATTCTGCTCAGTATGGCGCTGCGCTCGATCGTGCTACCCGTGAAAGCCCTTGCACTGAATGTGGTTTCGATCGGAGCGGCGTACGGCGTGACGGTGCTCATCTGGCAGGACGGCTTCGCCACGAAACTGTTGTTCAACGAGCAGCCTGCCGGTGCAATCACCGTGTGGGTGCCGATCGCCGTCTTCGCGTTCCTGTTCGGGCTGTCGATGGACTACGAGGTCTTCCTGCTGTCGCGCATCCGCGAAGAGCATGACCGTGGCCACAGCACAGACGAGGCGACAGTCGCCGGTGTGAGCCGAACCGGTCGTTTGGTGACGTCGGGCGCGCTGATTCTCTTCTTCGCGTTCATCTCGCTGTCGCAGATCCCGCAGACCGAGGTCAAGATCCTCGCGACCGGATTGGCGCTGGGCATCATCATCGACGCGACACTCGTCCGCGGCGTGCTCGCGCCAGCGCTGGTCGCCGCGCTCGGCCCTCTCAACTGGTGGCTGCCGCGGAAATTCCACCGCGATCGTGACGTAGTGACAATCTCGGCCGAGGAGGGTTAGCTGCGGCGGACGTCGGGAGATGCGTCGATTTACGTGAACTCGAACTTGACGATGCACATGAGATCAGGTCGTGGGGACTGGACGACGAGTTTTGTCGGGTAGCAGAGTGGACCACGGGATTGTCGTTGTCGCAGCTTGTCGACTTTCAGCGTCAGCTGATCAATGAACCGCCCGACGACCTGATCCGACTCGGTGCACTTTGGGGTGACGACCTGATTGGATACGTCGTCCTTGAAGGTCGCGGCGCGTCTCGCGAGCTGGGTTACGTGGTGGGCCCGTCGCGCCGGTGGGGCATGGGCTTCGGCTCGGCCGTCGCGGGAGCTGGCTTGCGGTACGGCTTTGGACAGCTTGGGATTCAACGCATATGGGCTGAGGCGAGGCGATCGAGTTCTGCCTCCATACGCATTCTCAAAGGACTCGGCATGACAGGCCGGGGGCCGAGCCTTCACCACGCCGACGGCGACGAATGCGAATGCGACGAGCGATTCGAAGTTACTTCAGACGGTTGGGACGCTGATCTGCGGTCATGGTCCACAGATCACCAACGGGTTCGGTAACAGTGACCCAACCCGGCCCGACTCGATGCCCCGCACAAAGGTTCATCGACCAAGCTGTCCTGCTCGAGTCCATGCGGCCAGCGCTACCCATGAGACAGATCGCACCGCCCGTTATCGATAAACCTCGCGACGGTGCCCGACCTCGACCACGATCACTTCGAGTACTCCGTCGTGGATCTCGTAGATGACGCGGTAGTCGCCAATCCGGATCCGCCAGGCGTTGTCGACACCGGACAGCTTCTTCACCCCGTCCGGGCGCGGGTCAGCCGCTAATCCAGCGATACCCGCCAGGATTCGCCGACGGATCGGCGGATCCAACCGGCGGACCTTGCGCGCGGCCGCAGTCGTGAACTCAACTGCATAGCCACTCACAAGTCCGCATCCGCCAGAAGCTCATGCAGGCTGACCCGGACGCCATCGTCGGCGTCCTTGGTCGCCCGGTACGCGGCGAGATCAGCCTCGTCTTCCAACTGCTCCAGTCGGAGAGCGTCCTCGACCGACACCAGCACCGCAGCCACTTTGCCGCGGCGAGTAATGCCGACACGCTCGTGCCCGTACGCCGCTCTGTTGATCGTGTCGCTCAACGTCGCCCGAAGGTCCGCGACGGAGACTTGGCTCCTCATCTCGCTCATACGTACCAGAATATGGCTGTAACGCACGAAATGTACATAACAACACTTGCGCAAAACCTTCGGGCATCAGAATTGGCGAGGAACCATTGAGGTCCTCGCAGCGCACAAGCAGTCGCGCCGAGCTAGCGTTCCTGCATGGAGATGATCAGGCGCTTCGATCCCGAGACCTTCGCCCGAGGCCTAGAGGATTGGCGCTGGCTGATCGACGGTCGCGACCTTCAGCCGATCGCGGCTTCCATGTTCGGGGACGTCTTTATGCAAGGGGAGGACGGTGTCTGGTTTCTTGACTGCATCGAGGGCACTCTGACGGTCCGCTGGCCAACCGCGGGGGTGCTGCAAGCCGAACTGAACACGCCCGAAGGGCAAGACCAGTACCTGCTCGGAGGAATCGTGCTCGCTGCCGAACAGCGGGGCATCCATCCGGGGCCCGCGCAGGTGCTCACGTTCAGGGTGCCTCCGGCCCTGAGTGGCCCGATCAGCGCAGATAATGTCGACACGATGGACTATGTGGTGTCGTCGTCAATTGACGGTCAGCTTCACAGACAGTTGAAAGACCTCCCGCCCGGCACCCAGATCTCGGGTGTCGCCTTCGATGAGTCATCGCCGGCCTAGTTCGCGTCCTTACGCAACCGAAGAGCGATCAGTCTGCCAATAGCGCAGCCCTACCTCGTCGAAACGCCACTCGAGCGCCTCAAGGCCTTCCGACATCTTCAAACGACGCTCGGCCTCGGTGATGGGAATGAGCCATAAAAAGTCGACGTGGCGATCACCGACATGTGCCACCTCAAAGGCAGGACCGAAGGCATACGGCAATGAAACCAGCAGATGGTCGCAACGGGAGCCCGGCATCTAGGGCTCGCCAATGGGCAAAGTGTGGCCGATGCCCAGTTTGCCGCCGCGGTTGTAGAAGACCGTCATCGCGAGAAGTTCGACGGCGCGGGCATTCTCGGACGGAGTGCAGATGACAAACTCGGTGCCGCGGTGGTCGCCTCCTGTTGCCGCCCAGCCTCCGATCGAAACGGATGTCCACACGTCTGTCGTCACAGCCGGTGCAATCCTGAGGGCGCGAAAGTGCGGATTCTGAGTCAGAATTGGCCCAGCAGCCCACGTGAATGGGTCGACCTGACGGCCGGCGAAGAACCGCCGCGCATGCTCTTCCAGCGCGCCGCAGACATCGTCGCAGGGCGGGAAATCGGCCATCCGTTACGCCCAGGGCCGGTCGTAGAGATTTCGCGACGAGTTCGCGGCACATCCACGAAGCTCCGTAACAGTTGCGGTCTCGCTGTCCGAACTAACGGCGAAGTGGTGACAGACCACATCCACGCGCGGCATCCTTCCCGGCAGGCGATGCCGTTGTCATATGAGTACCTGCGCTCGAACGAAAGGCCGCGACGTAGGCGATGTATACCGGTGCCAAGGATATGCCGTGGCACTCGAAGGTGACGGCGAAGTGACCAAGCGCTTCGGCGATGAGCGCGGCCAGCGCACGTCGCGGTGGACTCATGCGGGGTGCCGAGTCGCTTCGTCCGGGCGAAGGCAACCTTGACGTCGCAGCGGGTCGACAGGACGCCCCGGGCGGCAACCACAACACGCTCTGACGCGGCTCCGCTATTGAGCAGGTATGCGCGGGAGTCGATGGGGTGGGAGTAGGCGGGGGAGCCTCCATCGGCAAATTAATCGCTGGCCGCTCAGCGCGCTGCCTGGAACGCTGCTCGACATGACCAGTAGCGAAGTATGGGACGAAGAGACCGCCGCCAAGTACGACGCGTATTCCGCTGAGCACTTCGCGCCGGACGTTCTGGATCCGACGGTCGACGTCCTTGAGCGGCTCGCCGAGGACGGCCCGGCGCTGGAGTTCGCAATCGGCACTGGTAGGGTCGGTATCCCGCTTGCGGCGCGCGGCGTTTCTGTGACAGGAATCGAGTTGTCGGAACCGATGGTGCGACAACTCCGACAGAAAATCGGCGAGGACGCGTTGCCGGTCGTCGTGGGCGACATGGCGACCACGGTGCTCCCCGGCGCGGGAACGTTCTCGCTTGTCTTCCTCGTGTGGAACAGCATCTCGAACCTCCGGACGCAGGCTGAGCAGGTGCAGTGCTTCAGGAACGCGGCAGACCACCTTCGGCCGGGCGGACGATTCGTGATCGACCTCTGGGTACCGCCGATCCAGCGCCTTCTGCCAGGCGAACAGGCGGTCCCCATGAGCGTTGACGAAGGGCACCTTGTCTTCGACACCTACGACCTGGTCACCCAGGAGTGCGCCTCACACCACTACTACCGCGAAGACGACGGAAGCATTCGCTATGGCTCAGGCCACTTCCGCTACATCTGGCCGGCCGAATGCGACCTGATGGCTCAGTTGGCGGGCCTCGAACTCGAGTCTCGATCAGCCGATTGGAAGGAAAACCCGTTTCTCGCCACCAGCGGCAGCCACGTCTCGGTCTGGCGTAAGGCCTGATCGCAGCAACAACTGACGGGTAGATCAGCTCGTCTGTCTCAACTCGCGTGCGGCGGCGATGTACTCGGCGTAGTTCGTCGCCGACTACATCGCCTGCGCAGATCCGGCAACAAATCGATTCAACCTGGCAGTGCTTGGCCACCTCGATATGCACGTTGAACAGCGAAAACACGGATTGCGTCGGACCACAGCAGTTGTTGAGGTCTACCTTTACCCCGTTAGTTAACCGCCGATAATCTATATTATGTCAAGTACTAGTCTGCGTATTGCATCAGATGAGTCATTCGGACGGCTGCGCGCCACTACCCCGGGGCCGACGGCTATTACGATTCTGACCTGCATAAACGTCTAGGCGGAGTTGGCGGCACCGGACTGAAGTTGGTCGTTGATGGCGCCGCGGGCCCGGCGACCCCTTGATGACGACACGCCGCTGACCTGCATTGATGCGCGATGATCTCATCTGATGCATCATTGAATCACTGGATGTAACCAGATTTGCTGGAGTTTCGATGCGGACAGCACCATCGGCGCACGCGGCCACCACTGATAAAACAACAGCGTGAGACCTTCTGTCCGACTGCACGGAACCATGCGCCACCTCTATGGAGTGCTATTGGAATGGATACAACTAGGAGCAGCGCCGGGACACTCGTGGCCGCAGCGGCGACGCTTTTTGTCTTTTCAAGCTGCGCGTCAACCGGGACAAACGAACCTCCCATTTTCGCCTACTATTGCGGCTACAAGGATGTTGCTGCAAACCTAGCAGAACCTCTGCCCTTACAATCTGCGCACTCCTCTAATGACATACTGCCCGGGCCGAACCTTTATTACACTAGCACCGGATGCAGCACAGGAAATAGACTCTCCGCTGACCCGCCGTCGTCGGCGAAGATCGTGAACCTCGCCTACGCGGCCAACGGCATTCCGTCGCTGGTGCAAATAAATGTTATTGCTGATGGTTACCTGATAATCGGTGATCGGGAGATACCAATAAAGCCCGATTTAAAATAGGGCAGAGCATCCGAGATCTGGACGAGATGAAAGTACCGTCGGCCAGACAAAGAGCCCGTGCGTAGCCGTCAGTGCGTACACAGATGATCGGCAGCTCCCCGCGGTAGACCGCGAAGTTCCCAACCGAGCCGCCACGGCACGGCCGAACCCAGTAACCCCGACGCCAGGTCTTGCCTCAGTCGCCATGGACGTCAGGACAGTCAGCGGTACAGCAACCACACATCGGACCACGGCCGAGGTCGATGTCTGCTTCGTTCCCGCACGTGCAATCCGGGTATGTGCATTGGGACCCCATTCTCGACTGACGACATCCAGCGAATCTAGCCAGCACGGGGCCTCGCAAGCGAGTGAGTTATCCGGCCGAATACACCGGAGCTTGATACGCAGACTGTCCAGTAGAAGTCTCCGTTGTATCGGCTAAATCACTCCACCGCCGGCTATGCGCCCGTTGCGGGCTTCGTGACGGCCTCCACGAAATGCTCGGCGAACCACCGCAACCTCGTCCGTGGGGCCAACTTTGCGCCCGGGCACTATCCACGCCGAATCCCGCGCGAAGGCGGCCATCGGAGCTCAACGCGTGGACTTATCCGATGGGCTCCCTACTTCGGACGCGCGATCAGATCGCTCTCACATCTAAGCGCCTCTGCCGATGACAGGTCGGAGCAAGACTGTAGGTTTGGTGCCGTGCGACTCCCCTCTGGCGACGGTGCTGAGGTCCAGATCCGACCGGTCGCATATCAGTTCCCATGGATTGCGACACCCGGCGATTGGGACGCCAACTGGCTCATGGTCGAGGGCGTGGTCCGGCTCAGTAACGGCGAAGGCTGGTCCTTCAGTGACCCGTGTCTGACCACGTGGGAGGCTTCTTCGATCGCCGAATGGCTGCGCCAAGTGGCCACCGGGAGCGCGCAGCCGTCGGCATTCCCCAGCGAGGACGACGAGCGCCTCCAGATCTTCACTGAGCCCAACCTCGCCTTGAGCTTGGAGACACGTGTACAGGGCAGAGTGACCATCCGAGTTCACATCTCGGTTCAATCGTTGCCTCCTTGGCTAACTGCCGATCACGACAAGGACCTGTTCGACTACTTCGTTTCGTTGAACGTCAGTGAGGCAGATCTGCAAGGCGCGATTGACGATTGGGCGTCGGAGATTGCGGCTTTTCCGAATCGCTAGCTCGTACCGCCCGCCAGCGCCGCGGCACGTGGAACGCTGCTCGTGCGTCGAATCGGGCGCGGTCGACCACGAATACACGCGCAGTTTGTTACGCAACTGCCCAGCACGACGCATCTCTTCGTGACTGCATCAGCTCTAGAGTCATCGAGTGCCCACGACACTGCCGTACGTTTCCCTGCCGCTCGACCAGGAAGACATCCGCTACGCCTACGGCCCTGACTCGGCGCCGCGTACTGGCGTTGAACCGGGCATGCTCGAGGAAATTCGTGTCGACGCGAGCCTGATGTTTCCCGGCACGTCACGGAAAGTTTGGCTGCATTGTCCGGCTGGCGTTTCGTTCTCCGATGACTGCGCTGTGATGTTCTTCAACGACGGCTGGTGGTACCTTGATCCCGACGGTGATGTTCGCGGTGCGATCGTCCTAGACAACCTCGCCGCAACCGGCGATATCCCGCCCATGATCGGCGTTTTCGTGGATCCCGGAGTTCTCGATGGCGATGGTATGCCGACGAAGCACCGTAACGCTGAGTACGACGCCTTCGACGCTGCCTATGGGAACTTCCTACTCGATGAGGTGTTGCCACTGGTCGCCCAGCGTTTCCCTATCTCCGGCGACCCGAGAATGCGCGGAATCTGCGGCGGAAGCAGCGGCGGTGACGCGGCCATGACTGCAGCCTGGTACCGACCTGACGGTATAGGAAAGGTGATCGCGTTCAACGCGAGTTTCGCCCAGATGCCTGGGGGAAATCCATATCCTTCACGACTAGAAAGCGAACTGGCCAGATCAACGAGGATCTTCTTGCACGCTGCGCACCGAGATTTGAACTGGAATGCCCGCGACCACAACTGGTTCGCCGAAACTCTGGAGACTGCAGCGGCACTCTCTCGATCTGGCTACGACTTCCGGCTGGTCGTCGGCGACGGCGGTCACTCCCCCAACCATGGTGGCGTGCTGCTGCCGGACGCGCTGCGCTGGCTTTGGTCGGAGATCGCTCAGAAGTAGGTGAAGGACGACCGCAGCGAGGAGATCAGCATCAATCTGCCCATCATCACCTGCGCCTGACGCCACGTCGGCTGCTGCCCGCGACGCTCGCCAGCGGCTGCGCGCTTCCTCCCGCGACGTACTCCCCGTCATGACGACACCGACCCGAGTCGACCGGTTCGTGGGCAAGCTCGACCAACTGAGCGGCAACCGACAGCCGAAGTTCTGGTCGATCGACAACCCGGCACACGAGGTCCGCGCATCACGGCGATCGGCCTCGTGGTCTTCGCGCCGCTCATGCTCGACCCGTCGGATGCGCTGCTCGTCGCAATGTCATCGGTCAAAGATCATCTCGGCTTCCAGCTCGACGCGACCATTGGGCAGCTGCTCGCGAATTTCGTTCTCCACAAAGCCCATTCGCCGATACAAGGCGCGTGCCCGAAGGTTCGATTCGATGACGTGCAGACGGACACCGTGGTCTCCCCCAGCTCGTGCCCACGTGAGCACACATCCGATGAGATCGGCCGCCACCGATGTGCCCCGCGCTGCGGGCGCGACCCACATCGAGATGAGTTCCGGCAGGTCACGGTCATCGGCGCGGGCGATGCGGACCATCCCAACCGGCTCGTCACCAGCGAATGCGAACCACGACGGCTGCCCGCACCAGTCGCGCCACAACTGCTCGGGGTAGGCGAGGGCAGCGTCATATGTGCCGCCGAAGGCATCCGGTGCATCGGCCAGCGCCGCCAACCGCACCGCGCGATAGGTCCGCCATTCCTCCACACGAAGGGATCGAATCGTCACGGTGTTCACGTAGGTCAACCTCTCAGGTGACGGGCCGGACGAAGTCGGTGACGCCGGCCAGCCGGGTGAAACCTGCCGAGACGTATGCCGCAACGCCACCCACGTTGGCGGTCGGTGTGCAGACGGCAACCGATGACGATCCCAGCTCCTGCAAGGCGGCCGCTGCGGCTTGGGTGATGCGGCGGCCATAGCCTCGACCGCGATGGTCTGGATGTGCACCCAGCGGCTCGATCAGTCCCCGTCTGCCCTCCCCCGCCGACCAGACCGTCGTCGCTGCGACTGCGTCATCGTTGGCGTCGTAGCCGACCAGGCAGCGCGCACGGCTGTATGCCGGTGACTCGGCCAACGCCCGCCACGTGGCGACGGTCATCGTCGAGTTGGCGAAGGCAGCGCGGTGGACCGCGATCCGGTCGCGAAGGAGCTGCTCCGCAGGGCGGCTCCGGTCAAGGGCTGCGATCCGAAGTCCTTCAACCACAACGGGTTCCGTGAGCGAACAGACCAGCGGAGTCCATGACTCTCCGGGTTGCCAACCCGCGGCCAGGAGACCAGCGCGCAGGGCCGAGCCGAATCGTGCCTCGACCGAACCACCGCGACGGGCAGAGCACCGCGGGCCGGCTCGGTCAGATCTGCGATCAGATCGTCCGCAACAGCGATGTCACCGTCGGCGTCCGGTGCGACCGCCATACGGATCAGGGGCTCGTCCTCATCGACCATGCCCACCGCCACGATGGTGCTGCCGCGGCGCCATACCCGAATGGTCTTCGCCAATGCGGCCGACCCGAGTCGGCAGTTCCACCCGAGGTCACCGGGGTGCAATTGAACTGCAATGTCGTCGTGTTGCCAGTCGGCGAGCACGGCGTCGATCTCGGGCAGGTCATCGGCGGTGATCGTTTCGAGGGTGATTCCCATGGGGACGATCAGATCAGTCCGCGCTTCCTCCCGCATCCGAATTTGTTGACCTGCCAGCCAGATCGAGTCGAACGACACGGATGTCCACCTCCTGATCTGGCCGTGCCGCCCGAACCATGTCGGTCATCTGGTCCATCGCCGTCGGATGCCGCTGCGCGTACTCGCCGAGCACGCGCGCTGATTCTGGTGCGTCCAGCGGAACCGCGACTCCCGGCACATCACGAAGCGTGCCGATGGACACCCGCACAGCCGGATCGGCGACGATGTTGCGATACCACTGGGCGGAGCTCCCGAATCCGGATGCCACGAAGATCGTCGTCGTATCCAGGCGCTGCACGCACTCAAGCACGACATGGCGCGGCTCCCCCGACACGCGACCGCGGTGCTCCAGCATCAGAAACCGCGATCCGAGAATCCATCCGAAACCGTGCCGATACAGCGGAAGTGGCGACCTGACCAACCAGCGAGTCGTCAACAAGCGTCCACCGACGACTGCGCCCACGTTTGATCCCACGATCAGCACGCTAGCCACATTCATTGCACTGTGCAACGAATGTCGTTGCTCCGGAGCTGCTCCTTCCCCAGGTCGAACAGGTAGCTGTAACCGCGCCCGTATGACGTGAACCCGCAGCGCCGCACGATCGGCCCGGAGGTGCCGATTCTGGCGTGCACCAGAGCCAGCGTTGCGCCGTGGTCACGCCCAACCTGCAGTCGTCGCAACAGCACCGCCCGGTAGGCGCCGCGCCCGCGGGCGTCCTCCAGCGTCGCAGCACCCCACAGCCGCGCGACGCCGTCAACGACCTCCAAGCCACCGTTCGCCACCGGGCGGCCGTCGGCATACGCGACGACCCGCCAGCCGGTCTGCTCCGCATCCGGCTTGGCCAGCTCGGCCAGCTGATGGGCCCGACGCTCGTCCTTCGCAGGCGGCGCACCCCAGACGGCATTCCCCACCAATTCGTAATCGTCCAAGGCGGTTTCGTCGGTGACAAGGACGGTCTCGATGCCGTCGACCGGCCCGACGTCGGGCAACCGCTCACTCATATCGAAGGCGTAGATGTCACACGTCTCGTCCAACGATGCACCCGCGGTGAGAAGCGCATCCCCAAAACCGTCGGGCGCGGTCGACGGGCTGATCCACCATTCCATCGAGGACTTCGAACGTTCGATCGCGGCGGAACGGACCCGCGCGATCAGCGTGGGCAACTCGTCCTGAGCCAGACCGGTTGCCAACGGAGTCACCGAGAACTCGGTGAACGCCCACGCGGGGTAGTGGATCACCTGGACGCCGTCGATCTCGAAGCTCGTGGCCTCCGGCGGGATCCACCGCCAGGCATCGGATGCTGCCATAACCTGCTCAGTGCTCCACATCACGGTCGCCACGCTACAGACCGCGCCGTGTGGCAGCACAGGGTCGACGACCCACCTGGCAGACTCGACGAAATGGTGCGCGACTTGCTCAGCCGAATCCTCGGCATCACGCGGTCCGACGTCATACATCACCGCGAGACAATTGACGGCGCCAGCACTCATTGGGTGCAGCGTCGTCGTGGCGCCGATGGTGACCGCACCATCGTCCTCATCCCCGGTCTGTCGATGTCATGGCGGGCGTATGTCGGAGTCATCGACGCGCTGCCGTCGACCCGGCGTGTGATCGCGGTCGACCCACCCGGCCACGGGCGTAGCGCGCGCCTCGGTTCAGCCCTCGACTCGGGACACCAAGCCGATCATCTTGCGCGCTGGCTCGACCACCTCGGCATCAGCGACATCGATCTGATCGGTCACTCGATGGGGGCGTTCACTGCTGCTCGCCTCGCGTCGCGCCGCCCGGGAACCGTCCGCAGCCTGACACTTCTGTCGCCCTCCCCCGACGTACGGTGGCCGAGGTTCCGCTCCCACGTCGCAGCGATCGTGCGCGGGGCGCCGGGCGAGTCGCCATACGTGCTGGTGCAGGCCGCGACGGATTACGTGCGCGCGAACCTGTTTGTGCTGAAGGGCTTTTGGGCGGACATGAGTACGCCGGCTGCCGATCTGGTGTCCGGCATCGGCTCGCCGCTGATGGTCGTGCGCGGCTCCGATGACCTGGTCTCTAGTGATGCCTGGTGCAGCGAACTCGCGGAGTGTGCGGCGGGTGTGCTGCGGACCGTGCGTGGCGGCGCACATGGTCTGCCGCAACAGGACCCGACGAGGGTCGTCGATCTGGTGATCGCCTTTACCGACGAGATCACTGCGCACAACTGATGCGGACCTGGTCACCGCGCCAGGCGGGCCGGCGACACAGAGGCCGCGGATCCAGCTCAGCCCGAGTTGCGCAGCGCCGTGGCCAGACCGTTCATGGTGAGAAGGATCGCCCGACGCACCTGCTCACCGTCGTCTCCGGAGCGATACCGCCGCAGCAGTTCGACCTGCAGGTGGTTGAGCGGCTCGAGATACGGAAACCGGTTGTAGACGGAGCGTTTCAGAGCAGCGTTGTCCTGCAGCAGGTCGTCAGAGCCGGTGATCTCCTTGTACATCCGGACCGTCAGCTCGTGCTCGGCGCGGATCATTCCGAACACCCGTCGGCGCAGCTCGTCGTCCTGCACCAGTTGCGAATACCGTTGTGCCAGGCCGAGATCGGACTTGGCCATCACCTGCGCCATGTTCGACATCACCGTGCGGAAAAACGGCCACGTGCGGTAGTACCCCGCCAGTTGCTCACGTCGTTGCGGGTCGTCACCGATCCACTCGCGGAACGCAGAGCCCACGCCATACCAACCCGGCAGCATCACCCGGGACTGCGACCACGACATCACCCACGGGATCGCCCGAAGATCCGAAATCGCCTCTGTCGGCTTGCGACTCGCAGGTCGGGAGCCGATGTTGAGTGCGCCGATCTCGGCCACCGGCGTGGACTGCTTGAAGTATTCGACGAAACCGTCGGTGTCGTGCACCAGCGCCGAGTATGCCGCCCGCGCGCGCTCGGCGAGGTCGTCCAGCACCGAATAGGCTTCATCCGCGGCCCCGCCCAAGCCCTCGGTGTCGAGCAGCGACGACTCGAGCGTGGCTGCCAGCAGAGTCTCAAGGTTGCGCGCGGCCATCGTCGGCTCGGCATACTTCGCGGCGATCACCTCACCCTGCTCGGTGATGCGCAGCGAGCCGCGCACCGCGCCCGCCGGCTGGGCCAGGATCGCGTCATAACTCGGTCCGCCACCGCGGCCGACCGTGCCGCCGCGACCGTGGAACAGGCGGAGCCGGATTCCGGTTTCGCGGGCGACCTCGACCAGGTCGAGTTCAGCGCGGTAGAGCGCCCAGTTCGCTGCGAGGTAGCCGCCGTCCTTGTTCGAGTCGGAGTACCCGAGCATGACTTCCTGCTGCATGTCGTTACCGGCGACGATGGCGCGGTAGACAGGCACGTCGAGCACCGCCCGCAGCGTCGCGGCGCCGGCGCGCAGGTCCTCGATCGTCTCGAACAACGGCACGATCAGCACTGGGCAACGCGCGGCGCCCGGGTCGTCCGGCGTCCCGGCCTGCAGGATGCCCACCTCACGCAGCAGCAGGGCCGCTTCGAGCATGTCGCTGACCGAGGTGCACATCGAGATGATGTAGTGCGGAACCGCAGCCACACCAAGGGTTTTCACCGCATGAGCCGCGGCCTGCAGGATGCCGAGCTCCCGCTGGGTCTGCTCACTGAAATCGGCGCCGTCGGCGATCAGCGGTCGTCTGCTCGAGAGCACGTCCGTCAGCACCGCGACCCGGGCGTCCTCGTCGAGCGCGAGATAGTCGGCACACACCCCCGACCACGCGAACAGCTCGGCGACCGTCTGCTCATGCACCTCGGAGTTCTGTCGCATGTCGAGACCGGACAGGTGGAATCCGAAGGTCTCGACGGATTCCCTGATCCGCAGCAGCCGGTCGTCAGCGATGAGGTCGTCGCCCTGAGCGCGCAATGACCCGTCGACGACGTCGAGGTCGGCGAGCAACTGCGCCGGTGTGTCGTATGCCGGTGCGCCTTCGACGTCGACCGCGATCTCCGGACGGTACGAGAGCAACGTCGCGGCCGACGCGGTGAGACGCCCGCTGATCCAGCGCACTGCCCGACGATAGGGCTCGTCGGAGCGACCGTCTGCCGAATTGCGGTCGGCCAGCTCGGACAGCTCATCAGTCACCGACACCAGCCGGACCGACATCGACAACTCCTGCTCGAGGTCGGCCAGCTCGCGCAGGTAGTGGTCGATCGCGGTCTCGGCCGTGCGGGTGGTAGCCATCCGGACGACCTCGGCGGTGACGTTGGGATTGCCGTCCCGGTCGCCGCCGATCCACGACCCCGGCCGCAGCATCGGCTCGGCCAGGAGGTCATGGCCGGGGTACAAGCTGCGCAGCGAGCGACGCAACTCGCCGTTGATCCGAGGCATCACCTCCAGGAAGGCCGCCTCGTAGTAGCGGAGGCCGACCTCGATCTCGTCGGTGATCTTCAGTCGTTCCAGCCGGATCAACGCGGTCTGCCACAGCGTCAGGATCTGCCGCCGAATCTGCACGTCCAGCCGTTCAGCGGACTCGCCGGCCTCCAGCCGCTCACGCTGGCGCATCAATTCGGTGATGCGGTGCTGGGTCTCGAAGATCGTGCGCCGGCGGGTCTCAGTGGGGTGCGCTGTCACGACGGGTGCGACCAGCGCGTTCGCGAGCACCTCGTCGACCTCAACCGGATCCAGCCCCGCCGCTTGCAGTTTCGCGTAGGTCGCGGCGAGCGAGGAGTCCTGCGGAGGCTCGCCGGCCCGCTCGTGCAGCGACCTGCGACGCTCGCGATGCAGGTCCTCGGCCAGATTGGCGAGCAGCGCGAAGTGTGAGAACGCCCGGATCACCGGCAACGCCACATCGACGTCGACACCTTCGAACAGGTGCGTCAACTGCTGCCGGTCGACCTCGAGACGGCGCACGCCGAAGGACGCCCGTCGAGCGGTTTCGACCAACTCGAAGACCTCGTGGCCGTTCTGCTGGTCGATGGTCTCCCCCAGCATTCCGCCGAGGAACCGGATGTCGGCTCGGAGGGGCTCGGTCGCATCGCGGCCGATGTCGTCGACATCGGGGAGCGGCGCGGGCTGAACGATGTCGTCGGTGCGATCGGCCGTCATGCTCCCAGTATCCGCATGACCGGCACCTCGCGTCGGCGGTTGCGCACTGTGAGATGCACGACGCCACCGTGACGAAGCGAGCGCATGGGGACTAGCTGCGCTGGTGCTCCGAGTGCCCGATGGCTTGCTCGATCAGATCGGCGACGTGCTGGTCTGCGAGACGGTAGATCATCGACCGGCCGTCGCGTTCGGCTTCGACGAGGGACAGATTGCGCAGGATTCGCAACTGGTGGGAGCACGCGGAAGTTTCCAGTCCAGCCCGTTCGGCGAGCGCACCGGCAGCGCACGGCCCCTCGACAAGCTCGGCCAGGATCCGCAGCCGGGACGGTGTCGCGAGCGCTTGGAGCGTCGTTGCGACCGTCGCGCTGCCGACAGTCTCGAGACGCTGGCTGATTGTGCCAACGTGTGTCGCGCTGACCCGGTGTCCCATGGTGCGAGATCCTAAACTGTCTATGTTTGAATACCTGTTCAAGTATTCCCATAGCGGGTGTGCGGACGACACGGACGAGGAGCAGATGAGCACCGTCATACCTGACGATCGCACCAGCCACCGGGCGGATACGGCGTCACCGGTACGCAAGACCCGCCTGATGGCACTGACCGAGGTGCGTTGGGCCGCCGCTGCGCTGCTGCTCTTCTTGGTCGCGCTGCCCCTTCAACTCGCCTCGGCGCCCGCCTGGATCTGGCTCGTGCTGTATGCCGCTGTCTACGGCTGCGGTGGTTGGGAACCGGGATGGGCGGGCCTGCGTGCGCTGGGCGAACGAACTCTGGACGTCGACCTGCTGATGGTGGTCGCGGCCATCGGAGCGGCCGCAATCGGTCAGGTCGTGGACGGCGCGCTGCTCATCGTCATCTTCGCGACCTCGGGCGCGCTGGAAGCGCTGGCGACGGCACGAACACAGGACTCGGTGCGCGGTCTGCTCGATCTGGCGCCGGCCACCGCAACACGCATCGATGACGACGGCCATGAGTCGGTCGCTCTCACCGATGATCTGCGCATCGGAGATGAGGTGCTGGTGCGGCCGGGCGAACTGCTCGCTGCCGACGGTCACGTGGTGCGGGGAGCCAGCGATGTCGATCAGATGAGCATCACCGGGGAGCCGCTGCCGGCCACCAAGAGCATCGGCGACGAAGTCTTCGCGGGTACCATGAACGGCTCCGGCACGCTGCGGATCCGGGTATCTCGAGACCCGCACGAGTGGGTGATCGCCCGCATCGTCGACATGGTGCAAGAGGCCTCCGAGACAAAGGCCCCGACCCAGTTGTTCATCGAGAAGGTCGAGCAGCGTTACTCCATCGGGATGGTCACTGTCACACTGGCGGTCTTCGTCGTACCGCTGCTGCTCGGCGAACACCTCGCGGCTGCGCTGCTGCGGGCGATGACCTTCATGATCGTGGCGTCGCCGTGCGCGGTGGTGCTCGCGACGATGCCGCCGCTGCTGTCCGCAATCGCCACGGCCGGGCGCAACGGCGTGCTGGTCAAATCCGCTGTGGTCATGGAGCAACTCGGCCGTATCGACACCGTCGCGGTCGACAAGACCGGCACGCTGACGGAGGGCGCACCAGTCGTCACCCACGTCGAGGCGATCGACCCGGCGCACTCCCCCGACCAGTTGCTGTCGTGGGCCGGGGCAGTTGAGCAAGGCAGCGAACACCCTTTGGCTGCAGCGATACTCGCGGAAGCCCGCGCCCGCAAGGTCGTGCTCCCGTCCGCGGACGACTTCGCGTCGACGCCGGGAGCAGGAGTCAGTGCCGTGGTCTCCGGCGTCCGCACCGCCGTCCTGTCGCCGGTGCGATCCCGGGAGCAACTGACACCGGACGCCGGCCGGCGGGTGCAGACCCTCGAAGCCGACGGTCACACCGTCGTCGTCCTGCTGCGAGGGGATCAGCCCGTCGGACTCTTCGCCCTCGCCGACCGGTTGCGCGACCGCTCCCGGGCCGCGATGGCCGACCTGGCGTCGCTGACCGCCTCAGGACCGTTGTTGCTCACCGGCGACAACGCCGCCGCCGCGACGCACGTCGGCGCCCAGGTGGGGATCACCGACATACGGGCCGGGCTGCTGCCGCAGGACAAGGTGTCAGCGATTCGGGTCGAGCAGGCGGCGGGACGGCGAGTGCTGGTCGTCGGCGATGGTGTGAATGACGCCCCCGCGCTGGCCGCGGCCGACGTCGGCGTCGCCATGGGCGGTGCCGGGGCCGACCTGACGCTCGACACCGCCGATGCGGTCGTGGTGCGCGACGATCTGCTCACCGTCCCGGCAGCCGTCCGGCTATCGCGTCGCGCACACCGGATCGTGCGGCAAAACCTCCTGATCGCCGGGGCCTTCATCACGGTGCTCGTCGCCTGGGATCTCATCGGCTCGCTGCCGCTGCCATTGGGTGTGCTCGGGCATGAGGGGTCGACGGTCGTGGTCGGTCTCAACGGCCTGCGTCTGCTGCGTCGCGACGCCTGGGAGACCGGAACCACCATCGCCGACGGGATGCCGTCGTCATAGCCTGAGCGCGATGACCTCGCTGACCGCACCGCTGCGCCGGCTCCGCGCACGCGGGACGGCACCGGTCGGCGAACCCGCACCGCCGATGCCTCGCGAAGTCTGGGTCCTGGTGGCAGCGAGTTTTGTCATCGCGCTCGGTTACGGCGTCGTCGCACCGGCGCTGCCGGAGTTCGCCCGCAGCTTCAATGTCAGCATCACCGCTGCGTCTGCCGTCGTCTCGGCATTCGCGATCATGCGACTGATCTTCGCGCCCTCCAGCGGGCGTCTCGTGCGAACACTCGGCGAACGACCTGTGTACCTGATCGGTCTGCTGATCGTGGCCGTGTCGACCCTGGCGGTCGCATTTGCGCGCAGTTACTGGCAACTCATGGTCTTCCGCGGCCTCGGCGGCATCGGGTCGGTGATGTTCAGTGTCTCGGCGATGGGCCTGATCATCCGGATCGCGCCACCGGCAATCCGCGGGCGTGTCTCCGGGCTCTATTCCTCCAGCTTCGTGCTCGGCGGCATCAGCGGACCGCTGATCGGCGGCGCACTCATCGGATTCGGCCTGCGCGTGCCCTTTGTCGTGTATGCCGTGGCGCTGTTCATCGCGATCGCCGTCGTCTATGTCCAGCTGCGCGGCAGTCACCTGGCCACCATCGACGCGACGCCGTCCACGCCGACGATGCGACTTCCCGACGCGCTGCGCATCGGCGCCTATCGGTCGGCATTGTTCACCGCGGTGATCTTCGGCTGGGTGTACTCACTTCGGGTGTCGCTGGTTCCGCTGTTCCTCGCCACGGCGTTGCATCAGCGACTCGCCATCGCCGGATTGGTCCTTGCGACATACGCGTGCGGTGATGTGATGGCGATGATCCCGGCGGGCCGGTTGTCGGACCGCATCGGCCGGCGACCGCTGTTGATCATCGGCATGAGCGTCATCGCCGGCGGCACCGCGGTGCTCGCGATGAGTCACTCGATCCTGCTCACCTTCGCCTCCACGGTCGTTGCCGGCTGGGGCACCGGCATGGTCAGTCCGTCGATCCAGGCCGCTCTGGCCGACATTATGTACGGCCACGGCCGAGGTGGGCCGGTGCTGGCGACGTATCAGATGAGTCAGGACCTCGGCACCGTCACCGGACCGCTGATCGCCGGTGTGCTCGCGCAGACGATCAGCTACGCGGCGTCTTTCTGGATCACCGCGGCCTTCGCCGCCTGCGCTGCCCTGGCCTGGGTCTTCGTGCACGACACCCGGCCGAAAACTCACGCAGTCGCGGCTGTTCCCACCGAGATGGCCGGCCCGGACTGACCCGACCGTGTCACTCCGAGTTGCTCGGACCGCACATGTTGAGCACCGTCGTCATCGCAGACTTCTCCGCGGCTGTCACCCAGAGGCCGTAGGCGGCCTTCACCACGATCTGCTTCTCGACATACGTGCACCGGTAGGCCTTGTTCGGCGGCAACCACGACGCGGCATCCGCATCGCCCTTCGCCGCGTTCTGACTGCCGTCCACCGCCAGCAATTCACGTGGGTCGTTGGCGAAGTCCCGCCGCTTCGTCGCATTCCAGTAGCTCGCCCCTGTCTGCCAGGCATCGCCGAGCGCGACCAGGTGATCGATCTGTATGACGGAGCTTGTCGAGCGACCGCGATGAAACGAAATACGCTCTCCCGTATATGGATCCAGCAGCACGCCGGTCAGGATCACGCAGTTGTGCGTGTCCGGTTTGACGGTGATCGCCGTGAGATCGCGCCGGAGGATGTCGTTGCGGGTGTCGCAGCCGTTGTGACCATCGGCGACCGACACGTCATCGGACCACGCGGGCCCGAACTGCGCCCTGCTGTACCCGGTCATC
This sequence comes from Rudaeicoccus suwonensis, assembly GCF_007829035.1. Classification (NCBI taxonomy): domain Bacteria; kingdom Bacillati; phylum Actinomycetota; class Actinomycetes; order Micrococcales; family Dermacoccaceae; genus Rudaeicoccus; species Rudaeicoccus suwonensis. The sequence continues at coordinate 1,771,798 of NZ_VIVQ01000001.1, forward strand.
GGCGCGCGACCCTTCACCTGCAGCGTCGCCAACTGAGCCAGTGCCTGCCGCGCGGCGGGAGCGAGCGGCGCGATGCCCGCCGGGCCCGACGCGGACGGCCCTCCGGTTGCGCTGGCCCTCGGAGCAGTCGACGGTGCCGAACCAGCGCACCCGGCGGTCGTGCCGGCGATGGCGAGGGCCGTCAATGCGGTGACGGCCACCTGGTGTGAACGCATGAGCCTCCCCCTCAGGACAGATCGGCAACGTATCGGAAGCGTTCTGGACGCAGCCGCGCGGCATACGTCATCAGGATGATGACAGGGCGGTGTCGTATCGTCCGCGCGGCAGAAGCCCCGGGCGTCTGACCTGCCCTACGCTGACGCCGTTGCCCGTGCCAGCCACCGTCCCGAAAGCGAATCGTGAGTCACCTCAGTTATCTGCAAGCCACCGTGATGGGGCTGCTCCAAGGAGTCACGGAACTGTTCCCGGTCTCCAGCCTCGGCCACTCCTTGCTGGTGCCGGCCTGGATCGGCGGGTCGTGGTCCGCACTGGTGACCCAGCAGGACTCCAAGGGTGCAACGCCTTTCCTGGCGTTCATCGTGGCGCTGCACGTGGCGACCGCTCTGGCCCTCATCGCCTTCCAGTGGCGTGACTGGTTGCAGGTGCTCGGTGGCATCGGTGATCTCGTCCGCGACCGCAGGATCTCGACACCCCGCTCGCGACTGACGGCGCTGCTCGTCGCCGCGACGATTCCGATCGGCATCATCGGCCTGGTGCTCGACAAACCGCTGCGCACCGTGTTCTCTCACCCGCTGGCGGCCGCGATCTTCCTGACCGCCAACGGCGTCGTGCTGTTCATCGTCGAACGCCTCACCCAGCGTGCGCGCACTCAACCACAGCCGGCGCACTCCGCCGACGAAGGTCACGCCGAGACCGACTTCTCGCGGACCGGTTTCGTGGAGGCGATCGCGATCGGCACCAGCCAGGTGCTGGCATTGCTGCCCGGGATCTCGCGCTCCGGTGTGACGATCTCGGCCGGTCTGCTGCGCGGCTGGTCGCACGAGAAGGCAGTGCACTTCGCCTTCCTGCTCGCGACCCCCGTGATCCTGGCCGCCGGCGTGCTGAAGGTGCCCGAACTGTTCGGCCCGGAAGGCAAGGGCATCGGCGGTGAGGTGATGGTCGGCTTCGTCGTCGCCTTTGCAGCGGCCTACGTCTCGGCGCGCTTCCTGACCCGCTTCCTGCGCACCCGGACGCTGTATCCCTTCGTGATCTACTGCCTGATCGCCGGGATCATCAGCATCATCCGCTTCGCCTGAGCCGGCCTCGAGGTCTGACACCAGCTTTCATCCGACGTTCACCCGTCGTTCCTCGCGCGTCCCAAGCCCTCCCAGGAGTACACCCCAGCATCGTCGTGCCCGTCCACGACACCGGGTCGTGGACCGCCTCGAAGGACTGCCATGTCGGATGTGTCTCGTCGGAATCTGCTGCGGGGTTCTGCAGCAGTCGGAATCGCCGGAGCCGGGACGGCTCTGCTGCAGTCGAAGGCCTTCGCCGCCCCGACCCTGGTCACCGGGCCGGCCGTGGCAGGTGCACCGACTGCGCAACAGATCCACCTGCAGTATGGCGGCGACCCGCGCACCCAGATGACGGTCTCGTGGGCGACGCCGGCATCGGTGCGCCGGCCGCGAGTGCGCCTCAGCGATCAGCACGGCCACGTCATACGTGAGGTGCCTGCCGACACCCGCAGCTACGTCGACGGCATCAACAAGGTCGAGACGATCTGCCACCACGGCAGCATCGGCGGTCTGCGACCGGGGGCGACCTACGTCTATGACATCCTCGCCGACGGCGCCGCGCCCGTGCGCGGCACGATGACCACGGCGCCCGCGGGCCCGGCAGCCTTCCGGTTCACCAGCTTCGGCGACCTGTCGACACCGAACACCGCGTGGAAGAAGTCCTCGCTCAACGCGGCGACCGCCGTCCACCAGGTCGCGGCCTTCAACCCGTTGTTCCACCTGCACAACGGCGACCTGTCCTACGCGAACGACAACCAGCAGTCGCAGCCGCAGGTGTGGGGCGACTTCATGAACAACATCCAGACCGCAGCCGGCCACATCCCGTGGATGCCCGCCCTGGGTAACCATGAGACGGAGTGGGGCAACGGGCCGCTGGGCTATGCGTCATACCAAACACGGTTCGCGTTGCCGGACAACGGATTTCAGCGGCAAGGCTGGCAGGGCAACTGGTACAGCTTCCAGGTCGGCTCGGTGCTCTTCGTCGCGCTGGACGCCAACGACGTGATCTACCAGAACGACGGCTCGGCCAATCCGGACGCCTCGAAACAAGGGCTCTACATCCGTGGCTACAGCGGCGGCGCGCAGCAGCGCTGGCTGGAGCAGACGCTCCGAGCGGCGCGGCGCGACCCGGGCATCGACTGGATCATCCCGTTCCAGCACCAACTGGCGATGTCGTCATCCGCAAGTGGATCCGGCGGCGACCTCGGCATCCGGGAGGCATTCATGCCACTGTTCGACGTATATGACGTCGACCTGGTGCTGTGCGGTCACGACCATGACTACGAACGCACCTACACGGTGCACGGGGTCGACCACGGCAGTGACTGGCTACGCCCACAGGTGGTCGGCACCGGTCTGCGCACGATCGACGTCACCCACGGCCGGGTGCACCTGACCCTCGGCGGCGGCGGAACCTCCGGACACGACGACGTGTATGGCGCAGACACCGTCGGCTCGAACCCGGTGTATGGCGGCGACCCGGTCGCGCAGGTCTACACCGACCGTCCGGCCGACGCGATCTTCAAGGCGGACGCCAGCGGGTCCGAGATCGCCACCTGGTCGGCAGTGCGTGACAGCGACACCTCGCACCCGTGGGGCGTCGCGACATTCGACGTGGACCCTGGCTCCTGGCACAGCGGTCAGACGTCCATCAAGGTGACCTACTGGCACACGCCGGCGGCTACCCTGGCGAACCCGTTCCCCGCGCCGACGCCGTTCGATTCGTTCACGCTGACCAAGACTCGCTCACACGGCTGGGGCTGACTCCCCCATCGCCGATCGCGGGACGCGGGTGCGCGGGTCCTTGCGCAGACGTTCCGCACCAAGTGACACCAGATAGGTCGCGAAACTGATGAAGGTGATGAAGACGCTTGCCTTCATGTTGGTCGAGATCAGCACCACGCTCAGCACGAATCCGCCGACTGCTGCGAGCAGTGCGAACGCGATCGAAAGCCCGCTGACCGCAAGCGGATTGGCGGTCCAACGACGAGCTGCTGCTGCCGGAGTGATGGTCAGGCTCAACACCAGCAGGGTGCCGACGATCTGCGCCGCCTCGGTGACGGTGATCGCCAGGACGAACAAGAAGACCAGCCCGAGTTTGTCGACGGCAACACCACGAGCGCTTGCGACGTCGGCGTCCACCGACGCGAACAGCAAGGGCCGGTAGATCCCGACCATGACGACCAGCACGATGAGTGTCACGATCGCCAGGATGAGCAGATCGCTGGTGCTGACCGACACGATCGAGCCGAACAGGATGTTCGTCGCCGCCGAGGCGTACCCCTGGTAGAAGGTCAGCAGGAAGACGCCGAATCCGAGGCCGAAGGCGAGCACCACGCCGATCGCGGTGTTTCGTTCGCTGCGCCGCCGGCCGAGGAGGCCGATGGCGGCTGCGACCACGAACGACCCGACCAGCGCGCCGGTCACCGCATCGTTGACGATCAGCAGGCCGGCGACCGCGGTCGGGAACGCGAGCTCCGCGGTGCCGTGCACGGCGAAGGCCATGTCCCGCGTCACGACGAACGGCGCCACGAGTCCACTGGCGAGCGCGATCAGCGTCGCGGCGATGAGCGCGTGCTGTGCCCACGGCTGCTGCAGGTACATCCACGTCTGGCTCACGACGCGATCACCTCGGTCGGGCCGCAGTGGTGCGACTTGTCCGGCGACTCGCCGCCGCCGACCACGATGACACGTCCGCGCACGCGCAACACGTCGATCGGCGTGCCGTACAGCTGTGTCAACCGCTCGCTGGTGAGCACCTCCTCCGGCGTGCCGGTGGCCCAGTTGCCCGACACCAGATACAGGATCCGATCAACCATCGGCAGAATCGGGTTGATCTCGTGGGTCACCATCAGGATCGCGGTGTCCGAGGCGCGCCGGCGCCGGTCGATCAGGTCGAGCACGCCCTCCTGGTGGTTCAGGTCGAGCGACGTCAGCGGCTCGTCGCAGAGCAACACGTCTGGATCGCTGATCAGTGCCTGTGCGATCCGCAGCCGCTGCTGCTCACCTCCCGACAGACGACCGATCGGCACATTCGCGTATGCCGTCGCGCCCACCGCCTCGATGGCCTCGTCCACTCGCGCACGTGCGGCGCGGGTGGGCCACGGCATACCGAACCGGTGCCCGTCGACTCCCATCGTCACCAGATCGCGTCCGCGCAGGCCGAGGTCGGCGTCGAAGATCTTCTGCTGCGGCACATAGCCGACGGTCGAGCTGCCGCGGGTGGGCTCACGACCGGCGACGGTCAACGAGCCGCCGGCCAGTGGCAGCAGACCGAGGAGTGCCTTCAGCAGCGAGGTCTTGCCCGTTCCGTTGGGGCCGAGGATGGCGACGAACTCGCCTGGCAACACGTCGAGTTCGAGGTGCTCCCACAGGGTGCGCCCACCCACCACGAGCTTCGCGTCCCGGAAAGAGACGGCCGGTTGCCGGTCCGTGTGCGCCATCAGCCACCGAGCGCTGTCAGTAACGCCTGGGCCTGACTCAGCTGCCAGGCCTGGTAGTCCTTGGCGGTCGGTGGCATCGTCTCGGTCACGGGCACGATCGGCACCCCGCTGGACGTGGCGAGCGCCTTCAGCTGATCGGTCTGGGCATCGGTCACCTGGGCGTTGTACAGCAGGGCCTTGACGGTGTGTGTCTTGAGGGCCTGATCGAATGCCGCCGTGTCGGCCGGGCTCGGGTCGTCGCCGTCTTCAACCGCCTGGGTGAAGCTGGCCGGGATCCCCAGATCCAGACCGGCAGCCTGCACCAGGTAGCCCGGCACGCGCTCGGTGTAGGCGATCTTGGTGCCGGCATACTTCGTCTTGATCTTGTCGATGACCGCAGTGATCGGCGCCAGGCTCTTGGTGAAGGCGGCGGCGTTGGCCCTGAACGTCGCTGCGTTGTCCGGCTGGATCTTGCCCAGATCGGCGGCAATCGCAGTGGCCAACTCGGGCATCTTGGCGGTGTCGTACCACAGGTGCGGGTTCGGGTTGCTGCCGCCGATGCCGAGCACCTTCGACGCCGTGATCACCGTGCGGTTGCTGTCGGGTGCGGTCTGCAGCAGTTGGTTCATGAAGTCGTCGTAACCGACACCGTTGTCGACGACGAGCCGTGCGCTCTCGATGTCGGCGGCATTCTTGGCACTGGATTCGTACTCGTGCGGATCGGTGTTCGGGTCACTGATGATCGAGGTCACCTTGACGTGAGAGCCGCCGATCTGACTGACGATGTTGCCGTAGAAGTTCTCCCCCGCGACCACCGAGATGGTGCCCGTCGCGGAGCTTCCACTGTTGCTGCTTCCGCACGCACTGAGGCTCGCGGCCAGGGCCACCCCGACACCCGCCGCGATCAACCGGTTCTTCATCACTGTCCTCTTGCGTTTGTTATTGACAATCATTCTCGTCAACAAGGTTAACAGCAAGCGGCGGGTGCTCATGACCGGGCTGTACGACGCAGCCCGGGTCGTCTGACGCAACACCCTCCCGACAGCACGCTTTGAGCGCGGCGCGACAACGGGCGCCCGTCGCGACGGATCGCGCCGGACGCCCGGTGTCGGTGCGAGCAGGCAGTTCTCAGGCGAGGGAACCCATCGGATCCCAGGCAGGCAGCACGATCGGCTCGGCATCGAGCGCGTCGCGCAGTCGCGGGCTGAGCTTGTCCCTGCGGGCGGCGATCTCGAAGACGTACTCACCGAACCACGAGTCGTTCATCGTGTAGAACCCCTTGTCCGCGTGCTCGTCACCCCAGGAGTTCTCGACGCGCCACTTGCGCGGCATGTCACCGTCGAGGTCGACGCCGGTCAGCAGCATGGCGTGTGTCATCAGCGTCTCGTGGTACTCCAACCGGGCAGCCTTGTCGAGAGAGAAGGCTGTGTCATAGATCCCGGCGAAGTCGTAGAGCTCGGCATCCCAGACGCCGGCGTTGCGCTGCATCATCTTGCCCACGTCGCACCCGAACCACACCGGCTCGCCATCGACGATCGCCTCGGCCGCGAGCTTGCGCAACTCGTCGGCCTGGACATTCAGGTATCGCACGGGGTCGCCGCCGACGATGTTGCCCAGTTGGTCGACGGTGAAGGTGCGACCGCGTGGGCTGCTCGGACGTGGGTCATCGACCAGGCAGACGTAGTCGTCCACGTCGATGGTGAGATAGCGCTCGGCGAACTCCAGCGGCGACATCATGCCGGCCCGGTGGAACTCACCGGAGTCGTCGGTCCACTGCCACTCGAAGCGCTCCGGCGGTGTCCCCAGATGGATGGCGAGGATCCGGTATGCCGCAGCCATCGTCCGCGAGCGCACCTGTTCGACGTCTTCGGGCGAGCCGGCCGAGCGCACGTCACGAGCGGCTTCGCGCAGCAAGCTGCGAAGGTGTGAGTTCATCGGGGCGGTCTCGGATGACGAATGGCTTTCCGGCATCACGGTTTTGGGCACCAACCCGTGTTTCTTGACGAGCGCGGCAAACATGTTCCACTGCCCGCCGTCACCCATGACGTCCTGCATCACGAAGCCGAGCGTCCGGTCGTCGGTGGGTCGGTCCGACAACTGCGCCATCGACTCGAGGAAGTAGTTGCAGCGCTCCAGCTTGTCCCAGAACAGCAGGTGGTTCTGCGAGAACTCGAACTCCTTGAGCCCCAGACGCTTCATGGCACCGGGGCGCAGCAGGTTGAGGCCCGCGAACATCCAGCAGCGGCCGCTCTTCTTCTGGTTGGTGACGCTCCACGAGTCGAGTCGGTGCGACATCGAGGTGTCGATGCTGGTGAGGATCTCGCGGTCGAGCGCAACGTCGGCCACGGCCGTCTGTGTCACTGCGTTCTGCACGATCCGGTTGACCGGTCGTGAGTCGAAGTCCTTCTTGAGTAATTCGACGTCCTGCTCGGTGAGAGAGTGGGTCATGTTCGCCATGAACTCACACTCTCACGCAGGGCGTGCCACTTGGCAACGGTGTCATTTGTTGGTTGCCGAATCCACACGCTCGTGCGCGCGCTCGAAGTCGTCGATCGCACCGGCGGCGCCGCCGAACTCGTCTCCGAATTCACCCGCGACGAGTTGATCCTCGTCCGCTCCGGCCACCGAGTGGCCGTCCTCGTCCATGCCTTTGTCGGCGTTCTGCAGGGTGCGGTGGGCGGTCGACAACAGCGCAGCGGCGACGAGTGCGCTTCCGGCCGCGATGGCGAAGGGGACGTGGAGGTTGAAGTGCTCGACCAGCTTGCCCGCCGCGTACGGGGCCAGACCCCCACCGATGAAGCGGACGAAGCCATATGCCGCTGATGCGACGGGGCGTTCAACCGGCGAGATCACCATGACGGCCTGCGTCGTCAGAGTGTTGTTGATCCCGATCATGATTCCGGCTGCAATGACAGCGCAGATCAACACGGTGCGATTGGTCGGCCAGATCGCGATGATCGCAAGGTCGACTGCAAAGGCCGCGAGGGCGACATACAGCGTGGGAGCAGTGCCGAAACGTCGCTGCAGCCGAGGTGCTCCGAACACAGCGAACAACGCGACGAAGATTCCCCAGCCGAAGAAGACCAGGCCGAGCTTGATCGCAGACAGTTTCATCGGGAACGGCGCGTAACCGAGCATGGTGAAGAACGCCCAGTTGTAGAACAGTGCTGCCAGGCCCATTGTGAGCAGGCCGCGGTGCCGCAGCGCGCGAATCGGCGCGGTCAGGGACGTGGGATGTTCGGGCTTCGGGGTGGCCGGCAGAAAGAAGACCGTCGCGATCAACGCGATGAGCATCAGCACCGAGACGCCATAGAACGGGCCGCGCCAGGAGATCGATCCGAGGATGCCGCCGAGCAGCGGCCCGACGGCGATGCCGACACCCAGAGCGGTCTCGTACAGGATGATCGCGCCCGCAAATCCGCCCGTGGCCGACGAGACGATGACCGCCAGCGAGGTCGCGATGAACAACGCGTTGCCCAGACCCCAGCCGGCGCGGAATCCGACGATGCCGCCGATCGATCCGGCGGAGCCTGCGAGTGCTGCAAACACCACGATGAGCACGAGACCGCCGATGAGCGTCTTCTTGGCGCCGATGCGGCTCGAGACCGCATTGGTGCCGAGCATCGCAACGGCCGTGACGACCAGATAGCTGGTGAACAGCAGCGTCACCTGACTCGGCGAGGCATGCAGCTGGGAGGCGATGGCAGGCAGGATCGGGTCGACCAAGCCGATGCCCATGAACGACACGACGCACGCGAATGCGACGGCATACACGGCTTTGGGCTGATTCCACATGGATGACTGTTTGTCATCGACGGCAGCGTGACTCACGCGAAAACCTTTCGAACGACGGGGACGTGAACCTGGGAGCGGCGCACGGCAGCACTTTATATCTATATTCTATGTAAATGCAACCGCGTCATCCCGACATCGTTCGGTATGCCGGAGCTCCCCTTCAGCCGACTGGTCCGCCGGGTGAGAGCAGATCTATCCACCGGTCGGCGAGGGCCTCCCACTCGTGACGGAGCCGATCCTCCGCCGCGCGCACCTCGTCGAGCACGTCGGTTGCGGTGCGACCCGCGCGTGCCAGACCGTCCGTGTCAGCGGCCGCCCACGGCTCGATGTCGACCGCGAGAACCTCCGGGTGAAATTGCGTTCCCCACACCCGATCCCCCAGCCGGAATGCCTGGTTGGGACACCGACTTGTCTCGCACAGCGACACCGCGTCCTGCGGCAGACTGCTGATCTCCTCCTGATGCCATTCGACGGCCATGGCGTCCTCGCTCATGGCCGACAACAGCAGGTCTGCCCGCCCCGCGGAGGTGAGGCGCAGGGAGTGCAGGCCGAGCTCAGGTGCGCCGACCATCCGGGTCACTGCACCACCGCACGCCACTGCCAGCAACTCTGCACCGAGGCACAGGCCCAAGGTCGGAAGGTCGCGAGAAACAGCTTGCTGCAACAGGTTTCGTACATCCGGCAGCCACGGTGCGGCATCGTCCTCGCACGGACCGACCGCGCCACCGAGCACGACCAGGCCGAGCATCCCGTCAAGGTCACTCGGCACGGGGTCGCCGGCATACGCATGGACTGTTGTGGTGGGAATCCCGCGGTGGCGCATCCGGGCGCCGACCAGGCCGGGACCGGCGGCGGCTTCGTGCTGGATGAAGACAACGACGGGTTCGGTGTCAGGCTGCATGGCACCGAGGTTAGTGAGGCTGTCAGTGGCTCACTTGCGCGGCTTCGGGGTCTCCATCGCGCGTCCGAGCGTGATCGCCGCCGCCTTGTCGCCGCTGACCTTGATGCGGCCCTGCAGTCCGGCTTTGACGGCATTGAGGTTGCCGGTCGCCAGCTTGAGGAAGTCCGCAGAGGTCATCGAGATCGTTGTGTTTCGATCGGCAGTTTCGCCGGTCTCGACCGTCGCCACGCCGTTGACCATGCGCACGACATACCGCTCGACGGTGGGGCCACCGGTCAGCTTGAAGACGGCGGTCGTCGTCAGGCGCGCGGCCTTGCGCTTGTTGACGTGATCGGGCAGTCGGTGGAAGACCTCGGCGAGCACGATCGGCCCTACCGGCCCGGCCATCACGCGAGCCAGCGTCTGGTCGCTGACTGCCTTCACCGACGCGCCGACATCGGCCGGATCCATCGCGCCCGGGTCGATGCTGTGGTCCGAATCGTCAGCTCCTGCAAGGGTGCCCGACAGAGCGAGGGCGAGTTCTGCGTCGCCTTCGATCTCCAGCTGACCTTCGATCGCGAGCAGTCCTGCATTGGCGTGCCCGGCGAGCAGCCGCAGGAAGTCACTCGGTGAGCTGCGGATGATGACATCCCACTCGGTGGCATCAGAGCCGTCTTCCACGGTCGTGCCGCGCCAGCGCACTGTGCGGTCCAGCACCAAGTCGGCGCCGTCGCTGAGTTCGAATCCGACGACGCCGAGGATGCCGGCGAGCTTGTCGACGGGAACGTATGCCGGGATCGTCGTGAGCATCTTGTCTATGATCAGCACGGCCCGATCAGCCTGAGCCGCAAGCAGATTCAGCTGCGCCAGTGGGAGTCCCCGCACCTCGTCCGCGAGGTCGGAAGGGTCGAACTCGGCGATCCGTTGGGCGGCGCGCGCCGGGTCGATGTCGGTCAGGTCCGCGATGGTGCTCGGCATACTCGTCCCTCGATTTCGGGGTGGCGTGTGGGGCCGCTCGGTTCTCAGTGCTGGGGCATGGTGAGGATCAGTTTGCCGGTGGTCCGGCGGCCTTCAAGCGCTTGGTACGCATCGGCGGCCTGTTCCAGCGGATACCGTCCGCCGATGTCGAGGTGCAGAGATCCGTCGGCGAGCTGTCCGAGGATGTCCCCCGCGCGCCAGAGCAACTCCTCGCGGTCCTGCAGGTAGGCGCCCAGACTCGGCCGTGTCACGAACAGCGAACCGCGCTTGTTCAGCTCCTGCAGGTCGAACGGCGGCACCTGACCGCTCGCGCCGCCGAAGAGCACCATCATTCCCCGAGGACGGAGGCTGGCCAGTGATGCGTCGAAAGTGGCCTTGCCGACTCCGTCATACGCGACGTCGACGCCGCGACCCGCAACGCGGCGGATCTCCTGCGCAAGGTCACCGTCGAAGGTCGCGTAGTTGATCAGGTGTCGAGCACCCAACGCCCTTGCGATCTCGAGCTTTTCGTCAGATCCCGCGGTCGCGACGACGCCGGCTCCCTTCCCGGTGATCAACTGAACGAGCAGCTGGCCGACTCCCCCTGCGGCAGCGTGCACCAGAGCGATCTGGCCCGCTTGCACCGGCCAGGTCGACTCGACGAGGTAGTGCGCGGTCATGCCCTGCAGCATCGCGGCCGCCGCGGTTTCGAGCGACAGACCGTCCGGCACCGGCACGACAGCAGCGGCCGGAACATTCACCAGTTCGGCGGCGCTGCCTGCCGCCTGACCCCACGCGACCCGATCGCCTTCTGCGAACTCGGTCACATCGGCACCGACGGCCGTGACGACACCGGCACCCTCTTCACCGAGCACGAACGGTGTTGGGATGGGGTAGATCCCCTGACGCTTGTAGACGTCGATGAAGTTGACCCCTGCTGCGGCGACGCGGACCTGCACCTCGCGGGAATCTGGCAGCGGCACGTCGCGGTCCTGGACCTGCAGGACCTCTCGGTCGCCGGGAGTGGTGACAACAAGAGCACGAGTCATGCCCTCGACCCTATTGCGGTCGAATGAGCGACGTGCGGTACCCGCCCCTCAGCGACGCGCTTTCCACATTGGAGTGACAATGTCGCCGGCCGACCATGGACACGGTCGACAACGCCATGGATCGAGCTGCAACAGGACGTCGGGCAGCGCAGGTCAGGTGATGGTGACGTGCGAAGCTCGCGATGGGTGTGCTGCCGGATCGCGCCCGTGGCCTCGGCCATTCCCAGGAATTCGACGTGACACATGAGTGTGCTGCCGAATCGTGCCCATGGCCGTGGCCGTGGCCTCGGCTGCGGAACCGCTTCGGTGCCAAACCTCAACCTTCGTGCGGTTCGTCTTGCATCTCGACTCGAACGTATGTACGATGAGGTATGTCGATCGCACCACTGCTGGCCGAGTCGGTGGTGGAGTCTGCCTCCAGTTCGGAGTTGCTGGAAGCGGCGGGTGTGTTGATGGTGCGGGCGTTCGAGGTGATCTGCGGTGATGCTCCCGGGTTGTCCCGGGACGAGCTCTTGGCGCAGGTCGAGGCCGTGCAGCGGGTGGCGAATTCGGTGGATGGTGCCCGGGTGGTGCGGTTGGCGCAGGTCGCTTCGATTGAAGAAGTGATCGACCTGACCGGTGAGACCGAGGGTCCGCCGGTGACGTCGTGGGTGCGGCACCAGTTGGGATGGACCAACGAATGGGTCTCCTCCGAGATCGGGGCCCTGCTGGCCTGGGGTCCCCGGCAAGCCGATACCCGCCTGGACCAAGCCCTGGACGCGGTCACGTTGACACCGAGACTGTTGCGGGAGGTGGGGGCTGGCCGGTTAGCGGTGGAGAAGATGCACAAGGTCACCGCCGCCTTGGGCTGCGCGTCCGCTGAGACCGCGGCCGCGGTGGAGTCCGCGCTCCTGGATCAAGGGATTGGTGGGTTGACCACCACGCAGATTGCCAGGCGGGTCCCGAGGATCCTGGCCGACCTTGACCCGACCGCGGCAGAAGCATCCGGTGCCAAGGCCCGGGAGCGGGAGGTCGGGGTGTCCTGTCGCGCCTCCCAGGTTCCGGGGTTGAGTGAGATCAAGGTCGTGCTGGACTCAGCCCAAGCAGCGCGGATCATGTCCGCGGTGGAGCAACTGGCCCGGCAACTTCATCAGGATGCGGTGGAGGTGATCAGTTTGCCGCAATGCCGTGTCGATGCGTTGGTGGATTTGGTGTTGCAGAACGTCCACATCGACACCCACCTCACTTTCGGTATCCCCGTCATGACCGGGGTCGATGTTGATGCGGGATGTCAGGCAGGCTCGGCCGACCTCGACACCTGCTCGGATACTGCTCGGGCACGGGTCGCGGCGTTGTGTGACCGGTTGTTCCCCGACCCGCACACCATGGGCTGGACCCAGGTCGTCCGTACCGAGAACGACCCACCACCACCCGACGACCAGGACGGGTGGACTCGTGCGGTCCCACCGGAACCACCCGACGACGTCTTCGACGATGACCCCGACCATGAAATCGACTGGGACACCGCCCTGGCACACCTGGTCGACTCGCTACCCGACCCACCCGGCGAAGGCGTGTTCACCGCCGAGGCGCACCGCGGCGACTACCCGGACGGTGAAGCCTCGACCGTGCACGACAGCCCCGGCCAGTCGTCCGCGACCAGCCAGTCGGTCGAGTCGTCCGCGGTGCAGGGCCGGTCGGTCGCGGGGTTGGGTCCGGTGATCGTGCCTGGTGTCGGAACGATCCTGCCCTCCCACGTCCACGCGTTGACCAGCACGCTCGGGGTGTCCCTGGCACGCACACTCCTGGACGCGACCACCGGTGTCCTGGTCCAAGCAACCTCCACCAAGTACCGCCCCACCGCCGGCATCGCCCGATTCGTCAAAGACCGCGACCAGCACTGCCGATTCCCCGGCTGCACCCAACCCGCCACCTACTGCGACGCCGACCACGTCACCCCCTGGCCGGCAGGCGCTACGACCCCGGCGAACCTGCAATCCCTGTGCCGGCATCATCACCGGGTCAAGCACCAAACCCGGTGGCAGGTCACCATGACCACCGACGGCGTCTGCACCTGGACCAGCCCCAGCGGCCGTCGCTACCTCACCCAACCCGCCGACTGAACCGACAGGAACCCGGCACCGAGATCCGTGGTGTCAAGCACAGCCACCGGCGACGGAGTCTCCGCGCTTCACCAACTGACGTCACGGCCCGGTGGTGGGCAGACACCGATGCGGCTCGCGCGCACGAGTTCAAGACCGGCGATTGGCGCCAATTCTGCCGCTGGCAGGTCGAGTGCGAATCAGTTGTTGCCAGCAGGTGGCGTTTGACGCCATTCAGCGACACCGAAGCGAGCTGTGCAGTTCCACACCTGCTTCACCTGCTGGGGATCATGCCTGCCCGCCCGAGCAAGATCACCGATCATCCGAGGCACCAACCGCCCGTCCACGGCTGCCGCTTCCGCGAGCCGAACGACCTCCGCTCCGCGATAGTGCGAATGTGCCCCGATCTGCCGAACGTCGGCGACGAAACCCTCATGCCACTCGACCGCGCACGGCGCGTCTGCGACAGCTCGTTCGACGCGCGTCCCGCGGAAGCTCGGATCCAGGACGATCGCCTCGACGTCGGTGCGCAGATCGATGTGCCCGTGAACATGCGCCTCGACGTAGTCATCCAGCAGATCGCACTCCGCAGCGTCGGCCAGATCAGTCAGACCACAGCGATCCGCAGTGCCGAAAGCCGTCGGTGACGCGCTGCTGTCGGGAAAGCAGAACGTCGTTCGCCGCAGCGTGTGAGACGCCAACCGGATGTATGACGAGCCGAACCGCGGTGAGGCGCCGAACGACCGGTGGCGGTGATTCAGTGCCCCGTACTTGGGCCGCAGGTCCACGGTGCCACCGTCATACGCTTCACCGAAAATGGCGCTCTCCCAACGGAATCGATCACCACCCGGGTATGCGGTCAAACCGCCGTTGCTCGTCGCGGTGACGAACTGCGACAGGTACGCGCCACTGTGAACCAGGCTCTCGATCACCCACTCGTCGGCACGCGTCGTGAGTCGATCCGGATGGAAGCTGCACGTCACACGCAAGGTCGGATCCAACACGGAACCGTGTGACCGTGCCGCGACGTGCGCAAGAGCGGTCGTAACCCGGTCAGGCATCGACACCCCTTGGGGAGAAAAGTTGGACGCTGCCGATCGGCGCGAAACCAACCGCGAGCAGTGCTCGCACACTGGCGACATTTCCTGGCGACGCCGACGCCAACAGCACCTCACCCGGACACACCAGGTGCGTCGTCGCCTCGAGCACTGCGCCGATCAGACCACCGCCACGCACCTCCGGCGCCAACTCGAATCCAATTTCCGCCAGACCACCGAGGCCGCGGCCGCAGGTGACGATCACATCAGCACTGTCGGCCAAGCCCAGGACCTGCAACTCGTCGCGCCAGGAAGCAGCCAACTGCGCCCGCGGGTGCCTATCCAGATCAGGTCGCGGCACCAGCAGCCGCTGCGGACCCGGCCGCCCCCGGGCCGCCACCACCAGATCGAGGCTGTCGATCCGACCGCCGTCACCGGCGAGCGCGGTGATCACACGGGGGTCCGCCGCACCGCCGAAACCGTTGACGCCCAACGCCGTCAGTGCCTCGTCATCCCACCGCGGTGGCACGCACATGACGGCATGACCGGTGAACGCGAGAACGGCATACGTGCCCGGTCGCCACGGCGGTATACGAGTCCAACCGCCGTCGACGGGCAGAGACCGCCCATCGGCGCAGTCGGTCAGGATGCTGGCAAGTGGATGGCCTTGACGGCCCTCGCTCACTGCTGTTGCGGGGCCGCTGCCTGCAGCTGCTCGGCGTATACGGCGGTGCCGTAGGCGCAGACCTCGATGCCGGTGTTGTTGTACTCGGTCGTCTCGAAGCGGAAGGCGACGACGGCGTTCGCGCCGCGGTTCTGCGCCTCCGTTGCCAGGCGGCCCAGTGCCTCTTGGCGACACTCGATCAGCAACTGTGTGATGCCCTTGAGCTCACCGCCTGCCATCGACTTGAATCCGGCGCCGATGTTGGAGCCGATGTTGCGCGAGCGCACGGTCAGACCGAAGCATTCGCCATACGTGCCCAGGATCCGGAAGCCGGGGATGTCGTTCGTCGTCACGATGATCATGGGCCAACAGTAGGCAACGACAGAGGTGTATGTCGGGCAACTCGCGCAACGACCGCAATGTCCGCGCCGACGCTCCGGCACGTCAGGCGAGCAGCTTCAGCAGAACCGCCTCAGGCGAAGGGGGCCGGGTCGCCGGCGCCGATGCGGACGACTTCGGGATACCCCTGTGAGTAGTCGATCACCGTGGTCGGTTCGATGCCACACTCCCCGGAATCGATGACCGCGTCGACCTGATGGTCCAGCTCCTCCTTGACCTGCCACCCGTCCGTGAGGGGTTCGTCCTCGTCCGGCAGCAGCAAGGTGCTGGTCATCATCGGCTCACCGAGTTCCTTCACGAGCGCACAGGCCACCGGATGGTCGCTGATGCGCACGCCGACGGTCTTGCGTTTGGGCTGCAAGAGCCGGCGGGGCACCTCCGAGGTCGCGGGAAGGATGAAGGTGTACGGCCCGGGAGTCGCCGACTTGATGGCGCGAAAGACCTTGTTGTCGATGTGCACCAGCTGCCCCAACTGTCCGAAGTCGGCACACAACAGGGTGAAGTTGTGCTTGTCGTTCAACTGCCGGATCCGCACGATGCGGTCCCGGCCCTCCTGATTGCCCATCGTGCAGCCGAGCGCGAAACAGGAGTCGGTCGGATACGCGACAAGTCCGCCGTCGCGCAGGATCTGCACCGCCTGACCGATGCTGCGCGGCTGCGGATCCCTAGGGTGGACGTCGAAGTACCTGGCCATTCCCCCACGTTAGGACCAAACGCGTGACAACGCTGCCTTCCTGGGCCGAAACCCTTGACCTGCAACCGCATCCGGAGGGCGGATGGTACGCCGAGACCTACCGCCACCACACCTCCAGACACTTTCCCGCGCCGTATGACGCACCGCGCTCGCTCGCGACGGCGATCTACTTCCTGCTGATGCCGGGTGAATCCAGCGCGTGGCATCGGGTGCACTCCGACGAACTCTGGCTGCATCACCGAGGCGGCCCGCTGGAACTGTCGCTCGGCGGTGACGGCCAGGATCCGCAGTCCGCCACGACAGTGGTCGTCGGCAGCGAGATCACTGCCGGTGAGCGACCGCAGGCTCTTGTGCCGGGAGGCCACTGGCAGGCGGCGCGGCCGCTGCGCGACGAGCCGGTGTTGGTGTCGTGCATCGTGGTGCCCGGCTTCGACTTCGCCGATTTCGAGTTGCGCTGAACGCACGCCGTGTTGGACTCGACGTGTTGAACTTGCTGCGCGCTGAGCCCGAGTTGCCTTGAGCTCAAGTTCGGCCGAGCGGCCGCGCTCAGGCGCCCCACGTGGCGGCCAGCGTCCGCATCACCTTCAGATCACGCGTCGTCGCGACGTTGCCACCTCGTTCGAGCACAGCATTCGAGACCTTCGCCTCATGCGTGGATTTCGCGAGCCACCAATAGGTTTCGCGACCGTGCGGATACAGGCGCTCCCCCGGAACGTCCCACTGCACCTGTCGCTGTGTGTGCTCGTCGGTGGGCGGTGCGTCATACAACGTGACGTACTGCCGGGTGGCGCCGCCGGGCAACGGATCGGGCAATGTGTCGACCAGGTGGAGGATCTGAGACAGCTCCGCGGGCGTGCGCAGGATGCATGGCACAGGGAAGCCGAACTCCGCCTCGATGATCTCCTCGAGAGTCGCCTTGACCTTGGCAGCACTGCGCATGGGCGTCGTGACACGCACGTTGCCACTCTGGATGTAGGTCTCGACATCGCTGAAACCGTTGCTGGACAACAGAATCCGCAGGGTCTCCATCTTCACCCACCGCGGACGTACGTTCACCGCTCGCAGGAATGCGACATACGTCGGCATCGCGCGGACCGCCTCAGGCTTCGTGCATGGTCACGTCGGTCGGCAGCAGCACCGTGCGACTGACGGTGCACAATCGCTCATGCGACTGGCGGATCGCGTCGGGCAGCACCTCACGCGCCCGGTCACCGTCGGCGCCGTCGGGGAAGCGCACCGTGAAGGTCACGTGGATCGGCCCCATGTGGTTGCCGTCGTCGTCACGCAGCTTGTCACCTTCGGCGACCACCTCGAAGCTCGTCGGTTCGCTGCGCCGGCCCGTGAGGATGTCGACGTCGATGGCCGAGCAGCCCGCAATGGCGGTCAGCAGGATTTCGACCGGGGTGAACTGCTCATCGCCGCCGCTGCCGAAGTCGAAGGTGCCACCGCGAGCGTTGGTGGCGCGGAACGTGCCCGAAGCCGTCCGAGTGAGGCTGACCGACCGATGCTGATCCTGAATCGTCATACAGGCCAGCCTGCCACTACCGTGACAACTCGTGAGCGCGCACTCGGACCACAGCATCATCCTCATTCGGCACGGTGCGACCGAGTGGTCGCGTGACGGGCGGCATACCGGCACGACCGATCTGCCGCTGTTGCCCGACGGAGAAGCCGATGCCCGCAAACTGCGCGAGCAGGTCGCCGAGCTCGACGTCGTGGCGACGTTCTGCAGCCCGCTGCAGCGGGCGCGTCGCACTGCCGAACTTGCCGGCCTGACGGATGTGCGCATCGACTACGACCTGCGCGAGTGGGATTACGGCGGCTACGAAGGCATGTCGACGCCGCAGATCCGCGAAAAACTCGGCGACCCGAGCTGGGAGATCTTCGCTGACGGGGTCGTGCCCGGTGCCACTCCCGGGGAGACTGTCGAGGATGTCGCAGCCCGCGTCAGCCACGTGGTCCGCAAGGTCGTGCCGCTGATGGACCACGGCAACGTCGCTCTCGTGGCGCACGGCCACTCGCTGCGGATCTTCGCCGCGATCTTCCTGCGGCAGCCACCACGGATGGGCGCGCAGTTGATGCTCAATGCGGCGTCACTGTCCAAACTCGGGTTCTACCACGGCACACCATGCATCCAGGTGTGGAACGAGGGCGGCGACTTCGCCTGACCCGGCCGCGCTCGGTGCTCCTCCGATCACTGTGGCTGCCGGCCGACCGTTGCGCTCAAGGCAGCGGCCAGGTGTGCACCGGCTCGTTGGAGTGCATGCCGTCGAGGTACCGCTGCAGCATGCCTGACAGGGCCGCCGCTCGATCCTTGCCCTGCTCCTCCAGCCCGTTCACGCAGGCGATCTGCCACGATGCGCCGTTGACGCCCGCACGGCAGCGGTCCTCGATGACGCCGAGGTAGCGATCGCGCACCGCGGTCGCGACGCCCCACTTGGCGAGACCCTCGTGCGCAAGCGGTAGCAGATGGCGCAGGACGAGTTCGTCGGCGGACACCTCGCCGAAGCCGGGCCAGTAGACGTGCGCGTCGATACCGCGACGAGCGCACGAGGTGAAGTTGTCCTCGGCGGCGGAGAAGCTCATCCGGGTCCACACCGGCCGGTCGGAGTCGGCGAGTATCTTCACCACGCCGTAGTAGAAGGCGCTGTTGGCCATGCCGTCCAGGATCGTCGGACCGGCCGGCAGCACTCTGTTTTCGATCCGCAGGTGCGGTTTGCCGTCGACGATGTCGTAGATCGGCCGGTTCCAGCGGTAGACCGTGCCGTTGTGCAGGCGCAGTTCGGACAGCCGCGGCGCCTTCCCCGCCTCGAACAAGGCGACCGGGTCCTCGTCGCTGGTCTCGGGCAACAGCGCCGGGAAGTAGCGCACGTTCTCTTCGAACAGGTCGAAGATCGAGGTGATCCAGCGCTCCCCGAACCACACGCGGGGACGCACCCCCTGAGCCTTCAACTCCACCGAACGCGTGTCGGTGGCCTGCTCGAACAACGGGATGCGGCTCTCGTGCCACAACTGCTTGCCGAAGAAGTACGGCGAGTTCGCGCCGATCGCCAGCTGTATGCCGGAGATCGCCTGCGCGGCGTTCCAGTGGTCGGCGAACAGGTGAGGTTGCACCTGAAGGTGGAGCTGCACCGATGTGCACGCCGACTCCGGGGCGATCGAATCGGCATACATGGCAAGGCGTTCACCGGTGAGGCCCTCGATGTCGATGAACAGATCCTCGCCGCGCGCCGCGAAGATCGCCTCGTTGAGTGCGGCATACCGGGCATTGGCGCTCATCCACTGGGTCGTGAAGTGCTCCGGCATGATCGTGGGCAGGATCCCGATCATCGCGATCTGCGCATCTGCCTCGAGCGCCATCTTCTCGGCCCGGTTGAGGCTCGTCCGCAGGTCCGCCTCAAGTTCCAGGGCTGCATCCCCCGGCATCGGGCGCGGGCTGACATTGAGCTCGATGTTGTACTGCCCGAGCTCGGTCTGGTAGTCCTCGTCCGCGATGCTGCGCAGCACCTCGGCGTTGTTCATCGTCGGTTGCATGTGGCTGTCGACGAGATTCAACTCGATCTCCATGCCGGTCAGCTGGCGCTCGAACTCGAAGCTGTGGGTGGTGAGCATCCGCTCGAAGACGTCGAGGTCCTGCCGCACCTTTTCGCGGTAACGCTGTCGCTGCTCGCGCGTGTATGACGTGCTGGAAACGTCCTCGCCCATGGCCAGCCTTTCGATCGGCACCCTGTGGGCGCAACGTTCGCACATTTGCCTGTCGCGTGTGAGAAATACCGCGTTTCGCACACGCCGGACCAGTTACCGGCCGCTGTCGGTGGCGGCATTTAGTGTCGCGGCATGCGCTTGATCCACACCTCCGACTGGCACCTGGGCCGTGGTTTCCACGGTGTCGGGTTGCTCGGTGCGCAGGCGCACTACCTCGATCACCTCGTCGACCTCGTGACCGCCGAAGGCGTCGACGCCGTGCTGGTGTCCGGCGACATCTATGACCGGGCCCTGCCGTCACCCGACGCGGTTGCGCTGCTGGACGACGCACTCGCCAGGCTGCTGTCGACGGGTGCGCAGGTGATCATGTCGAGTGGCAACCACGACTCCGCCATACGTCTCGGTTTCGGGTCGCGGGTCATGGAGCACGCGGGACTGCACATCCGCACCTCCGTCGACTCAATCGGCCGCCCGGTCGATCTGGGCGGTGCGGTGGTGTACCCCATCCCGTATCTCGAGCCGTCTGTCGCAGCGCCTGTGTTGGGCGCCGACGAGCGGACCCACGCCGGCGTGCTGCGAGCGGCAATGAGCCGGATCCGTGCAGACATGGCTTACCGGCAGGTGCCGTCGGTCGCGATGGCCCACTCGTTCGTGACCGGCGCGACCACCTCCGACTCCGAGCGCGACATCAGCGTCGGCGGGCTGGGCGCGGTGCCGCTCGATGTCTTCGCCGACGTGTCGTATGCCGCGCTCGGCCACCTGCACGGGCATCAGGCCCTTGCTGACGGGGTTCGGTATTCCGGCTCCCCCGTCGCCATGTCGTTCTCCGAGACCGACCACGTCAAGGGCAGCATCCTGGTCGACCTCGGCTCTGGGCAGCCGGGCTGCGAGTTGGTGCCGGCGCCGGTCGAGCGGCGCCTTGCCCGGCTGCGCGGGACGCTCCCCGAACTGCTGGCGGACCGTTCGCTCGACTGGGCGCAGGACGCCTGGTGTCAGGTGGCGCTGACCGACCAGGCGCGACCTCGCGGGGCGATGGCGCGGATTCGAGCGCGCTTTCCGCACACGGTGCAACTGGAGTTCGCGGCACCGGGCGGTGACCTGGCCAGGCGTTCATATGCCGCGCGGATCGCCGGTCGCACCGATGTCGACCTGTGCTGCGACTTCCTGCAGCACGTCCGCGGCGGGGTCGACACCACTCCCGGCGAGCGACAGGTTCTCAGCTCGGCCTTCGCCGCAGCGGCTGCCAATCGCGCCGAGCACGAGGGCGAGGGCCAGGTGCGCGTTCGGCGAGAAACCGGCGCCGCATGAAGCTGCATCGTCTTCGGATCACCGCGTTCGGCCCGTTCGCCGACACCCAGGAGCTACACCTGGACGACCTCAGCGCATGCGGGCTGCATCTGATTCACGGGCCGACCGGCTCGGGCAAGACCTCGATTCTGGATGCCCTGTGCTACGCGCTCTACGGCACCGTGCCGGGCGTGCGTGGCAATCGCTCCCTGGTCAGCGAACACGCGCCGGCCGGCACGCAACCCGAGGTGGAGGTCGAGTTCACCGTGGCCGGGCGACGGTTGCGCGTGCTGCGCACCCTCGACCACCAGGCGCCCAAGAAGCGTGGCACCGGCACCACGCCTCGTCGCGGACGGGTGCAGGTGGACGAGGCCGATGGTGACCGGTGGCGCACCATCGCCAGCCGGGCCGACGAGGCGGGGCAACTCATCGGTGACGCGCTCGGCATGGGGGCTGATCAGTTTCAGCAGGTCGTGCTCCTTCCGCAAGGCGAGTTCGCGGCCTTCCTGCGCGCCAAGCCAGACGAACGCGCCGCTGTGCTCGGGCAGTTGTTCGACATCCAGCGGTTCCGTGACGTCGAGGCGTGGCTCAGCAGTCACCGACGCGAGTTGGCCACCCAGCTGACGGTGGCGGACTCCGCCATCGCCGCAGAGGTGGCTCGTGTCGGTGACGTTGTCGCCGAGCTCGAGCTGGTCCCCCCAGCGGATGTGACCATCACACCCGATGCCACCTGCCCGGTGACCGAACTACCCGCATCCATCGCTGCCCTGCAAGCGCAGGTGTCCGACGCAGTGACCGCCGCGATGGCCGACAGCGATGCAGCCGACGGCATGCGTGCGACCGCGACCGCAGCGTTGCAGTCGGCTCAGACCGCCGTGCAGGCGCGGCTGGACGCGGCCGCTGCCGCCGCGGTGGTCGAGTCGTATGACGCTGCCCGTGACGCACACACTGCTGCTGTCCGGCGCGCCGACCGCGCCGAGATCGCCGCTCAGGTGATGACGCTGGTCACGGAGAACGAACGTCGCGAAGCCGATCTCGAGAGCGCCGCGACCGACCTGCGCGACGTGGCCGGCGAACTCGCCATCCATCTCGACACGGCCGCATCGGCACTGCTGGATGTCGACGATGCGACCTCGGAGGTGCTCGACACTTTGCAGGCTCGGTTGGGCATCGGCTCGGACGTCCTGGCGCAACTGACCGCGGCGCAGCCCCGGGTCGACCATGCCCGCGAACGTATGACGCAGACCGCCGCCGCTGTGCAGACCGCCAACGACAGCCACACCGCGCTCGTGGCGCGCCACGACGCAACAGCGTCTCAACGGCAGGAGGCGCAGGCCAAGCTCAATGACAGCGCTGCTGATGCGGCCGATCTGGCCCCGGCGCAGCAGCTGCTACATCAGATCGAATCTTCAATCGCCACAGCACAACTCGTGATCGATGCATGTCGCGACACCGACGCGGCAAGCCGTGCGGAAGTTGCGGCGAAGCAGGACTTCCATGATTGCGAGCGGCTGGTGATCGATCTTCGCCGCCGGCGCCTGGCCGGGATCGCCGCCGAGCTGGCGGTAGATCTCGACGAAGGTTCGGCGTGCCCGGTGTGCGGTTCCGAGTCACACCCCGACCTCGCCCAGCCCGCCGACGGAGCCGTCACCAGCGAGCGTGTTGCCGACGCCGACGCAGCCGCGGCAGTGGCGCTCGGCCGTCTGCAGGACGCAGCCGAGATCCGCAGTGCCGCGAGTGCACGCCGTGATGCTTATCAAGAACGCCTGCGCCAGGAGTACGCCGAGCTGCTGGGCGCCTCACCCGAGCCCGACCCGGCGGTCACGACATCCGGTGCGCTGGGCGACATCACGGGCGACCTCGCGACGCTCGATGCGACCAGCGACCTCGCAGATCAGCTGGAGATCCTGCGGACTCAGCGCGAGCGGTGCCAGGAGCGTGTGTCGACAGCGGCTCGCGCCGACCGCATCGCGCAGGCGAGCCGTCAAGCCGTGCAACAGGCGCAGGCTGAACTCCAGCAGATCGACGAGTTGCTGACGGCCGCGATGGTCAGGTTGACCGCCGCACAGACAGAGGCCACCGCGGCTCGTGACGGGTTCGCGGCGGAAGCAGCCGCCGCGCAGTTGTTGGCCGAACGCCACGCCGCCGAGTGTTGCTGCAGGACCGCCGATCCCGGCTGCGACACGGAGCCGGTCGCGGCTTGCTCGGCGCAGCGCCACCATGAGCGGGCGATCGCGCTCCTGATGCAGCTGCGTCGGGCACTCGGGCATGAGGACACCGCGAAACGCGAACTTGCGGCCGCGTCGACGGCGACGGCCGCGGCACTGCGCGAGCACGACTTCGGGTCGGCTGGGGACGCGCGTGCCGCAGCACTCTCGCCGGCGCAGATCGCCGCGATCCGCGAAGACCTGACCAGACAGCAGCAGGCCTACGCCAAAGCGCAGGGGGTTCTCGAGCTCCCCGCTGTCCAAACGGCACTGGCCGAGCCGGAGCCGAATCTCATGGCGGCACGCCAGACGCTGGCTGACGCCGATCGTCAGGTCAGAACGGCTACGACGCATCTGGCGGCCTGCCAGCGTGCTCTCGGTTTTCTGCAGCGCAGCCACTCGACGGTGACCGCTCTCGTCGACGAGTCTGCCCAATTGCGAAGCGAATTCGACACTGTCGCCGCTGTCGCTGATGCCGTCAACGGCGGCGGAGACAATGTGATGCGGATGCGGCTGACGTCATACGTTCTCGCTGCGCGGTTGGAGACGGTGACCGCGCTGGCCAACGAGCGACTGCAGGTGATGACCGAGGGGCGTTACCTGCTGCAGCACCATGACGGGCTCGCCGCGCACGGGGTCAAATCCGGTCTCGGCCTCCAGGTGATCGACAACTGGACCGGCACCACCCGCGGCACCGACACCCTCTCGGGCGGAGAGTGCTTCATCGCATCACTGTCGCTGGCCCTGGGGCTCGGCGACGCGGTGCTGGCCGAGTCCGGGGGCCGCCAGCTCGAGACGCTGCTCGTCGACGAGGGTTTCGGCTCGCTGGACGAGCAGACTCTCGAGCATGTGCTGGAGGTGCTCGACGAGCTTCGCTCCGGCGGACGCGCGGTGGGCGTGGTCAGTCACGTCACCGAGCTGCGCAACCGCATCCCGGCCCAGATCGAGGTGCGCAAGACCGACCGCGGCTCACAGATCCTGGTCCACGCGGCCACGTCCTCCCCCGCTGCCTGACGACCCTGTGCCAAGCTGACCGCCGTGGCCAGACGCATCCGACAAGCCGACAAGCTCCAGCACGTTCGGTATGACGTGCGCGGTCCGATCCTGGTCGAGGCCGAACGCCTGGAGTCCGAGGGCCATCGCATCCTCAAGCTGAACATCGGCAATCCCGCGCCCTTCGGTTTCGAGGCCCCGCAGGCAATCCAGCAGGACATCGTCCATCACCTGTCGGAATCCCAGGGCTACAGCGATTCGCGTGGCATCTTCTCGGCCCGCACCGCCGTTGCGCACTACTACCAGAGCCGCGGCTTGCGGGATGTCGGCGTCGGCGACATCTTCATCGGCAACGGGGTCTCCGAGCTCATCTCGATGGTGCTGCAGGCCTTCGTCGACGACGGCAACGAGATCCTCGTGCCGGCGCCGGACTACCCGTTGTGGACAGGCGCCGTGAGCCTCGCCGGCGGCACCCCCGTGCACTACCGGTGCGAGGAAGCCAACGGCTGGAATCCCGACCTGGCCGACATCGAGGCCAAGATCACCCCCAACACGCATGCGCTGGTGCTGATCAACCCGAACAATCCGACTGGCGCGGTCTACAGCGAGGACATCGTCCGCGGTTTCGTCGACATCGCCCGACGGCACGACCTCGTCCTGATGAGCGACGAGATCTACGAGAAGATCCTGTTCGACGACGCCGTTCATCACCATGCCGCGACCTTCGCCGGCGACGACGTACTCTGCCTGACCTTCTCCGGACTGTCCAAGGCCTACCGCGTGTGCGGTTACCGCAGCGGCTGGCTGGCCATCACCGGCCCACGCCACCTGGCGACCGACTTCCTTGAGGGGCTGACCTTGCTGGCGAACATGCGGATGTGCGCGAATGTGCCGGCCCAGCATGCGATTCAGACGGCGCTGGGCGGCTACCAGTCGATCGAGGAGCTCATCGTTCCCGGCGGCCGGTTCTATGAACAGTCGATGACCGCGTGGCGGTTGCTCAACGAGATCCCCGGAGTGAGCTGTGTGCGCCCACAGGGCGCGTTGTACTGCTTCCCGCGACTGGACCCGCAGGTGTACCCGATCAAGGACGACCAGCAGTTCGTCATCGACCTGCTGCGCGCCGAGAAGATCCTGGTCACCCACGGCACCGGCTTCAACTGGTTCGAGCCGGACCACTTCCGCCTGGTGACCCTGCCGGACGTCGGCACGCTCACCGAGGCGATCGGTCGAATCGGCAATTATCTGAGCACGATTCGCGCCTGACGGTCACCTGGTGCGGCACACGTGCCCGTGGGCCGCGAACCCTCTCGGACTCAGATACACGCCGCGAGC
Organism: Rudaeicoccus suwonensis; assembly: GCF_007829035.1. Classification (NCBI taxonomy): domain Bacteria; kingdom Bacillati; phylum Actinomycetota; class Actinomycetes; order Micrococcales; family Dermacoccaceae; genus Rudaeicoccus; species Rudaeicoccus suwonensis. The sequence goes on from NZ_VIVQ01000001.1 coordinate 1,797,577, forward strand.
GAGGCCAGCAGGCGATCGACATCCTCGATGCTGCTGTATGGCGCAAGCCCCACCCGCAGACCGCTGTCGACACCGAGGCGCCGCGCGGTCTCCAGCGCGTAGAACGTCCCGGCCGGCGCGCTGATCCCGTCGGCGGCCAGTCCGTCGGCGACCTGCTCTGCCGGGATGCCGTCGAACGTCATGAACAACGTCGGCGTCCGGTGTGCCGCACGCGAGTGGACCGTGACCCCGGGCAATGCCGCCAGACCCGTCTCGACCCGCTCGCGCAGCGTCCGCTCATGCTCGCTCAGAGCGTGCAGTGACGTGTGCAACCGCGTCCGGCGGGTGCCCTCGCCCGGTGCGAGACCGGCGAGCACGTCGACCGCAGCCGTGACGCCGGCCAGTAACTCGTACGGCAGGGTGCCGAGTTCGAAACGTTCCGGCATCGCGTCCGTCGACGGGCGCAGTTTGTCCGGAGCGAGGCTGTGCAAGAGATCGGCACGACCGGTCAGCACGCCGCAGTGCGGCCCGAGGAATTTGTACGGCGAGCAGACATACAGGTCCGCGCCCAGCGCAGGCACATCGACGAACTCGTGGGCCGTGTAGTGCACGCCGTCCACGAACAGCAGCGCCTTGGTCCGGTGGACCGCGTCTGCGATCGCCGGTATGTCGGGCATCGTGCCGATCAGGTTGGATGCCGCGGTGACGGCGACGAGGCGGGTCCGGTCGTTGAGCGCATCGGTGATCGTCGACAGGTCCAGCTCGCCGGTCACCGGGTCGAAGTCGGCCCACCGCACGGTCGCCCCGCAGCGCTGCGCCGCGAGCAGCCACGGCCCCACGTTCGCGTCGTGATCCAGTCTGCTCAGGATGATCTCGTCGCCCGCCTGCCACGTCTGCGCCAAGGTGCGGGACATCTCGAAGGTGAGCGCGGTCGAGCTGCGGCCGAAGGCAACGGTCGCACGGTCGACACCGAGCAGGTCGCCGATCGCCTCCCGCGCAGCGATCACGATGGCATCGGCATTGCGCTCGGCGGGGGTGCGGCTGCCACGGTTCGACAGCGGCGCGGTCAGCGCGCCATACACGGCCTTCGCCACCGGTTCAGGCGTCTGGGTGCCGCCGGGTGCGTCGAAGAACGCCTGCCCGCTGCGCAGCGACGGGATCAGGGCACGGACCGCCGCTACGTCATACAGCTCGGATGTGGCGTGCTCCATGGTGTGTCCTCCGATGTGCGCAGAAGTGAACGTGCTCAGCATGCCAACCACCGCAACGGCTCACACCACCGCCTGTTTCCGGCGGTGAGCTCTGGCCCGGCTCGCCGTCCAGCGCGTCGGTGTCGTAGCCCGCTGCCAGACTGCGTCCATGACCATCGATCTCACCGCGCCCGGCACTGCCGTCGGCGTGCTCGCGTCCGTGTCGCTCGAGTGCGCCGACACCGTCGAACTCGCCGATTTCTACCGACGGCTGTTCGACGGGTCGGAGTTCTTCCGAGCACCGGACGGCTCGGTGATCTGCATCTCCACCGGCACCGTCTACCTGACCGCGATGCGGGTCGCGGGCTACGTCGCGCCGACCTGGCCGGCGCCCGGCGCCGGCGGCATCGTCCACCTCGACGTCGCGGTCGACGACCTGGCGCAGTCCGTCGAACGCACGATCGCACTGGGTGCGACCGAAGCCGACCACCAGCCGCAGCCGGCGCTCTTCCGGGTGATGCTCGACCCGGCGGGTCACCCGTTCTGCCTCACCACCGCGAGGCCTTGAGACCACGAAGGTCCGGTCCCGACAGCGCTGTGTCAGGACCGGACCAGGTCGCGTGCGTCAGTCTTCGAAGGCCTCCGGCGACGGGCACGAGCAGATCAGATTGCGGTCGCCATACGCGCCGTCGATACGACGCACCGGCGCCCAGTACTTCCGCAACGGGTCGACGCCGGCGGGATACGCGGCCTCGGCGCGGGTGTACGGGTGGTCCCACTCGTGCGTCAGTGACACCGCGGTGTGCGGTGCGTGTCGCAGTGCGGAGTCCTCAGCCGTGACCTTGCCGTCGAGCACATCCTGGATCTCGGCGCGGATCGCGATCATCGCGTCGCAGAACCGGTCCAGCTCGTCCAACGACTCGCTCTCGGTCGGCTCGACCATGAGCGTGCCCGCGACCGGGAACGACATCGTCGGTGCGTGGAAGCCGTAGTCGATCAGCCGCTTGGCGACATCGTCGACGGTGACGCCGGACTCCTTGGTCAGGCCACGCAGATCGAGAATGCACTCGTGCGCGACCAGTCCGTCCTCACCGGCATACAGCACCGGGAAGTGCGAACCCAGCCGCTTGGCGATGTAGTTCGCCGACAGGATCGCCGTCTCGGTCGCCTTGGTCAGCCCTGCGCCGCCCATCAGGCGCACGTAGGCCCACGAGATCGGCAGGATCGATGCCGAGCCGTATGGCGCAGCCGACACCGGCCCGGTCTCGGTGTCCAACTCCTGCGCCAACGGGTGACCCGGCAGGTATGGCGCCAGGTGGGACCGCACGCCGATCGGGCCCACGCCGGGACCGCCGCCGCCATGCGGGATGCAGAACGTCTTGTGCAGGTTCAGGTGCGACACGTCGCCGCCGAACTTGCCCGGCTGCGCCAGTCCGACGAGCGCGTTGAGGTTGGCGCCGTCGACATACACCTGGCCGCCGGCCTCGTGCACCAGCGAGCACAGCTCTGAGATGGTGTCCTCGAAGACGCCGTGCGTCGAGGGATAGGTGACCATGATCGCGGCGAGCTGCTCGCCGTGCTGCTTGATCTTGCCCTTGAGGTCGTCCATGTCGATCTCGCCGCTGGCGGCTGTCTTGACGACGACGACCTTCAGCCCGGCCATGACCGCGGAGGCGGCGTTCGTGCCGTGTGCCGAGGCCGGAATCAGGCAGATGTTGCGCGCGGACTCGCCGCGCGCCTCGTGGTAGGCGTGGATCGCCAGCAGGCCGGCCAGCTCACCCTGCGAACCCGCGTTCGGCTGCAGCGAGACGGCGTCGTATCCGGTGATGTCGCACAACCACTGCTCGAGGTCGGCGATCAGCGAACGGATGCCGACGGTCTGCTCGCTCGGCGCGAACGGGTGCAGGTTCGCAAACTCCGGCCAGGTGACCGACTCCATCTCGGTCGTCGCGTTGAGCTTCATCGTGCACGACCCGAGCGGGATCATCCCGCGGTCGAGGGCATAGTCGCGATCGGCGAGTGAGCGCAGATAGCGCAACATCGCCGTCTCGCTGTGATGGCTGGAGAACACCGGGTGCGCGAGGTAGCTGCTGGTGCGCAGCAGGGCCGGGTTCCAGGACGGCTCGCCTGTTCCGGCGACGGGTGCGTTGACGCCGAATGCCGCTGCCACTGCTGCGAGTTCGGCGTCGCTGGTGGTCTCGTCGACACTCACCGACACGTGGTCGGCATCGACGCGCCATACGTTGATGCCGCGCTCGAGAGCCGCGGCGACCACCGCATCCGCGCGACCGGGCACGATCGCGGTGACGGTGTCGAAGTACGCGTCGCTGGTGATCTCAACTCCCGCCGCAGCCAGCGCCTCGGCAAGCCCGACGGCCTTGCCGTGCACGTCCTGCGCGATGCGCTTCAGCCCGGTGGGGCCGTGCCACACGGCATACATCGACGCCATGACGGCCAGCAGCACCTGCGCTGTGCAGATGTTGGAGGTCGCCTTCTCCCGGCGGATGTGCTGCTCGCGGGTCTGCAGCGCCAGGCGGTATGCCGGTTGGCCGTCCGCGTCCAGACTCACACCGACCAGGCGGCCGGGCATGGTCCGCTCGAGGCCGTTGCGCACACTGAGGTATCCCGCGTGTGGTCCACCGAATCCCATGGGCACACCGAAGCGCTGGCTGGTGCCGACGGCGATGTCGGCGCCCCACTCGGCGGGCGGGGTGAGCAAGGTCAGTGCCAGCAGGTCTGCAGCCGCGGTGAGCAGCGCGCCCGCGTCGTGGGTCACCTCGGCGAGGGTGGACCAGTCGGTGATCGACCCGTCGGCGGCGGGGTATTGCACGACGACACCGAAGACGTCCCGCTCCCCCGCGACCGCCCGCAGGCCGGCAGCGTCGGTGACGCCGCGCAGGTCGGCGACGACCACGTCGATGTCCAGCGGCAGGGCACGGGTCTGCGCGACGGCGATCGACTGCGGCAGCACCTGCGCGTCGACGACCAGCACCGCGTCAGCGGCGGCCTTGGAACTGCGACGCATCAGGGTCATCGCCTCGGCGACAGCCGTGGCTTCGTCCAGCAGCGACGAACCTGCGGTCGGCAGGCCGGTCAGGTCGGAGACCACGGTCTGGAAGTTCAGCAGCGCCTCGAGCCGGCCCTGGGAGATCTCCGGCTGGTACGGCGTGTAGGCGGTGTACCAGGCGGGATTCTCCAGGATGTTGCGACGCACCACCGACGGGGTGTGGGTGCCGTAGTACCCCAGGCCGATCATCGAGGTGAGCACTGTGTTCTGCTCCGCCTTGGCGCGCAACTCCGCGATGACCGCGGGCTCAGAGGCGGCCGCCTGCAGATCGAGGGCGGCGGCGGCTTTGATCCCACCGGGTATGGCGCGCTGCACGAGCGCGTCCTTGCTTGCGACGCCGAGCACGTCGAGCATCGTGGCGACGTCGTCATCGGTGGGACCGATGTGACGGCTGACAAAATCGGGCAGGTCGACGTGCGACATGGGCGACACCTTCGATGAGGAGTGGGACAGGCAGGTCATGCCCTCCCCTTCTGTCGGCACGGGGCCTTCAGAGATGCCTCATCCGGGTGGTCCTGGCGCCTGAGAGGTTCTGGGGAGTGATTGCCCCTTCGGCGTTCCGGCCATCTGGTGGAACTCTCCCACCCGGTGTCGCTAGCGGGCACAAATTTAGCACCCGTCGGGATAACCCCCGCGATGCAACACCATCGGGCAGTGCGCCAGCGCGGCGGCGGGATCCTGGGCGACCGCTCGTGTCTGGCGGGAGAACGGCGCGCGGTGGCGCCAGCCGTCCGGCGGCGGCACGAGAAGGCGTCCGAGAACACTGCCGCCGTCGTCGCGTCGGTGCAGGATCTGCGTCGCCGCCTCGCGCGCCTGATCCATCCAGCGTGCTTGCGCGCTGTCCGTTCGCCAATTGCCGGTCACCCATGTCAATCGCGCCTCGTGGTCGGCCACCGCCTGAGCGCCGCGCTCGGTCAGTCGGACCATCTTCACACGGCCGGCTGCCGCCTTCTCCATGGCCACGTGGCCGTATTTGAGCAGCGGCGTCAGCGCAGCGGTGAACGCCTCGCGGGAAATTCCGCTGTCGCGAATCGCCTCGGTGACCGGTGTCGGCTGCACGCTCAGCACCCGCAGCACGTCGGACGCGAGCGGCAGCGAGATCTCACCGGGTTGCTCGTAGTCGGCGATGAAGGTGTGCAGCACCGCCGACAGCAAGGCGGTGGTCTCCTCGGACGGCGGCAGGTCCGGCGAGTGCCACTCCGGCTGCCGTCCGAACTTCTTCGATGCGGCAATCACCGGCAGGTATGGCGGTGCTGGTCGACCGAGGCAGTCTCGCAGTCCGCTCAGCGCCTCGCGCAGTTGCGCATCCGCCTCGTCGAACTGCTCGCGCCATACGGCAGCGGTGTCATCGGCGGCGGCAGCCCAGTGATCGCAGGCGCGCTCACCCGCAGCCGTCAGCGCGAGGGTCGCTGCCGGCGGAACCGGCTTGCCCGGCCCGGCCCATCCGGAGATGCGCAGATATCCCCATCGGTGCAGCCCCGGCAGGTTGACCGTGCCGGACAGTGCGGCCACGGACGACACCGGCACCGGCTCACGCGCCAGCCAGCGCAGCAGGTTGGCGTAGAACGCGTAGGAGATCAGCCACGGCCCTTGGCCAGGCGACGCACCCAGGGTTGTGCGGTGAGGTGAATGTTGCTCGAACCAGTTGTCGATCTGGATCGTGTGTGCGATCAGCAGCTGCGAAAGGCAGCGCGGCAAGGCACCGGGGTCATCCGATGCACCCATGGCCGATCAGCCGGCGTTGCGACGGGCCCGACGGTCGCGGAGTTCGTCGCCCGGGTGCTCGGCCGGGGTCAGCGCGTCGGGGCGCTCCCCGGGCAGTTCGGACAGTGAGCCCTCGACTTCCCGCCATACCGTGCCGAGAGCGATACCGAAGACTCCCTGACCGCCGCGGAGCAGGTCGATGACCTCGTCGTCGGAGGTGCACTCGTACACGCTCGCACCGTCGGACATCAGCGTGATGCCGGCGAGTTCGGACACGCCGTGCTCGCGCAGCACGCTGACGGCGACGCGGATCTGCTGCAGCGAGACGCCGGTGTCCAGCAGTCGCTTGATGACCTTGACGACAAGGATGTCGCGGAAGCTGTAGAGACGTTGGTGGCCGGAGCCCGTGGGATTGCGCACCGACGGCTCGAGCAGGCCGGTGCGGGCCCAGTAATCCAGTTGCCGGTACGTGACACCGGCGGCACCGCACACTGCGGGGCCCCGGTAACCCACGGACTCGGTCATCTCCTCGGGCAGGTCGTGCGTGAACAGCGCCTCCTGCATCGGGGCAGGCGCGCCCGTGTGCACGGACTGAGCTTCACCCTTGCTGGTCACAGCAACCTCCACGGCGGCAATCTGACTGGTTCATCAGCGCGCCGGACCGGCCCGTGATGCTCGGTAAAGGTATGGCGCGGCAGCACCGCATGCAACGACCGCCGGGCGTGTCGCCATCAGCAATCCGAACCTTAACCTTCGATGAAAACATTAGGGTTGATCTTCGTCGGGTGCGGTTTCGCCGGGTGGCATCTCGAAATCCTCGGCAGAAACGTTGTCCAGGAACTCGCGAAAGCGCTCCACCTCGTCTTCCTCCTCGACCGGCACGTCGACGCCGACCTCGTCGAGGATCTCTTCGTCGACGTAGATCGGAACGTCCGCCCGTAAGGCGAGTGCGATCGCGTCGGAAGAACGCGAACTGATGTGCCGGTCGCCGTCGATGACGAGTTCGGCATAGAAGATGTGCTCTTGCATCGAGGTGATGACGACCCGGCTGAGCGCGTGACCCAGACCGGACAGCACGTCGACCATGAGGTCGTGGGTCAGCGGTCGGGGCGGAGTGACGCCCTGTTGGGCGTAGGCAATGGCGGTGGCTTCGGGAGCACCGATCCAGATCGGCACACACCGGTTGCCGTCGCGTTCGCGTAACAGCACGATCGGCTTGCTCGTCGGCATTTCGACTCGCACACCCATCACGTCAACCTGTTTCACGCCTACCAAACTACCCCCGTGTGACCCCGGACCGCACCAGAGCCAGATGCAGGGCCAGGCACTGCCGCACCACTTCGGACTGATCGGCACGCCCCGGACCCGCAGTCAGACCCTGCACCAGCGCGACCTCTCGCTCGGCCGCAAGGCGGAACGGTCGCAGATGACGAGCTTGAACGCCATACGCGAGCAGTCCGGCGGCCGCCTCGGCGACCTGCAGATCCGAGGTGCTGAACAGTCCGTCGTCACCCTCGGTGACGAGCCCGAAAGACTCCAGATCGGCCAGATCCGCGCGGTCGAGCCCGCACGCGCGTTGGAGTTCGGCACGGGTCAACCGCACTGATCGGTCCGGTGAGCCCAGATCGACATCCGTGGGAAGGTCAGGGTCGGGCGTTGTCGCGGGAGCCTGCGGCAGTCCGTCGTCGTCACCTGCCGGCCGCAGGCCACGGTCATAGGCGTCGAGAGCCTCGCGGATCACCTTCAGCGGCCAGTACTTCTCCCGCTGACACGTCAGCACGAATCGCAGGCGGTCGATGTCACGCTCGGAATACCGTCGGTAACGGGACCGTGTGCGTTCCGGTGACACGAGATCCTGGCTGTCCAGAAAGCGGATCTTGGACAGCGTCAGATCGGGGAAATCCGGACGTAACCGGTCGAGCACGGCGCCGATGGTGAATCCCGCGTCGGTCACCGTGCCCGGACCGCCGTCGTCATTGCGAGGCAGCGCCGTAGAAGACCAGCCGGAACTTGCCGACCATCACCTCGTCGCCGGTCTGCAACTCGCGCGAGTCGATCAACGCTCCATTGACGTAGGTGCCGTTCAGTGAGCCCACGTCGGTCACGGCGAAGCCGGTGTCCGTGCGGCGGAAGACCGCGTGCCGCCGGGAAACAGTGACGTCATCGAGAAAGATGTCGCTGGCCGGATGGCGTCCGCTGCTGACCTCGTTGTCGTCGAGAAGGAAGCGGGCACCGGCATTGGGTCCGCGCAGCGCGATCAGCAGCGCGGTGCCCGGACGCAGCGCGTCAATGGTCGCCTGGTCCGAGGACGACAGGCGAACCTCACCAGCAGTGACGCGCTCGGGTGTCGCCGGCTCTCCGACAGCGGGAATGCGCGCCGTCGTGGCATCGCCACCAGCGAAGTCGCTGTCATCGTTGGTCATTGGTCAACCCTAAAGGATAGAAGGAGGGCGCGAGGGGCGTGCCGCTCAGCCGAGCTCGGATTTGTACGCCTCGACGTCCTTCAGTGCCCCGGGGGCCGACGGGTCGCTGAGCTTGATCTCGTACATCCAGCCCTCGCCATACGGGTCGCTGTTCACCAGTTCGGGGGTGCCGTCCAACTGCTCGTTGACCGCCGTCACCTCTCCGGACAGCGGTGCGTAGAGGTCGCTGACGGACTTGGTGGACTCGACCTCGCCGCAGGAGTCGCCGCTGCTGAGGTTGTCGCCCACAGCCGGCAGGCTCACGTAGACGACGTCACCAAGCGCGTCCTGGGCGAACGCGGTGATGCCGATACGGGCGACACCCTCGCCCTGCTCACGGACCCACTCGTGATCGTCGGTGTAACGCAGGTCGGCAGGGTATTCGAGGTCGCTCATGAGTCTCCTTGTGTGACAAGTGATTTGCGGCTGCGTGGGTGAGCGTAACCAGGCCGGATCGGCCCACGCAACGAGGTGTGTACCAAGTGATCCTGCCCTGCACCGTAACGCGTACGTATGACGGCCGACTGTGCGGCCGCTTCGCTGCGACCGGCCAACCGTCAGACGGCCTGACCGGCCTCACTGCGACGCACCATCTCGCGGATCTGACCGGCATACATGACCCCGGCAAGCCAGTACAGCGCGGTGCCCCACCACACGAAAGCCCAGCCGATCGGTTGAGCGACATGGCCCCACCCGTTGTGCAGGCTGCCGAGCAGCACGAGAGGGAAGCCGTAGATCAGGCAGAAGGTCGCCGACTTGCCGACGAAGTGCACCGGCGGGATCGGCAGGCGGTGCTTGCGCAGCGTCGGGCCGAAACCGAAGACGAACGCCTCACGCACGAACAGCACGATCACCAGCCACCACGGAATGATGTCGCGCCAGGCCAGGGCGACGATGGTGGAGACGATGTAGAGCCGGTCCGCCGCCGGGTCGAGCAACTGCCCGAGGCGGGTCACCAGGTTGTACTTGCGGGCGATCTTGCCGTCGAGGTAGTCGGTGACGCCGGAGGCGACCAGCACCCAGAAGGCCCACAGATCGTGTTTGCCCACGATGAGCCAGAGGAAGACCGGCACGCCGACGAGGCGTGCGATCGACAGCAGGTTGGGTGCCGTCCAGATCTGTTTGCGGAGCGGCAGCTGCTCGGTCACGCTCCGAATGTTAGGCCCAGGCGTTCGGGGTGAGTGCAGACGGTCATGCGCGTGCCACGCACGAAGGCCACGAGCGTCATACCGAACTCGGCAGCTGCGTCGATGGCCAGGCTGGAGGGAGCCGACACGCATGCCAGGACGGGAATGCCCGCCATCGCCGCCTTCTGCACGATCTCGAAGGACGCTCGCGAAGACACCATGAGAATCGTCTCGTCGGTCGCCTGACGGTTCATCAGAGCCCAGCCGGTGACCTTGTCGACTGCGTTGTGGCGCCCGATGTCCTCCCGTATGACGATCGCGTCACCGGAGCGTCCGAACAGACCGGCCGCGTGTGTGCCGCCCGTGCGGTCGAAGACCGGTTGACCCGCACGCAGCAATTGCGGCAGTTCGGCGACGCGCTGGACGTCGAACGTGGTCGCCGGTTCGCTCACGATGGCTTGCCGGGTGAAGGCAGCGGAGCCGGTCACGGCGTCGATGCTTGATTTGCCGCAAAGACCGCACCCGCCGTACGACGCCAGACTGCGCTGGGCGGACACCGGCAACGTCTTGGCCGTCGTGCGCAACTGGACCTGCAGCACATTGAGGGTCTCGGTGTCGGTGCAATAGCGCGCGGCGATCACGTCGTCGGGGTCACTGATGACGCCCTCGCTGCGCAGCAGGCCGTGCGCGAGTTCGACGTCATGACCGGGGGTTCGCATGGTGACGGTCAGGACAGCGTCGTCGACCCGCAGCTCCAGCGGTTCTTCGACGGCTGCGGTTTCGCTGCGCGAGGTGGATCCTGTCGCGAGGTCGACCCGGATCACCTTGCGTCGCGCCGTCAGCCTGCCCATGAACCCACCTCCGCCGACGTGGTCAGGCGGAGCGTCGCAGCGGACGCACGATGCCCTCGGTGATCGCGCTGGTGCGTGCCACCCGACCGTCCTTGCCCAAAGTCACCACAGACGCCGAATCCACCGGTATGACGGGGGTTTCGTCGCCAAAGATGCCACTGGAGGCCACAACGGAGAAGCCGTCACCGGTCATCAGCGACAGGTCGAGGTAGGGCGGTGGTGTCGTCACGTCACTCGGCCACAACTGCACACCCTCGGGCTCCTTGCCGGGCTCGTGCAGGCTGATGAGGTGCACCTCGTCGCCGGCCAACAGGAGTGCGTTCAGGCTGCTGGTGGTCAGCTCGTGCCAGCGGATCCGGGACATGACGCGACCGGCGGCGCGTGCCACGGCCGCTCCCCCACGTTTGTTGCCCAGTGCGTCACGAAGCCGCGCGAAGTAGCGCTCGCTGTCGGTGCTGCCGGCTGGCGCGGGCGCACCCGGGGGCAGCAGCACATCGAGCCGATCCTGCGGGAAGATCGCTCCGTTGTGGGCGAAGGCAAGGCCATCGGCCACGAACGGGTGGGTGTCCTGCTCGGTCAGGCCGAGACCGGGCGTCGCCATACGCAGGTGCAGCAGGCCACGTCGAACCGGCATACCCGTGGTGAACTGCTCGAACTCCGGGTCCTCCATCGCCGCCATCGTCGAGCGATGGGTGTGAAGTTCGTCGTCGCCCTCGACATACCAGGCCATCCCCCAGCCCTGCGCGTGCACGCATGCCAGATCACGCAGCCGGGCCAGCGCCGCATCGCCGATCACCTCGGCCACCGTGACAGGACGATCAGCGGACCAACCGAGCAGACGACACACGACTTGCACCTCCGGAAACTACGTTCTTGAACCGTTGTCCATCATGCGCCGGACCTGGCTGGTACTTCTGACCGGGTCCAGAAGGTGGTCTGCAAGTTCGCGCACGTGACGGCTCGGCGCGCGGCATTTCCGCATGGTCATGTCCGGCGTCTTCGCGCCCACAGACGGACGCGTTCCATAGTGTTCGCGCGAAATTTGCGGATAATGGGTCGCGATCGCGGGCGTCACAGGTGACCATTCCCTGGGAAGGAGGTCCCACCATGGGTGTTCTTGTGCTCAACGCCGGTTACGAGCCGTTGCACACGGTGTCGGTCAAACACGCCATGAACATGCTGTGGCGGGGCGTCGCCACCGTCGAGGAATCGCACCCTGGGGAGACCTTCGGGCCGTTCCCGATGCCGACGGTGCTGCGGCTGGTGCGCTACGTGAAGATGACGTGGGCCTACGCGCGGCGCTCGGGTCTGAAGCTGACCGACGCGAGCGTCAAGATCACCTGGGAGCAGTGGTCGCGCGGCACACCCGTCTACAGCCAGGTCGGCGTCCTCAAACGCGATCACGGGCAGTGCGCCTATTGCGGCCAGCCGACCGCGACCACGATGGACCACGTGCTGCCGAAGTCGCGCGGCGGCACGACCAGTTGGGACAACGCGGTCGCGGCGTGCGAGCCCTGCAACCAGCGCAAGGCTGACCGCACGCCGGACGAGGCCGGCATGACGTTGTTGTGGCAGCCTTTCGTGCCGACTCGCGAAGACCTCGACTGGTGAGGTTGCGACCGACGGTGCGACGTCACACGGGCAGCTGCAGATGCGAGCGGCCATGGCCGTCCAGCCCCAAACCGGCGCTCTGATCGAGCAGCCAGGGGGCTGCTGGGAGCGTCGCCGTCAGGTGCGGTTGATTCGTCATGGCTACGATCGCCGTCCATGTCCAGAAGGCCGTCAGTGCGAACCACGTCCCCGCAGACGCACGGCCTGATCACCCTGTGCCTGCTGGCCATCGGTGCAGGTGCCGGTACGGGCTTTGTCGGCGGCACATTCCGCTGGTGTCTCGAGCGGGCCGGAGACGGCAGTGTCGATCTCGTGCACTGGGCTCACCGGTTCGGCGTCGCCGGTGTGCTGATCCCGGTCGTCACCACCGCAGTGTGCGCGGTGCTGGCGGGCCGGATCGTGCGATGGGTGCCGCTCGCGGCAGGTAGCGGCATACAGCACGTCGAAGCGGTCAACGACGGCGACGCCGACGCGGCTCCGCTGATACTCCTGCCGGCGAAATTCCTCGGCGGCCTCCTCGCGATCGGATCGGGTCTGGTGCTCGGGCGGGAGGGCCCCACCGTGCACATGGGTGCGGTGATCGGTGCCGAGGCCGGGCGGCGCGCCCGGCGCAGCGAGCAGGATGTCCGGCTGTTGCAGACGTCCGTCGGTGGCGCCGGACTTGCGGTGGCGTTCAATGCGCCCATCGGTGGTGCGTTGTTCGTGCTCGAAGAGGTGACCAAGTCCTTCACGATCCGGACGGTGCTGCCGACTGCCCTGGGCGTGGCGACGGCAGTCGGTTGTTCCCGGCTGATTCTGGGCGATCAGCCGGATTTCGCCGTGCCGTCGATGGCAGCGCCCTCCTTGGCATTGCTTCCGTTGTTCATCGTGTTCGGCCTGCTGACCGGATTGCTGGGCGCGGCATACAACCGGACGGTCATCGGATTCCTTGCGTTGATCAAAATCTTCGAAGCCATACCGATGACGGTCAAGACCGCCGGCGTGGGTGCGGCCGTGGGCGTTGCCTTGTTCGTGCAGCCGCTGACTGTCGGTGGAGGCGACCGGCTGACGCAGGAGATCCTCGGCCGCGCCTCTTTCGCGGTGCCTGCGTTGGTGTTCTACTTCGTCGTCAGATTTCTGATGGGGCCGTTGTCGTATTCCGCCGGAACGCCCGGTGGCCTGTTCGCCCCGCTGCTGGCCCTGGGCGCGTTGTGGGGTGGCCTCTTTGCGAGCGTGTCCGGCTGGGTCCTCCCGATCGGGCACCTTGCGGCACCGATGGCGATCGTCGGTATGGCCTCATTTTTCGCGGCCACGGTCCGCGCTCCCCTGACCGGGATCGTCCTGGTCATCGAGATGACCGCGATCACCTCGGTCACGGTGCCGATGCTGGCGGCCACCGGCTGCGCGGTGCTCGCGGCTGCGCTGGTCAGGTCGGCGCCGATCTATGACACCCTGCGAGCTCAGATGCTGGCCGGCATGGCTCCTTCGAAGGAAGGTCCGAAAGACTGAGACACGTGGGCGAATGCGTTCTCACGCAACGGCGTTCACGATGCTTCCGGCAAGCGCCCGACGGAGTGCTCCACCGCCTCTGCGACGTCGACCATGGTGTGCTCGGCACCCGGACGGGCGATCAACTGCACCCCCACCGGCATATCACCTACGAACCCGCAGGGCAGGGATAGCGCAGGGAATCCCGCGAAGTTCGCGATGAACGTGAACGCGACCGCCGCTGTCGGCGCGCTCGCCGCCTCGACCGGCGGTGCGACGAAGCCGACCGTGGGAGTGGCGATCACGTCGGCATCGTGCATCAGCGCAGACAGCCGGTATGCCGCGCGAGATCGCTGACGCACCGCTGCGGCGTAGTCGGTCGCATGGGCAGCGCGTGCCGCTTCGACCTGCTCGAGAACGGTGTCGGTCAGCAAGGCCCGAGCGTCGGGGTCGGCCAGAAGCGGGCGTAGCTGCGCTGCCCGGCCCGCGGCCACCATCAGCGCGAAGGCGTCGAAAAGCTCGGCTGTTGCAAGTGCTGAGGTCTCCCGTTCCACCCGGCCCGCCGGGTCGAGCGCGTCGAACGCCATGGCCGCCACGTGCGGATCGAGACGGTCATCCAGCCCAGACGTCGACATCCAGCGGATCCGCATGGGACCGGCGTCCGGATTGCACGCGACACGCATGGGCTCGGAGCCGGTGAGGACGGCGTTGACCAGCGCCACGTCGCGCACCGAGCCGGCGACCGGCCCGACCACGGTGAGTTCGGGGCTGCTGCGGTATCCGTGATGATCGTGAACAGCACCGGGCGTCGGTGCGACGCCCACGACACCGCAGAATGCCGCGGGCACGCGATTGCTCCCACCGGTGTCGGTGCCCACGGCGAACGGCACGATCCCCGCAGCGACTCCCGCAGCGGCTCCGCCACTCGAGCCACCGGCGATGCGTGTCGGGTCGTGCGGGTTGACGCATTCGGGGCCGAGCCGGTTGGCGGTGCGCGGGAGCGCCGTGAACTCCGGCAGGTTCGACAGCCCGACAGGTATGGCGCCGGCTGCGATCAACCGCTGCACGACGGGGCCGTCGTGCGGTGCGATCTCGTGCCGGCGCGCCAGAGACCCATAGGACGCCGACAGCCCCGCCATACTCTCCGTGCCCTTGACGGTGAACGGCACTCCGAACAGTGGCCCGGGCGCTCGTCCATCGGCGACGTCCCGCTCCAGGCGCGCCGCGATCGCGTAGGCGCGGTCCTGTGCCGGATCGAGCATCGAGTGGATGACGTGGTCGACCTCGCCGATGCGGTCGAAGACGTTGCGGACGACTTCTGTCGGCGTGGTCCGTCCGGACAGAACCGCAGTCCGGACAGCTCCGATGTCAGGTCGAGACGCAGGTATCAGAGTTGCCGGAGTTGTCGAGCCGCGATCGTAGGTGGGCATCGTCATACTCCTGGCTGTTCGCCAGTGCCCGTCGCGTCGTTCATCAGCGACGGTATGACGGTGCCGACGCTCGCGGCATACAACACGAGCCGGGTTGTCAGGCGGTCGGCACCCCACGGCTTCGGCGACTGGCCGGGGATCGCCGGATCGCCCTCGTGCAACCACAATTGTTCCGGGCCGGCGGGTGAGTACTGGATGAGCAGCCGCGCGGGTGCGTCGCCGGTGTTGACGTAGCCGTGCAGCACGCCGCGTTCGACGAACAGGCAGTCGCCGACGCCCAGATCCTCAGCTTCGCCATCCGCGTGCCAGGAGCGGATGCCTCCTGCGAGCACGACGACAAGCTCGTCGGCGTCGGGATGCAGGTGCAACAGCGGACCAGCCTCGGGCACGACGATCGCCTCGGTCAGTGACAGCGCGCCACCGGTTTGTTCGGCAGTGGCGAGGAAACGAAGCGTGTCGCCGTTGAACCACCGCTGGTCAGCGGACGCCTGACGCAGCACCAGTGGAGATCTGTCCTGAGTGTGCATATCGATAGCCATGTCTCGACCATCGCTCCGAGGCACATGCGCCTGCCACCCAATCCGGATATACGGAGCAGCTGGCCTAGCCCGAAACCGCGCCGTTCTTGCGGCCGAGCACAGACACTCGCATAGCCATCCGTTCATCGCCGCCACTCATTTGAGCGGCCGTGCTGCTTCGCGCGGATATGACGATGTTCAAACGATCACGTTGCGCTTATTTCGAATACTTCGACCCTTTCACTGAGGAGTCGCTACTGGCGACCTCACGAGTCTCGTGCCAGAGCCGGCAGGCACCGAACGTGCAGCATCCGCTCGACGTGGCCTTGAGGCCGTGCTTGGCGAGGAGGGTCCTGTACGACTGCACCTTGGCGGACAGACAACGGAACTTGCGGTGCCCCGCTCGGCATTGACCGCGCTAGCGCAGGTTATCGACAGTTTCGCGCATGGCGAGAGAGTCACCATCGTCCCTTCACAGGCCGAGCTCACGACACAACAGGCAGCGGACGCGCTCAAACGTGTCACGACCGTTCCTGATCGGCCTGCTCAAGGCCGGTCAGATCGAGTACCGCGAACCTCGTCGTGTCGCCGGCGCGTTCCATCACCCGGACGTCGGCGTACAACTCAATCTTGTCCCACCCGCGACTATCGATCTCACAAATAACAAGGACCGAACCCCAACCGAGGGTTCGGTCCTTGCAGGAGTCGTGCAACATCACACCGGTCGGGCTGACAGGATTTGAACCTGCGACCCCCTGACCCCCAGTCAGGTGCGCTACCAAACTGCGCTACAGCCCGATCTTGCTATGCCCCGTAGGGCGTCCGAAACGATATCGCACGAACGCGATTCGCCCCAATCCGGATCAGCGCTTGCGCTTCTCGCGGACGCGCACGGACACCTCGATCGGTGTGCCCTCGAATCCGAACTGCTCACGCAGCCGACGCTCGAGGAACCGGCGGTAGCCGTGCTCAATGAAGCCCGAGGCGAAGATCACGAACCGCGGCGGGCGGGTCGACGCCTGCGTGGCGAACAGGATGCGCGGTTGCTTGCCGCCTCGCACCGGGTGCGGGTGGCCGGCGACGACCTCGCCTAGGAAGGCGTTGAGACGGCCCGTCGGCACGCGCTGGTCCCACGAGTCCAGCGCCACCTCGATCGCCGGCACCAGGCGCTCCACGTGCCGTCCGGTCAGCGCCGAGATGTTCGCGCGCGGCGCCCACGCCACAAAAGCCAGGTCGCGCTCGATCTCGCGCTCGAGGTAGTGGCGCCGCTCCTCGTCCAGCAGGTCCCACTTGTTGAAGGCCAGCACCAGCGAACGCCCGGCGTCGACAACCTGCTGCACGACCCGCACGTCGGCCTCGGCGATGTTGTCCTCGGAGTCGATGAGTACGACGGCGACCTCCGCCTTCTCGATCGCGGTCTGCGTGCGAAGCGAGGCGTAGAAGTCCGCTCCACGTGTCATGTGCACGCGGCGCCGGATGCCGGCGGTGTCGACGAATCGCCAGGTCTTGCCGCCCAGTTCGATGTATTCGTCCACCGGGTCGCGCGTCGTGCCGGCGACGTTGTCGACGACGACGCGCTCCTCCCCCGCCAGTTTGTTCAGCAGCGAGGACTTGCCGACGTTGGGTCGGCCCACCAGCGCCACGCGGCGCGGCCCTCCTCGCTGATACGCACCCGGCACAGCCGATTCACGCGGCAGCACCTCCAGCAACGCGTCGAGGGCGTCACCGGTGCCACGACCATGCAACGCCGAAACGGGCCACGGCTGGCCGAGCCCGAAGGACCACAGTGACGCGGCCTCCAACTCGGTGCGCTGGTCGTCGACCTTGTTGGCCAACAGCACGACAGGCTTCTTCGAACGACGCAGCAGCTTCACGACAGCCTCGTCGGTGTCGGTGGCACCGACCGTCGCGTCGACGACGAAGAGCACCGCGTCGGCGAGCTCGATGGCCACCTCGGCCTGTTCGGCAACCCGCAGATGAATTCCCTGAGCGTCAACCTCCCAGCCACCGGTGTCGACGAGGGTGAACGGGCGGCCGGACCACTCGGCGTCGTACGCGACGCGGTCACGTGTCACACCGGGGACATCCTCGACGACTGCCTCACGGCGGCCGATGATGCGATTGACCAGCGTGGACTTGCCGACGTTCGGGCGACCGATGATGGCGACGACCGGATGGACCGGCTCGGACTCCTGCTCGTCGAAGCCGATGCCGTCGACATCGAGCAGCGCGCGGTCCTCCTCGCTCAGCTCGAACTCATCGAGCCCGTGTCGCAGCGCGTTCTCGACCGATTCGTCCTGGGTGGGATCAGACATTCCCCCATCATCCCTGACCCGGGGCCGAAACCGTTATTCGGCCGACGGGGCTGCATCCGCCGAGACGTGCGGCAACGACAACCCGGTCTCGCGCACAGCCTGAGCGACATGCTCCGCCAGATGCTCGCGCAGGTCTTCCGTCGCCAACTGCAGGCGCTGCCGGCCGGGAACCCCTGGCAATTCAGGCAGTTCGAATGGCTCACCCACGACGACACGCATCTCCGACCGCAGCCGGGGCCACGAATCGCGGCCACCGGTGCCCACGGTGCCGAGCACCGCGACCGGCACGATCACCGCGCCCGTCTGCTGGGCCAGCCACGCCGCGCCCTGCTGCGCCGTCTCGACGGTGCCGCCGCCGCGGGTGCCCTCGGGGAAGATCCCGACGCCGCCCCCAGCGGTCAACACGTCCTTCGCGGCCATCAGCGCGGACCGCTCGGCGCTGTTCTGGTCAATCGGGATCTGGCCCATCGCACGCAGCAACACGCCCCATGCAGATGAGAAGTAGGACCGCTTCACCAGGAAGCGCAGCGGACGGGGCGTGAAGATGAACACGATCGGCCCGTCCAGGAAGCCCACGTGGTTGGACACCGCGATGACCGGGCCGGCCATCGGCATCCGTTCGGGGTGCACCGCGCGCACGTCATACAGACCGCGAGCGGCGACCACACCGAACTGGCGACCCGCCTTAACGAGCCTCGGCCGGAAGGTTGATGTCGTCACCGACTGCCTCCTTCACCACACGCAGCACGGCCTGCACCGACTGCTCGAAATTCAGATGCGAGGTGTCGACCGTCACGACACCGTCCGCCGCAGTCGTGAACTGCGACACCGTCGAGTCGGCACGGTCACGGTCGATGATCTGCGAACGTGTCTGCTCCACAGCGACTTTCAGCTGTTTGGAACGTCGCGCCATCCGCGCCTCCTCACTGGCAGTCATCAGGATCCGGACGGGAGCGTCGGGCGCCACGACGGTCGTGATGTCGCGCCCTTCGGCGACCGTGCCGCCCTTCAGCGCGACGCCCTCGGCGATGAGCTCGCGCTGCCGCCGGAGCATGTCCGCGCGCACGTCAAGGTTGGTCGCGACCGCCGACACGACGGCCGTCACCTCCTCGGAACGGATCTCGCGGTCGATGCGCCGACCAGAGACCGAGACCGTCGGCGATCGAGGATCGGTGCCCATCGCCAGATCGAGGGTGCGACAGTGCTCGGCGACACGCGCGGTGTCGGAGGGGTCGATGCCGTCGTTCAGGCAGGACCACGCGAGCGCGCGGTACATCGCGCCGGTATCCAGGAAGCTCACGGACAGGGCGCGGGCGACTGCTTTGGACACACTTGACTTGCCGGTGCCGGACGGTCCGTCGACGGCGATGACCAATGGCTTACTCATGCACGCTCCACCCCTTGTCTTCCAACACGACTCGCAGTCGGTCCAGCACACCAGGCAGCACCGACAACTCCACCAGCCCCACCGGCGCGCCGACGCCGTGCTCCATCCGCAGGTCCTCCAGGTTGATGCCGGCATCGCCGACATCATTGAAAAGCCGTGCGAACGCACCCGGTTCGTCCGGGATGGGCACAACCACCGTCGAGTATGACGCGGGCGCCGCGCCATGTTTACCGGGAAGCCGAGCATGGCCCAACTGGCCGTCGGAGATCGCCCGCGCGATGACGCCGCGTCCTCCGCCGATGGTCGCGCCCGTGCCCGACGCTGTTGCGACCGCCGTCGCCTCAGCTTCGGACGCCAACTCCTGCAGCGACGTGGCGACATCGAGCAACGACTGCGCGACCCGCTTCACCACAGGCGCAACAGCCGCAGCATTGCCGGCCAGGATCTGGGTCCACAGCATCGGGTCGCTGGCCGCGATGCGTGTCACATCGCGAATTCCCTGACCCGACAACGAGATAGCGTCGTCAGGCAACTCCCGCAGTTGTGCAGCGACCGCCGAGGCCGCCAGTTGCGGCACATGGGAGACGAAGGCCACCGCCTGGTCGTGCTCGTCGGCAGACATCTGCACGATCGCGGCGCCGGTCAATCGCACCAGTGCCGCCACCGCCTCGACGGCGTCCGGGCTGGACTCGGCTCCCGGGCACACCACCCAGGTGCGCCCTTCGAACAGGTCTGCCTGCGCTGCGACCGCGCCAGAGCGTTCACGACCCGACATCGGATGGCTGCCGACATACCGCGCGAATTCGGCTGCGGTGACAGTGGCTCGCACCTCGGCGGCCACACGGCCCTTCACCGAGGCCACGTCGGTGACCACCGCACGTGGCCAGCGCCGCAACTCCGCGGCCACCACCGACGCAGCCACGTCCGGAGGAGCTGCCACGAAGACGACATCCGGCAGGAAGTCGTCGCCATCGGCATACACCGCGCCCGCGCCCAGATCGCGTGCCAGCGCCACGGCTGTCGGCGACGGATCCGCCAGCGAGACCTCGACGTCGTGCCGACGCAGCGCCAGACCGATCGAGGTGCCGATCAGCCCGGTCCCCACGATCCGGACGGATGCCGCGCTCACAGACCGGCGGCCTTGTAGAGCCCCGCGACCTCCTGGCGCGTCAGCGGGCGCAGCTTCCCCGGGCGCAGGTCGCCGAGGCGGACGGGACCGACGTCGGTGCGTGACAACGACTCGACGGGGTGGCCGACGGCCTCCAGCATCCGGCGCACGATGTGCTTGCGACCCTCGTGCAGAACCACCTCGACCAGCGCCCAACCTGGTTTGGAGTCAACGACTTTGAAGGAATCAACGGCGACCTTGCCGTCCTCGAGTTCGACGCCTTCACGCAACTGCCGGCCCAGGGTACGCGGCACGGGGCCGGGGATCATCGCGACATACGTCTTGGGCACGCCGTACGAAGGGTGCTGCAACCGGTTGGCGAGTTCACCGTCGTTGGTGAGCAGCAACAGGCCTTCGGTGTCGACGTCGAGGCGCCCGACGTGGAACAGGCGCTCCTTGCGCTGCTCGACATACTCACCGACCGACGGACGGCCCATCTCGTCACTCATCGTCGAGACGACACCCAGCGGCTTGTTGAAGGCGAGGTAGACCCGCGACTCGTCGAGCTGGATCCGCTCGCCGTCGACATGCACGGTCTGTCGCAGAGCGTCGATACGGACACCGAGCTCGCGCACGACGTGCCCGTCGACCTGCACCCGGCCCGCGGTGATCAGGTTCTCGCACACCCGTCGGCTACCGACGCCGGCAGCAGCGAGCAGCTTCTGCAGGCGTATGCCGTCGGGGTCGTGCACATCGATCTCGGGCACAGCCGGCCCAGCGGCCTTCGGCCTCGGTGCGCTCCTGGTGCTGCGATTGCCCGACGGGCGCCCGGTGCCACCGGACCGTCCCGTCGATCGTGCGCCACTTGTCGGGCGGCCACCCGATCGGGCACCACCCGTTCTGCCCGCGCCGTTGCCTCGCTGATTGCCTGTCATCCGTGTCCCTGCTCGATCAGTTCGTCCACCACGTCCGCGTCCGGCAGGTATGGCGCCAGCGCGGGCAGTTCGTCGAGCGAGCTGAGCCCGAGTCGCTGCAAGAAATAGGGGGTTGTGCCGTACAGCATCGCACCCTGCTCACCCTCGGCCCCGACTTCGGCGATGAGGCCGCGCGTGACCAGAGTCCGGATCACGCCGTCGACGTTGACGCCGCGCACCGCGCCCACCCGCGAACGCGAGATCGGCTGCCGGTAGGCGATGACCGCAAGGGTCTCCAGCGACGCCTGGGTGAGGCGGGCGTGCTGGCCGTCGAGGAGGAACTTCTCGACCGCCGGCGCGTAGTCGGCGCGACTGTAGACACGCCATCCGCCGTTGATGCAGCGGAGGGTGAATCCCCTTTGCTGATCCGCGTATTCGTGGTCGAGGTCTTCGATGTGCTCGGTGACGTAGTCGACGGGCAGTTCCAGGGCGGTCGCCAGGTCGAGAGCGGTGACCGGTTGGTCAACGACCATCAGGATCGCCTCGATGGCGCTGCGGGCTCCACCGGGGAAGGAATGCACGTCGAAGGCCGTCTGCTGCGGCTCGCCAGCCGGTGCGTCGGTGGAATCCGCGGTGACGTCACCGGACCCGGCCACCGGTATGTCGGTGGCCGTCTCGACGTCGCCCTCGTTCACCGGCCCCGTGTCGTCATTCATCCGCACTGCCCTCCTCCGCCACCGGTGCTGCGTTCTCGTCTGCTTCGTCGAATTCGTCACTGACGCTGACGTCGCCGCGCTCGTCGCCACTCCAGCGAACGGTCAACTCCCCCAACGCTTCCGGCTGCTCGAAGGTGATCGCCGACTCCTTGAACAACTCCAGCAACGCGAGGAATCGCGCCACGATCACCAGGGTCGAGTCGGCATCTGACACCAACGAGCGGAAGGTCGCCTGACGGCGGTCGCGCAGTTCGGCGATGACGATGCGCGCCTGCTCACGGACACTGACGGCCGGAGCGTGCAGGTGCGCGAGGCCGACCGCCGGCTCCGGCCGCGGCGTCATGGCAGCGGCGGCGATCCGGGCCAGTTGTTCGGGGGTGATGTTGATGACCAGCTCGGGCAACAACTTGGCGAAGCGCTCCTCCAGCCCGGCCTGGCGGGCAGTGAGGCGCCCGGCGGTCGCCATACGTTCGGAGAAAACGGCGGAGACGTCCTTGAACGCGCGGTACTGCAGCAACCGGGCGAACAACAGGTCACGCGCCTCGATGAGCGCCAGGTCGTCCTCGTCGTCGGGGCGGGTGTCCGGCAGCAGCCGGGAAGCCTTGATGTCGAGCAGCGTCGCGGCGATCAGCACGAACTCCGAGGCCTGGCTCAGATCCCACTCCGCCGACGCCTGCTGTGCGGTGCGGATGTGAGCGATGAATTCGTCGGTCACCCGCGCCAGAGCGATCTCGGTGACATCGAGTTTGTGCTTGGCGATCAGCCCGAGCAGCAACTCGAACGGCCCGGAGAAGACGTCCAGATGCACCTCGAAGGGCACCGTCGCCTGACGACGGGTGAGCACCCCGCCAGGGACGGCTGCCGCGGGTTGCACCTGCGCCTCAGCCGTGTCGACCATGGTCATGTCCTCAGGCGGCGCCGCCACGCGAGATCAGCTCGCGCGCCAATTGCCGGTAGGACTCCGCCGCTCCGTGGTTGGAGGCGTAGGTCGTGATGGGTTCTGCCGCCAGCGTGGCGTCCGGAAACTTCACCGTGCGGCTGATGGCGGTGTGAAAGACCTTGTCACCGAAGTGGTCGACCACCGAGCGCACGACGTCACGGCTGTGCAGTGTGCGACCGTCATACATCGTGGCCAGGATCCCGTCGATCTCAAGACGCGGGTTGAGCCGGTCGGTCACCTTGTCGATCGTCTCGACCAAGAGGGCCACCCCGCGCATCGCGAAGAACTCGCACTCCAGCGGGATCAGCACGCCGTGCGCCGCCGTCAAGGCGTTGACCGTGAGCAGACCGAGCGAGGGCTGGCAGTCGATGAGGATCACGTCGTAGTCGTCGGCGACCGGGCGCAGCACACGTGCCAGCACCATCTCGCGCGCCACCTCTCCGACCAGCTGCACCTCGGCGGCGGACAGGTCGATGTTGGCCGGCAGCACGTCCAAGCCGCTCGTCGCCGTGTGCTGGATGACGTCGTGGATGTCGATCCCGCGTGACACCAACAGGTTGTAGACCGTGGTGTCGAGCTCGTGCGCCCGGATCCCGAGACCGACCGACAGGGCGCCCTGCGGGTCGAAGTCGACCAGCAGCACCTTCCGGCCGTACTCGGCGAGCGCAGCTCCGAGATTGATGGTGCTGGTCGTCTTACCGACGCCGCCCTTCTGGTTGCACATCGCGATGATGCGCGCGGGACCGTGACTGCTCAACGGCGGCGGGACCGGAAATGTCGGCAGCGGACGGCCCGTCGGGCCCATCTGCTCCTGCGAACTCACGTGCCTGCTCCCGGTGGTGTGACGGTGTTCTGCCTCTCGGCGATCGGGCACCAACTTAGTGCATCGGCCGCTGCGCAGGTTCGGGCGGCAACGACCGGTATGACGTCGCGACCGGGTTCAGCGGGCGCGCGGATGTGAACTGGCGAAGACCTCACGCAACTGCTGGACCGACACCATCGTGTAGATCTGCGTCGTGGTCACCGAAGCGTGGCCGAGCAGTTCCTGCACCACGCGCACGTCGGCACCGCCGTCCAGCAGATGGGTCGCGAACGAGTGGCGCAGGGTGTGCGGGCTGAGATGCCCGGGCAGGTCGGCGCGCTGTGCCGCGGTCTGTATGACGGTCCACGCCGATTGGCGCGACAGCCGCCCGCCCCGCTGGTTGAGGAAGACGGCCGCGGTGCCCTTGCCGGCGGCAGCGAGCGCCGGACGCGCCCGGACCAGATAGTTGGACACGGCCTCCTTGGCGAAGCTGCCGAGGGGCAGGATCCGCTCCTTGTCGCCCTTGCCGACCACACGCACGCTGTCGCTCGCCAGGTCGAGATCGTCGACGTCGAGGCCGACAGCTTCACTCACGCGGGCACCGATCCCGTAGAGCAGCTCAAGCAAGGCCCGGTCGCGCAACGACGCCGGTGTGTCTCCGACGCCCGCAGCCGCGAGCAGCCGCTCGACCTGCGCCAGCGGGATCGCTTTGGGCAATCGCGCCGGCGGACGAGGGGGCGCGACAGCCGAGGCGACATCGGCGGTCGTCTCACCCTCGAGCGCCAGAAATTTGTGGAAGCCGCGCACCGCGACCAGGGTGCGTGCCGCGGAAGCCGCTGCCAGAGGCGGATGCTCGGCGCTACCTTCGCGAAGAGAGGCAAGGAACCCCGCGATCTGTTGCTCCGTCACACCGCTGGGTGTCGTCACACCGATGGTGAGCAGATACTCGGCATACCTGCGCAGATCGCGCGAGTAGGCCCTCAAGGTGTGCGCCGAAACGCCACGTTCGACACGAAGGTGGTCCAGCCAACCACGCGTCGCACGTTCCAATTCGGTTGTCACACTTCACATTGTCGCCCAGCACAGGGCATTGGGTTCGACAGGACGTCGACGAAGGGGACCTCGATGAAGCTGTATGCCGACCGCCCGGACCGTCGACGCCGTCAGGTGATCGCGGATGCGCTGACTTGCGTGTGGGTGGTGGTGTGGATCTGGGCCGGGTTCCGTGTCCATGCGCAGATCGAGGGGTCTGCCGCTGGTGCCCGTCGACTGGAATCCGGCAGTGGTTCGGTGGCGCAGCACCTGTCCGATGCCGGATCCGCCGTCGCCAAGATCCCGTTCGTCGGATCAGGTGTGGAGAAACCGTTCAAACAGGCCGCACAGGCGAGCGGTCAGCTGCAGTCGGCCGGCAAGGACATCGCAGTCAACCTCGACCGGATGGCGTGGGGTCTGGGCATTGCCGTGGCGCTCCTGCCGCTGGTCGTCGCGGCGATCTGCTGGTGGCTGTCACGCGGCCGTTACGCAAGAACCGCCGGCGTCGCGGCCACGCTGGCACGACTGCCCGGCGGCGAGGACCTGCTGGCATTGCGCGCATTGACGGAGTTGGCACCGAGCGCGCTCACCGCCGTCGACTCCGCTCCGGCCGCCGCGTGGCGTGCGGACGACCGGAGCGTCATACGTGCGCTGGCACATGCCTATCTGGACATGCTGGCGCTGGACCGGGTCACTGCCAGTCCTGAGCCGGAAGCCATCGAATAGCGTCAGTTGTGTTGCGGCACAACGAGTTCCGCGCGCAGATCGGCCGGATTCGGTTGCCATGACAAGCGATCCGCGGTGACCTGGTCACCACTGCGGATGTCCTTGACCTGATCACCGCCGCCGTCCCCTGCATCGGGGAACCACACGAACGGTATGCCGCGGCGATCGGCGAACTGGATCTGCTTGCCGAACTTGGCGGCCTTCGGCGCGACCAGCGTCGGGATTCCGCGCGCTCGCAAGGCGGCACCGATCCGCATCGACTCCGGCCGCGACTGCTCGTCGTTCACCGCCACCAAGACAGCCACCGGCGTCTCGCGGGACGCGGTCAGGCCTTCTTCACCGATCAGCAGTCCGAGCAGCCGCGAGACCCCGATCGACACACCGACGCCGGGGTAGGTGCGTTTGCCGTCGGAGGCCAGTGCGTCATACCTGCCGCCGGAGCAGATCGAGCCGTATGCCGGATCGCGGTCGAGCACCGTCTCGTAGACCGTGCCGGTGTAGTAGTCCAGGCCACGAGCGATCTTGAGGTCGGCGACCAGCACGCCCGGAGCGTGTTCGGCAGCGGTGCGCACGACATTCGCGAGTTGCGCCAGCCCTTCGTCCAGCACCGGGTGCTCGACGCCTAGGGCACGCACCTGCGCCACGAACGAGGTGTCGGAGGTGCAGATCTGCGCCAGCGCAAGACTGAGGTCAGCCTGACGTTCGGTCGCACCCGTCTGGATTAACAGGTCCCTGACCGCCTGCGGTCCGATCTTGTCGAGCTTGTCGACGATGCGCAGCGTGCCGATGATGTCGTCGATGCCGATTCCGCGATAGAAGCCTTCGCAGATCTTGCGGTTGTTGGCGTGGATCGAGTAATCGCCGATCGGTAGCCGCGAGAACACATCCGCGATCACCAGTGGCAACTCGGCCTCGTAGTGGTCGGGAAGTTCTCCCGCGTCGATGATGTCGATGTCAGCCTGGATGAACTCGCGGTAGCGGCCCCGCTGCGGTCGCTCGCCCCGCCACGCCGACTGGATCTGGTAGCGGCGGAACGGGAAGGTCAGCTTGCCGGCGTTCTCAAGCACGTAACGGGCGAACGGCACCGTCATGTCGAAGTGCAGCCCGAACTCGACCGGCTCGTCGGCGGACGCCGCCAGTCGGCGTACACCGTAGATCTCCTTGTCGGCGTCCGCGCCTTGTCCGGCGAGACGGTCGACCGTCTCCAGAGCGCGGGTGTTGATGGAGGCAAAACCGTGGAGTTCGAAGACCTCACGGATCGTGTCGAGCACGATCAACTCGGCGATGCGTTCCCTGGGCAACCATTCTTGAAAGCCGCTGATCGGCGTGACCTTGCTGGCCATGATGTGTGAAAGTCCTTACGGGTCAAAGGTTCTGCAAGTACGGGTTGGTGGCGCGCTCCCGCGCCATCGTGCTGCCGGGGCCATGGCCGGGCAGCAGCAGAGTGTCGTCGGTCAGGGGCAGGACGACCTCGCGCAGCGAACGCTCCATCGCAGCGTGGTCGCCGCCGGGCAGATCGGTGCGACCGATGGACCCGGCGAACAGCACGTCGCCGGTGAGCATCGTGGTCGTCACCTCCGCCTCGGCAGGCACGCCGTCAGGAATGCCGTCGAGCGCGAACATCACCGACCCCTCGGTATGCCCGGGCGCATGTCGTATGCCGAATCTCATGCCGGCGATCTCAAGTTGCTGACCGCCGACGACCTCGACGACGTCGGACGGCTCGGTCCAAGTGGCACGCGAACCGAACTGCTGCTCGAACATCCCGATGATCTGCGGCCCGACCGACGTCAGTGGATCGCGCAGGCGGTAGCGGTCATCGGTGTGGATGTAGGCGCCGATCTGCCCGCCGCACACCGGCGTCACCGAATACACGTGATCGATGTGTCCATGGGTGAGCAGCACCGCCGCCGGTTTGAGACCGAATTCCTGCAGAACCTCACGTAGCTGCTCCTCGACTCCGATGCCGGGGTCGACCACGACGCACTCCTGCCCACGGCCGGTGGCCATCACATAGCAGTTCGTGCCGAAGGCGGCTGCAGGAAAGGAGACGGCGAGCACGCCCCCGAGGGTACCGGGCACCCAGCACCGGCATACAGCGGTTATGGGCAGGATGACAGCCGACGAGGACGGCGAACCAACAGGATTGGCCGGCTGCTCCCCTACACTGTCCTCGTTTGGCCGCCGCCTGCGACCGAACCCAAGTTGCCCGCCTGCGTGATCAAGGAGAAGGTGCGTGCGTTCGACCCGGAGCCGGTCCGCCCTGACAGCAGCGTGTGCCTGTGCCTGCGCGGCCGTTGCGCTCGCCGGGTGTGGCTCGGCCACGTCCAACACCACAGCCTCGAGCTCCGCCGGCATCGGTGCGCAGCCGTCGGCATCGTCGTCGGTCAATGCCTCCGGGCTGAAATGTTCGACCGCGCCAGGCACCAACGCGAACCCGCCGCAGTATTCGCTCCCGTCGAAATCGGTCGCAGAAGGCAAGACGTTCGTTGCCACCGTCGTCACCAACTGTGGTGACCTGACATTCGAGCTGTATGGCGACAAGGCCCCGCAGACGGTGGCCTCGTTCCTGCAACTGGCCGCGAAATACTGGGTCAACAGCCCCTGCCAACGATTGACCACCGCAGAGTCCGGCATCTACGTGCTGCAGTGCGGCGACCCGACCGGCACCGGCTCCGGCAGCCCCGGCTACGGCTTCGGCATCGAGAACGCGCCTTCCAACGGCGACTACCCCGCCGGCACCCTGGCGATGGCACGGGCCAGCTCCCCGGATTCCAACGGCGGGCAGTTCTTCATCGTGTATGCCGACACGCAGCTGCCCACCGAAGGCGGCGGCTACTCCATCTTCGGCAAGGTCATCGGTGGAATGAACATCATCGACGCCATCGCCAAGGCCGGTTCGGACAACACCAACGGCGCAGGCGACGGCCACCCGAACCAACCGATCAGCATCCTCAAGATCACCGTCACGGAGAAGAAGGCATGACCACCATGTCACCGCAGAATCCCGACTCATCGAACAGCGACACCACCGAGACGGTGTCCTCGCCCGAGACCGTCGAGGCGGTGAACACCGTCGAGGAGCAGACCCCTGTGGTCGCCGTCGGCGCAGACCCCAGCGAGGACTCCGGCGACGACCGCCCGGCGCCTGCTGCGACGGCCGACGATGTCGAGAAGGCTCCGGTTGTTCAGGAACCGGCAGGTGAGCAGGCTCCGGCCACGACAGCGGCCGTCCCCGGGACATCCGCTCCCAAACCGAGCGCACCCGCGCCCAAGCCGACTGCTCCCTCCCCCGCATCGATGCGTCCCCATCCGCCGACCGCTGCTGCTCCGACCGTTCCAGTGACGAGCGAGTCCACCAAGTTCGGCAGGGTCGCAGAGGACGGCACAGTTTTCGTCATCACACCTGACGGCGAGCGCGAGGTCGGCTCGTACCCAGAGGCCACCCACGAGGAGGCCTTGGCCTACTTCGCGCGCAAGTACGACGAACTCAACGCATCCGCGGTGCTCCTGTTGCAGCGCGTCGTGCAGACCGATCTGACCGTTCACGACGGGCACGAAGGTCTGCGCGCGCTGCGCGAGCAGGTGTCCGGCGCTCACGTCGTCGGCGATCTGGCCCAACTGGACGCCACCGTCGAACAGGTCGCGACGGCACTGAAGGCTAAAGCTCAAGTGGAAGGTGAAGCGCGCGCTGCCGCTCGGGCCGAGTCGGCCGCCAAGCGCGAGACGCTGGTCGCCGAAGCCGAGACCATCGCGGCACAGCCGGTCGAGAAGGTTCAGTGGAAGCAGAGCACCGCCCGGATGCGAGTGCTGCTGGATGAGTGGAAGGCGATGCAGCGCGACACCACCAAGCTGGACAAGCCCACCGAGAACGCCCTGTGGCAGCGGTTCAGCGCCGCCCGCAACGGCTTCGACAAGGCGCGTCGCTCTCACTTCGCCAAGCTCGATGAGCAGCACTCGGCTGCCAAGACCGAGAAGCTGCGCCTCATCGCCGAGGCCGAGAAGCTGGCGACCTCCAAGGACTGGGGCCAGACGGCAACCGCCTTCAAGCGATTGATGGGCGAGTGGAAGCGCGCGGGCCGCAGCTCCCGCGCCGACGACGACGCCCTGTGGGAGCGCTTCAAAACCGCTCAGGACTCGTTCTTCAACGCGAAGGACGAGGTCACGGCTGCCGAGAACGAGCAGTTCGAGGCGAACCTCGTCGTCAAGGAGGACCTGCTCAAGCAGGCCCGGGCATTGCTGCCGGTCAAGAACCTCGGCGCCACCAAGGCCGCGTTGCGCAACCTGCAGGACAAGTGGGATGCCGCGGGCAAGGTGCCGCGCAAGGACATCGAACGTCTGGAGAAGGCGATGCGCGCCGTCGAGACCACGATCCGCGAGGCCGAGGACTCCAAGTGGAAGCGCGTCGACCCCGAGGTCGCCGCGCGCGCCCAGTCGATGGTGGACCAGCTCGAGAAGGCCGTCGCTGATTTGCAGGCGGATCTGGCCAAGGCTGAAGCCGCGGGAAACGCCAAGAAGGTCGCCGAGGCGAAATCCGCACTCGAGGCCCGTACGGCCTGGCTGGAACAAGCCCGGCGCGGTCTGCAGGAGTCGGGGCGCTGACGATGACGGTCACCTCTGCGACAGTCACCTCCGCCGGGCAAGGGCTCATCGACTACCTCGGTGCCAGCCCGACGCCGTTCCATGCGGTCGCAGAAACCGGCCGGCAGTTGGGCGATGCCGGATTCGTTGCTCTCGACGAGCGCGCGCAATGGCCGACCGAGCGCGGACGATACTTCGTCATACGTGGCGGGTCGTTGATCGCCTGGTCGACGGAGTCCTCCGACGGTCCGACGAGCCGGATGCGGATCGTCGGGGCGCACACCGACTCGCCCAACTTCCGGATCAAGCCGCAGCCGGATCTGACTCGCGCGGGCTGGCAACTGCTCGGCGTCGAGTCGTATGGCGGGATCATCGCGCCCAGTTGGCTGGACCGAGACCTTGGTGTCGCCGGCCGCGTGACGGTGCGTGACGGTGACGGTGGCGCGAAGGAGCGCCTGTTCCGCATCGACGAGGCCATCCTGCGGATCTCGCGGCTCGCCATACATCTGGATCGGTCGGCCCGAGACGGCGAGCAGTTCAACGCACAGCAGCACCTTGCCCCGCACTGGGGCATCGGAGACACCTGCAGCGATTTCCGCGCGTATCTCGCGTCGGTGCTCGGCATCGAGGCGGGCGACGTTCTGGCGTGGGATGCGATGACCTTCGATCTGCAGCCGGCGGCCTTCATCGGTCGCGATCGTGAGCTGATCGCAGGTGCCCGGATGGACAATCTCGCGACGTCGTATGCCGGCACGAGGGCGATCATCGCCGCAGCGGAGGAGGGCCCGGCCGTTCCGACGACGCAGGTCCTGGCGCTCTTTGACCACGAGGAGATCGGCTCGATGTCGGAGCGGGGAGCATTCTCGTCGTTCCTGACCACGGTGCTCGAGCGCATCACCACCTCGCTGGGCGGCACCCGCGAGGACATGCACCGGGCGTTGGCCGCGAGCGTGGTCGCCAGCGGCGACATGGCGCACGCGACGCATCCCAACTATGCCGACCGTCACGAGCCGCAGCATCAGATCGCGATGAACGGCGGGCCGGTGCTGAAGGTCAACACCAACTTGCGGTATGCCACGGATTCTGTTGGTGCAGCAGCATTTTCGCTGGCCTGCGAGCAGGCTGACGTGCCTGTCCAGACGTTCGTCGTGCGATCAGATCTGCCGTGCGGGTCGACCGTTGGCCCGATGACGTCTGCGCTGACCGGTGTGACGACGGTGGACTTCGGTGCTCCTACCTTGTCGATGCACTCCGTGCGGGAACTCGTCGGCACGCAGGACCAACAGATGTATGCCGCAGCTCTCACGGCCTTCCTCTCCCCCGCCTGACGCACCACTTCTCACGGCGCCGGTCCGCGGGGGACGGCCGCCCCGCCGGGCCAGCGCCCCGCCGGGGCCAATCGCCGGGGCCAGCGCCCCGCCGGGGCCAATCGCCGGGGCCAACACTCTCGCGTGCGCCCACGAGAGCGCGCCCATTCTGTCGCTCTCGCCGCCCCGTGCCTTGGTGGCCTTGCGTTGACCTGGCAGCCGATGTCGTTATCACCGCCCCGCAACGACATCTACCGCCAGGTCAACCATCGGCGCCGCCAACGACATCGGCGACCTGGCAGCAGCAGTCGTTATCACCGCCCCGCAACGACATCTACCGCCAGGTCAACCAATCGCTACCCGCCTCGCACAGTGTGGGCAGCGGCCAGGTGTCGGGCGCGTCTCGCGAGCCAGGCCGGTGCGACGTGTCAGACGTTGAGCGCCACGCGCAGTGCTTCAAGGGCGGCGCGCGGTGCGTAGTTGTCAGCGCTGTTCAACTCGATCACGTTCCAGCCGGCATGCCGCATCCGTCGACGCCGCAGTTGGTCGGCCCGGCGCTGTTCGTGCGTGAAGTGATACTCCCCGTCATACTCGGCAATGAGCTTTTGCTTCAGCCACACGAAGTCGCCGATTCCGAGCCAATTGCCCTCGCGGTCGTGGACGGCGACGGTGAGGAGCGGCTCCGGCAGGCCGTACTCGAGCATCCGCAATCGCCACAGCGTCTCCTGCGGCGACAGCACCCCGCAACGCACGAGGCCCGCAGCCCGTCTCGCGACTACCGCACCGCGCATCCTTTTGGCGTTGATCGCTCGCCCGCGCAGTCGCTGCAACTGCAGCTTGTCCTGACCAACGATGGCGTCGCCGAGGATCACCAGGTCACGCAGCGACAGCGCGGCCGCCAGATCAAGCCACGTGTCGATGTGGCTTGTGACACGAATCCCGTTGGCCACCAATATATTTCGAAATCCCTGATGCGAACGCACACCGACGCGTCTGACACGACGTCCGCTCGGCACAGTGACATCCAGCAGTTCGTCGTCCGTGTGCGGCATCGGCAATCCGAGCAGTGTCGCAGCAGTGCGATGGCTGAATGCGGCTGGCGATGGGAGCACCAGGGTGTACGCGCGTGCACGAGTGATCAGGTCCGGGTCTGGTGTGGCGATGCGCACGCCTCGTGTCGGCGCGAGCAGGGCGGGCACTCGCAGCTGCCCTGGCGTCACGCCGAGGCGCGTGGCCTCGGCGAAGGTGAAACTGTCACCGAGCTCGGACGGCAGGGTGGCGCGTGGTCTGGTCATTCCGGAAGTGTGCGCACTTCTGGCAGAGTCCCGCAGACGGAATCCACAGCCTCAGCGCTGATGCGAAAAATGGGGCCACCGGAGCTGTCGGCGTCGACTTGGCGGTAGTGGTCGTTACGAGCGCCGCATAACGACACCCTCTGCCACCTCAACGTGGGGAGAAAGGCAAAGCGTCGCGGGCGGTGCGAAACGGCGCCAACGGGCGACCAGATGTCGGTGACCTGGCGGTCGCGGGCGACCATAGGTCGCTGACCTGGCGGTAGTGGTCGTTACGAGCGCCACATAACGACACCCTCTGCCACCTCAACGTGGGGAGAAAGGCAAATCCGCGCAGGCGGTGCGAAACGACGCCAACGGGCGACCATAGGTCGGTGACCTGGCGGTCGCGGGCGACCATAGGTCGCTGACCTGGCGGTAGTGGTCGTTACGAGCGCCACATAACGACACCTTCTGCCACCTCAACGTGGGGAGGGAGGCAAATCCGCGCAGGCGCGCTCATGCCTGGTGTGCGGCCTCCTCGCGGCGGTGACCGGTGCCGGTGATGCGGTAGACGTCGAAGACGCCGTCGATCTTGCGCACCGCCTTGATGACGTGATCGAGGTGGCTGGGGTCGCCCATCTCGAAGGTGAACTTCGACATCGCGACGCGATTGCGGGTCGTCTGCACCGATGCGGACAGGATGTTGACGTGCTGGTCGGACAGCACCCGCGTCACATCGGACAACAGACGGTTACGGTCGAGCGCCTCGACCTGCAGTTGCACGAGGAAGACCGACGCGGCCGATGGCGCCCACGCAACATTGAGCAGTCGTTCCGGTTGCGACAGCAACTGCTCGGCATTGGTGCAGTCACGCCGGTGCACGGACACGCCCTTGCCGGTCGTCACGAACCCGATGATGTCGTCGCCCGGCACGGGCGTGCAGCATCGCGCGAGTTTCACCCACACGTCATCGGTGCCGACCACGGTGACACCCGGATCTGCGGCGGAAGCACGCCGGTTACGACCGACCGGGTTGGTCGCCTCAGCGAGATCCTCTGTCGTGCCCTCCTCGCCTCCGAGGGACGAAACCAGTTGCTTGACAACGTGTTCCGGAGACACGTGCCCGTCACCGACAGCGGCATACAGGGCGTCGATGTCGGCATACTTGAGTTGCTCGGCGACACCGGTGAGCGAGTCGTGTGACATCAGCCGCTGGATGCCCAGCCCCTGTTTGCGGATCGTGCGCGCGAGAGAATCCTTGCCGTTCTCGATTGCCTCCTCTCGACGCTCCTTGGAGAACCACTGCCGGATCTTGTTGCGCGCCCGCGGACTCTTGACGAAGCCGAGCCAGTCGCGTGACGGCCCAGCACCGTCAGCCTTGGAGGTCAGGATCTCGACGACGTCGCCGTTCTCGAGGGTGCTCTCCAATGGCACCAAGCGCCCGTTGACGCGACCGCCGATCGTGTGATGACCGACCTCGGTGTGCACGGCATACGCGAAATCCACCGGGGTCGATCCCGCAGGCAGACCGATGACCGAGCCCTTGGGCGTGAAGACGTAGACCTCGCGCGAGCCGACGTCGAAGCGCAGCGACTCCAGGAACTCCCCCGGGTCTGCCGTCTCCCGTTGCCAGTCGAGCAACTGCCGCAGCCACGTCATGTCGTTGACCGGACCGGTCTTGTCGGGCCCCTCTCCCGCCCCGGGAGCCTTCTTGGCGTCCTCCTTGTACTTCCAGTGGGCCGCCACCCCGTACTCAGCCCGGCGGTGCATCGCGAAGGTGCGGATCTGGATCTCGACCGGCTTGCCCTCGGGGCCGATGACCGTCGTGTGCAACGACTGGTACATGTTGAACTTCGGCATCGCGATGTAGTCCTTGAACCGACCCGGCAGCGGACTCCACCTCGTGTGCAAGGTGCCGAGCACGGCGTAACAGTCGCGGACGGACTCGACCAGCACGCGCACCGCAACCAGGTCGTAGATGTCCTCGAAGTCGCGGCCGCGGACGATCATCTTCTGGTAGACGGAGTAGTAGTGCTTGGGCCGTGACGTGACCGTCGCCTTGATCTTGGCGGCGCGCAGATCGGCGGTGACCTGGTCCTGCACCGTGCGTAGGTACTCTTCACGTGCGGGTGCCCGATCGGCCACGAGGCGTGCGATCTCGTCATACACCTTGGGATAGAGCGTCGCGAACGACAGGTCCTCCAGCTCCCACTTGATGGTGTTCATGCCGAGCCGGTGCGCCAGCGGAGCGTAGATCTCGAGGGTCTCGGTGGCCTTGCGCTGGGCGGATTCCTCCGAGACGTACCGCCACGTGCGCGCGTTGTGCAGCCGGTCGGCGAGTTTGATCACCAGCACACGTATGTCGCGGGCCATCGCGATGACCATTTTGCGAACAGTTTCGGCCTGGGCGGCATCGCCATACGTCACCTTGTCCAGCTTGGTGACGCCGTCGACGAGCATGGCGATCTCCTCGCCGAACTCGTCGCGCAACTGCGTGAGGCTGTACGGAGTGTCTTCGACGGTGTCGTGCAGCAGCGCCGCCGCGAGGGTGGCGGGCGTCATACCGAGCTCGGCGAGGATCGTCGCGACTGCCAGCGGGTGCGTGATGTAAGGATCGCCGCTCTTGCGCATCTGGCCGCGGTGCGCCTTCTCGGCGACGGCGTACGCACGTTCGATGACGCTGGTGTCGGCCTTGGGGTGCGTGGCGCGAACGATGCCCAGCAGCGGCTCGAGTTCGCGATTGCCACTGGGGCGGGGAGCCCCGAAACGCACGAGCCGGGCACGGACGCGGGACGCCTGTGAAGCTGCGCTGCCGACGCGTTCGTCCTGACTCATGGAGGGAGTCTAGTCATCGCGCCTGAGGCGATCAGTCCACCTGTATGGCGTTGACGACGTACCCGTCGAGCTTGTCGCGACCGGCAAGGAAACGCAGTTCGAGCAGCATCTCGATCCCTGCGATCCGGCCTCCGGCACGCTCGATCAGCTCGCAGGCGGCGGCAGCCGTGCCGCCGGTGGCCAGCACGTCGTCCACGAGCAGGACGCGATGTGCGTCGGCGAAAGCGTCGGCTGCGACCTCGACCACGGCGCTGCCGTACTCGAGGTCGTATTCGCAGGACACGGTCTCACCCGGCAATTTGCCGACCTTGCGGATCGGCACGAAACCGATGTCCATCCGCTGGGCCAGCGGAGCGCCGAGGATGAAACCGCGCGCTTCGACGCCGGCGACGACGTCGACCTGGCCCCGCCACCGGCCGGCGATGTCCTCCAGCACCTCCGCAAAAGCCGCGGGAGCCGCGAACAACGGGTTGAAGTCCTTGAACAGCACCCCCGCTTTGGGGAAGTCGGGCACCTCAGCTGTGTGGGCCGCCAGTGTCTCTGCAACGGTCATCGAGCGTCTGCCTCAGGAGTCGTCGCGCTTGGCGAGCGGGTGGATCTCCCGTTTGCGGACCTTGGTCGCCATCGCAGACGCGGCTGCCTTGGCGCGCTCCGGCTCCACCACACCCGAGACGGTCTCGCCGGGCGTGTCGACCTCGGCGCCCGAGGTGGCCAGCACCGCGTGCTGGCTGGTCTGGAATGCCTTCGCGCGCTTGGCGAGTTCCTGCATCTGCGGCTCACGGCCGCGCAAGGTGACCAACAGCGGGGTGGCGATGAAGATCGAGGAGTAGGTGCCGACGGCGATACCGAAGAACAACGCCAGCGCGAGGTCGAGCAGCGTGCCGGGTCCAAGGAACAGAACACCAACCACGAGGATCGCGGTGATCGGCAGCAGCGCCACCACCGAGGTGTTGATTGACCGCACCAGCGTCTGGTTGACCGCGTAGTTGGCGGCCTGACCGTAGCTGCGATTGCCCTTCTTAATCGCCTCGTCGGTGTTCTCTCTGACCTTGTCGAAGACGACGACGGTGTCGTAGATCGAGTATCCGAGGATCGTCAGGAATCCGATCATGGTCGCCGGCGAGATCTCGATGCCGGTGAGGGCGTAGATACCGACGGTGAAGAACAGGTCGTGGACCAGGGCCACCAGCGCGGCAGCAGCCATCTTCCACGTGCGGAAGTAGATCGCCAGCAGCGCACTGAGCAGGGCAAGGAAGACGATCAGCGCCTGGATCGCCTTGTGGGTGACGCTGGATCCCCAGGAAGGTCCGATGAACTCGGTGTTGACCGACTTCGGGCTGGCGTTGAAGGTCGTTGCCAGGGCGTTGGCGACCTTGTCTGTGTCGGCCGAACTACCGTTGCCCAACTTCTTGGACTCGACGCTGATCGTGTCGCTGCCGACCTTGGTGATGACCAGGTTGGCGCTGTCGCCGACGGCCTTCTGCACGGCCGAACGCGCCCGTGAGTCGAAGTTCGCAGTGTCTTTCACACCGGACACAGAGACCTGGGATCCGCCCTTGAAGTCGAGGCTGAAGTTCAGGCCACGACCGAACAGACCGACTGCCGCGATCACCAAAAGTATGGCGGTCAGGGTGTACCACGTGCGTCGGCGACCGATGAAGTTGATCTGTCGGCGACCGGTGTACAAGTCGTTACCGAACTGCGCGAAACTGGCCATCAGGCGTGGCCTCCCTCGGTGACTGCGGACGTGGTGGAGGCGGACTCCGCTCCGGCCTTGCGGTCGGCGATCGTCACGCGGCCACGACCGGCATACGTGACCCCGCCTGCGCCGAGCCGGTCAGGATCGAATCCGGACCACTTGTGGCCGCCACCGAAGAACTTGGTGCGCGCCAGCAGGGTGAGCGTCGGGTGGGTGAACATCATCACGACGACAATGTCGATGACCGTCGACAGACCCAGCGTAAATGCGAAGGCCTTCACGTTGTCCTCACTGAGGATGTAGAGCACCGCCGAGGCCAGGAAGTTGACCGCGTCGGAGATGATGATCGTGCGCCGCGCCCGCAGCCAGCCGGTCTCGACGGCCGCCCGGAGCGGACGCCCAGATCTGACCTCGTCTCTGACGCGTTCGAAGTAGACGATGAAGCTGTCCGCGGTGATACCGATCGCCACGATCAACCCGGCGACGCCGGCCATCGTCAGACGGAAGCCGCTGGTGAAACCGAGCAGCGTGACCGCGCCGTAGCTCAGGATGGCGGCCACACCCAGCGACGCGACAGTCACCAGGCCGAGGACGCGGTACTGCGCCATGGAGTACAACACCACGAGCACCAGCCCGGCCAACCCGGCGAGCAGTGCCTTCTGCAACTGGTCGCTGCCCACCTGCGGGCTGACCTGCTCTGAGGTGAGCTCCTTGAACGAGAACGGCAGCGCGCCGTACTTCAACTGGTTCGCGAGTGTCCGGGCGGAGGACTCGGTGAAGTTGCCGGTGATCTGCGCTGTGCCGTTGGTGATCGCCGACTGCGTCTGCGGTGCCGAGATGACGGTGCCGTCGATGGTGATGGCGAAGGCGTTCTGCGCCGATCCCTGCTCGAATCCCATCAGCCGCTCGGTCACCTTGGAGAAGGCCGAGGCGCCCTTGCTGTCGAAGGTGAGGTTGACCGCCACGGTGCCGGTGAGGTTGCCGGCCTGGTTGGTCGTCTGACCGTAGGTCGCATTGGTGACCTCCTTGCCGTTCACCTCCGAGGGACCCATGAGGTACTTCGTGGTGCCGGTGGCGTCACACATGAC
Source organism: Rudaeicoccus suwonensis (assembly GCF_007829035.1). NCBI lineage: Bacteria > Bacillati > Actinomycetota > Actinomycetes > Micrococcales > Dermacoccaceae > Rudaeicoccus > Rudaeicoccus suwonensis. The sequence continues at coordinate 1,835,707 of NZ_VIVQ01000001.1, forward strand.
GTCCGGCTGCGACAGCGGCGCCTGTGCGGCGATCTGCCGCCACTGCTCGGCGGACTGCGTGGCGGTATCGGTGCACGGATACGCGGAGTACAACTGCGCGTACGTCTCACCCGCGGTCGCCAGGCCGTTCACGACCCAGATGTTGTCCACCGGCTGACTGGCCCACGTGGTGTCACTGGGGCTGGTCGGCGTCGCGGCCGGTGCCGTCAGCCCCTGCAAGGTGCGCTGCGGGGATGGAGTCGCCGACGGGGTGGCCGAGGCACTCGCAGAGGGATCGGCCGACGAGCCTGATGCCGCAGCCTTGGTCGAACTGGCCGTCGACGTCGGTGACGGAGAACTGGAAGCGGCCTTGAACGCCTGCGGTATGACGTCGTTCGCGCCCTTGGCACTGCTGGAGGTCGACGACGGTGTGGGCGACGCAGAGGCCGAGGCCTTGGCCGACGGTGATGCTGACGACGAGGCGCTCGGGGACGCACTGCCCGAAGCGCTCGGGCTCGCCGAGGAACTGCTGGACGGAGTGGGCGTGGCGGCAGCGGGGGTGACCGCCTGCTCCTCGATGACCGCGCGGAAGGCCAGCTGCGATGACTGCGCCAACGCGTTGAGCGTCGCCTGGCTCGGGTCACCCGGCAGCGACACGACGATGAGGCCGTTGTTGCCACTACCGGCGGTCGTCACCTGCGCCTCAGTCACACCATTGCCGTTGACGCGGTTGCGGATGATGTCGACGGCCTGGTCGAGCTGACCGGAGCTGACCGTCTCACCTTTACCAACGATGGGCTGCAGCGTGATCTGGCGGCCGCCCTCGAGGTCGAGGCCGAGCTGGGGCACCCATTTGCCTTTCGGAGACCCCCAGGCCGTGGTGCCGGCGATCGCGACATACAACGCGATGATCAGCACCAGCAAGGTGATGAGGATGCGGCGCGGCTTGCCAGCCGTCGCCCTACGGGAGCGGGTTGCCACCTATTCAGCCTTCGTCTGGGGGTCGTCGGTCTTGGTCAGATCGACATTCGCCGATGCAGGGATCTGCGCAGCCTGGTCGGCCGGGCCGGAATCACGAGTCGCATCGACTTGGCTGCGGGCGACGATCGCCCGACGGTCGAAGCGCAGTTGCACACCCGGCGCGACCTCGAGAGTGCCGACGGCATCGTCGAGCGAGACCAGGCGTCCGAAAAGCCCGGAAGTCGTGCTCACCTCGTCACCCACCTGCAACTGGCTCTGCGCGACGCGCGTCTGCTTCTGCCGCCTCCGCTGAGACCAGAACATGAAAACGACAAGAAGGATCATCACCGGAAGCAGCAAAGTGCCCCAATTCGAACCGGAGTGGTGCGCGCTGGAGTTCTGCGCCAGTGCAAGCATCGAAAGTCAATTCCTCAGGTGGGTGGTCATCGTGATCAGCGGCACAACCGGCCGACGGGTGAGTCTAGGTGAGCAACGTGACTGGCCCAAGCCCGGGTTCCGGCCGCGTGACGTGCCATCAGCCGCCGAACCTGCCACCGCCGTCCTCCAGCGGAAGCTGCTCGGCGCCTGCGACCGCATTCACCGGCGGCGTGAGGCCCAGGTGCTGCCATGCCAACGGTGACGCGGCCCGCCCCCGCGGAGTCCGTACGAGATAGCCCTCACGCACGAGGTACGGCTCAGCGACGGTCTCGACGGTGTCTGATTCCTCCCCCACCGCGACCGCCAGCGTCGACAGGCCCACCGGGCCGCCGCCGAAGCGTCGACACAATGCTTCAAGCACAGCGCGGTCCAGCCGGTCGAGGCCGCGGTCGTCGACATCGAACAGCGACAGCGCCGCACGCGCGGCTCCCTGGTCGAGAATCCCGGAGCCGTGCACCTGGGCGTAGTCACGCACGCGGCGCAGCAGGCGGTTGGCGATACGGGGGGTGCCGCGCGATCGACCGGCGATTTCTTCGATGCCCTGCTCTGTCGCGTCGATGCCCAGCAGGGTTGCGTTGCGCGTCAGGATCTGCGCGAGATCTTCGGGCGTGTAGAAGTCGAGGTGCCCGGTGAAACCGAACCGGTCGCGCAGCGGCGCCGGCAGCAGCCCGGCTCGTGTCGTTGCGCCCACAACAGTGAACGGTGGGAGTTCGAGAGGTATGGCGGTCGCCCCTGGACCCTTGCCGACGATGATGTCGACGCGGAAGTCCTCCATCGCCAGATAGAGCATCTCCTCCGCCGGGCGCGCCATTCGGTGGATCTCGTCGAGGAAGAGCACCTCCCCCTCAGCCAGCGACGACAGCACGGCGGCGAGGTCTCCGGCGTGCTGTATGGCGGGGCCACTGGTGATGCGGATCGGTTGCTCGAGTTCGGCGGCGATGATCATCGCCAGCGAGGTCTTGCCGAGGCCAGGAGGCCCGGACAGCAGCACGTGATCGGGTGGGGCCGCCCGCCGCTTCGCGGCCTCGAGCACCAGGCTCAGCTGGTCCCGGACGCGTGGCTGCCCCGGGAAGTCGGCGAGCTTGCGCGGTCGCAGCGCCGCCTCGAAACGGCGGTCCTCGGTGTCACCGCCGGGATCCACGATGCGCGCGGTCGCGTCATACGAGCTGTCGTCGTAGTCGTCGGTCACCGGGCGCGCTCCGATCCTGCGAGTGAAACCTCGGTCATCGGCCGAGCTCCCGCAGTGCTGCGCGGAGCAGGATCGACACGTCGCTCACCTCGGGCTGCGCCTCGACCACCGCAGCCACGGCGTCGTCGGCCTGTTTGACCGACCAACCCAGCCCCACCAGAGCCTCGCTGACCTGCGTGTGATGACCGGCGACGGCGGTAGCAGCGGAGCCGGTGGACGGCGACGGCACGACCGGACCGACCTTGTCCTTGAGCTCGAGCACGATGCGCTCGGCGCCCTTCTTGCCGATGCCCGGGGTCTTGACCAGTGCGGCGATGTCGCCGCCGGCAATCGCGCCTCGCAGCTGATCCGGGGTGCCGACAGCCAGCATCGCCAGCGCGATCCGGGGGCCGACACCGCTGACGGTCTGCACGAGTTCGAAGAGGTCGCGCTCATCCGGCGTGCCGAAGCCGTACAACGTCAGCGCGTCCTCGCGCACGATCAACGTGGTCGCCAGGCTGGCCGCCTGGCCTGATCGCTGCGCCGCCGCCGTGCCGGGGGTGACGTGCACCAGCAACCCGACTCCGCCGACCTCGACCACGACATGGTCGAGCCCGACAGCGGCGACCGTGCCGGTGAGGCCGGCGATCATCGGCGTGCCCCGGTCGCGGCGGCCTGCCGGCGCAGGGCGGACGCGATGCGGTCCTGGGCGCCGCCGCGCCATACCTGACAGATCGCGATCGCCAGCGCGTCGGCGGCATCGGCCGGCTTGGGGGCGGTCTCCAGGCGCAGGATGCGGGTGACCATCGCGGTGACCTGGGCCTTGTCGGCGCGGCCGTTGCCGGTCACGGACGCCTTGACCTCGCTCGGCGTGTGCAGCGCGAGCGGCAGGCCCCGCCGAGCGGCGGCGAGCATCGGCACTGCGGACGCCTGAGCCGTGCCCATGATCCCCTTGATGTTTGCCTTGGCGAATACCCGCTCCACTGCTACGGATTCGGGCTCGAAGCGGTGCATCCACTCGTCGATCTCGGTCTGCAGCGTGAACAGACGCTCAGCCGGGTCGTCGGTGACGGGCGTGCGGACGACGCCTACAGCGATCATCCGCAGCGGTTGGCCGATGCCGCCTTCGACGACACCCAGACCGCATCTGGTCAGGCCGGGATCAACTCCGAGCACGCGCACGCGAAATCCACTCCTGCTCCGGCAAGGTCAAACATATGTTCGGTCACGACCGAGCATATGCGGCGATCGACCGGCCGACGTGCAGGAGCCTCGGCGCGTCATACGTCCGCGGCACGCCTGCCGGGTCCGAGCCCGAAGGTCGGGGCCCCGGCGTCGGCCGACGCGGCTCAGTCCTCGTCCTCGAGTTCGGCGAGCACCTCGTCGGACACGTCGCCGTTGGCGTAGACGTTCTGCACGTCGTCGGAGTCCTCAAGCGCCTCGATGATGCGGAACATCTTCTTGGCGCCGTCCTTGTCCAACGGCACCTCGGTGCTCGGCATCCAGGACGACTCGGCCGAGTCGTAGTCGATGCCGGCAGCCTGGATGGCCTGGCGCACGGCAACGAAATCGGTTGCCTCCGAGACGATCTCGAAGGAATCACCCAAGTCGTTGACGTCTTCGGCGCCAGCGTCGAGCACGACCTCGAGGATGTCGTCCTCGGTCTTGTCCTCCTTCGGCACGATCACGACGCCCTTGCGGTGGAACATGAAGGCCACCGAGCCGGAGTCGGCCATCGTGCCGCCGTTCTTCTGCAGCGCGGTGCGCACCTCGGCGACGGCACGGTTCTTGTTGTCGGTGAGGCACTCGATCAGCAGCGCGACCCCACCAGGCGCGTAACCCTCGTAGGTCAGTGCGAGGTACTCCGCGCCTCCGGCCTCGGCACCGGAACCACGCTTGACGGCGCGGTCGATGTTGTCGTTGGGGACGCTGGACTTCTTGGCCTTCTGGATGGCGTCGTACAGCGTCGGGTTGCCGGACGGGTCGCCGCCGCCGGAGCGCGCCGCGACCTCGATGTTCTTGATGAGCTTGGCGAACAGCTTGCCCCGCTTGGCGTCGATCGCAGCCTTCTTGTGCTTGGTCGTCGCCCATTTGGAGTGACCGCTCATGTGCTTCCTTACCTTCAGTCGTCGTCCGTGGTCCAGCGGTCGATCTTATCGAGTCGCCGCACGCACCATGTCCACGAAGTACTCATGCACCCGGTGGTCGCCGGTGACCTCCGGGTGGAAGGACGTCGCCAGCCTGCTGTCGTCACGGATCGCCACGACGCGACCGGCGGCCGGACCGGTCGTCACCTGAGCCAGCACCTGTATGCCGGGGCCGGCCTCCTCCACCCACGGCGCGCGGATGAAAACTGCTCGTACCGGCTGTGATTCACCGTCTCGAAGGACCGGCATACTGAGGTCCTCCTCGAAGGAGTCCACCTGCCGACCAAACGCATTGCGGCGGACGGTGATGTCGAGACCACCGAGCGTCTGTTGGTCATGGGTGGCGTCGAGCACTCGATCGGCCAGCAAAATCATCCCCGCGCACGAGCCGTATGCCGGCAGCCCCTCGGCCAGCAGCCGTTGCAGGGGCTGTTGCAGTTCGAAGGCCCGCAGCAGCTTGTCCATGGTGGTGGACTCACCACCGGGCAGCACGATGCCGTCGAGGTGCTCGAGCTCGGAGGGCCGGCGCACCAGCGGCGCACTCGCTCCCGCGGACTCAAGCGCCCGGACGTGCTCGCGGACGTCGCCCTGGACGGCCAGGACCCCGATCGTTGGTTTCACGGCGGAAACGGTAGCCGCCCCGACTCGGGCGTTGACGACGAGATGGGCTCTACTGCGGCACAGTCGTCAGTCGACCCAGGAACCGCGCCAGCCCCAGCCGCCGTCGAGCCCGCCGTATGACGACCCGCCGGCACGCGAGCCGAGGTAGCCCTCGACGACAGCTGCGCCCAGGCCGTCCAGATCCGGCACCACCACGCGACCGTCGGCACGCCGGGCCAGCTGGTCCAGGAAACGCGCCAGGCCCGGATCCTCACCGAGGCGGAAGATCGTGGTCTGCGCACCCAGCCGCACCGAGTTGTCCAATTCACGCACGCTGTAGGCGACGGTCAACGGGTGCGGCGGGTAGGAGAACCACACCTCGCCGTCCGGCTCGAGGTGAGCTGTCGGCTCGCCGTCGGTGACGATCAGCAGCACCGGCTGTGCGTTGGAGTGCTTGCGGAAATGCCGGTTGGCCAGCATCAGCGCGTGGTGCAGGTTGGTGCCCTTGTCCCACTCGGCCGACAGTCCGGTGAGCTCGTCGATGTCCATCGTCTGCGCGTGCCGGCCGAAGGCGATCAGCTCCAGGCTGTCACCGCGGAAGCGGGTCTGGATCAGATGGTGCAGGGCCAGCGCGGTGCGTTTCATCGGCACCCATCGACCGTCCATCGCCATCGAGAAGGACGTGTCGACCAGCAACGCGACCGCGGCCTGCGTGCGCGCTTCTGTCTCTTGGACCTCGACATCGGCCAGCGCCAGCATCCGGTCGTCTCCCCCTGCCCTGCGCAGAGCGGCGTTGGTGAGTGTGCGCGTGACATCCCACGGTTCGGTGTCACCGAACTGCCACTGCCGGGCGGCACCGGTGGGCTCCCCCGCCATACCGGCCCGGCGTGCGTCGCGCGAGCCACCCCGCCCGGTCAGGCGGGTCGCCACATCGCGCAACAGGGTTCGACCAAGTTCTCGCATCGCGCGCGGAGACAGGCTGAGCTGACCGTCGGAATCCTTGGTGAGATAGCCGCGTTCACGCAGCGCCTTCTCCAACTCCGCAAGCGTGCGCGCCGACGCGGCTGCTTCGTCGCCGAGTTGGCGCGCGAGCGCGTCCAGATCGAGGTCGTCCATGTCGGCGCCGGCATACTGCTGCGACAGCTGCTCGGAGAGCGCGTCCAACTGAGCGAGGTCCTGTATGACGCCCGTACCGTCGCCCAGTCCCATCCCTTGTTCACCCTCGAATCCCTCTGCGCCCGACCAGTCTTCGCCCGGTCGCAGGCCCCGCAGATTGGCGTCCAGCTGGCCCAGCTGGTTCATCAGGTCCGGCGAGCCGAAGGCCTGCTGCGCGAGTTGGTCGAGTTCGGCACGCTGCTCCGGGGACAGCGAGTTGCGCATCCGTTGCGCGGCGGCTGCACGTGCTGCGAGGGAGTCCAGCAGCTCCTCGATGTTCTGCGGCTGCTCGGGGAAGAAGTCGCCGTGCTTGGCCATGAAGTCCGCAAATTGCTTGTCGGTGTCCTCGCCGCGGGCGTGTGCCTCCAGCAGCTGGTTGAGGTCGCCCAGCATCTCGCTGATCTGGGCGCGGTCCTCCTCGGTGGCGCCCTGCAGGGCCTGCTTCATGCCGGCGAACCGCTGGTCGAGCAGCTCGCGGCCGAGCAGGTCCTTGATCTGCTCGTACTTCTCGCGGGCCTCGCTGCTACGGAACTCGTAGTCGGACAACTCACTGACTGCTGCCGCGGGTGAGGCCGGCAGATTCTCGATGCGCATCTCGGCGAAACGCGCGTCGTCATCCAGATCGCGGGCGAGTTGCTTGCGCTCTGCGAGGACTGCCTCCTCGAGCAGTTTGCGGACCTCCTCGAAGGTGCCGTTCAGGTTGTTCCGGTCGAGCAACTCCTGCCGCCGCTGGGCGATCTGCCGGGCCAGGTCGTCCAGGCCCTGCTGCTGCCGGCCGCCACGGCGCAGGAACTCGCGCATCGCGTGCTCGGGGCTGTAGCCGGCCATGACGTCCTCGCCGATCGCGTCAAGGGCTTCCGCCAGGTCGACAGGCGGCACCAACGGGTCCGGCCCTCCGGCATACCTGCCGTATCGAGATCGATGAACGCTCTTGCGTGCCACGGCTTTTCAGCCTTCTCCGTAGGTCGTGTTGCCTTCGTCGTCGGTGTCCTTGCTGACCTTGCGCGCGAGGAACAGGCCTTCGAGGGCGAGTTCGACGGCAGCGGCCCGTTCGCCGGGGGTGGTCGCGTCGAGTCGCTGCGCGATGTCGTCATACAACTCGGATTCGCCGAGCACCGGCAACTCCCGCAGGAGTTCGGCGGCGGTCACCTGCTCGCCCGTGGTCACCTGGGCGCCGTCGGTCATCGCGTGGACGAGAAGCCCGAGGTCGATGCCGCGGAGGCGGTGGCGGGCGGTTTCTGCGGTTGCGGTGCGCAGCAGATGTTCGAGCACCGGCTGCTCCCGACCCTCATGGCCTGACTCGAACTCGACTTTGCCGCCGAGCACCTCGACCGCCGTCTCGAGGTCAATGACCCGTGCGACGGCTTCGTCCTCGTGCCGAACGGTCGCCCGGTGCACCGCCGCCGCGGCCACCGTTTCCGCGGCCGCGATCGCGAATCGCGCTGATACGCCTGACCGTTGGTCGACCGCGCTCGACTCGCGCAGCCCTCGTGTGAACCTCGCCAGGATCTCGATCAGGTATGCCGGGACGGTGGCCGACAGCTGCGCCTCCTGCTGGATCACCGCGATCTCGCCCTCGACCTCGAGCGGATAGTGCGTGCGGACCTGCGCACCGAAACGGTCCTTCAACGGCGTGATGATGCGGCCGCGGTTGGTGTAGTCCTCCGGGTTGGCGCTGGCGACGATGAGCACATCCAACGGCAGTCGCAGCGTGTAACCGCGCACCTGGATGTCGCGTTCTTCCATCACGTTCAGCATCGAGACCTGGATGCGTTCGGCCAGGTCGGGCAGCTCGTTGATGGCGACGATGCCGCGGTGGGAACGTGGGATCAGCCCGAAGTGGATCGTCTCGGGGTCGCCGAGGCTGCGCCCTTCGGCGACCTTCATCGGGTCGATGTCTCCGACCAGGTCACCGACGGATGTGTCTGGCGTTGCGAGCTTTTCGGCATACCGCTCGTCTCGGTGGCGCCACTCGACGGGCAGGTCGTCGCCGAGTTCAGCGGCCCGGCGCCGGCTCGCGGGAAGGATCGGGGCGTAGGGATGCTCGCCCAACTCGGACCCGGCAATGACCGGGGTCCACTCGTCCAGCAGCCCGACCAGAGTCCGCAGCAATCGAGTCTTGCCCTGCCCGCGCTCCCCCAGCAGCACGATGTCGTGCTCGGCGATGAGAGCCCGCTCGAACTGCGGCAGGACGGTGCCCTCGAAGCCCTGTATCCCGGGCCACGGATCCTCACCGGCCGCGAGTTTGGCCAGCAGATTGAACCGGAGCTCCTCGCGGATGCCGCGGTGCACGTGGCCGCTCGCGCGCAATTCTCCGACGGTGTGAATGGTGGGTGCAGGAGTCGAATCGCTCACCCCCGCAACGCTACGCCTGATCCGGCCGAATCGACCGGGGTCTCATCCGAGGGGGTGGGTGGGCCTGGTCACGACTGATTGAGCATCCATCGGCCGCCACCGTAGCCGTTTCCGTCGGGTGGGTGCTCGATGGCGCGAGGTCCATCGGCTGTCAGGCTGGCTTCCTAGGCTGTGCCGTATGACGATCGCCATCGGTGCCCATGTCGACCAGACCGACCCGCTCGCCGAGGCCGCAGCCCGTGGCACGACCGTCGTGCAGTTCTTCCTCGGCGACCCACAGAGCTACAAGAGGCCAGAAGTTCGGTATGCCGGGGGTGCTGCTGCGCTGCGCGCTGATGCCGACGCGGCGGGCATCGCGCTCTATGTGCACGCGCCGTACATCATCAACGTCGCCGCCACGAACAATCGCATCCGCATCCCGAGCCGCAAACTGCTGCAACAGCACATGGATGCTGCGGCGGAGGTCGGCGCCAAGGGCCTCATCGTCCACGGCGGTCATGTGGGCAAGGTCGACGATCCGGCCACCGGCTTCGACAACTGGCGCAAGGCGATCGAAGCGACCGACCTGAAGATCCCGCTGCTCATCGAGAACACCGCCGGCGGAGACAACGCGATGGCCCGGCACCTCGATCGGATCGCCGGTGTCTGGGCTGCGATCAGCACTGCCGACGGGCACGAGAACGTCGGCTTCTGTCTCGACACCTGCCACGCGTGGGCCGGCGGCATCGAACTCAGCGAGGCCGTCGAACGGATTCACCAGATCACCGGCCGGATCGATCTGGTGCACGCCAACGACAGCCGCGACTCCTTCGACTCCGGCGCCGACCGCCACACGAATTTCGGTGCAGGACATATCGATCCGGATCAGCTCGCAGCTGTCGTGCGCGACGCCGGTGCGCCTGTCGTATGCGAGACACCCGGCGGAGCAGACGAGCACATCGCTGACATCGCGCTCCTGCGCGACCGGCTCTGAGCGCGGACTGTCAGCGGCGTTACGACACCGGGCTGAGACGGTTGATGGCCGTCGCGGCGACCGGACTAACCTGCCCAGCTGTGACACCGTTCCAGATCCGACCACGCACCGACGACGATCTGCCCGCCCTCGCCGGCCTGCTCGAACGACAGCAGGAGCGCACCAAATATCCCTTCGTGTGGCCCTTCCCCGCACCGGTGGAGCACTTCCTCAAACGCGACACCGAGTTGCACGCGTGGGTGGCCGACGTCGACGGCACGGTTGTCGGTCAGGTCGCGATCACCTCGGTCACCGACGACGAGGATCCGATCAGCCGCTCGTGGGCCTCCGCGCACGGCGTGCCCATGAGTGAACTCCGTTGCATCTCAGCCTTCTTCGCCGACATCGACCGTGCCGGCAGCGGCATCGGCTCGGGCCTGCTCGCGACGGCGACAAAGGTCGCGTTGGCCGAGGGCTACCCGGTGCTCGACGTGGTCGCCGCGCACGAGACACCGGTCCAGCTGTATCTGCGACGCGGCTGGCAGATCATCGAAACCACTGACGCGCCGTGGCATCCCGGCATCAAGATCCCGATCCACCTGATGATGCTGCCGCGCGCGACGGACGCCTGACGAGCCCGGATCGGAGCGGGTGCCGCCGCCTCTGCTCCCGCACCATCGTGCGTGCTCGCGCGCCGATTCGGTGCACCGGATAATCGTTGTCCTCAAGTCCACTTGAGGTGAAAGACTTTGGCATGTGATGCGACGGCTCGGAATCCCTGACATCCGCGGCCAACGATCGTTCGTCGCGGCTGTCGCCGTCGATGCCGTCGGCACCGGACTGTTCATCCCGGTGTCGCTGCTCTACTTCATCGCGACCACCGATCTGTCGGTCGAACAGGTCGGTCTGACCTCCTCGATCGGAGCGCTCATCGCCCTGCCTGCAGTGCTCGGCGTCGGTCACCTCGTCGACCGTGTCGGCGCCAAACCGGTGCTGCTCGCCGCGAATGTGCTCATGGCGGCAGGCTTCGTCGGATTCCTCTTCGCGACATCGTTCTGGAGCGTCACCGTGCTGATGGCGGTGGTCGGTGTCGGTGGCGCGGCATTCTGGGCGTCGGAAGCACCCCTGGTCGCGAGCATCTCGCAACGCGGTGAGCGCGAGTTGTGGTTCGGGTTCCTCGGAGCCCTGCGCAACATCGGGTTCGCGCTGGGCGGCCTGGTCGGCGGATTGGCCGTCACCATCGGCACGACGTGGGCGTATCACGCGATCGTCGTCGCCAACACTGCGTCGTTCATCGGGTGCCTGCTGCTGTTGCTGCGGGTTCCGGCGCCGACACCGGAGAAGCACAGCGACGATGCCGCTCCGTCGTGGTCGATTGCGCTGCGCGATGCGGAGTACCGCTGGTTGATCGCGAGCAACGTCGTCTACGCGCTGAGTTCGCTGACTCTCAACGTCGCCCTGCCGATCTACGCCAAGGAGGTGCTGCACCTGCCCGGTTGGGTCGTCGGCGCGATCTTCACCGTCAACACGGTGCTTGTCGGCTTCGGTCAGGGCTTGGTCGTGCGATGGATGACCGGCAGGATCCGCTACCGCCTGGCCGTTCTGTCCAACCTCGCGTTCGCGCTGGGTTACGTGCTGTTCGCCGGACTCGACGTGCTGTCGATAGGTATGGCGAGCGTGGTCATCATCGCCGTCACGGCGGTTTACACGATCGGTGAACTCGTCGGTGGACCGGTGCTGACGACGATCGCTGTCGACAGCAGGCCGGACACTGTGCGCGGTCGCTACGTTGCGGCATACCAACTGTCCTGGATGGCCGCGGGCATCGTCGCGCCTGCGGCATACACCTGGCTGCTGTCTCGCAGCAGCACTACGTTGTGGGTCGCGCTGATCGGGATGTCCGTGATCGGCGCAGCGATCAACATCGGCATGCGTTCGCGGCTGCCGTTGGCCGCCGCGAACGTGACCAATGCCGCTGTTTCGGAGCCCGCCGAGATTGGTTGCGACGAAAACACCACGATTTCAGGTGTTTTCACACCCGTGAGGAGAGAGGACACCTCTATCTGACGGGCGAGATCGGGTGGACCGCTCACCGACGGACTGAGCCCACGCTGCCGGACTCGGCAGCGTGGGCTCAGTCATGAGCTGGTGTGGGACCGGATGGTCACCAACCGCGCTCGGCGAGCCGGTGCGGCTCGGGGATCTCTTCGACGTTGATGCCGACCATGGCCTCGCCCAGACCGCGCGACACCTTGGCGATCACATCGGGGTCGTCGTGGAAGGTGGTCGCCTTCACGATCGCCTCGGCACGCTGAGCCGGGTTGCCGGACTTGAAGATGCCCGAGCCGACGAAGACACCCTCGGCGCCCAACTGCATCATCATCGCGGCGTCGGCGGGAGTTGCGATGCCGCCGGCGGTGAAGAGCACGACCGGCAACTTGCCGAGTTCGGCGACCTCCTTGACCAGCTCGTAGGGCGCCTGCAGTTCCTTGGCCGCCACGAAGAGCTCGTCCTCGGGCAGGTTCTGCAACCGACGGATCTCGGCACGGATCTTGCGCATGTGGGTCGTCGCGTTGGACACGTCACCGGTGCCCGCCTCGCCCTTGGAGCGGATCATCGCCGCGCCTTCGGTGATGCGGCGAAGCGCCTCGCCCAGGTTGGTCGCACCGCACACGAAGGGAACGGTGAACTCCCACTTGTCGATGTGGTTGGCGTAGTCGGCCGGGGTCAGCACCTCGGACTCGTCGATGTAGTCCACACCCAGGCTCTGCAGCACCTGTGCCTCGACGAAGTGACCGATGCGCGCCTTGGCCATCACCGGGATCGAGACCGCCTCGATGATGCCGTCGATCACGTCCGGGTCGCTCATGCGCGAAACGCCGCCCTGTGCGCGGATGTCGGCAGGCACGCGCTCCAGCGCCATGACCGCGACGGCGCCGGCGTCCTCGGCGATCTTGGCCTGCTCGGCGGTGACGACGTCCATGATCACCCCGCCCTTGAGCATCTCGGCCATGCCACGCTTCACGCGGGCGGTGCCGATCTGGGAGGTGGTGGTGTCGCTGCTCATCGAGGGTCCTTCATGATCAGGGGAGGTCGCGGCATACGGCAGAAGCGCACGTATGACGCACTTGGTATCCCCAGGGTAGCGGTCGCCCACGGCAGCAAAGTGCCACATTCCATGCCGTGACACCTTTCGGACACGGCAGCTGTGCGCCAAGGCGTTCGACGGCGCCCGATCAAGAGCACACCCGCCTGGTTTCGGGTCACACGCCTTCCGGCAACTGGTCGTCGAACTCCACCGGCTGCGGCAGCTGGGTGAAGCCGGCCAGCCGGAACAGTCGCACCTGAGGCATCGCGCGTACCTTCCGCACGTCGCGCACGGCCTCGTTGTGAAACCGTCGGGCGATCTC